>CAYHNH010000016.1:0-2799 GCA_964358005.1 uncultured Candidatus Saccharibacteria bacterium | reverse complement strand
TGATCTTGATGACCTCGCCTATGAGATCCGGCTGTGAAGGTATGGTGAAGTCCTTGATCGTCTTGTCTTCCTTCCTCACATCCACGATATCTTCCTCCAGCTCCTCGGCCTTCTCGCGCATGCGCTTGGCCACCAGACGCATCTGGCCGCCCTTCATGGCGAAGATGCCGGCCTGGTCTTTCTTGGCCTGGATCTCCTTGGCTAGGCGGGCATTCTCCATGTTCTCCTTCTCGATGCGCGCCTGGATCTCCCCCACCACGTCCTTGTAGTCGCCGACGTACTGCTCCACCTTGCGGCTGTGGACGTCCAGATAGAGGACACCGTGCGTGAATGCATTCAGGAATTCAGCGTCGTGGGATATGACCAGGCAGGTCTTCTTGTAGTCTATGAGGAATTGCGTCAAGTGCTCGATACCGGCCTTGTCGAGATTGTTGGTCGGCTCGTCGAGGAGCAGGATGTCCGGGTTCTGGATGAGAGCCGAGGCTAGGAGCAGGCGTGCCTGCTGACCGCCAGAGAATGTCTTTACGATGCGGTCCTTGAGAGGGGTCGAGTCCTTATGTGTATGAAGGTTCACTACCTCGAGCACAGTGTCTATGCGCGGATCCAGGTCGTAGACTTTCGGACGGCCGCCACTCTCGAGGGCGTAGGTGAAGAATTCGCGGACCGTGAGCTCCAGCTGATCGCGCGGTATGACTTGGCGGGCAGTGGCTACAGTCGAGCCCTTGGTGATGTGGATCTCGCCCGATTCCGGTTTGTAGCCTTCCTGCCCAGCCGCGCCTAGGATGAGCCCGAATATAGTGGTCTTCCCAGCCCCATTTTGACCCATTATGGTGACTTTGGTGCCCCGGCGCACGGTAAAGCTCACCTGGTCGAGTATAGGCTTATTGTGGCCGTATTCGAAGGACACCTCATCGAACCGAATGATAGTATCCCCGCTGAATGTCTGAACCCCCTGACTTTGTTTGCCTTTGGCCATGAAGGAACAGATTACCACGATTGACGGCCATAAATATAGTGCTAGTCTTACTTCCAGAGCAGATACCGTATGTATCCGCATAGTCCACCTCAACCTCATACCCCCATGAAGAAGATCATCGTAGCCGTCAGAGGCCTGGATGGATCAGTCATCACATTTTTGCAGTCTGTCCCCCGCTGGCTCCTCGTGGTCGTGACCAATGCCAGCCTGCGTCAAGGCATGCTCCAACAGGGCATTCCGTGCGCGGTGAGCGACTCCACGGTTGGCAGGATGTTCTTCGAGCCGGATGACATCATCCTGGCCGATCCTGAGAACATCCATCCTGAGATCGCCGCCGGCTGTGCCGGGGTGATCGCTATCGATCCTTCGGATTACCCGGCCATCGCGCAAGAGCTCCGCTCTTCCAATCAGACCGAGGATCTCGACGAGCGAAAAGCCCGTGTGACGCCCGCCACGCGCGAGCGCCTCCGCGCCAAGCTCCTCGAAACCCTGAAGGCCGAAAGCGTAGGTGCCAAATGAAAAAAGTGTTCATCACCTCATTCAGCGACTTTGGTCCGTATCCGGCAAATTCTAGCCAGCAGGTCGCGAAATGCCTTGCCGGAAGGGCTGACCCATCGTTCAGCTTCGAATTCCGCACGGAAACCCTGCCGGCTAATATCCCGCACTACGATCGCGGGACCCAAATGCTCGAGATGGCTTTCCAGCACCGGGCATCAGCGATAATCTCGCTTGGCATGTCGTCTTCCAAGAAATCGCTCTGCGTTGAGACCAAGGCACGCAATGTGACCAATCATCCCGTCTATTGCTCCCCCCAGGAGAATGGCAGGCCGGTCACGAATGCGCACCCCTCTGGAGCGACCCTCGGCATCGACACACGGCCCTGGAATCTCGAAGCCTTCATCAGCAATTGCGTTGCGGCCCGACTACCACGGCCGGAGATCTCCTCCGATGCCGGAGGCTACTGTTGCAACAGCATGATGGTCCAGGTGCTCACAGCAAAAGCCCAGCGGCCTCATCGCTACTGGATGCCGTATATCTTCGCCCATCTGCCGTGCACGCGCGAAGCGATGCCCCTTGGATTCTTGAAGCTCATGAAGAGCGGCAAAGCCAAGCCTCTGATTCAGAATATCCTGGGCAACCGTGCCTTTCTGAAGCTGGGCAGCCTGTTGCATCGCAAGAAGTGTGTGTCGATGGAGCTCAACGACATCCTGGCCAGCCTGTTCGTCCTCCTTCGGAGCGCATCGCTTGAGGACGTGCCGCAAGAGTTGGAGGCGCTTAGGGCTTGAGGTCTTGGAGCACATTGTCCTCGTCCTCAAACCCCCGTGCCTATTACCCGTACGCCCTTGCGTACGGTTTTTTGTCTTTGAAAAGCCGCTTGCCTGGTGGGAGGACTTCTTGTTTTAGACAGAAAATTTCATTTACATGAATAGGTAACTATTATGCAATAAAACACTTTTTTAAATTCTCCGCCAAATAAGCAAGGATACTACGTTAGTAAATATTCGTGGTGGAGGAATCTGCCCTGATAGCACCACATCTGTTCATTATTGTATACGAAAAAAACCCGGTGGAGCGAGGTAACACGTCCCCCCACCACCACCATCCACACTTTAAAGGTCCCTATTTCTTCTTAGCCTTCTGCCACTTCTCGAGAGTCACCAGGAGCGGAGACCCGACGAAGATAGACGAGTAGGTACCAGCAGCGATACCGATGATGAGGACCAGAGCAAAATGCTCCGTCGTAGAACCACCGAGAACATAGAGGACGACGAGGGCGATGAGCGTAGTGAGCGATGTATTGATAGATCTGGCGAAAGTCTGAC
>CAYHNH010000015.1:0-3046 GCA_964358005.1 uncultured Candidatus Saccharibacteria bacterium | reverse complement strand
ATTCGTCCATGTCCCTTCAATTCTGGCCACTTCTATCTGATTGGCAGCAACAAGATCTCTCTGTCGTGCTGCTTCCCAGGCAGAGAGAGAGGTGTAGCAGGAAGTGTATCCGGTACAGTCTTGGCGGATGAGGGAGACTGTTTCTGTCGCAGTTTGTGCGGATGCAGAGGGAGCAAAAGAGAAAACTCCGGTGATGGACACTAGCACTGCGAGAAGGATGGTGTGAGAACGAGTCATGTGTGAATGCTTTTTGTAGTATAGCTTATCTGTGAGAGGTGTTGCCTTCTTAGAGGATGTGGAGAACCAATACCGCCCGCACTCTAGAGAGCGTCTGATATAGTTCCCGTATGAAAATAGTCTCGTGGAATGTGAATGGGTTACGCTCGCTCGCAAAGAATGGTTACTGGGAATCCTTTTTAAAGGGCGCGAAACCAGACATATTTTGCCTCCAAGAGACGAAAGCGCACCCTGAACAAGTTTCAGAGGCAATGCTCTCCCCTGCTGGATTCCGATCGTTCTTTTCGTCGTGCCAAGTGCGCAAAGGCTATAGTGGTGTCGCCATTTACTCAAAAATAGAACCTTTGAATGTTATCTATGGCATGGGAATAAAGGAGTTTGACCAGGAAGGACGCCTCGTTGGCGCTGAATATGAGGACTTTTGGCTCATAAACGCATACTTCCCCAACGGCGGACAAGGCCCAGAACGACTCGATTACAAAATGCGCTTTTATGACTCATTTCTCACATTTATAGAAAAGCTCCGCAAGCAAAAGCCGGTTATATTCTGCGGCGACATCAACACGGCCCATGAAGAGATCGACCTCACCAGACCCAAGGAAAATGAGAATAATACTGGGTTTTTGCCTGAAGAGCGTGCCTGGATAGACGAAGTCGTCAGTTCTGGATATATAGACTCATTCCGTCATTTTCACCCACATACTAAGGACGCCTACACGTATTGGGATATGAAGACTCGCGCACGAGACCGAAATGTAGGCTGGCGCCTCGACTACTTTTTCATCTCGAACGAACTTATGAACTGTATAAAAAAAGCGGAAATTCATCCTGAGATTTACGGCTCCGACCACTGCCCTCTTTCCATATCCCTCTTGTAAAGGACAAGTTATCCACAGAGTGTCCTTTACAATGTCCTTTACTAGAATAGTATTGGCAAAGGAAGAGATGATCTTTATATAGTTCTTGAAAGAAAAAGCATCCGTCGGCATCGGTGCGCTTCTCGAGGTGCCTGCCTACGTCGCGGCGATCCGCGTATAAGTCCTGCGCACGGTGTTCCACGTGAAAGCGCCAGCATGCTAAGTATCGTACAAAAGCTACCCTCATTCTCGGGTCGGAGGCCCCATTACGCCCAAAGCTCCTTTTTGTCTCCGGCCACCACTAGGGTGGCTTTTTTGTTTTTATCAACAATATTTGTGAAGGTCTGACCTTCACAAATATTGTGGTCTTTCCTGTAAGTCTTTGTGTAGTCGTATGTCTCACGTGAACCACTTAGTACGAAAGCACGCCGATCGAACTTGGCGGTTTCACCGCCAAGTGACCGCCAAGTGATTAACAGACGTGATGTTTCTCCATTATATGCTTTATTTCCTCGTCTTCAGCCGCTTCCCTACGCTGCTTCCCTGCTTCCCCAAGCTTTTTTAACTCAATTTCAGGCATTTTAAGTAGTTCTCCAGTACGTTTATCAAGGTATTCCTCGGTATTTTTTGCAGAATCATCAAGTATTTCCTCAAGAAGAGCATTGAGTGCCCAACCTAGCTTCGGTCCAGGGTTCACGTGGAACATTTCCATAATGTGTTTCCCGTTCGTTTTTAGCATTGCTACTGAAATTGGGTCCCGAAGCGCCTGATCTACCATTGCTTTATACTTACGGAAGCGAAATGGCTGTTCTTTAGGCCTTCCTGTCCCTATACGGTCGCAGATACGAAGATTGAGCAGGTCCATTATATTCTCCTCGCCAACGTTCTTTATCATGCGACGCACTGCCGACAGAGTTATCTGCTCAGGATCAGAGAAGAACATGTGCCAACGCACCAGTTTAACGACCTTGTCTATAGTTTCACGTGAAAAATGAAGGTCTTCGAGCGCCTTTTTTGTTACACGTGAACCAACAACTTCATGCCCATGGAAGCTCCAATCCTTCTTTTCTTCCACCCATCGGCGAGTCTCTGGCTTAGATATGTCGTGGTAGAGGCCAGCAAGGCGTATATCAAATCCCCAATCTTTATCAGCAGCATGCTGCATTGTGCGGAGATTATGCCCGAAAACATCGTATGAATGTGCCTGATTTTGCTCGACACCGATACCACGAATGAGATCTGGAACAATGAATTCCAGTATCCTTAGCTGCTGTGCAAGAACGAGTGCGTTCATTGGCTGTTTTGAATTAAGTATCCTCATGAGCTCGTCACGAACCCTTTCACGTGAAACATGGCTTAGATGCTCACTATTTTCGCTTATCGCGGCTGCGGTATTGCTTTCTATGCCGAATTCGAGCTCCGCAATCAAACGAACGGCCCGCAACATGCGTAGAGCGTCCTCATTGAAGCGCTCAGAGGCGTTACCAACGGCACGCACCACTTTGTCCTTTATGTCCTTTTGACCGTCGTACGGGTCAACTACGTGTCCTTTAGAGTCCTCTAGGGCGATGGCATTGATGGTGAAGTCGCGTCGCGCGAGATCTTCCAGTAGGGAAGTGCCGAATTCTACTTTGTCCGGTCGGCGTTTGTCGGAATAGACGGACTCTGTGCGATAAGGAGTCACTTCAACCACCGCTAGTCGCGAATCCTCTGAATTCGTCTTAATACCTACCGTACCGTAGTCGTTTTCATAAAAAGAGTCAGGAAATAGGCCCTGAATCTGATCCGGTGTAGCGTTTGTAGTGATATCCCAGTCCTTAGGTTCACGCCCGATGATAAGGTCGCGGACGCAGCCACCTACGAGGTAGGATTCAAACCCAGCCTGCCGTAGACCATCTCCGACTACTGAAACCTCTTCTGGAACTCGATATACCATGGGCGAATCGTAGCAC
>CAYHNH010000014.1:0-3150 GCA_964358005.1 uncultured Candidatus Saccharibacteria bacterium | reverse complement strand
TTTGAAGGTAGTTTGTGCGTCGGGGACTTACATGCGCTCGCTCGCAGGCCGTATCGGCACATCGATTGAGAGCAAAGCGCTCGCGCTTTCAATACATAGGACCAAAATAGGGAGCTATGTTCCAGTATGGGGCGGGACGGGATTTTGGCTGCGTACGTTTAATCGAACAGAGAAATGAGATAGGTATCGATGATGCGCTGATCAAACGTGTAAAAATACGCATTCGATACGTGGAGATCGGTCGCAAGCTTTACACCGACGAAGCGCCAGTGCCAGGGTTCAAACATATAGTAGCCATTGTTCTTAGGATAGGAGAGGACGAAGCCGTAGCGATGAGCATTAGCGGTAACCCAAGCATAGGCAGGTTTTGTATCAAACCCTGCGAGCTCTCCTTCCGTGCCGGTCGTAATGAGATCTACAGTGGTGCCGAGCTGATGCTCAGAGTAGCCTTGCTCCGCAGAAAATTGGTTCGCCGTGCCAGCGCCATAGGTAACCGTATATTGTCCTTTGAGCGATTTTTGACTGGCAAATGAACGATATGCTGAGTCGACGTAGAGCTCGACACCGTCAGTCTTGGCTTGATCAAGCATCCGTTGCAAGTACGGAAGTACTTCCGGGATTATTTGAAGCGATCTCGTCTCTCTGTAGGCATAAGCGGGAGGAATGTCGACAAGCCGCGCGGGCGCATAGGTATCACTAAGAAAGAAGACCTTTGAATACTTGGTGAGGAGCTCCGGATCAATTCTACTTAATTTTTGTAGATCCGTGATAGTTCCGGTAATGGAGCCGACCTGACTTTTGACGCCGCCCAACTGTTCTTGGACAATCTGCTTCTCTTGCTGTATCTCGTTCCCGAGCGAGGTGGTCGCCTCTGCGATGTTGTTCTGTAAAAGTTCGGTAGTCGACGCAAGTCGCATCTCAATTTTCGTGTCTAGCTGCGCGACTTGTTCTGAAAGGGTAGTGAGACGTGCGTATCCGTACCATGCCATGCCGCCTACAAGAGCGATACTCAAAGTAATCCCACCGAGCGTCATCCACTGGCTCGGCGTTATACGCTGTATTGCTTTCCTGATTCTTGCCATCATATTTTCAGTATACCTTGATTGAGGATCGTATTCCCCTAAGTTTTCTTTTCTGACGTATAATCCGCTCAATGCCGTCAGAAAAAGTTTTACCGCATCATCTTACGGATCCGTTGCACATGATTTTTGGCGAAATGGCCGGATTGTGGTTATTTGCCAACCTCGGGTACTTTCTCATATTTCCCGCACTTGGTCTGGGGCTCAGCTACAATACGTCGCCGATAGTCATTGCTGTTTATTTTTTATCGTGGGCAGGAATAACCCTTTTCTATTTTTGGGATTTGTTCGCTTTATGGCTGCCGGTACGTAATCAAATCTGGCTCTATGTCGTCTTGAGTCTCGGGTTCGGGGCGCTCGTATGGGGACTACTCTATGTATTTTCATTTCTGCCGGCGTTAAGCGGTTTCCATCTCACTCCCTCGACGGATATCCTGTTTGCAAATCCATGGTATTTCCTTCCAAAATCCGCTGAAGTCCTGATGCAGCAGCTGCTCATCACGGTCCTCGTGCTGGTGCTTTCTTTCAGACTCCATTCTCTTAAAAAAGTGATCATTGGCTTCGCGTTTTGCTTCGGCGGCGCGCACCTCCTTCTCTTTTCAATCCCCGATACGGTAACAGCCTATGCATTGATTATGACCATAGGATCATTTCTCTCGGCGCTCGTGTTCCCGTATCTTATCGTGCGGGTGCGAGGAGGTTTCGTATATTCCTATGCGATTCATCTACTCTTCTATATTTTTCTAGCTATGCTTTTGCATGCATGGCCGCCGCCGAACTACTTAGTCTAGTGTGAAAACGCAGTCCCGCTGAGTAAGTACTAGCAGTCTATATAAAAAGAGGGCCGCCTGTAACAGCGGCCCTCGGTATTAAGTTTTAGATACGCACCTCTCTTGACATACTGGTGAGCTTCTCGAGTCCTTGAATGCGCAAAGGGTACCCTTCTAGTTTCTCCAGATCCATCTCAATGCTTTGAGTTCTCAATCTATTGAAGACTTTGTTCAGAAGAGCATAGATGCTGGATCGATTTAGGTCAAATTCTTGACAAGTTTGTGTTAACTTTTTCCTCTCTCCTTCGATATTGAATCCGAGCAGTTCTTTGAAGATCGCGATATTGCGGGCTTGTTTTTCCCCCGATAACTCTCTCACGATCTTGAAGATTTTCTCAGTCATGACATAGGCCATCTCAAGTTCTTGCTTCGCCGCGATGATGTTTATTGGATCCATCGCGTCTTTGTCAGGAAGAATGTCATGACGTGTCGACATTAGGTCACTCCCATGTTTATCGACGAGTTGCGCATCGAGCGAAACAATCGCGTTTGAACTTATTTTCTCTAGAGTTTCTCGGACTACTCCAATCGACATCTTGAGACGATCCGCGATTACTTGTGCGGAAGGGACAGTTCCACTACTGCAAGCGATTTCTGCGGCTGCTACATTAATGGCTCGGTAGTTTCCTAGCACATGCACAGGAACACGGACCGTACGGCCATGGTTATCCAGCTCACGACCAATGTAGTGACGAATCCACCATATAGCATAGGTTGAAAACTTGCCCTTGGCAGGATTGAATTTCTCCGCTGCTCTTATAAGGCCCAAGTTACCTTCTTGAATCAAGTCAGACATTTCCAGAAAATGACTCCGATTAGCGAACTCTTTTGCAATACATAGAATGAGAGGAAGATTGTGACAGACGAGTATATTGCGCGCTCGCAGATTGCCCTTGATGCTTGCGCGACCAAGTTCTTGCTCCTCTTCAATCGTTAAGAGTCGGTACTTGCCGTGCTTATTAGGGAACCCAAGCGGAGTAGGTAAGGCCGATCCTCTTTTTTCGGTCTTTCTCATTTCGTACCTCCATGGCCGATTGAATAGTTGGTTGAAAGGGCTTTTAGTCTCGCGCGAGTATCACACGTGCTTATTGGTATGTCTAGTAAGCTCTCGGACTCGATTTATTTTACGGAGAAGATAATGAAGACTTAGGGCAAGTATGGTCCAGTAAAAAACAAGATAGATGGAAATAAATGGGGGTGGCGGGTCATCTTTTAAAAAATTAATCTGTGGCAAAGCCAAG
>CAYHNH010000013.1:0-8800 GCA_964358005.1 uncultured Candidatus Saccharibacteria bacterium | reverse complement strand
TATCCTTGCCGCTATTCACGCGCAGGTTCTCGCGCACGCGGTCGAAGACGACGATGGTGTCATGCACAGAGAATCCCAGCACGACCAACAGAGCGGTGACGAACAGAGTGTCCACCTCATATCCGGCGAAATGTCCCAAGACCGAGAATACACCAGCCGGAATGATGACATCGTGGACCAGAGCGATGATAGCCGTCAGACCATATTTCCATGAGGGTACCGGGTCAGAGACTTTCCTGAAAACGAAAGTTATATAAATGACTATAGCCAATATGACCAGAACGATAGACCAGAGAGCTTTGCGCAGGGCCTCTGAGCCTAGAACAGGGCCGATGGAGTCAAAGGCATTCAGAGTAGTCGGTGCCGCACCATTCAATGAAAGCGCCGTCAAAACAGCCTCCTTTTCGCTAGCATCCACGGCCTTCATGCGAACTATGTAGGCATCCTTGCCGAGAGCCCCGGAGCTCGGGCGGATCGATACATTCGAGTCTATCTTCACAAGCTCCGCCGCTACGTCAGCCTGGGCCGGGCGCGGGCCCTCATATGAGATCTCGACTAGCGTGCCGCCGGTAAAATCTATGCCTGGCAAGAGCCCCCAGACAGTCATAGAGACGATCGATGCTATGACCAGCACCGCTGAGATTGTATAGAATACCTTTCTGTTTTTAACTACCCACATATATTTATTTGATTATTTTAGGCGTAGGCGACGACGACTTAGGCGACGGCGATATGGCATACAGCATCAGACGCGAAGCCGTGATGGCTGTGAACATCGACACCAAGACGCCGATGATGAAGACCAGAGCGAAGCCGGTGATGACCGAGCTGCTGCCGAACTTGTAGAGGATAATGCCGGTAATGATGGACGACACGTTCGAGTCGCGGATAGACGGCCAGGCTCGGTGGAAGCCCTCATGCATGGCGTCCCAGACTCCGCGGCCACGGGCGGTCTCCTCCTTCATGCGCTCGAAGATGAGGATGTTCGCATCCACGGCCATGCCGATAGTGATGATGAAGCCCGCTATGCCGGCGGCCGTTAGCGTGACCGGCAGGATCTTGAATATGGCTAGCATGATCACCGTGTATATAGCGAGTGCGATCGTCGCTACTAGGCCGGGCAGGCGGTACCAGATGATCAGGAAGAGTCCGATGATGATAAAAGAAACGATGCCAGCTAATATGCCTCCCCTCACTGCCTGCTGACCGAGAGTAGGGCCGATGGTATTCTCGGCGATGAGGCTTATCGGTATCGGCAAGGCTCCGAAATTCAGGTTGCGCACCAGAGTCTGGGCAGTCGGCAAAGTGAATCCTCCGCTTATCTGCGCGGAGCCATTGGGGATCTGCTCACGGATGACTGGAGCTTCTATGAGCACGCCGTCTAGGAATATGCCGAGCAAGTAGCCAGTGTTGTCGCGGGTCACACTGGAAAAGAGAGTCCGGCCTTCGTCAGTGAATGTAAGTTGGACGATAGGCTGGTTCGTAGTCTGGTCGAAGCCGAGAGAAGCTCGGGCGATCGTCGCGCCAGTGAGACCTGTCGGCTTGAAATTGCTCAAGTATGACTGATCGAGTTCGATAGGAGTGGTAGTGCCGGTCGACACGATGGTATTCCGGGCTTTTTCGAGCTCGGTGGTGCTGGCCAGGCGGAATTCCAGGTTAGGCGTCGCACCGATGGCGGCCGCGGCTTCCTTGGTATCAGTGATGCCCGGGAGCTCGACGATGAGCTTGTATGCGGCTTCGGCGGAGCTTAGAGTCGCGTTCTGCTGTGTCTGGACTAGGGGTTCGGAGACACCGAAGACGTTTATGCGGCGCTCCACGGAATCGCGCAGCGCAGTCATGGATTCGGCGATGTCGGCTGATTTGAGCTTGGAGACGTCGGCCTTATAGACAAGGTGGGCACCTCCCGAAAGATCGAGGCCCAGGCGGAATGGTCTGGAAGAATCAGGACCGTTGGTCGAGTAGACGAAATAGCCTATTAGGACAGCGATAACTATGACATAGAAGGCCTTGGCTCGCTGTTTTAACATAATGCCGTATTATATGGGTTTTTTAGATTTTCGCAACAAATATGCAACGAGTGACCGTGCACGTGCGGCGACACAGCCGGGGGAAGAGCTTTCGTTTTCCCTAAAAAATTTCATTTACACACTTATATATTTGTTCTGAAATCAACAAGTTTGCTTACTGGTTTAGAAAATAAAATCCAACAAATGTGTTGATTTCAAAACATCTGGTGAGATAGTGTCAATAAAATTTTAGAGGGGGTTCGAACAACCTTACCTCCCACCGGCCATCCAAATCCGTTTTTTATTTGAACCCCACTTATTTGATTCCCAACTCTTTTTTGAGTGCGGCGATGCCTTCCCTCAGAGATACCCGCGGCCGCCAGCCAAGCAACCTCTTCGCAAGCCTGATGTCGGCACGAGTGTCGCGCGGCTCTATCCTTGCAGGAATATGCTTGATCTTACCGCCAATGAGCCTAGCGATCTCATTGATGCTGTAGTTCTTTCCACTTCCAACATTTACGACTTCGCCCTTCCCCACTTTCCTGCTCTCCATCGCCAGAATGTTGGCTCTAGCGACATCCGTAGCGTACACGCAGTCGCGAGTTTGTTCGCCATCGCCGGTCACAGTCAACGGCTCGTCATTATTGCGCGCAGTCAAAAACTTGCCTATGGCCATAGCGTAAGGACCATTTGGGTCAAAATTCGGACCAAATATATTGAAATACCTCAAAGACACTGTCTCCACGCCATAATGCAGACTATATTGCTTGGCCATAAGTTCTCCGAACAACTTCTGGGATGCATAGGGGCTCTTCGGATTCGGTGCCATGCTTTCCCTCAATGGCATGACGGTCTGGTCGCCATAAGCGGAGCTCGAAGCCGAATAGACGATCCTTCTAGCCTTGAACTTTCTCGCAGCTTCAAAAACATTAAGAAGCCCCTCGACATTGACGCTATGGGCCTCTTTCAGATGATCTATAGAGAATTGGACTCTGGGCAAAGCCGCAAGATGGAAGACACAATGCACGGAACCTATAGACCTGAAAATCTTTTCCAGCTTCGACGCATCTCTTATATCGACTACATGCAGCTTGGCGCCTTTCGGCACATGTGCGCGCTTCCCTGAAACCAGGTTGTCGATCACATGGACCTCATAGCCCTCTGCCATGAGCATGGGGACCAATGTAGACCCCAGGAAGCCAGCGCCGCCAGTGACTATAGCTACAGCTGTTTTTTGGCCCTTCTTTTTTTTCATGCGGCTGATTATACATCAACTGGCAGGCCGTGTTTATACACCCTGTCGGGAGATGAGGGCACGCAAGGTCTGGAGAGCGATCTTTATGTCGAGCGCTAGAGAGCGGTTCTTTACATAGAAAAGGTCGTAGGAGAGCTTGTCGCGAGTGTCGTTTATGGCCACCGCATGGTGAGGGTGCGCCTTGTGGTATATCTGCGCCCAACCTGAGAGTCCCGGCTTGATCAGGTGGCGGGCGTTGTAATACGGCACCTCCTCCTCATATATCTTGACCAAAGCCGGCAATTCCGGCCGCGGTCCGATGAGGGACTGTTCGCCCTTGAGCACGCTCCAGAGCTGTGGCAGTTCATCCAGCCTGGTCAGGCGGATCACCCGGCCTACCTTGGTGATGGTCTGCGCCGTCTTCTGGCCTGTGCCATATACTCCCTGATCATTTGCAGTCATGCTCCTGAATTTGATGATCTTGATGGTCTTGCCATTCTTGCCAACCCTCTCCTGGACAACGAAGAGCTTGCCGCCGTCATCGAGCTTTATGGCGATCATGATGAAGGGATAGAGTATGAGCGAGACTATGCCGACTATCGTAGCTATGACGATGTCCATCGCCCTCTTGAAAAGGTCGTAGGCGCGGCTCTGGCCCACGGCCACCACTGAATTCTCGACTAGCCACCTCTTGCCCACGAGCGAGAGCGGTATGCGGTCGAACACTGCCTCATAGAGAGAGCTCACATCCATCACCTGGACGCCAGAGAATATGAGCGAGTACATCGAAGACATCGCCCCTTCTATGTCAGGGTTGCGCAAGTCAGCGATGAGGACCGAGGCGCCAGTCTTCTTGACCGCCTCGGTGATCATGGCGCTCATCTTTTCCGCAGAATGCTCCGGTGCCAGCTTCTCCCTGAAGATCAGGCCGTATTTGCCGTCCTTGTTTATCTCCTCGTAGAGGTCTTCGACGTCATCACCAGAGCCGATGATCACGCCGGTCTGTTTGCGGCCGCTCACTACCACCGGGAACATGATGCTACGCCAGACGTATAGCGCCGCCGTAGAGATGATGAAGTATATGAAAAGGTTGGCCTTCGGAGCTATAGCGACCGGCGCGAAGTAGAAGAAGACTATGCCGAAGATGACATTGATGATCTGGGCCTGGACGATGAGAGCGCTCACCCGGCTCCTCATGAATGCCGCCCTCTTGTCATACAGGCCGACAGCCATGCCGACGATCACGAAAATGACAAAAAGTATGCAAAACGGACCTATGTGGCTGAAGAAAAGCGTGCTATCCGGGACATGCCCGTAACGCACCGCCAGGGTCAATATAAGCGAGAATATATAGGCCAATAGGTCGCCGACGATAAGGAGCGATGTGCGGCGGGACATAGCTATTCTGGTCATGCGTCACACATTACCACGAATGAAGACTTTATTCAAGAGGCTCGATTAAAAAACCTAGATGTGGTAACGTATTTTTGTGAAAGTACTCTATTTAATCACGAAGTCCAATTGGGGCGGAGCCCAGCGTCATATGTACGATCTGGCTCTGGCCATGAAAGAGCGCGGGTACGAAGTCCGAGCCGCCGCTGGTGGCGCGGGAGTCCTCAAGGAGCGCCTCGAGGCCGCGGGGATATTCACCCATTCGGTCATAGATATGGCCCGTGACATTTCGATACGCAAGGATGCCGGATCCCTGCGCGCTATCTGGAATATCATCCGCAATGAGCGGCCGGACATCCTGCATCTTCACAGCCCGAAGGCCGCTGGACTCGGTGCCCTATGCGGTCGCCTGCTTCGCGTGAAGAAGATCGTCCTGACTGTCCACGGCTGGACCTGGAATGAGGAGCGTCCGTTCTTTGAGCGCCTCTGGATCATCTTTTTCTCGTGGATCACTGCCCTTCTCTGCCACAAAGTCATCGTCATCAGCCGGCATGATCATGATCAGGCCTTGAAACTGCCAGGCATGGCGTCGCGACTGGTTCTCATTCCGCTCGGCATCCAGCCGGCCACTCTGGTCTCGATCGACGGGGCCAAACAGTTCATGGCCAGGAAGATAGGTGTCACTCCGGCCGAGCTGGGCAAATCCACGGTGATCGGTACGATAGCCGAGCTCCACCGCAATAAGGGTCTCTCGTACCTCATCGAGGCCATGGAAGAAGTCGCAGCATCGCATCCGACAGCTCTCTGCATCGTGATCGGCGAGGGCGAGGAGCAGGCACGGCTTCAGGACCTCATCGCACAAAAAGGCCTGGAACGTCACGTGTTCCTCGTGGGAACAGTCGATCATGCGGCCGAATACCTCAAGGCATTTTCTATCTTTACGCTTCCCTCTCTGAAGGAAGGCCTGCCCATCACCCTCCTAGAGGCCGGTATGGCGGGACTGCCTGTAGTGTCCACCACAGTCGGCGGCATTCCTGACATCATTCATGACGCCCAGTCGGGGCTCCTCATTCAGCCCAAGAATTCACGCGAGCTAGGACATGCCCTGCTCTTCATGATCGAGCATCCCGAGGAGCGCAGGAAATACGGCGCGGCTCTCCACGACAAAGTCGCCAGGGATTTTTCATTCGGCCAGATGCTCGCAAAGATCGAGGCCATCTACACGGCATAGGCATAAGTCCAAAGATTTTAAGCAGACTAATTCAGCAGCAGCTCATTCTTGACCGTGTCCTTGTGAGCCGGCCGGGCGTATCTCCGCATGGACAAGAGGACCCCCAGCAGGGCGAACTCGCTCACTATGTGCGTGCCACCGTAGCTCATGAGAGGCAGCGGCGTACCAGTCACGGGCAAGAGCTGCATATTCATGCCGATGTTCACTGCTATGTGCACGATAAAGTATATGGCCGTCCCTATGCCGAAAAGTATCTCAAAATTGGTGTCGCCGCGCATTGCATTCACTAGTACCCTCCAGATGACTATCCCGTACAAGCCGAGCAATATGACCACCCCAGCGAAGCCCCATTCTTCCGCATAGGCGGCAAAGATGAAGTCAGTCTGGTATTCCGGCAGGAATTTCAAGCGAGACTGCGTGCCATAGCCCAGCCCCTTGCCCATGAAGCCGCCCGAGCCTACCGCTATCGTCGACTGATAGGCGTTGTAGCCGGTCTTGTGGATGTCGGCGTAGGGATCTATGAAAGTGCGGATGCGATTCTTCTGGTATTCCTTGAAGCCGAATGACCAGAGCAGCGAGAAGCAGACGGCGCCTAGAGCCAGCATGACGAATAGATGCTTCTTGGAGACTCCCGAGATTAGGATCATAGAGAGCCATAGGAGGAACATGATGATAGCAGAGCCGAGATCTGGAAGGACCAGCACCATCACGAAAAAGACAAGTGCGTATATGCCCGAAACAACGATGTGCTTTACGTTGGCTATCTCTATGTGCCGGCGGGAAAAGTACTTCGAGAGTATGACGATGAGCGAGAGCTTGGCCAGGTCCGATGGTTGGACAGAGAAAAGCCCGAATGACAGCCAGTTCTCCGCGCCGTGCGAAGCCTTGCCTATGAAATAGAGGGATCCCAGTAGAGCGACCGAGATTAAAAATAGCGCCACCGACACCCAGGTCGAGCGCAAGAATCTGAAATCTATGAAGTTCAGTCCGAAAAAGACTGCCAGACCGATGGCGATCCAGATCACCTGATGGCTGGCGAACGAGTTGTCGCCAGTGAAGGAATACATCGTCGACAGTCCGGCCAGGAGTATGGGGGCTATGGCTCCTAAGAGCCACCAATCGACGCGCGGTGTGGGCTTCATGCCCCTATTCTGGCACAGCCAGGACTTCAAGGGAAATCACCCTGCCTCCATGGGAAGACGGCCAGGTAAAAGGCGCCAGCGCCGAGGCTTGAGGAGCTATCTCGTCAACTACGGTCTTGGAAAAATCCAAGACATTATCATCGGCATCCTTGAGGATGGCATAGACTGCGATATCCCGTAGGGGCGCGGCACTCCTGTTCTCGAGCGTTATATCTGCAGAAGACCCCAGATCGTCCTCATCGTATTTCTTGCCCGTTATGTTCAAACCAGTCAGACGGTCGGTGGCCGACATCCATTCCGGGGTCTTGTCGAATTCCAGCACGGCCCTGACAGGCACGTAGTTCTTGACTGATATCCCACCAACGAAGACTAGAGTGTTGCGGCCTGCGGACAGATTGAAAACCCCAGATCTGACCGCGATCTCAGTGGCGTTCTTATCGAACAGCACAAGCTTGTATGGCAATCGTTTGATCTCGGCCTTCGGATTGGGGTTTATGATATAGGCGGCGGCGTTGTAGATATTTGGCGCCGTCTCCTTGAAACGCACCCATGCCGGCGATGGTATATCCAGGAATGCATTTGAGCAGAGCTTGGTGCATGATCCGCCGCAGTCTATGCCCTGCTCGTCGCCGTTCTTCTTATTATCGTTACAAGCGGGGGCCTCATAGAACAGCTGGAAGGCCGGCACGCCTATAAGGATGGCCAGCGCCATTATGACTATCAATGCGAACAGCGATTTCCTTCTACTAGACCATGCGGACATAGCTATTTATTTTCCAAACCAACCCCAGCGTCGAGCTGGGCCTTGGCATCGAGCTGGGCCTTGATCACAGTCCCCATCACTACAGGCAGAGATATGATAGCTAGCACCCCTATAACTATAAAGGCTACGAGCCAATTCTTGAATGTCTTCGTCGGCAGATCGGCCCGCGTCTCTTTGAGCGATTGGTAGAGCTTGGTCACATACAGGATGACTACTGGGATGAGGACCAAGGCTACGACCACCTGGAGAAGCGTTCCTACTATTACGTCTGGTCCACTGCCGAACTTGTAACCGAAGAGGAGCGATGCGAGGAAACGTATGCCTACTATGATGAGCATCACTGCTATATGCACGAGGACGAGGAAAAGGATCCTGCCTAGAGTCTTCCACCACCTGCCCCTCACGGCGGCAAAGCTCTCCGTGAATGCTGAGATAGATTTCTTGCCATCAGCGACATAGGCGACGAATGCGAAAGACGTGTAAATGGAAACTATCACTGCAGGTATGATGAATAGGACTAGGGATCCGGCCATCACTGCATATTGGATGATGCCCAGGAGGACAAAGCCCCAGAAGAGCTTGAATCCAGTGCGGTATTGATCCGTGAGGTGAGGTAGCGGCACATCCGAACCGAGCTTGACCGAAGCGTCCATGAGACCGACATAAGCCGCCATGGTGAGCACTACGCCGACGAACATGACCAGCCCTCCCAGGATGGTAAATGGCAATGTCTCTATGGCCATGAGTCCCAGGCCGATATAAGTGGCCGCGTAAGGCAATAGGATGATCGTAGTCAGAGGCTTCCAGTTCGCCCTATATTTGCCCCAAGCGTAGCGCCATAGGGAGATGGGGCCGATAAGAGGAGCTGACAGGAGCGGAGCTGGGACGACGGGAGCGGGGACGGTATTTTGAGGTTCCATTAAAGTTAGCTAAGAATAAGATTTGGCGACCTCTCAATTATCGCATAGCAAAAAGCGCCTGAAAAGGCGCCTTTTGACTTGTTTTGTTGAATCCTCTGTTCTGGCGGCAAGC
>CAYHNH010000012.1:0-9149 GCA_964358005.1 uncultured Candidatus Saccharibacteria bacterium | reverse complement strand
TGCCGGGGTTCACACCCTGCGTGGGGTCGCTCTTCAACTGCCACAGCTTCCACGTGAAGACCTCGAGCGACTGCTCGCCATCGGCTCGCCGCTCTGCGTTGATCCACAACTGCGGGCCGCTGGCGAGGCGCAGGGTGGAGGGCAGCGCGTCGGAGAAATGGAAGTCTGGGCTCTCCTCGGGCACGGCGCGGCTCACACTCTCCGCGAAATCCTTACGGTCAAGTCTGATGATATCATCGGCCGCTCGGCTACATTCGATGCCATCGTGAAGGGCGAGAAGATGCGAGCTCCGAATCTGCCGGCATCGTTCAATGTGCTCCTGAAGACGCTCCGCGGCTTGGCGCTCAACGTAGAATTAGTGAACAGGCCCATTACTACTAACGAGGAATAATCTATAACTACCATGCAAACCATCACAACGAAGAAAGCTATAGATCCCGTGCAGTTCGATCAGGTCAAGCTCTCGCTTGCATCGCCGGACAAGATCCTCGAGTGGTCATATGGCGAGGTCACCAAGCCCGAGACAATCAACTACCGCACCCAGCGTTCGGAGAAGAGCGGTCTATTCGATGAAAGGATCTTCGGTCCAGACCGAGACTATGAATGTTACTGTGGAAAATACCGTGGCATCCGTTACAAGGGCCTAGTTTGTGAGAAGTGTGGCGTCGAGATAACTCGTTCCATCGTTCGTCGCGAACGCATGGGTCACATCGAGCTCGCTACTCCCGTCTCTCATATCTGGTTCCTCCGCTCAGTTCCTTCCCGCATCGGCCTCATCCTCGGAATGACGACATCCGATCTCGAGAAGGTCGTCTACTTCGCCGGCTACATGGTCATCAAGGTTCAGGAAGGCGAGAAGGCAAAATTCTTGAAGGAGCTCGATGCCGAATACAAGAACAAGGTTAAAACCTCTCAGGACGATAAGACCAAGGAAGCTTTGAAGGAACTCCTTTTGTCTGCCCGTCGAGAGATAGAGTCTCTCAGTCCTGGCTTTGTCATGGACGAAGTCACATATCACAAATACGCAGTCAAATACGGAGCATTCTTCGAGGCTACGATCGGCGCAGAAGCTATTTTCGACCTTCTGAAGAAGATCGACCTGCCGAAGCTTCAGATCGAGCTCGAAGCCGCTTACGAGGATGCTGGATCAGCCGATCGCGAGAAGCTCTCGAAGCGTCTGTCGCTGGTGAAGCAGATGATCAAGGCCAAGGTTCGTCCAGAATGGATGTTCCTCATCCGTATCCCGGTCATCCCGCCTGGCCTTCGCCCGATGGTCGCCCTTGATGGCGGCCGCTATGCGACTTCGGATGTCAACGATCTCTACCGCCGCGTCATCAACCGCAACAACCGCCTTTTGAAACTCAAAGAAATTAATGCCCCTGAAGTCATCCTCCGCAATGAGAAACGCATCCTCCAGGAGGCAGTAGACGCCCTCATCGACAACTCCATTCGTCACTCGAGTTCCGCAGGAGCCGCCGCTCTGGCACGTGAGAAGCGCGCGCTTAAGTCGTTGTCAGACTCGCTCAAGTCCAAGCGCGGCCTTTTCCGCCAGAACCTCCTCGGTAAGCGCGTGGACTACTCGGGCCGTTCAGTGATCGTTGTCGGTCCTGAGCTTAAGCTCGATGAGTGTGGTCTGCCGAAGCACATGGCTCTCGAGCTCTTCCGCCCGTTCGTCATTTCCGGGCTCCTCAAAAGGGAACTCGCCTATAACATCCGCGGTGCCAACCGTCTCATAGACGATGGCGCCAAGGAGGTCTGGGAAATCCTCGAAGAAGTCATCAAAGGAAAGTATGTGCTCTTGAACCGCGCCCCCACACTTCACCGCCTCGGTATCCAGGCATTCAGGCCTATCCTCATCGAAGGCAATGCCATCCAAGTCCATCCTCTCGTATGTACAGCTTTCAACGCTGACTTCGACGGCGACCAGATGGCAGTTCACGTCCCTCTCTCCGAGGAGGCTCAGATGGAAGCCAAGGAGATCATGGCAGCAGACAAGAATATCCTAAAGCCTGGTAACAATGACCCTACAGTCGCGGCAAAGATGCTCGATATAGTTCTGGGGTGTTTCTGGGTGACCAAGATCGCTCCGGGAACCAAAGGCGAAGGCAAGGTCTTCGAGTCTCCGGACGCCGCTGCGCTCGCGCACTCATTCAACGGTATCGATCTCCGCGCTAAGGTCAAAGTCCTCGCGCCTGCGAATAAGAAATATGTCGCATACGATGGAAAATTGTTTGAGACGACGGTCGGTCGCATCCTCATGAACGGCGTCCTCCCGGAGGATTACATGTTCATAAACGAGGAGGTCGGCAGGAAGAAGCTCGCGATCATCATCGATGATATGATCAACCTCTACGGCGCTAACAAGATCGCCCCCATCCTCGACCGTGTCAAGACATTCGGTTTCGGATATGCCACCTATTCTGGTACGACCTGGGGTATCGATGACATCATGATCCCTCCGTCCAAGTATGTCACCATCGACAAGGCCAAGGTCCAGGCCGAAGTAGTCACGAGCCAGTTCAACGAAGGTCTCCTCACAGAGGAAGAGCGCATCAGGAAACACGTCGAGATTTGGCAGGCAGCCAAGGGCGAGGTGGAGAAGTCCATGCCAGCATCGCTCGACAAGATGGGACCAGTCTATGACATGGTGACCTCCGGAGCCCGTGGCTCGCTATCCCAGATCACTATCATGGCAGGCATGAAGGGACTCATTGCTTCAGTTTCAGGAGAGACCATCGAATTCCCAGTTTTGTCCTGCGCCAAGGAAGGTCTTACACCGATCGAATATTTCATCACCACTCACGGTTCGCGTAAGGGTCTCACAGATACGGCCTTGAATACCGCGAAGGCAGGTTACTTGACTCGCAAGCTGTTCGTGGTCGCCCAGGATGTCGTCGTCTCAGAAGACGATTGCGGAACCAAGGATTCCATCGTCATATACAAGACCACTGCTTCGGGCATGAATATCCCGCTCTCGAAGAACATCCGCGGCAGGATCATAGCGGAGGACATAAAGACTGCTGATGGAAAGATCACCTTCAAGAAGGGACATTTGCTCTCCAAGGCTGATGCTCATTCAGTCGAGGAAAGCGGCGTCAATGAAGTAAAGGTTCGGTCGCCTCTATCATGCAAGACTATTCGCGGCGTCTGCAGGCAGTGCTACGGCCTGGATCTTGGTAGGAATGAGCTCATCGGCCTCGGCGAAGCTGTCGGCACCATAGCAGCTCAGGCAATCGGAGAGCCTGGCACTCAACTAACAATGCGCACATTCCACGCTGGTGGAGCGGCATCTGCGGGTGGCGACATCACCATGGGCCTTCCTCGCGTCGAAGAAGTCTTCGAAAAGCGTCGCCCGAAGATTCCGGCTGTCGTTGCCACAGTGAACGGCGTAGTATCTGAGGTGAAGGATCTCGGTAAGGAGAAGCTCATCAAGGTATTGCCGGACATCGAAGATAAGTCCAAATCTCCAAAGAAAGCCTCGGAAGTCGAATATACATTCTCGTACCGCCGCACCACCATGGTCAAATCAGGTGATCGCGTGAAGAAAGGCGATCTCCTAACTGACGGCTCTGCTGATATCGACGAAGTGTTCGATAATGGCGGCGAAGAGCGCGCCAAGGAGTATGTCATTACAGAAGTCGGTAAGATCTATGAGCTTCAGGGCGAGACTGTGTCTAGGAAGCATATTGAGCTCATCGTGAAGCAGATGTTCTCTCGCCGCCGTGTCACTCTCGCCGGCGAGACCAATCTCACTGAGGGTATGATTGTAGATGACATCCAGCTTGATGAGGAGAATACGCTGGCCAAGAATGCTGGTATCGAGCTGGCAAAGGCAGAAAGGCTGGTGATGGGCATCACCGAGACCTCGCTCTCTAGGAAGAGCTTCCTCTCTGCCGCATCATTCCAGCACACTACTCGCGTTCTCATTGCCAATGCCGTCCGTGGAGCCTCTGACGACCTGTCTGGCCTCATGGAGAACGTCATCATAGGCCGTCTGGTGCCAGCCGGCTCTGGCTTTGCCGGATCGCCGAAAAAGAAGATGATAGACGATGCGTTCGGAGGTGGGGCAGTGGGGTCAGAAGAGTAGTAAAGTAATATTTTGGATAAAAGCAAAAGCAGCCCTCAGTAGGGCTGCTTTTGCTACATTGACATACTATCTTTGAATGTGTTAAAAATGTTGCTAGATATCACAACCATCAACCTCAGTTTCAACTGGAGCTCGTCAAAATGCAGAACCCAAACGTTAGGCATGGCACGGTGATCGATCCCCGTGTCCTACTCATCATGGTCAAGAAGATGCCTCTGGATGGACAAAACGCCATGCTTCTTCGGAACAAGGGCGAAAACCGCCAATGGACCTCCTGGATCGTCGTTGGCGCTGGTTTCCTGGCCGTCCTTTTCACTCTCATGGACCCGCATCTCGGGTTCACTGTGGCAGGGGTGGCATGCATCCTCGCGATCATCCTCGCGCACCTTCGCATCAAGAAGGCCGAGGGACGCTGGGATGCCGCCTGGAGGGACATCGTCGCCCAATATTATCTTGATTGCTCGGAGCTCGGCGTCCACCCGGCGGCTACCGCCGAAGTGCAGGCCGCCCAGGCCAAGCACAGGATCAAGCGGATCATGGCCGATTATGTCGGCACCAAGCAGGCCATCGAGAACGTTCGGACCGCTCTCCTGCGGCTCGGACATCTGAAGGCCACCACCTACCTGCGCGAAGTCGACGTCGAGGGCATGGCCGAATCGCTCAGGACGAAGATCTCTGAGGGCGAGGCGAGCCTTCCCGGGATTAAGGTCGAGATCGATCGCCTGTTTGACAAGGCGAAATCGATGTTTGACTTCTTCTTCGATGACGGTCGGACTCGTGAGCTCCTCTTCAAATCCGCCCATATCAGCGTCCGTCTGGACCTGTTGGCGGGAGTAATGGCGCTACCCGTGATGACGGAGAAGTGACTGCAGGTGCCCGATCGCTGACCGCATGCCGAGAGCGTGCGGTCTTTTTTATTCGCATACCAACAGATTTCCATTCCCCCTCGCTCCCGAGTATAATGCCCCCATGAACCGCACAGCAGTAGAGGAGATCAAGTCCAGGCTGCCCATAGAAGACGTCATAAGCTCATATGTGAAGCTTGAGAAGGCAGGGAAGTCGCTCAAGGCTAAGTGCCCATTCCACCAGGAGAAATCGGCTTCTTTTTTTGTATCGCCGGATCGAGGCGGATATTATTGCTTCGGCTGTGGTGCCAAAGGCGATATCTTCTCATTCGTCGAGCAGTTCGAGGGTTTGGACTTCAAAGGCGCTCTGAAGGTGCTGGCTGAGAAGGCCGGAGTGCCCTTGGTATTCGACAGGAAGGCCGACAGTGAGCGTGACAACCTGTTCGCGATCATGGAAGAGGCGGCGAAATACTTTGAGGAACAGCTGTTAAAAGATCCAACTGCTATGGAATATACCAAGAAGCGCGGTTTGTCTGAGAAGACTCTTGCGGAGTTCCGCGTAGGCTATGCTCCCCTAGGATGGCGTAATCTCTATGGACATCTTTGCGCCAAGAAATGGCAAAACAATCTTATAGAGAAAGCCGGCCTAGCCAAGAAAGCCGAGGACAACACCGGCAATTACTACGACCGGTTCCGCGGCCGGGTGATGTTCCCGATATCGGATTCGAGCGGCCGTGTGATCGCCTTTACGGGACGTATCCTTAATGATGATGGAAAATCCGCCAAATACCTGAACAGCCCGGATACCCCCATATTCGACAAGTCATCCGTTCTATTCGGTCTAGACAAAGCCAAGAGCTATATCCGCCGTCTCGATTATTCCATTCTGGTCGAAGGTCAGATGGACCTCATCATGTCGCACCAAGCCGGCATCAAGAATGCGGTGGCCGCCTCGGGCACCGCATTGACGGACGTCGAGTCAGATAAATCAGGAGTGGTAAACAATCTTGGCCTGATTCGCAGGCTTTCACAAAATGTCATAGTTGCTTTTGATTCCGATGCAGCTGGCCGCAAGGCAGCCATGCGTGCAGCTGGCATCGCCTTATCGCTCGGAATGGATGTAAAGATTGCCGATATACAGGGCGGGAAGGATCCGGCGGACCTGATATTAGTCAACCCTGAAGATTGGAAGAATGTTCTGCGCAAGACCAAGCCTATCGTTGAGTTCGAGCTTGGAAACGTCTTAGGGGAGGTGACAGAAGCTAGGAAGGTTCCCAAGGCTCTACGGGACAGAGTCTTTCCCTTTGTGGCTGCCATAGAGAGCGAAACTGACAAGGCATTTTTTGTGAAGATGATATCCGATAGGGCGAACCTGCCGGAACAGGCCATCTGGGAGGATGTGAAGACGCTTGTTCAAAAGATAAAGGCTGAGGGAGCATCCAACCAGCCGTCGCATAAGGGTCCGCCAGCGGCAGTAAGAGCCGGCAGCGGCCAGGAAGTGCGCCGCATCGACCTCGTAGAGCGCAGGATGTTCGGGCTTATGACCTTGATGGAAAGGGCTGGACATGGCCAGGCAGCTGGATATTCAGAGCAGATAAAGAAGATATCAGGGGATTCATATCTGATACGGCTAGAAAGGACCAAGCAGAACGAAAGCGAGCTCTCATTCGAGGCTGATGCTTTCTTCGGTGCCCACCCCGAGAAATGGGACATGCATATGAAGGACCTCATGGCTAATTTTGAGGAAGATATTGTCAGCGAGGAGCTTATATCTACGATGAATGAGTTACGGCAGAAGGAGCGCAGCGGCGACCATGCGGCGGTGGCCGAATTGGCCAAGAAATGCCAGGTTTTGTCGATCAGGAAGGCGGATATAGCCAAATCGAGGAGATAAAGGCTAAAAGTGCACCAAAACCCCCTCCATTGCGCGTACTAAGCTTTTAACATAGAATTGAGCCTTCGTAACCTCCCTTAACCCCAAATGAGCAAACCAAAGAAAGCAGGCCGCACTGCCAGCGTTAAGCGGCGTTCCCAAACTCGCGTATCAAAACCAAAGAAACAGTCAACTGCTAGCCCTTCAGCCAAGGCTAAGCCTGTCACCAAGGGAGGCGGCAAAACTGCCGGTAATGGCAAGAATTTCGAGGCAAAGGCTGCAGCGCTCATACAAAAGGGCCGAGATCGCGGTTTCGTGACCTATGACGAGATATTGAAGGAGTTTCCACAGATCGAAAATGACATCGTTTTTCTCGATGAATTCTATAGCAAGCTCGCGACGGCGAACGTAGATGTCCTGGAGGGCGGAGGCTTGCTCGAGATAGAGGATTCAGTAGCCAAGAAGCCGGCGCACCCGCACCTCTCCCGCAGTGCCGACTCCGCCTATGATTCGATCCAGATGTATCTCAAAGAGATCGGTCAGTACCCCCTCATCAATGCCGCTAAGGAAAAGGAGCTAGCCAAGCGCATCCAGGCAGGGGACATGGAGGCAAAGAATCTCCTCGCCAAGGCCAACCTGCGTCTCGTGGTCTCTATCGCCAAGAAGTATGTCGGCCGCTCTCCTGACCTGACCTTGCTCGATCTCATCCAGGAGGGGAACCTCGGCCTATTCCGTGCTGTCGACAAATTCGACTGGACGAAGGGCTACAAATTCTCGACCTATGCGACATGGTGGATACGCCAGGCCATCACTCGTGCGCTAGCTGATCAGTCGAGGACTATCCGCGTGCCGGTGCATATGGTGGAGACTATCGCCAAATACAAGCAGGTCGTTCGCAGGCTCCTCCAGGACCTTGGCCGCGAACCTTTGCCAGATGAGATCGCCACAGAGATGGGTATGGATGTGGATAAGATCTATCAGATCGAGAAGATCGAGCAGGACGTGGTGTCTTTGGAGAGCCCGGTTGGCGACGACTCCGATGACAGCAAGTCCACACTTCAGGATTTCATACCTGATGACAAGATCCTCTCGCCTGACCAGGAGTCATCCCGCCGCATCCTGCGCGACCAGGTGAACGCTATCCTGAATGACCTTTCAGAGAAGGAGCGCAAGATCCTAGAGATGCGTCATGGTTTGAACGATGGCATCACTCATACACTAGAGGAAGTAGGCCGTGAGTTCGGCGTCACTCGCGAACGTATCCGTCAGATCGAAGCCAAGGCCCACGAGAAGATCCGTCAGCACGATCAGGCTGCAAGGCTCAAGAACTACTAGATGAATGACAGGACCAAGCTAGCCGTTTCCATTATTCAGGATCCGGTCAGCGGAAGAGTACTTTTGCAGCACCGCGATGATAATGCCAAGAATAGCCCCAACAAATGGGGGCTGTTTGGGGGTGGAGTTGAAGCGGGCGAGACACCTGAAGTGGCGCTCAAACGTGAGTTAGAGGAGGAGATCGGTATCAGTATCGATACAGGTGAAGCCAAGCTCATCGCCGAATATGAAGCTGAGCCCAATTTTTATAGGTATGTCTTTCTGGTCACGTCTATTCCAGAATCTGCCAAGATTGTTTTGGGTGAGGGGCAGGGGTATGAGTGGATTTCGAGTGAAAAAATATTTGGTTATGATCTCACGTGGATGACGGAAAAGGACCTGAATTCATTCTTGAATAAACATTAAGATGGCAACCTATGTAATAGTGACGGCAGTTATAAGGAAAGGAGATAAATACCTTATAGCTAAGCGTGCTGATACAAAGAGGTTTGCTCCAGGGCAATGGGAGTTTATTGCTGGCTTTATGGATATAAAAGGGAGCGCAGAAGAAACTATTTTGACCGACCTCAAGGAAGAATTAATGGCCGAAGGAAACATTGTTGCAACGGCGCCAGCATTCCAATTTGATGACAATGAAGGTACTTGGGTCACTATTCCGTTCCTTATTGATCTGATAAGTGATTCCGTGCATATTGACCCTAATGAGCACTCTGAGATTAGATGGCTATCTAAGGATGAGTTGAAGAATTATGATCAGCTTAAGCCTTTTCTGAATGATAAGGGATTTTGTAGTATGATAGCTTGATGGCAAGAGTCGAATTCAAAAATGACAAATATAAACGCTCACGCGGAGGTTATTCGCGACTTTTGAGTATCTCATGCAGGAAATGTGATAAGACTGTTTGTATGTATCAGAAAGACGGGCCGGGAAACCTTAGGAGGATGTATATAGATAGGATTATCGACCCTTCAGTGTCACTTTTTGGCAAATCGCTCATTTGTCCTAACA
>CAYHNH010000011.1:0-9229 GCA_964358005.1 uncultured Candidatus Saccharibacteria bacterium | reverse complement strand
CCGACGTTGCCAGCCGGACTCAAATACATCTGATACCCAGAAGCAACCGCATTGTTATAAGCTTGGCTATTTCCTGTGAATCCAATGCCACCGAAGGCAGAAATAGAGAGGCTTCCTGCAGACACATCATCCTGGCGCGTGAGCGAGAAAATGCCATTGCTTGAGCCGTTGTCCGCAAATATTCCGCGCCCAGAAGTAATTCCGCTTACGCGAAGCGCCTCAGTAGTAACGGTAGTTATGGCAAGCTGTGCAGTCGGCGTCGTCGTCCCGATGCCGACGTTGCCAGTAGTATTTATGGTAAGTGCATTGTTTGTGAAGTCAGATGCATATCCGATCTTGAATTTGTTCGAATCACCATTATCCACTCCGGCCGACCACCACTGATCACCACCGCTTATGTTGAAACGTATAGCCGCATGCGAATTAGCCGTACCATTGTTGTCATAATCCGTTTGGAGGAACAACTCGGAACGGCGACCTCCATTGATGTCGGTAGCAGCATCACCTGAGTTGAAGATTGTGAGCGAATTTGAAGGTGTCGTCGTCCCTATGCCGACATTTCCGCCGCTTAGGATCGTCATCTTTTCCGAATCAGACGAACCTGTCGAGAAACGTATCGCGCCACTCGAATTTCGAGCCGCCAAGATAATGTCTTCCGTAGAGTTGCGCAAGACAGTATCTCCGGCAGTCGAAATATTCGAAAGTTCGGTGGCATTTCCAGCGACACCCAAATAACCCTCTGTTCCTATGCGTCCCCACGTGTATGAAACTTCTGAAGTTGCCGAACCGCTAAGTATTCGTGCCCCAGCGACACCGCCCGTCGCCAAGATATCTAACTTGACTCCTGGGCTCGTAGTTCCTATCCCGACGTTGCCGGAAGAAAGGACACTGAACTTTATACCTGCACTTGTAGGATTAGCCCCTTTTGCGCCGCCAACGGACAAGTCGAATGAACCGTAGTTAGGACCAAGGCCGCTCCCAATGACCCAGTTTCGAGAACTGCTATTTGAACTGAGACCTTCAAACTCCATCCCCGCGCCCCCAAATACATCTTCATTGCCCGCTACATGGAGTTTAAATGAAGGCGTCGTCGTCCCAATTCCGACGTTGCCTGCAGCTGTAATTGCCAAAGCGTTCACGGCACCAGCAGTTGTATTGCTGGTAGTAAACAAAAAGCCAGCAGGATTTGTAGAAGATATGTCAGGCAAGGCAACAAATTGAACATCTCTTCCGAATGAGCTTAAAAGATTATCTACGTTTACTGCCAAAGATCCAAGAGAACTACTATCTCTTATTACTAGCGGATAAGCTGGACTCGTCGTCCCGATGCCGACGTTGCCTTGCACTATCATTCCACCCGTAGGTGCCGCCGTACCGGCGTACCCGATACCCACTGAAAGACCACCTGCCAGCGCACTTTCACCGAGCACGGAGAGCTTGCTCACCGGACTCGTCGTGCCAATCCCGAGCCTGCCGTCATATGTGAAGTTGAGTAGCCTGGTGTCATCGGAATTGGAGATGCGCAGGAGGTCGGCAGTCTGAGAGGCCACGCCTTTTATGTCGAATGTCGTGAGAGTGGTCGAAGCCGATGCATTCTGTATGAAGAGCGCCTGGTTGAATTCGAAGCGCTTGGCATTCTCGGCCGAGTTCCAGGTGAGGAGAGCGTTCGGGACTACTGATCCTCTCTCGAAGGATAGGTAGGAGTTCTCGGCGTCGGCGGTCGCGTTGTCTGAGTTTATGGTCAGAGTCTCCGGCGATACGTTACCTCCGGCAATGACGCCCACGAGCGTGGTGGCATTTATCTCAGTGGCATAGATCTTGTCGAAGCGTACGGCCGGAGTGCCTATGTCGACTGTCTCGTCGACTGCCTGGATGTTGCCGATGATGGTGTTCGAACCGATGCGCAGAGTCCCCTGAGCGGCAGTGATGTCATGGACGCCCGTGCCGGTGAATGTGATGCCAGCATCAGCGGCGCTGATAGTCGTCGTACCATGTATGAGCGCGCGTCCGGCGACCGAGAATATCTCTGACGGCGTGGTCGTGCCGATGCCTATGGTGCCGAAGTAGCCCGTGCCGCTAGTCGTAAAGGCAGTGGTCGAAGCGTATGGGAATATGCTTGCTGTCGAGCTGGTAGAAGTGATAGAGCCGCCGACGAAGAGGCTCGAGGATATGTAGCCCGAGCCCTGGACCGAAAGGGTCCTCGACGGAGTGGTCGTCCCGATGCCGACGTTGCCGCCTGTCGTCACCGTCAACCTAGGGTTGAGGTTCACATTCTGCCCGTTCGAGATCTTGTAGCTGTATGAATCCGACGGATCGATGCCTGTCGAGAAATACGCGGTGCCGCCATTCGACATCCTTATCTGCGAGAAACTATTGCTCGTGCCTAGATTATCCAGGATGACCATCGCGTGACCACCCGTGCCTGTGGATGTGCTCGTGAGCGATATGACGGCTTCTGTCTGGTCAATGGAGAGAGAGCGAAATCCCGGGACTGCGCCGATACCGACATTGCCTGTGAAGTATCCCTCGCCAGCGACAGACAGCTTGGCGGCGGGCGATGTTGTCCCGACGCCGATCCTACCAGTGGCCTGTTCTATCACGAACTGTGTGGTGCCTACCGTCAGCCCTCCGGCGAAGGTCGATGTAGCCGTGGTCGAAGTGGCGAAGATAGCAGCGACCGATGGGGTGCTCGTGCCGACGACGTAGCCGGAAGAGTCCACCGACAAGATGACGTTCGTACCGACTCTGAGGTTGGTCGAACCGTTGGCCGTGAAGTTCGTGGCCTCGATAGTGTCTGCGTGTATGGCTCCCGTCACCGACAAGCTGGTCCCGCTGAAGGCCGTCTTGCCATCGGTCAAAGCCGTGTGTATGGACTGGGCCGTGCCGACGCTCGATGACAGCACGTCGGAGTTGGACTGGCCGGATATGAACGTATATGTGGGAGACCATCGCTCGAATGGAGCGAGAGCCGCCGTTATACGGGCGTCCACCTCGGCGAGAGTGATGCCGCGCACGGCTACTGCACCGCTCTGTATGGTGGTGGGCCCGGGCGCGCTGTAGGCGGCTTGCGACATCTTCTGCATCTCCCGGTTCACTATCGTCTTGGCAGTCGTGGATGAGACCGCTACGGACGGGCCGGTATAGTACGGATAGTATGAGAACTTCGCGCCACCTCCCTCGTCGGCGAGCTGGGTCTTTCCGCCGAAGATGCCTGACAAGAAGGAGCTGATCGAGGAGAGCACATCGCCTATGGACGCTGTTTGGGTAGCGACACTCTCTGCGACATTCGCCACACCTCCTGCAACGTTCGCCACACCTCGTGAGATCTGTCCGGTCGCATTCATGGAATGGACGGCACCGACAGCGAGCAAGGCGACGACGAAAGTGTACACAGCGACAGACCTCGCTCCAAAGACAAAAGGCGAAAGCACAGGACTGACTGATGGGACGATCTTCGGCAAAGGCAAGACATCCTTCGACAGCGTTGGCAGGAGCGGACGCTCGTCTGCGCTATATTTAAGCTCGGACTCAGATAGGATCGGCGTAGCCGGGGCGAACTCCGGAGCGGGCTGAACCACAGGGGCCGATAGCGATACCTCCGGAAGCTCTATGTCGGAAAAACTCCAGACAGGCGCTTGTATCACAGGAGCCTGCATGACCGGAGTCTGTATGACTGGGGCCTGTGAGGCCGCAATCTCCGCAGACTGATGCGGAACATGATGGATGGAGGCCGGGATTTTCTGTCCATATTCGCGATAGCGAGCCTCCTGCGCTTCTTCGGCCAATCTCTTGTGTGCAAGAAGTGATTCTTCGTTCACATACCACGAGCGACCGACCATCACCGATTCGATTTTTTTCCCTCGACAAAGCTGTCCGATATAGTCCTTCGAGTACGACGAGATTTCAGCAGCTCGTTTTGACGAGACGTAATGTTTTCCTTCTATCTCGGTATAGTCCTTCATTCACATATAAGTATACAGTCAGGCAGTTCAAAATTTATGTTGATAACTTTCATTTTCAAAAAATGATTCTATGGCTTAGAATGAATTCAGATCAGTAAAAATTTGAACGCGGCATCGAGTGATGTTTTTGACGGATTTCCAATCTCGATTCAGACAGATTTTTATACACTCATATACATTTATAATTTTGCACAAAGTCTGCTAAACTTAGGTAAATAATGTAGTCATCTTTATTAAGGTTTAATAACCATCATGTCAGAATCAAAACTTATCACGATAAAGGAAGCGGCAGCCATGTTGGGTGTGACCACCCTAACCCTTAGGAATTGGGATAATAAGGGCAAATTGGTCGCTCTTAGGCACCCCCTCAACAATTATAGGGTTTACAAGCGCCAGGATATCGACGATCTCATAGATGAGATAAGCAAGAACACTAATCCCGTCGATACACGTAGAAAGAAAGTCATTAAAAAGCTAGAGATTCGACACATGTAGTGTTTATGCAGTGTTTAGATGGCAGACCCGAGATGACTATATTTTAGGCTCCATCTCGGATGACCGAGGTCTAACAATCTGATATAATTAGCCAGTAATCATATATATGGAATACATACCAACTATAGGCCTTGAGATCCATGCCGAGCTCCGGACGGCCTCAAAGATGTTCTGCTCATGCAAAAATGACCCCGATGAGGCAAAACCGAACAAAAACGTTTGCCCCATATGCTTGGGCCATCCTGGAACCCTGCCTGTGCTCAATAAAGAGGCCATAAAGCACGTTTTGAAGGTCGGAGTCGCCGTAAATGGCCGCATAGCCGACTTCACCGAATGGGATCGCAAGAACTATTTCTATCCAGATATACCCAAGGGATACCAGATAAGCCAATACAAATACCCTCTCGTGGTAGGTGGCCAGCTCGCCGCAGTCGCTCTTGAGCGCATCCATCTGGAGGAAGATACCGCCCAGTCCACTCACGACACCCATGAGAACAGCCTGGTCAATTTTAACCGATCCGGAGTGCCACTCATGGAGCTGGTGACCAAGCCCGTCATACACGATGCTGAGACGGCTATGAGCTTCGCCAAGGAGCTACAGCTATTGCTCCGCACCCTGGGTGCCGGTGATGCCAATCTCGAGAAGGGCGAGATGCGCGTCGAAGCCAACATCTCCGTCGCCTCCCCCGAGGACACACAGGCCGGCAAGTTCGGCACCAAGACCGAAGTGAAGAATCTCAACTCGTTCCGCTCCGTCGGCCGAGCGATCGAGTACGAGGTCGAGAGGCAGATCGCGATGATCGAGAATGGAGAAAAAGTTTTACAGGAGACGAGAGGTTGGGATGATGCCGCGAGCGAGACATACTCGCAGAGGTCCAAGGAGAGCTCACACGACTATCGCTACTTCCCTGACCCGGACATACCCAAGATGAAGATCTCCGAGATCGAAGAATTTTCTATTGAGGCGCTCAAGAAAGAAATCCCCGAGCTCGCCACTTCGAAGCGCGATCGATACAAAAATGTTTTCGGTATGACTCCTAAAGAAGTGGCTGTTCTTGTCGACTCCCCTGCTATAGCAAAATACTATGAATCAGTTGTCAGTGGTTTTGTGGATCCAAAAAGTTTCAAGCTCGCAACCAATTACATCCTTACAAATTATTTGGGGATGATAAAAAAGTTTGGATCTCCAGAGCAGGCAATCAATATGATCAGCCCAGAACGATTTGCTGAAGTTCTGCAGCTGATCGCGTCAAATCAAATTTCATCTAGCGGAGCTAAGGATTTACTTTCAAAGCTTATGGAAGTAAACGTCGGTCTTTCTGCCAAAGAAGTCGCAGAGAAGAACGATCTCATCCAGAAGAGCGATGCTGGATCTCTCATGCCCGCGATCGAAAAGATCCTAGCCGAAAACGCAAAGGCAGTTGCAGAGTACAAGGCCGGCAAGCAGGCGTCACTCCAGTTCCTCATCGGTCAATGTATGAAGGCAACCAAGGGTGCCGCCAACCCAGAAATGCTCAAGAAGATTCTTCTCGAGAAGCTCGGCTGACCTATCAAACCTTAATAATAGTACTGAAAAAGCTCCGATATCGGAGCTTTTTCTTTATAAACCTTGATAGCCCCTCCCCCGACAAGGTATATCACCATTTTTCATTTCTTCACTAAAATTTGAACTTTTCTTTATCAAAATTTGAACTTTTTTTGATAAATATTTTAACTGACTATGCTATCGTCCTCTGGTATGGATAAAATTTTACGATGGTCTAAAGAGAGGATGCTCATGTTCAGATCCTGGGGCAGGATTGCATATTCCCTCGATGTTTTTACGCCGCGCTTATTCTTTAAGGAGCGAGAGGTTTGGTCGTGCCAACTCGGCATGAATACGGGCGACGAACAGATGGGGGTGGGAAATGAGTTCCTACGTCCGGTGATCGTGATGAGAAAATTTAGCTCTCACCTATGCTGGGTGATACCGCTGACTCGAACGATAAAATACACCTCATATTATTTCATATTTTGCTTTAAAGATAACGAGAGGAGCGCTGCGATCCTTACGCAACTCAGGCTAATCGACGCCCAACGCTTTCATCACCGCATGGGTAGCGCCTCAAAGGAGGATTTCAGGATGATAAAAGAAAAACTCAAGGAGTTGCTACCTTGAGTCCTTCTTATTTTCTACCCAGGCTCTTTTGCGAGCTTGGTCTGACCGAAGTCATTTCTTACTAGGAAGTATACTACCCCACCAGGCTCTTTGCAAGCTGATCTCCAAATTTCTTGACCTGCGCATCGTCTAATACCGTCAATTCAAACGCATCCTTGCCGATCCTCTTAAGCGATTTCTTTGCCTCGGCGATCCTCTCGACGTCGACGAGATCGGTCTTTGTGAGCACGATAATTTCCGGCTTGTCGACTAATCCCTCTCCGAACTTTTCGAGTTCAGTGCGTATGGTTTTATAGACTTGAACAACATCTTCGTTCTCGAGCGAAATGAGGTGGATGAGCATCTTGGTTCGCTTAACATGCCGCAGGAATTTGTGTCCGAGGCCCTTGCCTTCCGACGCGCCCTCTATGAGACCCGGGATATCAGCGAGTATGTAGCCGCCTTTCAAAGCCCCGAGGTTCGGGTCAAGAGTCGTGAATGCGTAACTGCCGACCTTGGCGTGCGCCTGTGTCAGTGCATTGAGGAGGCTCGACTTGCCGGCATTAGGAAGGCCGATGAGTCCGGCATCGGCGATCAGATTGAGCTCCACTACGAAGTCTGCCTCATCCCCCTCGTAGCCAGGGGTGGATTGTTCCGGACGTATGTTGGTGGAGGCCTTGAAGTGCTCGTTGCCGAGGCCTCCTCGGCCACCATGTAGGATCTTCTCCATCTGGCCGTCTTCCACTAGCTCGACGACTCGAGCGGTCTGCTTGTTAGTGATGATCGCGCCGATGGGCAGCTCGATGACGCAATCCTCGCCTGTCTTGCCTTGTCTGGATCTATTGGCGCCGTCATCTCCATCCTCTGCGGAGAAATTCTTGACTGTCTTGTGCCGGGCCAGGATATTGATATCGCGCACGGCTCGCACATATACGTCGCCGCCGCGGCCGCCGTTACCACCGGCTGGGCCTGAATATTCCTTACTCTTCTCATGTAGCCAGCGCACCACGCCCTGGCCACCACGGCCGGCTTTTGCATGGAAAACTATTTCGTCGACGAGTGCCATGGGTAACTTATAGCATTTCTAATCGAGATATGCGACTTCTTCGAGCTTCCGATCCAGTATTTTGGACTGATAATCCGGCGTCGAAGGCATATCGAAAAGGAACCTGCCGCGGAATTTCCTGCCCTTTATAAACAACGGAACCCAGTAAAGGTCGTCTGGCCACATCTCGTTGAATGGGATCTTGTCGACATCGAACCATTGAGGCTTCATTTCTTCGGTTTCTGTTGGCTGACCGCTGTATTCATGGATCTTGAAGATATGAACCTCTAGAATATCGGCATTTTCCGCATTCTTAGCATTCTCCTCAAATTCGAACTCTAGGATACCCTGTTTCTCCATGGAGTCGGCTGTCAGGCCTGACTCTTCCGCTAATTCACGGCTGGCGGCCTGTTCTACAGTCTCGCCTGGAGCCACCTTGCCGCCAAAGCCGTTCCATCTACCGGCCCCAAAACCGCGCTTCTTCATACCAAGCAATATGCGCGGGGGCTGGTGAACTATGCAAAGCGTCAGTTGTTTTCGCATACTATTTAGGTGAGGTAATTATATATTGTGCGCAGTTGCACGCAAACCCAACATGGGCGGGGGGGTGATGCCCTTCGAACCCTCAACTTTTCCGTATTGCGAAATAAGGCAGTTTTCATCTGAAACGAGGGCTTAAAATCGTCGCCCATTTTCCTTAATTCGCAATACGGGAAAGTTCATAATCGCGAGGGCATCACCCCCTCTCTCTCTCTATCTCTCCAACACTCCCTATCTCTCCACCCCACCCTCATCATCCCTAACCGGCGCCACTGTTTCAGCCTATAACTATTGACAGATAACATGACAAGCATAAAATTCACTCACCTTATGAGAAAAACAGAAAGTGACGGCACAGCTATTAGGAGACTGGTAAACAGTCGCGATGAATTCTGGGCTGAACGAATGAAGGCGACTGGTCCCAGACTGAAGATCTTGGACCTTTTAAAGGAAACTTATGAATCTGTGTCCGCCGAGTTTATACAACAGAAAATTGGGACTCATTTGGCGACCGTTTACAGGACTTTAAACCACTTGTTAAGGATGGAAATCATAATAAAGATCATTCCTACAGAGGATACTTATCGAAAATCACCTGGCAAAAGAAAAAAGTGGCTATACGCGTTAAAGCCTAATCACCACTAGATCATTACTTCCCCGCTCCGTGGCATTTTTTGTACTTTTTGCCGCTGCCGCACGTGCATGGATCGTTCCTGCCTGGCTCATTTTCGGCCGAAACCGAAGTCGAACTCGCGGTCTTTACAGAGTTTGGCGCCGCATTCACTGGCACGGCCGCCGCATTGACCGGCATGTTATTCATGACCGGCACGATGTGCGGCAGAACCTTCGTAAACTGCGTATGCATAGCCATCTGCATCTCCTTGTACAGTCGCAATCCCTCCTTCTTGTATTCAACCAGAGGATCCCTCTGCCCATAGGCCCGCAGATTCACGCTCGAACGCGTATAATCCATGACCTCCAAGTGCTCCACCCAATACATATCCATAGTCTGCAAGAGCACCACGCGCACGGCGGCCAGGAAAGCCTCCC
>CAYHNH010000010.1:0-12763 GCA_964358005.1 uncultured Candidatus Saccharibacteria bacterium | reverse complement strand
CTTATCCACGCCGCCAGCGTTCATCCTGAGCTAGGATCAAACTCTTAACTATAAACGAACGGAACAAAATAGAAGGCGCTAAAGCTTTCTGTTTTATTTTTCGTTGCTGGTCCTAGCTCTCCTCCCCGATCGCAGTTGCTGTGCGATCAGGCGAGTGAATCATTGTCGAAATAAACATTTGTACTTGCACAGTACATGAATACATTCTCAATTATTAAACTTTCAAACAACACACCTCGTTTTCGAGGCTTGGAGGCTATATTACAGGATATATTAGCGAAGTCAAGGCAGAAAAATAGCCGCGCTCCGAAAGGGGCGCGGCTGACAAAATCTGCTGAGGGGTCACGGTCAACGGGTCGACACAAACGAGCGGTCCGGTTCCGGTGGTTGAGGCCTGTCCTCGAGGAATCTGGCCCTGGAATGCCGCCAGCCGATTCATCGCCTGGCAGATAGCAGAGCCCTCAACCCTGTGGCCGATCGGCATCTTGGACGCGCACTCGACTGAAACGAAGATGTGGCAACCGGTCATGGAAACCACTGCCCACATCTCGCGCTGGCCCGGAGTGTCGCCGCGGAGGATGTGTATGAACGGGGCGGGCGCGCGGCCGAAGCTAGCAGACTTCTTGACCACGCACAGCCTGAGGATCTCGCCTACGACGCCGTCGGCATAGGCCTCCATCTCTTCTTTGGCCTTGCGCTTTTTCTTCGCGACGAGGTTCGCGACTTGAAACGCAATGACTAAAACTGAAATGACGATCATCCAGATCATGGTGTGCTCCTGTGTTTATGTATTTATTTTAACCTGCTGTTCGCCTAGCTTTTTACCATTTATAATCAAATCTGTAAACAAAAGCTGTGCTACTATGCCCCGTATGAAAAGCTCGGAATATGACGTGGTCGTGATAGGTGGCGGACCTGCCGGCATGATGGCGGCTGGGCGTGCCGCAGAGCGTGGGCTCAAGGTCCTCCTGCTCGAGAAGAACGAGGGCCTGGGCAAGAAGCTCCTCATCACAGGCGGCGGCCGCTGTAATGTCACGAATGCCGAATTCGACGACCGCACACTGCTCGCTAAGTTCAAAGACAGCGACAAATTCCTGTTCTCTGCATTCTCCCAGCACAGCGTCGCCGAGTCTCTAGAGTTCTTCCACTCGCACGGCATGGAGACAAAAATCGAGAATGAGAAGCGCGTCTTCCCTGTCTCCGATTCTGCCAAATCAGTCTGGGCCGTCATGATCCAGCACCTCAAGGAAAACAGCGTCACCGTCCGGTCAAACGCCGAAGTCACGGGCTTCATCCAATCCCAGCCCGGTCGTATAGACGCCGTGAAGCTCAAGGGCGATGAGATTGTGACGGCCCGCGCATTCATTCTGGCGACTGGCGGCAAATCGCATCCTGAGACCGGGTCGACCGGCGAGGGCTTCAGCTGGCTCGCCAAGATCGGGCATAAGGTAGCCGAGCCCCAGGTCTCGCTCGTGCCCATAGAGGTCGCCGACGCCTGGGTCAAGAAGCTCTCGGGCTTCTCACTGCCGAATGCCAAGATCACTCTCTTTCAGAACGGCGTGAAGCAGAAAGACTCTCGCGGGAAGGCCGCGGTAAAGAGAGGCAAGGTGCTGTTCACCCACTTCGGTCTGTCGGGTCCAGCCGTGCTCAACATGAGCTCCGAGATAGGAGAGCTCCTGAAGTACGGCGAAATCACCCTTTCGCTCGATCTCCTGCCCCAGCATGACTATGCGACTCTGAATGCTGCGCTAGTGAAGCTCTTCAAGACTGACAGCAATAAGATGTTTAAGAATGCGATTGGCGGCGGTCCAGGCGCGCTAATCCCTGCCTCGCTAGTGCCAGTAGTCATAGAAAAATCCGGCATCGATCCGGACACCTTCTGCCATAGCGTCACCCGCGAAGAGCGTCTCGAGCTGGTGCGGGTGCTCAAAGACATACACATCCGGCCGACTGGTCTTCTCGGCACAGACAAGGCCATCATCACAAGTGGCGGCGTGGCGCTCACGGAGATCGATTGGAAGACCATGCGCTCGCGCCTTATCGAGAATCTCCACATCGTAGGCGACCTGCTCGACATCAACCGCCCGAGCGGCGGCTACAGTTTGCAGCTCTGTTGGACGACTGGTTGGGTGGCTGGGAATGCCGTCACAGAAAATTCTTTCATAACCGGTTAAGAAACCAGTTAAGACCGCTTTTCTTGGCGTCCGTTTGATGCCCGTTTGATGCCCACCGGAGGAGATTCCCCTTTCCCTTAGAAAAATTTTATTGACCTAAATATAATAATGTTTGATTATTGACGAGTCCTAGCCTTTTCTGTTTCCAAACCGGACTATATTTCTGTATACAACAATTAACTTAGACAATAATGTCAATAAAAAATTTCAGGTGAAGAGAGAACCATCTCCCCGGCCATCTCCCCTCTCACCCCCTACCCGCCATCCTCGGCCAAAAACCCTACTTACTAAAAACTCTACAATCCCCCTTTATCTGTGCTAATCTCATTTGTATATGCAAAACCGCCCGCCACACCACTCACCACACCACTCACCACAAAGGCCTCAAGCTGATGCGCCAGAAAAGCCCGAATACCCGATGCGCATCAACAAATACCTCGCCCTCAAAGGCATGGCCACTCGCCGCACAGCCGACGACCTCATCCGCAAGAAGGCCGTCACCGTGAATGGGCGCATCGCCGTCCTCGGCGAGCGCGTCAACGCTGATGATGCCGTAGAGGTCCGCGGCGGTGCCAAGCCGGCCAACTACGTCTACTACTCATACCACAAGCCTGCAGGCATGCCTGTTTCGGCCGACAAGAAGAGCGGCAAGGATATCGTGCAGTCGATCTCCCTTAAAGGCGTCTTCCCCGTAGGCACCCTGGAAAAAACTGCCTCCGGCCTAGTCATCCTCACCAACGACCGTCGCATCATCGACCGTCTCGAGAATCCGAAATACAAACATCCCAAGAAATATCTTGTGACCACCAAACAGCCGCTCCGCCCGAATTTCCAAGAGAAGATGGCCGCCGGCATAACTATAAAAGGCGGGCCGACCGTATACCCGAGAGTTGAGATCCTGGAGCCCACTATTTTTACCATCTCGCTAGCCGAGAATACCTACTCCATCGGCGCGATGATGTCTCTTTTCCAGACAGACATCGAGAGCATCGCCCGCACCGGCATCCTCAACCTGAACCTCGGCAAGCTCGCCCCGAACAGCCACAAGCCCATAAGCGGCGAGGAGCTTAATATTTTCCTGAAAACACTGGGACTCTAGTTTTTTATCTCACATCACGCAACTTCTTACGAAGTGCTTTGTATTCCGGCACTGTCTGTCCGACCAAATCCCAAAATCCGCGGCCATGATTGAATTCCTGGACATGACATATCTCATGGACGATGACGTAGTCGCGCAACTCCGGTGGCAAAAATGCCAGTTTATAGCTGAAGTTCAGATTGCCTTTTCGAGAGCACGAACCCCAACGGCTCTTCTGATTTCTGATGGCGATCCTGCCCACCGGTAGCTTGTAATGAATATTGAAATGATTGACTCGCGCAACAACCATCGCCCGAGCAGCCTCTCTATTCGCCAGATATAGCTTCCTGCTACGTGTGCGGAAGAGCGGGCGGAATATACGAATGCCGGAGATTTTCATGCCTGGATGATACCAGTTTTTGAAGCAGATAATAAAAAGCGCAGAGAACAAGGTCCTCTGCGCAGACTTCAAACAGAACAGGGTCGTCGTTATTTGCCCTGCGTGCTGGTGACCACCGGCTTCGGAGCCGGGGGTTGTTGGCCGGGAACCAGACCGCCACCGTTCATGAAGGCGAAGATGGCCGCTGCCCCCTCCATGCTTCCGGAATTGCCCGATCCGCTGGTGCCGCCGCTGTTGTTGACGACAACATTCGGAACGAATTTGCTGGCATTCTGGATACCCGTGATGAGCACTTCAGGGTGCTCCTTGGCGATATCGGCGACCATCTTGAGGGCCTGACCGAACATCTGGAGCTGGGCCGTCTTGTCGGGACCGAGGACCTTCTGTTGGGCCTCCTGACCTTGTGCCAGCGAGATCAGGTAGTTCTTCTCCGCCGTGCCCTCGGCTTCGCGGCCCTTGGCGCGCTCGAGAGCCGCCCTGGCATCGATCTCAGCAGCAACGAACTTGACCTGCTGATCGGCCTGCGACCGCGCATTCTCGGTCTTCTGCCGTTGATCTTGAGCCTTCTGCTCTTCGACCCACGCTTTCGTGAGCTGTTGTGCCAACTGCTCGCGTTTTCGTGCGATGAGGAGCTCGCCGGGGATGGCCGAGTCGGAAAGACGAATCTCCATGAGGGAGACGCCCTCCTTCAAACACTCCGGTTTCGCCAAATCGAGGATCGCCTTTTCGATCGACGAACGGTTCTCGAGCAGATCCATGACTCTGACCGGCCGGTATTCATGGACGGATTCAGTGACGCTCTCGCCAGCCGCGTTGAGCATCGGCTTGCCTTCGGCATCCAGCTTGGCTCTGGTCTGAATGAACGATATCGGCATACCGCCGATGACATTGCGGACAACCGAGCGCAGGATGGGCGTCACGACGCGATCTTCGACGATATTGGTCGCATTGGCTTCGGTCAATCCGAGTGAAGCCACGACGAATGGCGCCAACTCCGGATCGATCTGCACCAGTGCGCGCAGTTCCTGCGGAACGTCCCATCCTTCCGGTTTGGTGAAGATGGCGCTATCCGCAGCGTCCTTGGTCTCAGCGACCACGACGTCGGTCGCGCGCTCCGTGATCTGGCCGTCCTTGTCGAGCAGGATCTCGATATTCCGGTATTTGTAGCCGCCCTTGTATCCGCAGACGATCGCCGTCGAAGGAACCATCGTCATCTTGTAGGCGTCGTTGTTGATGTAGTAGAGCCCGTTTGGCAGGCCCACTTCCCATACGCCGATCGCCCCGACTGGGACGAGCAGCACCTTCGCCGAATTCGCCGGCAGTTTGTCAGGCGTGAGGACCGTCAGTGTATTGTTCGTCGGCTTGGGCTTCGTAAATGGACCAAAGTCGACGGCGGATAACACTGATGATTTGACCACTCCGACAGTGCCCTGTTCGACTCGCGTGGCCGGGATGATCCGCGGGGTCTCCCACAGATATGGATTCAGCGTATACGAGCCTGGCGTCAGAACGGTCGCTTGCGGACCGCGCTGGCCGCCGCCGCCCTTGCTCTCTGACGAAGTCAGGAAGAAGACAGCGTCGTTTGCCATACGGTGCTCGATCATGTCCGGCCAAGGCTCGGCGAAAGCTGAGCCTCCGACGATGTAGTGACCATCTTTGGCTGACATGATCGCGCACTTTCCGGGCGGGACAGTGTAGACTGTGTTTTTCTCGTCCACTTCGTTGATGAGCGTCACGAACGTTTCCCAATGGAATCCGGCTGTGATGATCCGGGCTTGTGGCCCGAGCTCACCTTCAAGCGCGACAATGCGGCCCGGCGGCAGCGACGAACCGAAGTAAACGCGGTTCAGCGTGGCGAAGTGGCCGGACTTCGGCCAGACGACGCTGGTTCCGAAGATGGCCCACGCCGCGACGAAAATCGCGGCGATACGGGAAAGGCGCCGAACAAGCGCAAGGAGTTCCGTGCCAAAGCGATCCAGTGGCGACGGCTCTTGTTGGAATTGGGCGGAACGACGGCGCGGGGCCGGAGTTTCGCCTTCCCCTCCTTCCCCTCCTTCCGGACGGGCAGGTTTGGCAGTGCGAGCATTGATGACGCTCGACAGGTAGCGCGCGAAGAAATACAGCGCGACCGCGATAGCTAACTTGAACAAGAACGCGAACATGGATGTGTCGGGTTTGTTGTTTGCTGAACAGGGTGAGTTTCCAAGAAGCTGCTACATTGCTGCAACTGCTTCGTTAGGAATTCCAAGGGGTATAAACCCATTAAAATCCCTAACGAAGCCATTTTCAAACATCTTTATCTGTCCGAGACTTAAACAGATTTTGACTAAAAAGTCAATATCTGCGAGTAGAGACGACTCATCTTATCTCACCTCCCCCAGACATATGACATCCAGCGCCCGATCTGTGCCTGTGGGCGCGTCGAGGTCGCCATCGGACTTCAGTGCCCGGAAGCTCGAGCCCAGGAATACAGAATGCTTACCGAACTTGCGAGCGAGCTTGTCGACGGTCTGGTGGAGCTTGGTCGCGGCACGGTGCTTCACAGGCGCGGCAAAAAGAGTGCCGGTATTGGTCTTGGCCTGATCTCCCGATAGCGACCGGAGAGAGATGCCCGCCGCGCGGAATAGGACGCCTTCCCAGGACTTTATCTTTTCCCACATTTCCTCGAATACAGGCTCGATCGCCCGCAATATCTCATGAGGAGCCGCGCTCGAATCAGGGATCATGGCTTCGGCGCGCAGGTATTCGAATTCCTGCGTCTTCAGAAAGAAACCGACTTGCGATGCGACTAGACCCTTGCTTCGTAGGCGCATGCAAGCATCCTCGACATGATATGAGATCTGCGACCACAGGAACGCCCGATCGCGCGTAACAGGATGGAAGGTGCGGGTGCGCTGGATGGAAGCGGGACCATCAGCGCGGCCGCCACCTGCGATGCCCCAACCACTGGCCAAATCTCCGCCACCCCCTCCCGAAAGCTCCTTAACGAAATTACCCTGGAACTCCTCATATATCTCGGCGAGCGGCCGGTCGCAATGCTCGGCCACCCAGGCGCGGTCCTTGCGAGCCAGATCGAGGGCTGTGGCTATACCGAGCTTGCTTAGATGCATAGTAGTGGCCCTGCCTATGCCCCAGACCTTGCCGATGGGCAGTTCAGCCAAGAATGCGGGGATGGCGCTCCTGGGCATGACCGTGAGACCGTGCGGTTTTTTCCACTTCGAAGCGATCTTGGCCGTGCATTTATTCACGCCCACTCCGACCGAGAATGATAGATCGAGCGAGCGCATGAGCTCGGCCTGTATCTCGCGGGCCAGAGCCTCATAAGTCGTGCCGCGCGCCTCGGCCAGCCCGGTCAGATCGGCGAAGCATTCATCGATAGAATACTCCTCCACCTCCCTGGCATAGCGCCTGACGATGCCATACATGCGCTGTGCGTACTGCGTATACATGCGGTAGTCGGACGGCAGGATGATGACCTGCGGATATCTTTTGCGGACCTGGAAGATCGGCATGCTGCGCGTCACACCTAGCGCTTTCGCTTCAGGGCTCGCCGCTGTGACGATACCGCGTTCCCCGCCGGTCACAGTCGGTTTGCCTCGGAGCCATGGCCGGCACGTCAATTCGCACGACACGAAGAACGAATCGCCATCCACATGCAATATCGCCCGGGGGAATTCTAGGCTTCGATCCATGCCTACATTATAGGTGAACGGGAGTTCACTTGGAATAGCTATAGTCCAGTTGATTCCATATCCTCAGTCAACTTGAGAGTGATCTTTCCTTTCAGCTTTCCGCTAAGACTCTTTGACTCAAGAAATGCAATAGTCTTATAGAGGCCGACTAGCTTTTCCGGCGCTCCTTCTAGTCGGGGTCTATTGATAGCATGTCCTTCAACTAAATAATTACGGATGATCCCTGTTGCCCAAATACGGAACTGAGTGGCTTTCTTTGAATTGACACGGTAACCGATAGCGATGATGGCATCGAGGTTATAATGTTTGACCTTGTATTTCTTTCCATCGCTGGCAGTTACCGAGAGTTCCTCGGTAACTGAACGCTCATCAAGCTCTCCACTGCTAAATATGTTCTTGAGGTGCAAGGACACATTGTCGGTAGAACAGTCGAAAAGATCGGCTACCTTCTTTTGCGTTGTCCACAAAGTATCCTTCTCGATGTCCGCTCTTAGCTCTACGCCACCATTCTCATTGTCATATATAACAATATTGTCCTGATTTTTATTTTTCATTTCACATTATTATTAAAATTCTAATAATCATTCCCTGACTCATTCAGGAAGGCGAGGTTATATTTTTACTCGCGAAGGAGGGGTTGCTTCAGCTTTTATTTTTGATGTTCCTCCGGGCCCACCCGGAATCACATGGACTGGCGACCAACCTACGCCACTTGTCCTACATATTCTGCATATACGAACGGTCTACAGACCGCCAGAATATGCCTATATGAATATGGGGTGATTCAGTTTATCTGCACCCACTTATGAACAATATAATTATTTTGCCTCCAAACTGCCCTACTCAGCCCTTTAGCCTTTCGCGACATGCCTTATCTCCTTGTTCAATAGAGATTTCTCGGCCACTTCCTGAACGAACCAGCGAACTTATCGGTAGCTTTGAGCGCTGCCGTATTATTTAGTTGTTTGTCGTCTTGAATTCCGAGTAAAACTTACCGTCTGATGGGATAATTTTAACAAAAAATAGTCAGTCGACAAGTTCCGCAGGCACGGTTTTTATGTCTTAATATTAGATTTCGCAAAAATGACACCAAGCTTCTGTTCTCTCGTAAGCCTCTTCAGTTCCGCCTCCCTGGCGCGCGCCTTCCCGAGCGTGCGGAACCTCTCGCTGTGCTTCAGGATGACCGGCCGGCGTATCTTCGTATAGTGCGCACCCGACTTGGCATGGTTGTGCTCATGCAAGCGCTTCTCGAGATCATTCGTCGAGCCGCAGTAGAGCGTGCCGTCGGAGCATTGGAGGATGTAGGCATAGAACATGACGTATCAAGTATAGAGCCGACAAGGTATATTGACAAAATAGACCTTTATATGTTAGAAACCGACGGGTTGCTCTCCAAAAGGACAACCGGAAACCATACAAAAACCATACAAGACAAGGCTCGCTATGAAATACGGTCCTCATGATACGGGCGCCCAACAGGGCTCCAGCAGGAAAAGACACAATCACGACATCCGTCAGGAAGGTGATTCCATCATCATCCCGAAGACCCTGGACGTCAGCCAGACCATCTCCGCCCTTCAGCAGAAGCTGCAGGAGGAGGAAAACGAGCGCTGCATCATGGAGACGATCCACGTGTCGCCTCCCGAAGGCGCGCTGGCCCTCTCCAAGGCGCTCAAGTCGATGTTCGGCGTCGCCCTCGAGGGCCGCGGTTCGGACATCACCCTCGAAACCGGCGTCGGTCAGACGACGGTCGTCCGCTGGGGGCGTTACGACCTCCCCATGGGCGGCTACGTCGAGGCCTCGACCGATGATGAGGACGGCCGCACGGTCTTCCGCCTCCACGCGCACGTCAAGGGCAAGTTCGAGCACACTGTGCGCAACTTGATCCTCAAGGTGCGCGAGCTGGCCGCGAACGACAGCCCCTACCGGGGCAAGGCGTTCAAGATCGTCCTCACCGAGGACGGCGACCGCCGGAACATGCCCGTCATCAAGTTCCTCGACTTGCCCAAGGACCCGGTCCCCGTGATCGTCCGTCCCGGCATCGAGCGCGACTTCAAGACGTGCATCTGGGGCCCCATCGAGAATACCGCCGTCGTCCGCAAGATGGGCACGCCGCTTTCCCGCAAGGTCCTCCTCGCCGGCGAATACGGCACCGGGAAGACGCTCACGGCGCTCCGCACCGCGCAGATCTGCTCGGAGCACGCCTGGACGTTCATCTACCTCGAGGACTCCACCGAGCTCCCGATCGCCCTCGACTTCGCCCGCCAATACGAGCCCTGCGTGCTGTTCGTCGAAGACATCGACCGCATCGCCGGCTTGGAACGGACGGACGAGGTGAACGACGTCGTGAACGCCCTGGACGGCATCGCGTCGAAGACGAGCGAGATCATGGTCGTCTACACCACGAACCATCCCCGCGACATCAACAGCGCCATGCGCCGCCCCGGACGCATCGACACGGCGATCAACATCCTGCCGCCCGACGGTCCGACGGCCGCACGGCTCTTGGCCCACTACACCGGGACGTATCTCGGCATCGGCCAGGACTTGAGCGCCGTCGGCGAGAAGCTCGCCAACGTCATCCCCGCCCAGATCCGCGAGGTCGCCGAACGGGCGAAGCTCGCAGCCGGCGCTTCGGGCATGCATCCCGTGAGCGTCACCGCCGAGGATCTCGACTACGCCGCCGGCTCGGTCCAGCGCGAGCGCGAGCTCTTCGCCGGTCAGCCTGACGAGCATGGTCACAAGCTGAGCCGCTTCGCCCGCGACCTCGGCCACGCCCTCATCGAGAGCGCCGGCTCGAATGGTAACGGCACGAACGGCCGGTCGCATGTGGAGGAATCGCTCTCGCGGTCCTGATCTGGTCTCCGGTTGTCCCACGAGCGCCTGCGCGGCATGTCTGCGCAGGCGTTTTTTTATTTGCCATAGATTTCATGAGACAAAAAACGGCCCCGTGCGCGAAGCACAGGGCCGGTAAGGGGCGGGGGCGAGGCAGATCAGGCCACGACGACCAGGTCGGGCTGTTTGGCGCAGAGGCCGATCGTGGTGCGGATGCCCTGCCGATTGAAGGCAGACTGGTATCGCTCCATGATGAGGACCTCATCGTCATCGAGCTTCTCGCCATAGTCGATCCGAGCCATATTAACGCCGCTCGGGTAGACGGCGACGCGCGCCCAGACCCTTCTCCGGCCTGGCTCGCTGCCGATGATGAAATACACGAACTCGTATACTTCCTCGGCCATCAAGCCGTGCCGATGCCCGTTGCACCTTGTGTGAAGCTTGGCGGCGCACGAATCGGCCTCGCCATCGGCTTCTTCCTCAGCCAGGCGCTTCAGCCTGGTCTTTTTGACGCTGAACAGGAAGCAGACGATAACGCCTGCGATGAGCGCGATCCAGAAGACCGGCGGGACATCCAACAGTCGAAGCATGGTGTTCATAGTGGAGATCTCTGATTTTGGGGGATCGAAACGGTCTTTTTTATACCATGCCTATATTTTACTGTCCAGTAGACGTAACGGCTTATTGACAAAATCATATTCACATGTAGTATTTCCTCGAACCCATTAAAAATTGAACGTTACCAACCAACGAAACCCGGACCTTGTCGCGTTGCGACATCCCGTTAGCTTGATACCGGCCATCATCGATATGGCAACCTACGCGGCCACGCGCATCGCCGAGTTCTACGAACCCGGCCGGATAGCATGCGGCTACCTGTCTATCTTCGATCCCGCAGACGGCCGGCTCCTGTTCTCCATCGAGATCGGCAAGTGCCCGAAGGAGAAATTCACCGGCTACGCCCGCAATTCGCTGGAGAAGGGCCAACGCCTGGCCTGCCACTCGACACACTTGAGCAGTTGGCAAAGCCGCGACCCAAAAGAGCAAAAGTGGGGCGGTGCCATCCGCGCCAAATACATCGTTTCGTTCTCCGGCCTTCCGGAGCACGCCGACGAGGCGCTCTGCATCGCCATCGCCAGATTCTTCGGCTGGATGGAAGATGCTTCGGCCCAGGCCGTGATCTTCGAGCTGAGCGGCAACACGAAGGGTCATGAGGCCCTCCGTCTGGCGGCATAAGCCAACACAGCCTCGCATCTCTCACCCCCCCCCGCGGATTCGTCCGCGGTTTTTTATCTCCGCTCTTTGAGAGTACGTACAAATAGGCACTATTGACTCAAATTATGAACCCTATATTATTATAGACACAAAGGGCTTCGGCCTCGCCCAGAAACGGGCAAAAAATCTCCGCCGTGAGGCGGTTTTTTAATATGGCAGATATTTATGTCTCCTCACGATCTATCCAATTTCCTCAGGGACAATTCAACACTTGACTTTAAAGACGCTGGAAATTAACATTATATGTGACGTAAGTCTTATATGGAGCTTAATGCAAGTTAAGTGTCGTGTACCGGCACCGAAGTATAAGCAGTTTGAAGCGCCCTACGGGGCGTTTCTGCGTTATATGGCTAGTTTATACACATCAGACCCACAATCTCCCCCTGCGAAAGAAACTCTCCCCTTTCATCAAAAGTGTTCACCTTCATGGCTTTGAAGCTGTCGAGGTCCATCTTATCTATCTTTCTCAACTGTAGATCGAACAGGGCTTCTGGGACATCGCCTCTTTTCAGGAATTCTCTCCTTGCGGCTTCTCGGTTGCCGTCGAACCAGATCATCTTGTACCCCAAGCTCTGCAACCTCCTCACCAGAGGCTCGTCTTCCACTGTCCTGAAACCCCAGGTAATAACCATATTTTCACCTTTTTCTGCCAGGAATTTCTCCACGATTTCCAAACCAGGTACACCATGTGTTTTGAACACATTTTCAATATCTAGATGCTTATAACCTCTCCCAGACTCCAAGAAATTGCCTATAGAAGTCTTTCCAGTGCCTGGTATGCCGGTTATTAGGAGTTTCATGAGACAAATATAGCATGAAGTATCGACCGCTTGACGTGTGATTATTTGCTGTGTAACTTAAACTTTAGACAAACCCAATGAAAACACTATGGTTCAGCTGGGCTAATAACCCGGCCACACGGAATGTCCCGTTCGATCCTGCGATCAACGAAACTTCGGAATTTTATCACTTCCTTTTCTGGAACAAGGAGGGCGGAGTGCTCATCGCGGGTGATACTTTCAACCACAAGCAATTGGCCAAATTCGCCGATGCGGCAGGTGCAATACCAAATGAAAATCCCGACGGCGCCGGTTTTTGCCATAATGGCCTCGTAACCGAGTGGTTCAGCACAGGCTTCAGCATCGACACTCCCGACGAATACAAGCCGTCCATCAAGAGAGCGCTGGGAGTTCAGTAAGCCCTCGCCAAAACTTCGTCTGCGCCGCCTCCTGGTGGCGTTTTTTGTTAGCGCACCCTTCTTTGCCTTGTATCATACCATCCGTGTCAAGCTGAAGACTTCCCGACTCAT
>CAYHNH010000009.1:0-19091 GCA_964358005.1 uncultured Candidatus Saccharibacteria bacterium | reverse complement strand
CATCCTCAAAATAAAAACGCCCCATGAGGGCGATTTATTTAGCTCGGATGCTCCGAGCGGTGCGAGAGCTTCGAACCGTTATTCTGAACGGGTGGCACTCCTACGAAATGGAGGCTGCCGTAAAGGTGCTCCGACGCGAGTCGCCCTTTGAGCACGTGGACTGACTTTCCGCAAAAATGCCCCGGCTGGGCCGTGGGCATTCACGCTCGCTATGGGCTTTTATTATAACCCCTGCTTAGGACTGGCGAGAGGTTATCTCGCCAGTGCCAAACCAAGGTTGGTCTTAGCCAAGCACTTCGCCATGCATCAGGCGAATCCATTGGCACGTCAGCTGACCGTTTGGGATGTTAGCTTCCTTCGGGCAAAGGCCTCAAGTGGGGTTTATCCACTCCACTGGCCGGATTTGCCTAATCGGGTGGATCTTCAGCAAAATGCCGTCGGGGTACCGGCGGTTTTTCGTTCTGGCCGATAACTAAAAACCATGAATACCAACGTATTAAGTTATGCCGAGTACCAGAGAAAAGTTAAAGGTCTAAAGACTCCGGAGGACGTCGCGGCGTTCGCCCAGGAGCTGCTCGCCCCCGTGCTCTCAACTGGAGATAGAAATGAGGAAAACGAGGATGAGCGAAAAGATACCAGGAGTGCCCCTCCTGCGGAGATTACGCGAAAGCGCGTACACCTGCCGAAAGACAAGATGCACGCGCTCCGGAGTATTGCGTCTTCCGAGGTCGGCGTGTTCAGTCCGTGGTTCGATGTCGTTGGAAGCGACACCGAGGCTATGGTCATAAGCCTGTACGCAAAAGGGCTTACCACCCGTGACATCTCGAACTACCTGAAAAATATGCACGGCATTGAAATCGCGCAGCCTTCAATATCGGCGATCACCGACAAAGTGTTTCCGCTGGTGAAAGAATGGCAGTCGCGCTCACTCTCGTCGTGCTACCCGGTAGTATACCTCGACGGTCTTCACTTCAAGGTGCGCGACGCAGGCAAGATCGCCTCAAAGGTTGCGTACATCGTGTTGGGAATCAACCAGTACGGACAGAAAGAAGTATTGGGCATTTGGGTCAGCGAGTCGGAGGGCTCGAAGTTCTGGATGCATGTCCTCAACGACCTCAAGAACCGAGGCGTCGATGACATCTTGATCGCATGCGTGGATGGTCTCAAAGGATTCCCCGAAGCGATAAAAGCGATCTATCCGCACACGGATGTGCAGGTCTGCATTACGCATCAGATCAGGCACACGATCATGTTCATTCCGCACAAGGATAAAAAGCAATTCTGCGATGAACTGAAGTCGGTGTATATCGCGCCGACCGAGGACGCAGGCTTGGAAGCCCTGAAGCAGATGATGGAGCGATGGCCGCAGTACCGCTCCTACCTCAAGAGCTGGGAGACGCGATGGGTTGACCTTGCACCGTTCTTCAACTACCCGCAGCCGATCCGCAAGATGGTCTACACCACAAACGCGATCGAAAACCTCAACAGGCAGTTCCGCAAGGTGACCAAGACAACGACCATATTCCCTCATGATGACGCGCTTATAAAGCTCCTGTGGCTCGCACAGGCCGATATCACGCAGGGATGGGTACTTACCACTAGGAATTGGGGCGAGGTGTTGGCGCAGCTCAACATCCTCTTCCCGGATCGTGTGCACTTCTAAGCCACGAACCATTGTCGAAATTAATTAACTAACACGGCCGGGACGATGCCGCACGGCAACCCCAACCAAAAGCCACGGAGTCCCGTGGCTTTTGCGTTAGGCTTTTATTTTCTTTCTCAAGAGTAGATAGATGATGCTGAGGACTATGCCGATGCCTACCGGCGGAATCGCGTAAAGCACGAGATTGGCAACATTGAACAATAGCGATGCGCTGACATTCAAAATATTAAAGAGCCACGGCACAAGATAGGCATAGGAAATATACATCAGCAGAAGCCAGACCAATGCCTTGATGAGGTTGTAAAGCTCCCACATGCCAAAAGCCTTAACGACGATATCGTGCAGGACTTTATAGAAGCGCAGCACATACAGCAGCAGGCCGAGCGTGCAGAACGTGAATGCGCTATAAAAGGCCCGGACAAAGACGCTCGGCTCGGACAGAGGGGCGATGTGCTGCCATTCGAACCTGATCCCCAAAGCGAAGTGCCAGAGCAAAAGCACTAGAGCAAGGATCGCATAAGTCGTCCCGTCGCTTACGATCTCTTTTGCGTTTTTTAGCAGAACCTTTTTGTACCAGTCGTTGGATTTCATAGCAGGAATTTTACAAAGCCTCGTCCAAATTCTGTTGCCTTTACAAAAGGTGCAGCAATGGGCCCGATGCGCGAGGAATAGTCGGACATCAGGATACCGGCATTGACCAGGTTATAAATATTTTCATTTTTATCCATTGTCTGTTCGTATACCTGGTGAAATTCAGTCTTTGCTACGTCCACATCTTTCAGCACCTTTATGTCCTCAAGACTGAGAATGCTCAGGACGTGATACATCCTCTCAAGCTCGAACCTATATTGGCTAGCAGACTGGGCGAAACCGAGAAAGATGGAGCGCATAGCGGTTCTTTTATTCTCGTTTTTCTCACGCAGGTAACGCTCCAACGCATACACGAAACCATCTTGGAAAGCGGCATCCTGGAGGATGGTGTCAGTAAATGCCGAGGGATTATCTCTGACCATCTCAACCCACTCGAGGGCTCGTTGCTCACGCAGCTTCAATCCTGCGCCATACAGAGCCTTACTCAAGCCCCAGGCGATATTTAGCCCTGGCAGGGCTGATGCGATTTGATCAGCAATCACCAGTGCAGAGTCCTTTATTATTTGTTTATCTTTATCGTTCATATATTTTTAGGCTGCTTTTACTATCCGTTGGACGATCTGATCAAATGTGATTGTGCCGTCAGTGTAGCCCTGTAGCGCGGCATCCAGCTCGGCATTAGAGAGGAAGCCGTTATATACGACCTTGGGAACGGAGGCGAAGCCATTTCTCTGCGCGACAACTGCCAGTACTTGCTCGTTGAATTCTCGCACTAAATAATCCCTAAAATCATTGAGGAACTTCTTGTAGCGGATCACCGTGTAGATATCGTAATACTGCGTGAGCCGAGGCCCGTTCGTTTCCATCAGCCAGTTAAAAATGGTGCGTATCTTTCCGCGAGCGATATCGTACTTCCGCTTCTCTCGCGAATAGGTGGTGTACCGTGCTCGCTCGAGGGGTAAATAATGATTTTCTACCTCGACGCCACTCCTCGACTGATCAATGCCGAACTGCCAGAACTTCTTGATCGGCTTAAGATATTTGATGCTCTGCGCGGTTGGCGATTTTTTTGCAAACGGGTATTTGCAGTAGACGACTTCCTCCTTTTCAAACTCAAACGATCGCGGCTTCTCTTCATCCTCCCAGCCCTTGAATCGCTTCTCCTTGAAATAGGTAAAGAGGCTGTACTTTTGCCGATAGCCAATAATCGTGTCGTTCTTTTTGACGACCTTCATAGTCTCGTTCCTAAGATATTCAAAGTCGACTGGAAATTGATACTTCCGGCCTTTGATGTCGACTTCCTCCCATTCGATCATGCGGAATGAATCACCGACGACAAACAACTCGTGCGCGATACTCTCCAAAAAGCCTCCCAGCACATCGCCCTGACCATACAGGCCGTCCCGGTAAAACGAATGCTCGTCGGTGAAGTACATCTCGAGGTCTTTCTTCAAGACCGGGTCGTCGCACTCGATACTGAAATAATTGCGTTCGTGAGTGACATAGCCGGGACGATCCACTACTGGTATATCGCGCAACGGAAAGAGCGAGTACCGTACCGAGTCGGTCTCGTTGCTTAGCTCCATTGCATTCCATGACGCTTTCTCTAGCCGGTCGCGGCCTTTGATATAGCCGAGGAACGGATCATCGAATACATAGCCTTTCACTCTTTGTTTGTAAGGGCGTCGTCTCATATCTTTTTTTCTTGAACTTTCTTAAGCACCTCAACAAATTGCCGGATCGCCTCGCGCTTCTTTGCCCACTCGACAAATGCCTCCGCACATTCTTCCTCCGGCTGATACGGCCGGTAGCTTAACTCGCGGATGAATTTGCTTGGATGATCGGCGACCTCCTGCATGCCGGAATAGACACGGACGTGATCGTAGGTCTTGGGAAGCTCCGATATTTGGCCGAGGATTTCGCCGAACCAGTGATGGTAGCGAGTAAGCTCCCAATTGATGAGCTTGAGAGTGAGATCAAGGCCACCGACCTCCTTCGGTTTTGAGAGTACCTCCATTGCCTTGATGAACTGACCCGGCTGGTACGCCACTTCGATCGTCTGCACATACTCGATGAGCAAGCGATAATCCTGTCGGAATTCGCAGACGAGGTACACGAAGCCGCCAAGAATAAGACCAAGGCGATTGCGATACATGATGTTGTCGACGTTCTTCTCGTCGGCATTGATGACCGGCAACATGAGTGTGAGAAGGCCGGACAGTACCTTAAAGAGCGTCGGGCAATTCTCGATGACTGATGGAAATAGAGTCTTTTCAAGCTCTTCCCAAAACTCCGAGTCGAGAAGAATCTGCTTCGGCAGGAATGGCAGATAAACGCCTGCGCCTGCAATCTTCGCGCCGTACTCGTCGGCCAGAGCAACCTTGTTGATGTAAAGCAGGCGGCTGATCCACTCGAAGCGAGCCTTGATGAACATCGCGAGCTCCTTGTGTTTTCCTTTTTGGTAAAGGTCTTTGAGAACGGTGTTGTGATGCGTGATCAGCTTCTCAAAAAACTTAGCGAAGTACTGCTTTTCCTTTGCTCGGGCATCGTCCAGCGTTTCTTTTTCAAGACGGTCCTGCGGTGTTATGACGCGCCCTTCGCACTGAACTTCAAGATCGAGGCGGTCCCAGTAATCAAGAATCTGGTTATAGAAAACTCCTGGCAGATCGAGCCGCGCAAGCTCCTCGCGAGTGCGCGTGAGCTGACCATCTGCGCCGACAAGCGACTTTATTACCTCCTGATATTTTGTGTAATCGAACCCGTCGATAAGAGTCAGTCCGATCGCAAAGTAGGCATTGAGGTATGCGCCCAACTCGTCGTCGGTTTGCACTCTCTCATACAGAGCAAAGAAGCCATCTAGATATTTCTCAAAGGCATCGGTCTCCTGATTCTCATACAGGCCAGCGACTGTTTTTTGATAGCGACCATATCCATCTTTTTCGTAATCGCCAGCAAGCGCGGTTTGGTAGAAATCAATGACGTATTTGAGCAAATGCGTGTCTTGTGGCGCAGTCCCGACGCGAGTCTCGACAGCCTTGAGGATGTCAAAAATGCTGTTCTCAAACCAGAGGTAATCCGGATTACCTATACGCAGAGGTCCTTTGCCTTGAAGCTCGAAATTGAGCTTAAGCGTGAGCGTCGACATGCTATTTGCTTTGACCTCGACCTGCGTTTGAGGGAACCACCAGCCGCGCTCCCTGTCTATGTACTTCTTCCGCTTCGCATAGTCGGTGATGAGATTCGCAAGCACCATCGGCGTATAGATGACATCATTCCAGTTTTCGGCATGCCAGAGATCTTCAAAAAGAGTCTTGAGTATTGAGAGATGATCCTGCGTTCGGACACGCGAAGTTTGAATAATGCTCCAGCTTTTATATGAATACCGGGTCCGATCGGAAGCAAGGCGTACGCTCTCTCGTATGTCCGACTGAAGCCTCTCAAATAGGTTCTTCGGCTTAATCGTGAGGATGTAGTGGTTCTTAAAGACGATGATGCCGAGCAAGCAGATAACCACTAGGACAATGACAGCAATGAAGCTGATCGACGACGGGAGCGTAAGAAACTGAACACGGAGCAAGACCGCGATCGCAAAGACGTCCGTAAATACGAGGAGCTTAAAAAAGAAATTACCGACGGTTTCCTGATTGACGTAGTCGGATACCGCAGACGAATATTTGTCGGTCGTGAGCTGTAGGCCAACCGCATATAGAGCAAACAAGAGTCCGAGGATAGCAGAGATCGCGCCGATGGAAATCTCAAGCACGAGCTTCAAAAACTCCTTATCAGGAGCAGTAAAAAAATTGAAGTGCGCGACAAATGCCTGAAACCAACCTGCCTGCACATGAGACAGAGTGGTCGTTAGTCTATCGACACCCCAATCTCCCAAGATCACTACGGCAAGTACCAGCAGCAGAAACAATATTGTGCCCATAGAATACCGAACGATCTGCATCGGTATGGTGTATTCGGTCTTTCTGCGTTCTTGATTTCTATAATGCACTCTCAGTGACTCGCGCCGTCGCTGAAAGATGCTGTAAAAGAAACCGGCAGACACACCCCACGCATAGACGAGCATGTTGGGTTTCTTTTCAATATCAAAAGAATATGTTGGAGCGGTGCGACGGCCCCATGAGATTTTACGAAAGAAAAACCATATTGTTCTAATAATTTTCATGCTCATTTATATCAGTGCCTCCATTCCTCGTGCGAGAGGACGAAGCCATTAAGTTCGTCTTTGATGCTGCGCCATTTAGGAACGTGCTTGGTCATGAGGCTGACAAACTTGTCGTTATGCTTTTTCTCGATCACGTGCAGGAGCTCGTGAGCAACGACATACTCCACGCAGGGAAGCGGCTTCTTGGCGAGCTCAAGGTTGAGCAACACACGTGCGCGCCTGTGGTTACAGGTGCCCCAACGAGTTTTCATCTGTTTGATACCCCAATAGCTCGTCTCGACGCCGATCTTCCTCTGCCACTTCGTTATCAAATTCTCAAGGACCGGCTGGAGCTGTTTGCGGTACCACTCCGTCATCACCTCATGTCGCTTCGCTATCGGGCTCTTCGGACGCACCTGCAAGATGATTTTGTTTTTGCCTTTCAGAAAGACGGCAGGTGCCTCGTTCTTGTAAACCAGCTCAAGACGGTATCGCTTGCCGAAAAAGTAATGACTCTCACCGGATACATAGGTTCGCTTGGTCTGGCGTTCCTGACCGACGAACCTTCCTTGCTGACGCTTGATCCAGGGAAGCCTCGTGGCGATAAGTGTCCGGATGGCATCGTCTTTCATGTTCTCCGGAGAGGTCACTCGAACACGCCCGGCCGGTGGCAATACTGCCAGGTGCAGGTTCTTGATCGGCTTGCGGACGACCAATACCTCAACGGTGCCAAGCTGTAAGAGAGAGTTAGTACTCATTTTGGTTTTTGATAATCTCAAAGAGACTCTTGAGCTCTTCGTCCCCGATGTCCGGTAGAGCCTTCTTAATTTCAATCTTGATCGCTCGCTCTTTCAGATGGTTGCTACGCCAGTCGGACTGTCGTGCGCCCATGATCGCCTCGTGCACCGTCAGAGCCTTTGCCACATCCTGCCCGAGGTTATCGTAGAGAGCTCGCTTGGCCGAAGTGTTTATCTCTGCGCCGACTGCTTCATCCATTGGATTCTTTACTTTCTTGGAAAGAGCGACGACCTGCTTCAGATAATCCCGATACTCGACATCCGCCTGCTTGCGCTTCTTCACAAGCTCATCCAAGAGCTCGGACATACGTAGGTAGTACTTCGGGTTCGTCGGCATTTCATCGATGATCAACTTGCGGACGTTGTTCTCGATGGTCTCGGCAACGGCCTCTTGGCTCTGCCTTACGTTTTCCGGCAAGTCATTTATCGCGTCCTCGCCCTTCTCCACCATGAGATCAACAAGAGTCATGTCGTCAAAGGCTGAGAGCTTCTCGCTTTCGGTGGCGGTGATGTAGCGATCGATAAGTGCACGCATCGCAGGCTCGTATTTCTTGAGGTCGATATAATCGCCACTAGCGAGCTTTACCTCCATTCGCACCTGTTCGAAGTGTGTGACCTCGCGCTCAATAGCCTGCGCCTGCTCCTTGCTGTACCCAACACCGATCATGTCGTTGGCGATATCAGCATAGGCACGGAGCAAGTGGCTGACAGTTTTGTACAGCTTCACGCGCTTGATTTCATTCTCCTTGAGCGAATAGGGATTCTCTACGTCGCCGCAGAAGTAGCGGATATAAGCGGCCGAGTCTTTCGGTGGAGCAACCGGCTCGCAAAGAGCGCGAACGATCTCCAACGCTTCGTCCAAATCCTTTTTGCCTTCTTCCAAACGGTCCTTAAGAAGCCCGAGCACATCCTCTTTGTCGAAGCCCTCAAGAGCACCGGCGGTGTAATCACCAACAGCTTTCTCCAATTTCTTGAATAGGTCACGATAGTCGACGATGTAGCCATACTCCTTATCCTCGCCATCCAAGCGGTTCACACGACAGATCGCCTGGAACAAGCCGTGATCCTGCATGTTCTTGTCGATGTAGAGAAAGGTGGCCGGAGGCGCATCAAAGCCCGTGAGCAATTTGTCCACGACGATAAGGAGCTGCATTTGGCCCGGCTGTTCGATGAATTTCTTTTTGGTCTCTTTCTCGAAATCCTCCGTGCTCTTGCCGTTCAGCATTTTCTGGTAGACGGCATACTCGCGCGTGTCAGTGGAAAGCGCACCTGGCTCATACGACGTAACAACGGCGCACTTGGTAAAGCCCTGGGCCTGGAATATCTCGTAGTACTGGCATGCCTCATAGATACTGCTTGCGACAAGCATGGCGTTACCGCGACCGCTCGCCAGGCGATCTTTTTTGTAGAAATCATCAAGGATATCGAAGACGACTTTTTCAAGACGAGAGCGAGATGAGAGCAGGCTCTGCATCGTGCCCCAGCGTCGCTTGAGCTCGGCCTTGGCGACGTCGGTAAGTCCGCGAGTGCGTTCCTCGAACCATTCGTCGATCTTCTCCTGTGAAGTGAGGTTTTGATCAACGCGACGAGCTTCGTAGCGCAAGTCCAAAACCACTTTGTCGGCGACAGCTTCGTTGTATTTGTAGGTGTGGATGTACGGTCCGAACGCGCCAATGCTATTGGACTTATCGACTTTGAGAAGTGGTGTGCCCGTAAAGCCGATAAAAGTGGCATTAGGCAAAAGCTCCTTCATCGCCTCATGCAGCTTGCCGGTATGAGAGCGGTGGCATTCATCCACGAACACAAAGAGGTTGCCCTTAGCAGAGAAGTCCTTGGGCAAATTCTTTTTTATCTCAGCGACATAGTCGTCGACGTCCGGGCTACCGGTAGCACCGACACGGCCAAATTTGTGGACGAGAGAACAGAGCAGCCACTTGTCCTTGGTGTTGAGTTCGGCAAGGAGCTCCCTCGAGCTCTTAGTGCGGTGGATTTTCTCATCCACACCAAAGAATACTTTTTCAATCTGGTCATCGAGCTCCGTGCGATCGGTAAGCAAGAGCACGCGAGCATCGGTGACGTTCTCCCGAATCCACTTGGCGAGCCAAACCATCGTGAGGCTCTTACCGCTTCCTTGCGTGTGCCAGATGATGCCACCCTCGTGACGCTGAACGAATTCACGCGCAGCCTTTACGCCGAAGTATTGATTGTGCCGAGCGGTCTTTTTGATGCCACTATCAAAGATGATGAAGTCGTGCACGATCTCGAGCACTCGCTTCTTGTCGCACAGCTGGAGTATCGAGCGATCGAGTCGGCTCTCGTTGCCGAGGCCAGGCTCTTTCCAGGTGAGGTAGTGCTCCTCGGTCGTTTCGGTCGTGCCATAAACCAAGCCCTCGGTATCGTTACCGGCCATGAGCAGCTGAACCGTGCCAAAGAATGTCTTGATGAACTCCTCTTTTTGATTGCCGATATTCTGTCGGATGCCCTCAGATACGGAAACGATGCTTCGCTTGAGCTCGAGCACTCCAAGAGCGATGCCGTTCACATACAGCACAATGTCCGGACGCTTGGTGCGGTTGCCACGGATGGTAACCTCTTCGGCGATAGCAAAATGGTTGTTCTCCGGATTCTGCCAGTCGATGGGCCAGACGGTTTGATAGTTTTCTCCCAGCTCCTCGCGGACTTTGATGCCATAGCGAAGTAGGCTGTACGTTTCTTTATTGAGATCGTACAAGCTCATCTGTGAATGATTGGCCGCTTTCTTCAGTTCGGTGATGGCCTTTTGGATAAGAGCCTCGCTGTGCCCGGCACGGACAAGGAACAAACGCAGGTAGCCCTCCTCAACATTGCTGTTGTCGCCGCGCTCCTCCCAATTACCGAGATAGTCGTAGCCGAGCCGATCACGGAAAAGCGACACAATACGATTCTGTGTCTTGCGCTCCAGCTGGCCGACCTTGGTTGTATTTGGCGTGTCCATATTATTTTGCGAGTAATCTTATTTTTCCTGTTAAAAGCGACTGCATCATTCCTCGTTTCAAATTGAGATATTTGTTAAGGCGCACCTCGAGCTTTTCAATTTCTGCATCCATGTCGGCTATGACTTCCGAGATTGCCATTTGTTCTTTAACCGAGCTCGGGATGTTTACTGCGATATCGGCAACGACATTGTTCATCAATTTAGGATTGCCAATGTAAGAAACGTATTTCCTAGAGACACGATTAAAGATTGCTGCAACGCACAAATTCGCATAGCCCTGCTTGCTCTCCAAAACACCGCAAACGTTTGTGCAGTAGAATTTTCCAGGTCGGTATTTAACGTCTCCGGCGTTAGCACCGTCAGTGGTCCAGGTTATGCAGTCTTCAAACAAATAGTCCGTATAGTAGCCAGCAAGCCCGTTATCTTTAGTCTGTGATGAGTACACTGGATATTGGTAATCTCCAATCTTGTACTTTGTCGTCTTGGTCATCGCCAACACCTGGCCTCTCGTAACACGAAAGATATCACTCAGCTTTTTTGTTTCCCATTTATCTTTAAAGCCAGACAAGCGACGCTCTCCCGTGAGTAGCTCTTGCATCACACCCTTCTTAATGTTCGTTTTCTTCTCGATCAATGACTCAATTTTTTCAATCAGCGTATCGATATCGAACAAGGCGGTAGCAATAGCGGTCTGCTCATTTTTCGTAGAAGGGAGGGGTACTTTTAAAGACTTGATGTGTTCAGTGTAGATATGCACCACGGTGTAGCCCTGACCCAGGTTGGCCTTTTGCGACAAAAGCATGCTGCTGTTCTGCATGTACGCCAAGAAAAGACTGTCCATGTCTGCGTTGGGACTGAGGGCAATAATGTCACCGCCGATATAAATATTTTCCTTTCCTTGGTACACGACACATTTGCCGATATCTTCGGCAGTCTCACCTGAGCCCGTAAAAAATAAATCACCTGTCTTTGCCCTCGAGCTTTTTGCGGCTGTCTCTTTCGTAATCCTAAAGTCAGGGTTCGAAAACTTGGTGTCGAATTTCACGTAAATATCGCCATACATGATGCAGGGCAAACCATCGATCACTAAATCTTTCGACGATATCCCTCGGCCCTTATAGAACGAGCCAAGCTCCGCGCATGTCTTAACGACCCAATCGGTCGGTATCACACCGACATCGGTTTGCTTGTAGCCTATTGGGATTTTTTGTGCGGTAGTGGTCATGGCTATTTTAGATCAAACCCCATCTTGGACAGATGACCTTCAACCTTTTTCTCCAGATCGGTTATGTCATTTATTATCACAGGCATCGGTTCTGCATATCGATCTGCCAAACCTTTAACTCGACCTGCGAGAGCGTGAGATAAACGATCCACTTCGCCTGAAACTCGAGAGGCAAGCTCATCCATCCATTTACGCTCGACAATAAGCGTCTTAACCTCCTCAAGAGAGAGGGATGGGTATTTTGCAAGCACCTTTTTCTCCAAATCTTTTTCGGCATCCTTGATTGCTTTTTTGGTGTCAGCTTCTTTTTCAAACAGGGCAAGATACTTTTCGATCATGACTAGCTCATCCGCATCATCTGCGCTGCCTTTGATTTCCTTAATGCGCCTCTGCACGGCAGCCCTGCTAATCTTGTCGTTATCAACCACCTCAGAGAGCAAACCATCCTCCGCACCGTGCTCGTCCTTCATGACATCCATATCAATGGCGATTTGCTCAAGCGTCGCATTCAGGTCTGCGAGCACCTTTTGCTCCTTAGCGAAATAGGTTTTGATGACAAGCGAGATCGGAATAAGACGTCCCTCAAGGCCGTCCAATCCTTCGATGTCTTTCTTCTTACCCCGGTTCTCTTTCTGTAATCGGATAATTTCGTTGCCGGACTTCCAACCATCCACGGTGATGATATGAATGTCGTCCTGCATAACGTCTTCCCAATAAGCCATCAAATGCTGATAGATGTCGTACTTGTCGATAAGGTGGAGACCGCCGCAGGCCTCAACTAAATCGTCCGCAATCTTTTGGACGATAGCCTTGGGGTGGTTGGTGTTATCGATGTTTTTGAGAAAAGCCACCGAAGTTGATTGCCATTTACCAACTGTCGCTAGTACTTTTTTCCTAAACACATCAAACTCGGGATGAGTAAGGATGGTCTTCTTGATTTCGTCCTGGGCGATCATTACCTCGCTGTATCCCTTGCGCCCATTCTCTTTAAAAAGAGAGCTTCTAAGCGTCGGACAGATATCCCAGTATGCCGAAAGCGCAGTGATGTCGGCATCAGGAATTCCACCCTGTAGATGCGCCTCGATGTCCTGCACATCTCCAAGCTCCTGAGTATCGATATAACGAGGAAGATTGAGGTTGTAGTCGTTTTTCTTTATCTCCTCGTTGCTTATAAAGCGAGAATACTTCGGTATCTCGGTCTTATCATTCCAAGTGTCTATAGCCTTGCGGATATCCTGCTCGCGCAAGCGGTTTTTATTGCCGTCTTTTATAAAGCCTTTAGAGGCATCGATTATGAAAATACCTTTGCGATCTTTTGCTCCGGCCTTATCCAGCACGATGATGCAGGCAGGAATGCCAGTCCCATAAAACAAGTTGGCCGGAAGTCCGATTATGCCTTTGATGTATCCGCGCTCAACGATGTTCTTGCGGATCTCCACTTCCGTATTGCCACGGAATAGGACACCGTGGGGCAAAATGACCGCGCCGGTCCCGGTACTTTTGAGCGACTTCAGAATATGCAAAAGAAAGGCATAGTCGCCATTCTTGTTCGGAGGAACACCGAAGCCGTCAAAGCGGCCGTACAGATCGTGATCAGGATCGAAGCCGTTGCGCCATGACTTATACGAAAACGGCGGATTAGCGACAACGTAGTCAAAGGGTTTAAGCTCGCCCTTATCCGTAAAGAGTGGGGTGGAGAGCGTGCTCTGACCTTTCTTGATATCAGCTGTCGGCTTGCCATGAAGCCACATGTTCAGAACGGCGAGCCCGGCGGTGGCGTTGTCGAGCTCTTGGCCGTAGATCGTGATATCAGCCGGTGCTTCATCTGCCACTTTTAAAAGCAACGAACCGCTACCGCAGGCAGGGTCGTACACCGTGTGAGATTTGGTGGTTGCCTTATTTACGTCGATAACCTTCGACATGATGCGCGACACTTCGGCCGGAGTATAGAACTGGCCTTTACTCTTTCCGGACTCAACCGCGAAGTGCTTCATCAGGTACTCGTATGCATCGCCCAAGAGGTCATCACCCTCAGCGCGATTCTTGCTGAAGTCCAGGTCCGGATTCTCAAAGATGGCGATTAGGTTCGAAAGGCGGTCTTGCATGTCTTTGCCTTTGCCGAGCTTGTCCTCGTCGTTGAAGTCCACGGCATCGATGACGCCATGCAGACCGTTGGCCTCCGCCAGCGTACTCAAAACCTTGTTGATGCCTTCGCCGATGTCAGTCTTACCCTTGAGTTTTATGAGATCAGCAAAGCCGCCACCAGCCGGAACATCCACAATCTGATTTGCCTTGCCTGCGTATTTGTCTGAGACATAGCGCACGAACAAAAGCACGAGGACGTAATCCTTGTACTGCGATGCATCCATACCTCCGCGCAGTTCGTCGCATCCTTGCCAGATCGAGCTATAAAGCTGTGATTTTTTAATTGCCATATATTTTATTTACCTTTGTACTCGTAGTTCTCGCTGATCTTCCAAACGCCTTTCTCTCTGAAGGCTGGAATGTTCTGACGACGAGCAGCATTGGTGATAGCAGGGGCGGACTTGCTGTGGCGTTTCGTAAACTCAGAAAGTCGAATGACCTTATCGCCCTTGAGATACGTGATGCGCTTGTGGAGCGATTCCATAAGGCCGAGGGAGATAACCTTTTCAAGCGTCTTGGTATTCCGATCGTCGCGGTAATCGCCGAACGATTTGTAGTACTCCTTCTTCTCGCGGTCCCGAATAATAATCATCGGGAAACCCAGTCGCTGAAGCTGGTACGAAATAAGCACACGGCCGATGCGACCGTTGCCGTCGCAGAACGGGTGGGTGGTTTCAAAATCCAAATGGAACTTGGCGATCTTGTCCAAGAAGTAAGCGGACATATCACTCGTGTATTCAGCGATGGTTGCCTCAATCAAACGCTCAACCTGCTCTGGAGCCGGAGCGACGTGAGTGCCGACACGAACATATTCACCGGGACCGCGGAAACGACCAGCGATCTTGTCGTCGATGCCGCCGATCAGCATCTGGTGGAGAAGCAAAATAAGCTCGCGATTTACTTCGGTCTCTTTTGCTTTGGTGCGGATGTAGCCGATGACGCGAGCAAGATTCTTTGCCTCATACACCTCGCGCAGGGAAACGTCTCGAGCGACCTCCATATCCAAAAGAATCTTCTCGGTCTCCTTGAGCGTGAGAGTTGAGTTCTCGATGGCATTCGAGTTGTAGACGCTCTCCGGCACCTCGGCATCGTCGATCATGACCAAAAGCGAGTCCTTGCCTTTGCGGAGGACGTCGTACTCGGCCTTGAGAGCCTGGACCCGATCTTTAATTGGTTTGGTTATTGCCATAGCTTTATTAAGGGTTATAGGACTATTATAGTCGTTTTACCTCAAAAAGTCAATCTTTAGTGAATGGAGGCCAATAAGTGCCTCTCATTCACTAAATAATATGACACTATTTTGACAAGCGCAAGGGCGTGCTGTCAATCCACAGGAAAGCATTGACGGCCCCGAAGCGGATCAGCTAAAATAAAAGCATCAGATTTAGTTAGCTTGACGGCGTCCGGCAACGGACTAAGCGAGACGGGGCTACGACTTCTGTTATCAAACCTTTCCGTTTTTCGGATCGGTGCTTGATGACAAGAGTCGTAGCCCCTTTTTCGTTTTCAACTAACTCTGAATCTCTCTGCGGCTAAGGCCCAGATTCGACCCGAACGTAATTTGATTAGACAGACAAAGGCTAGCTCCCAGCAGAGGGGCCAGCCTTTTATGTTGCCCCAAGAAGCAATCCAAGAATTTAAAACGCTCTATGAAAAACGCTACGGCGTGAAGCTCTCCGACGAGGAGGCTACTTTGCGTGCAAACAATCTTTTTAAGCTCTACAAGATCACCTACATGGGTGAGCCAAACATCGACGACTTCAAGGAAAAAGTAGTGAAAAGCCATGACCTCAACACCAACCACAATTAGCGAAATACAGTTCTATCCGGTCAAACCCCAGGACGGCATGCTTGGGTTTGTTTCGTTTGTACTCGACGGCAAATTCTGGATGGGATCGGTGGCCGTGTTCACCAGGAGAGACGGTGGATACCGGCTTGTATATCCGACGCGCAAAGTGGCCGGGCAGAACATCAATGTCTTTCACCCGATAAACACCGAAGTCGGCTTGCAGGTCGAGCAAGCTGTTAGTGAAAAAGTAGCTGAAATATTTAGTGAACAACATGAGCCAGCCGAACCAGAAAACACGTGGTAAGAACGGCAATTTTTTCCTTGCGCCACACACGCCGTTTGATCACGAGCGGTTGCGAAAATTATTGAGCCATGCGGAGCGAGATTTTTTCATGGTTCTCTGCCACCTCTCCAACCGCCACGCCGACAAAGACGGCTGGTTCTGGCACACCGACAAGTCTTTTAATACCCGACAAGGAAAGGAACGTGGCTTCGAAGCGTATGGCTTTGGCACATCGACCTGCAAACGCGTGCGAAAGCGACTCGCCATGCTTGGTCTTATCGAGACAAAACAGGGATCGCCTGAGCATGGTCGCTGGCCTGGGACGCAGTATCGAATTAATCCACAGCTTCTTCTCACCGGAGACCATAGTGGTCCCCGGTCAGAGACCACTATGGTCCCTCGCCCGAGACCACCATGAGCCCCTTATTAAGACTTTAAAAATAAGAAAAATTATTAAGACCCTATAACCATCTGTGCATAACTATGAGACTACCAACATTAACAACATCAAAAATGCCCGGCGAGACCGAACAGCAGTACACGGCATGGCTTTTGTACTGCGAAGCCGGGAGCATTCCACGACTCATACGAGCGTGGGAGCAAGTGCGGTATGACATCGGGGACTCATCGGGTATTTGGGGCGAAAAGCTGAATAAGCTCGGCTCCCTTCCTGCCCAAAGAAACATCGAGAAATGGTCATCAAAATACCGATGGGTACAACGCCGTGACCTCAAACTCCAAGAGGATATGGAGTCCATCCGGGAGCGGAGCGAAAAGATAAAGAAAGAAAAGCTCCACCGGATTGCGGACGCATTCGAGCAGATCACCAATAAAGTCCTAAAGCGATTACGAAAGGGAGAGGAGCCGACAATCGCGGAATGGAAGCAGGTATGGGAAATGCTCCGCACTGAGCTCGGCGAGAATATCGGCAAGCACGAAATCGTAAAAGGCATCGACGAAAGCCAACAGTCGCCACCGACCGAGGAAGAGAAAGAGCTCGGCAAAGCACTGGACGATGCCATCAAAGAACACTACCGAAAGCAGGGACTAAAACGCCACGAAAAGAACGTTTGACTTCCTCAGGGGGTAGGACCAGTGTTGTACTAGGTCGTTAAAAAAATTAATGAAAATAACCACATGACAAAAAATATAAGAATTACCGCAGTAATCGCCGTTGTAGCGGTCGTTGGGGCGATACTCGGGGTTTATCACCTTTCCACCACCAACACACCGCGTTCGAGCGATTTGGAACCAGTGCAAGGCTCCGTGAGCCAGGCCGAAATGGATCGGGCGACAGCTTCCCTCAAGACCGCCATAGGTGTGGCCGGTGGCGCAAGCTTCGACTTCGAGGCGCAGTCGACTTACGGCCACTACGCAAATTTCGGGATCGTGCAAAACGTGAACGAAGTAAAGAGCGTCGGCCTCGTCGATGAGATGGCAATTAGATTCTCTGGCAAGACTGACAACGAAAACGCCGAGGTTGATCCAAAGACCGGGCAGGTTATATCCTTCCACCGCGAAGCGGACTACACCGGCGACACCAAGACGCAGGCACAGCGAGAGCAGACGGTCCGAACATTTCTCACTGCGATCTATCCAGCCTTCGCGCAGGTCGAGCCGACACTCACATTCGAGAACAACAGTAAGACCGGCCGACCCGAAGGAAGCAATTACTTCTTCACCTGGAATGACCTCGGCTACCAAAAGGAATTGCCCGAGGGCGTCGAGACTGAACGCGCACCATTCATCCAGGTCGGCATAACTTCAAGCGGATACATCTTCAGCTACAACAATACGGTAGACCTCTACCGGAATGCGCTGCAAGAATTTCGCGTAACACAATAGCCATGAGCCAGGAAGCACAACCAAAACTTAAGTACTTCCTCTACGCTCGAAAGTCCTCAGAACAGGAAGACCGGCAAGTGCTCTCGATCGACTCGCAAAAGAGCGAATTGGAAGCGTTGGCAAAAAGAGAAAAGCTCGAAGTCGTAGACCGACTGGAGGAATCGTACTCGGCAAAAGCACCGGGGCGCGAGATCTTCAACGAAATGATAAAGCGCATAGAGAAAGGTGAAGCCGAGGGCATCATCGCCTGGCATCCTAACCGTCTCTCGCGCAACTCGGTAGATACTGGCTACCTGGTCTACCTCATGGATCAGAATAAGCTCCTCGACATACGCACACCTGGGCAGGCTTATCGGAATACACCGAATGATAAGTTTCTCCTCAACCTCTTGTGCAGTCAGGCAAAGCTCGAGAACGATAACAAGGGCGTCGACGTAAAGCGCGGCCTCAGACGCAAGGTAGAGATGGGCTGGCATCCAGGTCCAGCACCAATCGGCTACATGAATACGCCGGACAAGATGAAAGGGTTCAAGACGATCCGCAAAGACCCAAAGATGTTTCCGATAATTCGGAAAATGTTCGACATGATTTTGAGCGGTACCTACACTTCACCGAAAGTCTACGACGTCGCCGTCAATCAGTGGGGCTTAAAGAAACTCGCTCGAAGTGGTTTCTACCGTGTGCTCTACAATCCCTTTTACTACGGCTGGTTCGAGTGGCCGCAAGGCTCGGGCAATTGGCACAAGGGAAAACACGAACCGATGATCACACGCGAGGAATACGATCGAGTCCAAGTCCTCCTCGGCCGAGGCAGCAAGCCTAAGCCGGAAACGTACACATTCTCCTACACAGGCATGATTCGCTGCGGAGAGTGCGGATGCATGGTCACGGCCGAACACAAAACGAAGCGAAATAAAAACGGCAACGTCCATCGCTATATTTATTACCACTGCACCAAGCGCAAGGGTCCGTGCAAACAGAAATGCGTCGAGGTTAAGGAACTCGAAAAGCAGGTCGCCGATACATTGGCGAGGGTTCAGCCGCCGGATGAATTCCACGGGTGGGCAATGAAGTGGTTACGCAATGAGAACGAAAAAGAAGCAGGCGACCGAAACGCTATCCTCTCCAATCAACAGAAAAATTATGAGGCATGCGTGCGGAAGCTCGATGCCCTCATCGACATGCGTGCAGCCGGTGAAATCAGTGAGGAGGAGTTTACACGCAAGAAGTCTACGATCAACCAAGAAAAGGCAAAGCTCCACGAACTTCTGAACGACACTGACGCTCGAGTAGATAACTGGCTACAGGCAGCAGACAATGTCCTCATGTTCGCAAGCAATACCCGAGAAGCCTTCAAGGAACGAGGCGAGCACGCCAGAAAAGTATTCTTGTCCGCCCTTGGTTCGAACCTCCTGCTAAAAGACAAAATAATCAGCATTGACACCGATATTGCGCTTTTGCCGATGATTCTCGTCTCAAATTCGGTAGCGCAAAAAACAGACACGTTCGAACCTCCTGAAAGTGGCTCCATAAAAGGGAAAAGCGTCGCTTTTGGCGACGCTAATCCCACATGGCTCCGCGGGTAGGACTCGAACCTACAACCAACTCCTTACACTTGATCCCTAG
>CAYHNH010000008.1:3398-21699 GCA_964358005.1 uncultured Candidatus Saccharibacteria bacterium | reverse complement strand
CTGGCGCGAGCACTAGGAATTTCGCAGCAGCGAAATATCCGTGTCCCTGAAACCGATCCCTTTCTCCTTGTGTGTGAGGGTGGCTATAAGGAAAATAATCAGTAATCCCCACCCATCCCTCCATGCCCATGTCCTGCATCAGCTTTCTTCTCTTCTGGCTCATCAGCGATGGCCGCTTCGGTCGTGAGCAGGATGGCGGCGGCCGAGCATGCATTCTCGACACCTAGGCGCGTGACTTTCACTGGATCCACTATGCCTGCGGCTATCATGTCAGGCACGAATTCATCCTTGAGCGCGTCGTAGCCCAGATTGCCCTTCCCATTCTTTATCTTATCCACTATGACTGATCCGTCATCCTTGCCTGAATTTATGGCGATCTGCCTGGCAGGAGCTTCGAGGGCGCGGAGGACTATCTCATAGCCCAGCGCCTGTTCTTTGGTCAGCGTCTTCTTGCCGAGAGTCTTCGAGACCTCGTGGGCGGCGCGGACTAGAGCGACTCCTCCTCCAGCGACGATGCCTTCATCGATAGCGGCCTTCGTAGCATTGACTGCATCCTCGATCTTGAGCTTCAAGTATTTCATCTCGGTCTCCGTGGCCGCGCCGACACGTATGATGCCGACACCTACAGCGAGCTTGCCGATACGCTTGTCTATGTTCTCCTTGTCGTATTTCGAATCAATAGACTCGCGCTGTTTCCGGAGCTGGGCAATGCGCTCCTCTATATCCGCCTTCTTCCCTTTGCCGCCGACCACGATAGTAGAATCCTTCGTGGCGATGACCTTCCTGGCCTTGCCTAGCATGGAGAGTTCGGCTTTCTCGAACTTGATGCCGACTTCCTCGGTAATGACGGTAGCGCCAACAGTGACAGCGATATCCTCGAGCATCTCCTTCTTGCGGTCGCCGTAACCAGGAGCTTTGACCGCCAGGACATTGAATGTACCGCGCAACTTATTTACGATAAATGTGGAAAGCGCTTCCCCATCGACGTCTTCGGCGATGATGACCAAGTCCTTCTTGCCGGATTGAGCCAACTGCTCGAGCAATGGCAAGATCTCCTTGATCGTAGATATCTTCCTGTCCGTGATCAGAATGGCAGGATCCTTGAATTCAGTCTCCATCCGCTCCGGGTTGGTGATCATATATGGAGAGATGTAGCCCTTGTCGAATTCGATGCCTTCGACGACCTCGGACTCTAGGCTGGCTGTCTGCGACTCTTCGACTGTGACAACGCCGTCCTTTCCGACCTTCTTTATGATGCCGGCGATGATCTCGCCCAATTCCTCGGATTCGGCGGATATGTTGGCGACCTGCTTTACCTCCTCATCGGACTTTATCGGCTTGGCGATAGCCTTCAATGCCTTGACGACATCCTTCGATGCCGCCTCGATACCAAAACGTATGCCCATGGCGTTCATGCCCATGGTAGTCTGGCGCAAGCCTTCGCTGAAAATAGCCTGGGTAAGTATTGTGGCGGTCGTGGTCCCGTCACCAGCGACATCGTTCGTCCTGGAAGCGACTTCTTTCGCTATCTCGGCACCCATATTCTCAAACTTATCCTTGAGGGTTATCTCGCGCGCTATCGAAACTCCGTCATTCGTTATGGTCGGCGAGCCGTAGCCCTTGTCGAGAACGACGTTACGACCGCGGGGTCCGATGGTGAGCTTCACTGCATCTGCGACTGCATCTATGCCAGCCTTCAGAGCCTTTCGCGCCGCTTCGTTATATAGGATCTTTTTTGCCATATTATTTGATTACAGCCAATATCTCGGACTCTCTTACTAAATAAAAATCTTCATCCCCTACCTTTATTTTGTCGCCCCACTGGAAAAGCACCGTGTCGCCAGCACTGACCGACGGCTTTATGAGCTTGCCCTCCTCTATGCGGCCTGGGCCAACAGCGACGATCACGCCTCGCTTCGAGCCCTTGTCATCATTGACTGTCATAGGGATTATGATGCCGGAAGCGGTTTTCCTCTCCTTGACCTCGGTATCTTCCTTTATGAGCACGCGGTCCGCAAGCGGCTTGATATTTTTTACGGTGTTTTTCATATTATTCGATTAGGCTATTAATCTATCTGTTAATGGGTAGCCTATATTTTTTCTCGCAAAATTTCAAGTATTTTTTCGGCATCGGCTTCGCTTGCCACTGATACTTCCGTGCTGTGAAGCGCCGTCGGTATGGGGACGAAAGTCATCTCGGAGCCCTCCTTCAGGACAACCTTCAAGGCCAGTCCGTGCTCTGTCCAGAATGACAGTCCCTGGTCGAATATGAAATTGCCCAGAGAATAGAATATGGCCTTGCCCTCATAGATTTCCATAGGCTGGACGACGTGCGGGTGTGAACCGACGACCAGGTCGGCGCCAGCATCGATGAATCCGTGGGCCAGCCGAATCTCCCGCGGCGACTGCTTCTGCTCGTATTCGTTGCCCCAATGCGGCATCACGATCACCTGGTCGCACTCTGGTCGCAGTCTCTTTATCTCATAATTCGTAGGTGCGGGATCGAAGGTGTACAGATCATGGTATCCGACCAGGCATATGCTCTTGCCTTTTATCTCGAGCACAGTGGACAGAACCGAGTCGTTATATGCAGAACCGAAATGTGCTATTCCTTGGGCTTCCAGGAATCCGCGCGTCTCTTCCATGCCGGCGGCGTAGAAATCCGTCGAGTGGTTATTCGCCAGACTGACCGCTGCGAAGCCCTCTTCTTTAAGAGCTGCCGCGAAAGCAGGATCGAAGGTGAAGCGTAATACAGTGCGATCTCTTTGGGCGATGGACGCCTGCGTGGTTATAGTGCCCTCTAGGTTGCCTATGATTGCGTCATTCCCCTTGAATAGCTCCTCGACGCCCTTAAATAGCGAATCGATGCCGTATTTCTTGGCGTGCCTAGCTGTGCCGCGGTCGAACATCATGTCTCCGACGAAAAGCAGGGTGATGATCGGTTCATCGACAGGCCCTGCGGCAAGGTTTTCGTCAATAATAGTGGTAGATGCGGCAGGGGCGGCAGTGGAAATCTCATAAGGATCGCTGGCTCTAACATAGTGCAAGAAAATCGCAACTCCTAGGATGAGGACAACTATTATGGGGGTTACTATGAGGGCATTGTCCTTAAAAATTCGCATGCCGAGAGATTATATCACCGACCTGCTGACCTTCGTACGCTGGGCTATACCATATGTGGGGGGGCGTGTACCTATACGTTTTGGGACAAAAAATGTCTCAAAATGCATAGGGAGGCGCCACCCCCACCACAGCCCCGCCAGTCAACCTCCGCCACCTCTCGCCAGACTACCCTTTACTACAGTAAAGGGTCGAGCGGGCGGCACACGCTACTCAGAGGGCTCGGGACCAATGAAGTTGCATTTTTTGGGGGCCATGCTATATTGAAAAGCAATGAAATCTCTCCTTCCCTATGCGCAGATCATCCTGTCCGTGCTTCTAGCGGGCGCGATACTATTACAGAGAACCGGCGCACAGGTGGGCGGAGCTTTCGGCGGCAGCGACAACATGAGCTCGGCATTCCACACTCGCCGCGGCTTTGAAAAGACCCTGTTCACTGCGACCATAGTCATAGCGGTGCTCTTCGCGATCTCGGCTCTCCTTAACCTTATATAAGACTTGAATAGTGAAAATCAAATAAAAGAACTGCGCCTAAAAGGCAGCTCTACCATTCTTGGCTACCTAAAGAAATTCTCGGCAACAGAGAGGGTCGTATTCGGCATCTTCGCTATAGCGGCCATGGTCACGGCCATCGCCATGGCCCTCCGCGCCAACTCATATTTCATGACCGAAGTCCCCTCCGATGGCGGCACCCTGCACGAGGGTCTAGTGGGCCTGCCGCATACAGTCAATCCCATCCTAGCCGTTACTGATGTCGACCGCGACATATCTGCACTGGTGCATGCCGGCCTGACCAGGTTCAGGAACAACCAGATCGAGCCAGACTTGGCTTCTGCCTGGGAGATATCGCCTGACGGCCTCATATACACATTCACCTTGAAGCCCGACCTCGAGTTCCAGGATGGCAGCCCGCTCACTGCAGAGGATGTCGTGTTCACTGTGAACAAGGTCAAAGACACCGCCTTGAAGAGCCCCCGCGCCGCCGATTGGGCTGGCGTTACCGCAGAAGCGACCAGTCCTTCGACTGTAAAATTTATATTGAGACAGCCGTATAGCTCATTCCTAGCCAACACGACGCTCGGCATCATCCCCAGCTCCATCTGGGGCAATGTCACTAACGAGCAGTTCATATTCAGCGAATACAACGTGAAGCCAATAGGAGCCGGGTCATACAAAGTGACCTCTATAAAGAGAGACCAAGGCGGCATACCGACAGAGTACCGGCTCGAGACCTGGAGCGGATACCACTCCAAACAGCCACACATTCCAAGCGTGATATTCTCATTCTTCCCAGACATGGACCATGCCCTGAATGCCCTGGGCAATGGTTCCATAGACAGCCTGTCCTCCTTGCCGCCCTCAGCCGCGCATGAATTCTCGACCAACGGAGGCGAGCCATACAGGATAGAATCTACGCCGCTCACTAGGATATTCGGAGTGTTCTTCAACCAGAACAGGAATACCCTGCTAGCCGATGCGACCATACGCCGCGCCCTCGACATGTCAGTGGACCGACAGGCCATCATCGACTCCGTTCTCTCTGGATACGGCGTGCCGGTCCAGCACCCGTTCCCGCCTGGCTTCCTTTCGGGAACATCCACGGAGGCCAAGCCCCAAGATATCAAAGCGGCCCAGGCCTTGCTCATGAAAGAAGGCTGGCGCCTCAATCCTTCCGGCATATTCGAGAAGAAAGCCACCAAGAAGAGCGCCACGACCACCCTATCGCTCACCCTATATACGGCCGATACATCTGATCTGAAACAGGCCGCCGAGATGGTGAAGGGCCAGTGGGCCAAGATGGGCGCTAGCGTGACGGTCAAAGTCTTCCCCCCTGCCGAGCTATATCAGAGCGTCATCCGCACCCGTGAATACGACGCCCTGCTCTTCGGCCAGGTTGTCGGCAAGAGCAGCGATTTCTACGCGTTCTGGCATTCTTCGCAGAGGAATTCTCCAGGGCTCAACATCTCGATGTATGCGAACAGCCGCGCCGATCGGGTGCTCGAGAGCTTGCGCACCGCGACCAGCACTACAGCCCGCGCCGCCGCCTATCGGGACCTAGACAAAGCGATATCTGACGATGTGCCGGCCACCTTTATATACGCCCCAGAGCTCATATATGCCGTACCCAAATCCCTGCACGGCCTGACGCTCGGGATCGCCAACGCCCCGATGGACAGGTTCCAGTTCATCGACGGCTGGTACATGAGGATGCAATCGGTCTGGAACGCATTTGATAAGAATAATAAAGATTAAAAACATGAACGAACAACACAGAAACAGGACGCGCATACTGCGAACGGACGCGACAGCTCCGAACACCAGTCCCTCAACCCCGCCGCATGCCCAGCCCGCGCATGCCCAGCCCGCGCGGCCGGTTCCAGCTCCGGGCCAGTCGGCGCACCAATCTCCGCACCCACATTTCTCTCCGCGCCCCAACAATCATCGCGTCGTCCTAGGCAGAGGCGCCAGGAAGATCGCCGGCCTCGGCCACGTGGCCGGAGCTCGCATGATCATCGCCAGGAAGGAGTCCCGGGCCCCGCGCCGCGGGCCATCCAGACCGGCCATGTTGAACAAGGGCGAGGATGTCATTCCGCCTCTCGCGCCTGATTCGATCCGCATCATCCCTTTCGGCGGAGTCGAGGAGATCGGCCGCAATATGACCGCCATCGAATTTGGCGGCGACATCATCGTCGTCGACATCGGCTTCCAATTCAAGGATGAGAATACCCCCGGCATCGACTACATCCTGCCGAATACCAAATACCTCGAGACCAGGCGCGACAAGATACGAGCCGTCCTCATTACGCACGGGCACCTAGACCACATAGGAGGCATCCCCTATATCATGCCCCGCATCGGCAATCCGCCGATGTATACGCGCATGCTCACGTCCATACTCATCCAGAAGCGCCAGGAGGAATTCCCCCATGTGCCCAAGATAGACATGAGGGTCGTCGAGAAGAAAGAGACGATCACCGTCGGTAAGTTCAAGATCAAATTCTTCGCCGTGACCCACACCATCCCTGACGCCATGGGCATCATCATAGAGACGCCATATGGCTCTATCGTCCACACGGGCGATCTCAAGCTCGACCACGTAGATGGCATCCCTACGCCAGAGGAAGTCGAGGAATACGAGCGCGTCTTCAAGGGGGCCAATATCCTGATGCTCATGGCCGACTCGACCAACGTCGAGAACCCGGGCTTTTCTATACCAGAGAAGAAGGTCCACAAGAACATCGAGGAGATCATCAAGAATGTCCAAGGCCGCCTCATCATCGCCACCTTCTCGTCGCTCCTAGAGCGCTTGATGAAGATCATCGAATTCGCGGAGACCTACAACAAGAAAGTCGTCGTCGAAGGCCGCTCTATGAAGCAGAACCTCGAAGTCTGCAAGCACCTCGGCCTCTTGAAGACTAAGAAGGACACCATGATATCGAGCGATGACGTCGACAACTATCCTCCGGAGCGCATCATCATCCTGGCTACAGGCGCGCAGGGCGACGAGTACGCCGCGCTCATGCGCATGTCCAACAAGACCCATCAGAAGATCAAGATCACTCCGCGCGATACCATCCTCTTGTCTTCCTCGGTCATCCCAGGCAACGAGCGTCCGGTCCAGAAGCTCAAGGACAACCTGTCTCGTCAGGGCGCCAAGATCATCCACTACAGGATGGCTGACGTTCACTCTTCAGGCCACGCCAACCGCGATGAGACTGCTTGGATCCACAGACAGATACATCCCAAGTTCTTTATGCCCCTCCACGGCTACCACTACATGTTGCGCGTGCACGGCGAGATAGCCAAGGAAGCCAACAATCTCAAAGATGAGGACATCATCATCCCCGACAACAGTTCGATCGTAGAGATACAAGAAGGCGGCAAGAAGATAGTCAAGCTCAAAGAGAAGGCCCCTTCAGGAATGGTCCTAGTGGATGGATTCTCAGTCGGCGACATCCAGGACGTAGTCATCCGCGACCGCCAGATGCTGGCACAGGACGGCATATTCATCATCTTCGGCATCGTGAATGCCCAGACCGGCAAGCTCAAGAAATCCCCGGATATCATCTCCCGAGGCTTCGTCTATCTGCGCGAATCCCAAGAATTGCTCCACGGCGTGCGCCTGGTCATCAAGGACACCATCGAGAAGGCCGCTCGCGGACAGAATCCTATAAACATCGACTACGTGAAGGACACAGTGACTGACGCAGTGAGCAAATTCCTCCTCCAGGAGACCGCCAAGAGGCCGATGGTGATACCAGTTATTTTGACGATTTGACAGGTAGAGAAAATTTGCTACAATTCCCTCACGATGCCTTCGGGCTCCGAGATTCCCCGCCTTCCCGGCGGGGTTTCGTTTTCTTCATAGGCCTGTAGGATCATGAGACCTAGCTTTAGAACAACGGTTTTAAAGATCTCTATTTTGGCGTAGCCAGCTCTGCGAAGAAGTCTTTTACAACTGACAGTCTTTACCTGGGAGAGTAATATTTGATATTCATCAAGGCCAATCTTAATCAATACCCTATCCGGGTGCTCACTGATCCTACTAGTAAGGGGGACCACCAAGGCAAGGTCATGGCGCATCCTCCGTAAAACCAGGACTGGCCTTTCAAAACTCTTGTTCTTTCCATCTTGCTCACCACCTATGTTGGTACCGAGAGAACACCACCACATCTCACGGGCACGAAAAAAGCCACTGAAATCGACTCTCTCCAGCTTCTTTGCGTATTCGTTCCAAGCATCAAAATCCTTCACGTATTCATCCTTCATGCCACAATCCTAACAAACCCGAGATAAAATCCGCATCAAAAAATGTTCAAATTTCCATGAATTTTTGTTAAAAGATTCGTGAAGAAGCCTGTGTTTTGTTTCAATACCCCTGCACCAGATCTATCTGCGACTGCATGCTGTTGTAGCCGGAATAGGCCATCGAAAGGATGTTGTTCGCGTATGAGCTCGAGCCGCTAACTGCGCCACAAACCCTGCCGGAATAATATCTGCAAGCGGCATTCTTCTGGGCAGTCGTGGAGACTGCTCTCGTGCTGGCACCACCCAGGTCCGATAGGTACAGTCCTGCCGCCATGAATGAATCCATCGGCTTCCAGGGATTTGGAGCGGCGCCAAGTATGGCTTTGAGTCTACCCTCGAAGAGCACCCAGGTAGAGGGGATGAACTGCGCCGGACCCATGCCACCGCCGTAGCCTATGGATTGTGGGCACGACACGGGGGTCTTCATGTAGTCATAGCCGAGGGCAGATGTTATGGACAAGAATGGCTGGACGTCGCGGGTGGCCTTCATCACATTCGGGACATAATTGTTGGTCCTGGTATTTATGCCGGAACCATCGGAGGAATTGGTCATGTAGCAAGTGCCGACATTGGCCCCGATGTTGGTCTCCTGCTTGAGAAGCGCCAGGAGGAACGCCGGCTGGACGCCGGTCTTCTGATATACGATGTTGGCGTACTTCAGAGCTTCACCGAAAGGTATGGCCTTGGAACCGGCTAGCGGGAACAAAGCCGCTAGTATCTGCGCGGCCTGCGCGGCCTTCTGGGCGGCGAGCGCCGAATAGGCCTTCTTATTCTGATCGCTTATGCTCAAGAGCTTCTGCAGTTCTTTTTGGTTGGCCTCTATCTGTTTCTGTTTCTGCTGGATCTCGTAGCGCGCGTCGACTTCGGAACTACGCCGGACATCAAGAGCCTCTTTTTCTGCAGTCGTCGAAGCCTGATCTGCCCTTATCTCTTCGAAGGCCTCCTTGAGGCCGTTCTGCAACGAATTGAAAGAATCTATATCATGGAAAAATTCCGTGACAGAGGACTCGGACAGGATCACTTCGGACAGCGAATATTGGTCCAATTCATTCGTCTTCCTGAAGAGGTCGGCCAGCGTCTCCTTGCCACGAGCTATCTTGGCCTCGAGCTGGTTTATGCGGCTCTGCTTCGAGGAGATGTCCTTGCCGAGGGTCTGTATGAGGATGTTCTTGGCCCTGATATCTAGTTCGGCCGCCTTTATCTTGGCGCGGAGGAGGGCTATGTCGCGCTCGTATGAGGAACTCTTGGCCTGGGCGACGGCGGCTGCGGCCTCGGCCTGCTTGCGCTCGGCTTCTAGGCGCTCATATTCTGCCTGGCATGCCACCTTCTGTGCCGGAGTGTCGCAGGAGATCGTCTGGGCCTGGGCAACGGATCTATTGAATAAAAAAGCCGACAAAAAAGACGTGGAAACTACCGCTAGCACAACCGCTAAAGTGGCTGATTTTCTCATTTAATTTCCCATCCATTATAGCCTATCGTGGCGGTTTGTCAGATTGACATCGGCGACAATGATACGTGTGGGAACACACAGTCATTTAGCTGACCTATAACATATATGTTATAGGAAAATCTCGTCGTTTTACGTAAAAAGCCTATAACAAAGATGTTATAGGTCCCATAAATGAAAATACCGCCCCGGGCGGCGCGAAGTTTATCGCATTGGTCTAGTGGGCTTGGTCTAACGGCCTATTTCTTATCCCCTCCCTTCTTGTCATCCTTCTTACCGGCATCACCGCCCTTGGCACCAGCGGCGCCACCAGCAGAACCCGACGCGCCGCCGGCACCCGATGCACCACCAGCAGCACCAGCTTCGCCTTCTTTGACTTCCTTGCCCTTGGCCTCAACCTCGATGGCCGACAGATCAACTGGAGCCGCGACGACTTCTTCCTTGGCTTCCGTGACGGAGGCTACCACCTCTTCTGGGCTGACTTTGAGCTCGACACCAGCCGGAACCTTGAGGTCCTTGGCATGAATAGTGTCGTTCAGCTCAACGAGCTTGGAGATATCCACAGAAATCTCGCGAGGAAGGTCGCGCGGAGCGGCCTCTACTTCGATCTCGCGCATAACCTTGACCAGAATGCCGCCCTTGTCCTTGACCGCCGGAGAGACGCCTGCGTAAACGAGAGAGACGTGAACTTTGACCTTCTTGCCCTTTTCGATGACATAAAAATCAGCATGGCGCGGCTCGCCTGACACCGGGTGGACATCCACGTCGTGTATCAGGGCCTCGTGCTCATTCTGGCCCTCCTTGAGTATGATGACCGACGACTCGCCGGCCTCGGCCCAGACTTCCTTGAAATCCTTGGTCGCAATGACAACAGCCGTCGAAGCCTCCTTGGGACCATAGAAAATGGCCGGTATTTTGCCCGTTTCGCGGACTTTTTGGGCGCGCACCTTGAGATCGCGCTTTTCTACATTCAATGACAACATGCGATGCATACTACTAGATTTAGCGAAAAATGCAACTAAATACTGCTATTCGATGCAAAAGGCCGGCTATTCAACCCATCCGCATATAGCTTCTCGATCTGGACTGTGCCCAGAGCTCGAGTATAAATCCTGACTTCATCTATGCTGCCCAGGAATTGGCGACCACCGCAACAACCCTGCCCTATAGAATAGAAACTCTGGCTCGTGCCAGTCGTCGATACAGTATCCTTCCAGATCGCCTTGCCGTTTGCATAGTGCCTCATGATAGAACCGTCCCAAGAGGTGGCGAGAAAGATCCACTTTCCTGAAGGCACGCTTCCAGTATCAGAACAACGCCAATACTGGTTTATGAAATTATACGACCAGAAGCATATCTGATCGTTGTTCACTATTTCCCAAAAAGGCTCGATTATGGAATGGCGGCTATCGCCTCCCGTCTCATTCTTCACCCAAGCCGCCAGAGTGAATGTCGATAACGATGCTGTATCCGGTATGTCGACATAGCCGCCGCTACCCGCGAAACGCAGAGCATTCTTGCTGGCTCCAGCAACCCAAGTCACCCCTGAAGTATTGATGGGATCATTTTGGCCTGTGATCAGATTCCGAGTGACCGCTCCAGTCCCCTCATCAAGATTCCAGATCCCTACAGCTTCGGAGCCATAGGCCTGATACAACGATCCGCTCAGCTGATGTCCTGCACCGATCGCCGCCTTCTCTTTGGCGCTCTGCAAAGAAACGAGAATGATCGAAGCCAGAAGACCGATGATACCGACGACTACCAGCAATTCGATAAGAGTAAAGCCTCTTCTATTCATGGCACATTTATACCTCGCTAATAACACGAAGCTTTTCTTCAACCACCTTCTGCATAGCCAGCTTGGCTGGGCGGAGGAACTTGTATGGCGCGACCTCGTCACGATCTTCCGACAGCGATTTGACCAGGCCCGCACGATAGGCCAGACGCAGCTCTGTATTCACATGGACTATGACGACGCCGTTCTTGACGCACTTGGCTATATCATCCGCCGAATTGCCCGAGGCGCCATGCAAGACCAATCCGATGTCCACCCCCTCGCTCAATTCCTTGACGCGCTTGGTGTTGAGAGCCGGGTCGCCGCCACGGATGACGCCATGAATGTTGCCGACAGCAGGTGCCAGGAAATCCACGCCAGTCTCTCGGACGAACCTCGACGCATCGGCCACGCTGGTCATCTGCTTTTCTGTTGTCACGGCACCAGCCGGGATCTCGTCAAAAATTTTTGAGGACGTCCCGATAAAACCGAGCTCTCCCTCTACTATGATGTCGCGCCCTGCTTGCCGCCCCACGGTCCGCGCGTACTCGACGCATTTTTTAGCCATCTCGATATTCTCATCTAGCGGCAGTTTAGCCCCATCGAATATGACCGAGTCGAATCCGGCATCTATCGCCTCTTTGACCCTCTCAAAAGAATAGGTATGGTCCGCATTCAGATATATCGGCTGGCCGCGCTCTTCCCGCAGGCTCTTCACTACAGCCGCGATCTGCCTAACTCCCGTATAGTCACGCTCGCCTTCTGAAACGCCGATGATGACAGGCACGCCGAGCTCCTTGGCGGCGTCGGCTACAGCGAAGACGCCATCCAGCGTCGAAACATTGAAATGGCCGATGGCTTTCCTAGCCGCCCTAGCCTCAGCTATATGGCTCCGGAGCGTATCCATGCTAAAATTATAGCATGTCTAGGATTGATCTTTTAGCCATAGGCGACATAACCACTGATGCTTTCATCCGGTTGCAGGATGCGGCTGTGCACTGCAAAGTGAACAGCGAAGCCTGCGAGCTGTGCCTGCGCTTCGGCGACAAAGTCCCCTTCGAATACGTGAAGGTCGTCAAGGCCGTCGGCAATGCCGCCAACGCTGCCGTGGCCGCGGCCCGCCTCGGGCTGCACTCCGCCCTGATGACGAACCTCGGCGCCGATCAGAACGGCCGCGACTGCCTCGATGAGCTCCGCAGGAATAAAGTCTCCACCGAATTCGTGAAGGCCCACAAGAATAAGCCGACGAACTATCATTTCGTGCTCTGGTATGAAGCCGACCGCACCATCCTGGTCAATCACGTCGCCTATGACTATCGCCTGCCTTCCCTGCCGACAGGCCGATCGGCCCCGAAGTGGGCATACTTGACCTCGCTAGGCTCGAACACATTTCCGTACCATGTGGCCATCGCCGACTATCTCGATGCCAATCCAGGCGTGAGGCTGGCATTCCAGCCAGGCACGTTCCAGATGAAGCTCGGCAACGGTGAGCTCAAGCGCATCTACGAGCATACCCATGTCTATATCGTGAATGTCGAGGAGGCCCAGCGGGTGCTCAAGACGGATGCACGCGACATAAAGAGACTACTGCGGGATCTGGCGGCGCTCGGTCCGAAGATCGTACTCATCACAGACAACACGCGCGGCGCCTACATGTTCGATGGCGAGCATTATTATTTCGTGCCGATGTATCCAGACCCGCGCCCGGCTTTCGACAGGACGGGTTGCGGCGACGCTTTCGCCTCGACTTTCGTCTCGGCTCTCGCTATGGGAAAATCGCCAGTAGAAGCCTTCATGTGGGCACCCATAAATCCGATGTCCGTAGCCCAATTCGTCGGCGCCCAAGAAGGCCTGCTGACTCTCGAACAGCTCGAGTGGTGGTTGAATCGCGCCCCAGCTGACTTCCGGGTCAAAGAGATTTAAGTCACTTCTTAGCACATGAGGAGGATGCGTCCTCCTCATGTGCTTCACAACAGACGCTTTACTATAGTAAAGCGTCTCCGTGGCGACACATCACTTCCCCTGCCCTAATTTGTTCTGCTTAAACTCTTCGAACCTGCCGTCTATGATTGCCTTGCGGGCATCTTTTGTAAGGGCGACTAAGAAATAAAGATTGTGAATGGACGCAAGCGTGGCCGCCAGCATCTCCTTGGCCCTGAATAGATGGGCTAGATAAGCCCGGCTATAGTTCCGGCATGTATGACAGCCGCAGTCGGGGTCGAGGGGTGTAAAATCCTCGACAAATCTCGCATTCAAAAGATTCAATCTTCCGGTGGCGGTATAGACCGCACCATTCCTGCCCAGCCTGGTGGGCGCGACGCAATCAAAAGTGTCCGCGCCATTCTCTATGCCCAAGATGATATCCTCCGGCTCCCCTATGCCGAGCAGGTGCCTAGGCTTATCCTCTGGGAGTTCTTCGCAGGCCCATCTCACGGCCGCAGGCATATCTGCCTTCTCGAATGTTCCGCCGATGCCGAACCCTTCGAAATCCATAGCGCCGATCGTCCGAGCGCTCTCCCGGCGCAGATCCTCGGATTTCCCCCCTTGGACTATGCCGAACAAAGCCTGATCGCCGCCGAGCTCCGTGTGCCTGTCCAAACATCTCTTTGCCCAAGTGTGCGTGCGCGCGAGGCTATCCACAGATATCTCATCCAAAGTGAATATTATATCGGCGCCCAGAGCGTGCTGTATGTCTATTGACGATTCCGGAGTGAAGCGGTGCGACGACCCGTCGATCACAGATTTGAAATCCACCCCATCATCGTCAACCTTGGCCAGCTTCGGGACCGATTCGCGCGGGTCTTCATCGAATTTCATCCCGCCCCGCAATGAGAACGCCTGGAAACCGCCAGAGTCAGTGAAGGTCGGCCCGCCCCAATTCATGAACTTGCCCAAGCCTCCAGCCTTGCGCACTATCTCATGGCCCGGCTGGAGATACAGATGGTAGGTATTGGAGAGGACCGCTTGCGCGCCGACCTGGTCGCGCACGAGCTCGGGGGGCAGTGCCTTTACGGTGGCCTTGGTGCCGACCGGGATGAAGGCGGGCGTCTCGATATTCCCATGCGGGGTTTCGATCACGCCCGCTCTACCCCGCGATCGCCCGGCACCGGACGGCGGCAACCTTTTTTCTATGCGGAAACTTATCATGATGCTATACTACAGCCAATGCATCCAACACTCAATGACAAGCACGAGCAATCCATAGAGGAGCACCTCGATCGCATCCAGAGAGAATTCCGCGTGGGCTTTGAATTCCTGGAGAAATATCCCCGTTCGATCACTATATTCGGCTCATCCATGGCCTCGCCGGATAGCATCTATTATAAGCACGCCTACGAGCTCGCCCGGAAGATAGCGACTGATCTCAAATACAGCATAGTGAACGGCGGCGGGCCCGGCATCATGGAAGCGACCTCAAAAGGCGCCACGGAAGCCGGCGGCCAGGCTATCGGCCTGCGCATCAATCTCCTGCGCGAGCGCAACGCCAACAATTTTTCGTCAGACGGCGTCAATTTCACCTATTTCTTCGCCAGGAAGACCATGCTGACCTTCGCCGCCGAGGCTTATATCTTCTTCCCGGGCGGCTTCGGCACTTTCGACGAGCTCTTCAGCATCCTGACGCTCATCCAGACCAATAAGATACCGACGGTCCCGGTCCTGCTCTTCGGTTCAGAGTTTTGGAACCCCTTGAAGGAATTCATGCGCGAGAACATGCTGGGAGAGGCCCACAAGACCATATCGGAGCAGGATTTCGACCTGTTCGATATCACCGATAGTTACGACCATATCATCGACGTCATCAAGAAAGCGCCGACCTCGGAGTGGTGGAGGAATATTAATTAGAGACGGCTTATTTTTTTGTTATAGCGCCACCTGTCGCGTTTTCCTGATTCTCTGAATAAAAGAACTACTTCTCTGGCCTCAAACTCTTTGAGAATGCGATTGGTCATTTTTCTATTTATCCCGGCCGTTTTAGCTATCTTAGCAGCGGTTTTAGGCATTTGATACGAACGAACAGCATCCAATATGGCATTTTCGTTTAAGGAAAGCCCGAGAATTGTCCTGACAAAATTTGCCAGTCTGTTTTGCGTCTGCCAGTCGCGCATATGTGTCTTAGCAGTACCCGTAGGCGCAGTATCTTTGGTTGCAGTACCTATAGGTTTTGGGACAAAATTAGTCCCGTTTTCTTTAGTTTGATCCATTTTTTGTCTCAAAACGTATAGGTCCTCGGATGCACACCCTGTGCCGGCACCCTGCCGACAGCGTGCCGACAGGTTTTTCGCCGATCATTGAAAACCATGCGTTTCTTCTTAATTGTTTGTTAATCGAACAAAAAAAGGCCACGAGCACGAGACGTACTGCGGCCTTTCTTGTCTCACCGAATAGGCAAGCGCTCTCCTAGAGCTTACTCTGCTTTCGGGCGAGCCTCGGAGACGACGATCTTGCGGCCATCGAGGTCGGCTCCATTGAGCTTCTCGATAGCGGCATCAGCGTCAGAGTCGGATTCCATTTCTACGAATCCGAAACCGCGCGAACGGCCCGTCATCTTGTCCGTGAGGACATCAGCCTTGGCGACCGGTCCGACTGATTCGAAGAGCTTCTTCAAACCGTCAGAAGTCGTAGCCCAAGCGATGGAGCCCACGAAGATTCTTTTCGACATGATATGTATCACCGCACCCTGCGAGCGTATTCCACACGCACTAGCGGCACTCCCGTTCACTATGCTAATGCGTAAGGACGAGAAACTTACACGCCACAACCATATCAAAAAAGCTTCAGGAAATCAAGATTGGGGGTTTTAGAGCTCCTAGGATAAGCCTAGATGGCCGCCTGGCCCTCCGGTATGCCTAGATGCCGCATTATCACTTGAATGTTGTTATCTAGGCGATTGAATCTAAGATCATATTTTCTGTCCTGCTCCTCAAATCTCTGATCCATAGCTAGCCTAAGACCATCAACCCTGTCATCAATTTTGTAGTCAATTTTATCTATTTTGTCTACTAAGGTAGTTTTAAGATCGACAAAGCCACGCTGGACCATGCCAGCCAGCTCATCTACGGTTACTCTTACATTGGGAACGCTAACCGGGACATTCATGTGCATAATTTTACGCTTATTTTTTGTTAATGCAAGAATCTTACTCCTTCAAGATAAAATCCTGATGAAGAAAAGTTCAAAAAATAGTGAAGAAACCTTAAAGTTTTAGTGAATTTTCTATCTTACTGGCTGGCCTCTGTCGAAGTCGCTGCTGGCGTAGAAGTCGCAACCGTTATCGCAGGCTCCGTTGAGGTTGTAATCACGCTCTCCGTCGATGTAACCGTTACCACTGGCGTCGAAGTCGCAACCACAGTCTCCGTCACTACCGGCGCGATTGTAGGCTCAGGCGCGGCCACGCTCTCCGTCGATGTGGCCGTTACCACTGGCGTCGAAGTCGCAACCACAGTCTCCGTCACTACCGGCGTCGGGGTCGGGGTTGAAACCGGCGTCGGCGTCGGCGTGGGTGTCGGTGCCGCCTGGTTCTCCTGCACCACGTTCACCGTCGACTGCTGTGTTATCGGCGTGGTTGAGACTGCATCAACCGCGGCGGCGGTCGCACTGGCAGGCGTGCCGCAGGCCCATGGGACCTTGGACCACTCGCCGTTCCTTATTACCACGCACCAGACCGTGCCCGTAGCCTGGTCGGTGATGTCGAAGCCTTCGGTGACCGCCACAGTCTTGGCCTCTACACGCTCGATGTAGGCGATCTTGGCCGTAAACTTGCTCACGGTCCACTCGGTGATAGCTTCGAATATGCTTCTTATCGTCGAAGTCGCGACTTCAGACGAGGTAGACGTAGCGACCGATGGTGACGAGACATTCTGGGCGGCGGCATTCGATAGAGCCGTCACCTGGGCCTTCAAAGTTTCGATGGAGGCGGCTAGGCTGGCCGTCGTCGTTCCGAGCGAATCCACGCGTCCGGCCAGAGTCTCAACCTGGGTCTGTATCGCAGTTATGCGATCGCCCTGCTCGCGAGTCAGGCCGACCAGATCGAATATAGTCAGAGCCGAATCCGACGTAGCCTGCGTAGTGGATGACACCGTAAGCTCGAGAGTGGAGATCTGCTTCTGCTGCTCCTGAACGCCGGCCAGGATGAAGGTCGAGAGCTTGTAGACATCGACACCCTTGCCGCCAGCCGCCAATATCTCGGCCGGAGCTTCCTCGGCTATGAGGCCGAGGCGCAGAGGATTGGACGACGACTCGCTGTTGTAGCGATACTGCGCCACATTGATGTCCTTGATCTTGTTCAGGATGCTATCCTTGGCCGCCTCATCTAGGTAGCTGACGCTATTCTTGGATTCGCGGGTCGAGATGTTCACGAATGATGTAGCAGCCACATCGCCGAGCACGTGGAGTTTGTATTCAGGCGAAGTCGTACCTATGCCTACATCGCTGTCGGAATTGATGTAGATAGCTGTGGTGGTCGTGCCAGCGTTCTCGGTCGAGACCACTATCTGCATCTGTTGGATGGCATTCACTAGGACCGGAGCCAGCTTGGCGTAGTCGACAGAAGCAGCCAGACCCTCGCTGTCATGACCGACGAGCTCCGGTATCACCCCATCGACTTCTTCGGCTATGAAGCCGAGCTGATTGCCAGGCACGAGCATGTCGGGTTTATAGGTGAACGAAACAGGGCGGAGTTGCATGATATCGGAGAGGCCGTATGACAGGTTCTCGACATTATCCTTGAAGCGCAGTGATGATGCGGTACAAGTGCCGGTCGAAGTAGATATCGCTCCGGTACCGAGCGTCAGACAGACGTATGCCGTTCCTGCGCCGTTCGGCAAAGCCGGGAATGCCACCGTGCCGGCAACGTCCAGCTTGTAACCTGGACTCGTCGTCCCGATGCCTACGTTGCCATTACCCTTCACAACAAAAGCTGTACCAGCGCTATTTTCAATCTCAAATATTTCAGTATCACTTCTCACTCCCATGCTCCTTAATTTAAGTATGTTTCCATCACCTGCTGGGCCGCCGTCAAAGTAGACCATCGGATTACCGACACTTCCCCAACCAGTTATTCCAATTCTGAGTGCAGAAGCGGTGTCCGATGACGAGAATCCACCAATCTCCAATTTGTGAGTAGGACTAGATGTTCCTATACCGACGTTGCC
>CAYHNH010000008.1:0-3298 GCA_964358005.1 uncultured Candidatus Saccharibacteria bacterium | reverse complement strand
ATACCGACGTTGCCGGTAGTCGGTGCTATATAAAGGCCTGTTATGTTCGATGCATTCTGTAAGCCAAGCCCCAACCAAAGGCCCTTATCAGTACCATAAACACCGATCATCGAAGCGTCAGCCGGCACATTTCCATAGGCTGAATTCTTGTTATTGCCCACAAAGAGAGCCGTGGAACCATTCTTACCTACGGAAATACCGTATATATTGCCTAGGGTAGCTGCGGAAGAGGTATCAAATGAAGCGTAGTTGACACCAAATCCACCGAATGGATCGGTCGCACTGCCTGTCACTGATCTACCGCCAAAGATAGTTCCTCCAAAGTAGCTTGCGCCGGAGACTGTCAAGGCGGTGGTCGAAGCGTACGGGAATGTGCTTGCCGCTGTGGAAGTGGAAGTGATAGCGCCGCCGACGAATAGGTTGCTCGATATGTAACCACCGCCCTGGACCGATAGCGCTTGCGCAGGCGAAGTGGTGCCTATGCCGACATTGCCGGAGGCAGTTATTCTTAAACGCTCATTCAAATTGGTCGAGGTAGTATCGCGCGTGAGGAATTTCAAGTTGCTATAGATATTTCCCCCCACCGCCTCAACTTCGGAATCAATATAGGAGCCGATAGAGAATGAGTTACTGGTACCGTAGCCTTCAAAATCTATGAATCCTAGGCTATCACCGACTGAAACTGCTGCTGGCGCCGCGAGCGTCCCTCGAGATTTGCGAAGGCGGAAATCAGCAGCGCTCGTGCCTGCCGTCGCTTCCTCGATTATCACGCTAGTGGCGGATGAGCTGACTTGGAGCTTGCCTTCTGGAGTACTGGTGCCGATGCCGACATTGCCAGCATCTGTTATCCTCATTCTTTCATTTGAAGCAGCAGAGCCACCAGTTCCAAAAATGAGATCATCATCCGTTCCGACGTTCGCAATCACAGCATCTCCCGCCACTGAGCTGCCGATGATGTCCGAGCCGCCGCCAGCCACACCGATCCGCAATCCAGCAGTTGAAGCGTTTATGAAATAAGCGGTTTCTAAAACAGCAGAAGCTGAATTACCGATTTGAAGCCTAGCTCCAGGCGAAGTCGAATTGATACCAACATTCACGACAGTGCCGGTATTCAACACAGTCAAAGCCGGAGTTGAGAAGGTGTAACCGCCGAGCGCCGTCGACGAAGTTATTTCGAATGCATTATTGACGTTAACGTTATTGCCGGTCAGCCAGTTGTAGTGAGTAGTCACTCCATCGTTATAGACGATTCTGCCGCCACCGGAGTTCGCGATGACGAGCGGAGCTTGCGGAGTAGTGGTTCCGATACCGACGTAGCCGGTGCTATCTATTCTCACTCGTTCGTCGAGCGTACCGCCGTTGGTGGTACGAGTTAAAAATGAAAGGTAGGCTGAATCATTTCCGCTAACACTGCGGGCAGAAAGAATCCGTGCGCCTGGAGCGGTCGTTGTTTGAGCTAGACGGTTGTAGAAATCAATTCTTCCTGTTGTTACATCCTGACTTCCGGTCTGTCCTATAAGCTCAAAAGCTGGTATTTCTCCAGTTCCGGTAATACCGAGGGTAAGAGCTTTCGCCGCTCCGCTTCCTATGACTCCCGGACTCGTCGTCCCGATGCCCACGTTACCGTTCTCCTGAACCCTGAAGAGTTCTGTGGCCCCAGCGAAGGTCGTAGCATTGTTGCTTACGGTAAACGCAGAGTCGGTTGCATTGCTGTCAGTATCCAAAAGCATATGGATACTACCTGCATCGCCGATTCGCATTTGTTCTGCACCGGCAGCAGCCCTATTGATAAAACTATTCGTCAGATCGCCTATATACAAACCTTGGTTGTAATCCAAGAAGATATTTCCCGCACCGACTGCAAGTTTGGCACTCGGGGTTGTCGTCCCGATGCCGACATTCCCGCCGTTCGTCACCTTCAATACCGAAGCTGTGCTGTTTAACACCTCAAAGGCGCCGTTAGTCCCCGTGTTCGTTCCTGTCGTTATCCTGACTCCATACGGACTCACGGAAGAATTGAAATCCGCTATATAATTCTCGGCGTCGCTCTGGGTTACATAGAGTCCTATGTAGTCGCTTGCAGAAGCGGCATTCACTACGTGGAGTTTTGCTGTGGGAGTCGTTTGACCGATGCCGACGTTGCCGTTCGAAGCATCGAACGTGAGCGGGTTGTAGAGCGTGGAGCCAGCATCGCTTAGAATTGAGAAGGTAGCTTTTCCGGCGTTGTAGCGGAGATTGAGCGACTTTAGATTGGCGCTGCCGTTAGTGTCGTAGAAATAAAGGTCTGGGATGGCGCTACTAATAGATATAGCGGCGTTTGTCGCATCATAGACATCAAGACCTTTCGCGGGCGTAGGATTGAAAGGAATATTGGCAAGAGGCGTGGTAGTTCCGATGCCGACGTTGCCAGTAGTGACATTCGCCATAAGTATTGGATTTCCAGAGCTGTTTTCGATAGCCCATGTACCTCCGGCAAGCTGATTGCGCATGTTTACCACGCCTCCATAGGCTCCATTTGAGAACAGTGTCTGCATGTAGGCGTTTGCCACGTCTGTTCGCTCCAATTTCAAGACATTGGCGGCGCTTGATACAGAGCTCACTAGGCGCGAATCCGGAGTGGTTGTGCCGATGCCGACGTTGCCGTTCAACCCAACTATCCTCATCCTCTCGGTACTGCCAACGGCACTGTTGAAAATAATGTCTGAGTTAGTGCCGGAGTTGATGTTGATATTGCTGATGCTTCCGGCTGACAAGACAAAGTTTCCAGTGCTCTGGCTAATCTGAGCGAGCTGTGTTTGAGTCGAGTTTCTGATATTTATGGTTCCAACGATATCCAGCGCGGTTGAGGGGGATGGCCTTCCTATGCCCAATCCGGTGTCTGTAAAATAGAATCCTCCATTAGTCAGGCCGCTGCCGATGCCAAGAAGGCTAGAAGGCGAAGTCGTACCGATGCCGACGTTACCCGTCGAACCCTGGAGATAAAATTGATAAGCAGTTGACGGTCCACCTGTAGCTCCTCCAGCCAATCCAACGTTTGCATATGAAGAAATACTGAGCGTATTTCCCGACTGTCGTGTAAGACTGAATATAGCAGAACCTGCATCACCGTCGTCAGCCAAAATTCCAGAGTTTACCCCAGAACCAACACCAGAAATTTTAAGTTGTGTCGCCCCTGTCGTGTTGTTCTTTAGACGCATATCTCCAACGACCTCAAGCTTAACTGTAGGGGAGGTCGTACCGATACCGACGTTGCCAGCCGGACTCAAATACATCTGATACCCAGAAGCAACCGCATTGT
>CAYHNH010000007.1:0-29912 GCA_964358005.1 uncultured Candidatus Saccharibacteria bacterium | reverse complement strand
GAATATCGGTATCCCAGAGGATACCATCATTCACTTCAACCCTCTCCCTTTCTCCTTGTGTGCCTGCCTAATGCTAATTAACAATATTCTTGGCCTCGCCTCGCAGGAATGCTGAGATGTTCTCTACCGTCACTCTGGCAATCTCCTTCTGCGCCTCCGCGGTGAAATAAGCCATGTGGGGCGTCACAAATGCATGAGGATGAGCCCTGAGCTTTTCGAAAGTCGAGACTTTTTCGCCGTCCTTGAGCTTTCTTTCTCCTTCTACTACGTCCAATCCGACACCGCCCAGGATGCCTTTGTCGAGCCCTGTGAGCAGAGCTTCATTGTCGCAAAGCTCGCCGCGCGCAGTGTTGACGAGCAGGGAACCGCGCTTGAATCTATTGATATTCTCCATGTTTATGAGATGTTTCGTGCCGGGATTGTATGGCGCATGCAAAGTTACGATGTCGGATCGCGACAGCAAGTCGTCTAGACTCACATAATCGAAGCCGATGTTCTTAGCCGCCTCGTTATTCGGGTAGGGATCATAAGCGATGACTTTCATGCCGAAGCCCTTGGCGATCACGGCGACATTTTGACCGATGCGGCCTGTGCCGACTATGCCGATGGTCTTGCCGTATAGGTCGAACCCCATCATGCCGGCCGCCGAGAATCCTTGTCCGGACTTCACCTTGTATGATGCCTCAAATACTTTGCGCGACAGGCCGAGGATGAGAGCGAATGCGAACTCGGCCACTGTGTGCGAGCCGTAGGCTGGGACGTTCGCGACGCTCACAGGCTTCGACTTCGCCGCCTCGAGATCGATGTGGTCGAAGCCGGTAGATCTAGTGGCGATGAGCCGAGTTTTTGCCAACTTGTCGATGGAGCCTTTGTCCAGCACGGAGTTTATGAAGACCGATACGATGTCAGCCTGGCTTGCGAGCGTGAGTCCGCTGGCATCCAGCTTCTGTTCAAGGAATTCACACTGGAGACCCTTCAGGTTTGCGTCAGCGGCGATAGCTTCGCGGAGCGTTTCAGCTTCTTGTGCGGCAACTTCGAAAAATAGGGCTTTTTTGCTTTCCATTGGCATATATTGTATCATTTTAGCCGTATCCGATAAATGCCCGATTAACAACTATCATATATATGAATAAAAACTCAAAGAACGTATTAATAGCCGTAGTCGTCATCATAGTCATCATCCTCATAGTCTGGATGAGCGGCCGAAAGGGAGACGTCCAGGCCCCTGGCACAGAGCAGGGAACCTCGACCTCGACCCCGGCTGTTCCGGTGTCGGAAACGGTCAAAGTCTCTGGTTCGGTATCCAAGTACCAGAATTCAGAGCTCGGTTTCGCTATCAACTATCCTACCAACTGGCAGAAGGGAGATACCACGAATGGCGTGCAGTTCGTAGTCCCGATAGACCAGACTCAGGTCTCCACAGTCAACAGACTGCAAGTGGATGTTGCAGTCACCTCGGGCAAGTGCACGTTCCCTCCGGTCACTACCGTGGAGAAGCGCGGTACTCTCGTAGTCGGTGGCGCTACTTTGAACATGATCGCTATCTCGAACACGGTCCAGGGCAGGTCTTACTTCAATCGCATGTACTCGCTCGAGAAAGGCAGCATCTGCTACTTCTTCACTTACACATACGTTGCGCTCTCTCCTGACAGCAAGGGTCTCACTGGTTCGAACCTGACTCAGGCTCAGAACAACAACAAGGCCATCAAGGCGACAGTCGACGAGGCTTTCACCGCATTGGTCAAGTCTCTGACCTTCCCAGTCTCTGCTACAGGGCAGGATGAGACGTCAGTGGCACCTGCGAAGAAATAAAGACTCGATCACCGTCGCGTCTTTATGGTTTGCGAAACCGGCTGAACGCCGGTTTCGTGCTAATTAGGGCCGATTCTGGTAATCTACTTCCTGTAAAGGGAGAGACGTCGGTCCCGTAGAAGGAGAGATGCCAGAGCGGTCGAATGGGCCACCCTGGAAAGGTGGTATATCCGAAAGGGTATCGAGGGTTCGAATCCCTCTCTCTCCGCCATGAAAAAGATCTGCATGTTGATGCCGGGCAATCCTGCTGTCGAGAGCTATTATCAGTCTTGGATAGAGGAGATTGAGGAAAGAAATCCAGAGGTTAGCGTTACCTACGCCACCTCATATGTATTTTTTGACAAGAAATTAAACTACATAGAATACGATCATGCTCTGCGCGAGCATTATGAAAAGATCCTTTTAGCGCTTGCCACATATCAAAAAGTGACTATCATCGCGCACTCTGTCGGGAGCTATTTTGCCCTCCGCCTGTTGGAAAAACATCCAGAGAAGATTGAAAAGATAATCATGCTATTCCCGTATATCGGACCTAGTACCATACGCTCTCTCAGTTTTGTGTCGATCCCGTATCTGATAGACCGATTTTTCCCGTTAGTCGAGATAGTATCGAAGTGCAAAAATATGTTTTCGATCTGGGATAAAGATGTGCGAAATATCTCAAGCAAACAGCTCAATGCGTGCCTGAGGTTCGGGGTACGGCAATGCGAATACTTTAATAAATATACACTCGATCTCCGATATATGCTTGCCAACAAGGAAAAAATTGATTTTCTATACAGGGATAATGATCCGTGGTGTCCACGAGAAACGATCGAGTCGCTCAAACCTCTCTCAAATCATAAAAAAACTGAGTTGCCACATGACTTTATCACTAGGAAGGAGCATAGGATTAAAATGATTAAGGAGATTAAGCTTTAAGCTTTGCCAAAAATCCTACCTAGACCAACTAAACAACAACTATGAATTATTTTTACGGTTTCTTCGGACTACTGATCATTCTCATTTTGACCGATATTTTAGGTTATCTGATCAGATTTAGGCTTTCTGGCATAAAGGCCTTATATGAATTAGTTTTCCTCGATATCGGGTATAGAAAACAGGCGGGCTCAATTGGTAAATCGAGTGATCATAAAACGATATTGATCGTCGGAGACAGTACTGCTGTCGGGCCCGGGGCGCCTCCCGAAGAAACGATCGGCGGCCGGATAGCAAAAAACTTTGATATAGATGTGATCAATCTTGCCGTGAATGGGGCGACAACCGAAGATATCATCCGTCAGATTGATGGTGTGAGCGGGCAAAGATTTTTTATGACAATTGTACATGCGGGTAACAATGACATCTGGCGGCTTACGAACCTGAAAAAATTAAAAGGAGACATAACACTCCTGCTCGATGAGGCAAAAAAGATCAGTGAAAAGGTCATTCTTTTTAGGGGTGGTAATATAGGATCCTGTCCTTTCTTTCCGTTAACTATCGGATGGGTATATTCAATTCGATCAAAGAAAGTCAGGGAGCTGTTCAAAAGAGTCGCGGAAGAGAAATCGGTGCTCTATGTAGAGAAATTTATGAAAAGGAGGGAAGATGTATTCCTGAAAGATCCACACCGGTTTTATTGTTGGGACCTCCTCCATTTAAATGGCAATGGTTATAAGGTGTGGTTTGATTATCTCCTTGAAGAAATGAAAAAAGCAGGCATAAGCTTCTAAATGTGACCGAATCCCCCCTCTCTTGGCCGGCAGTGTGTTCTCCCGACACAACACTTTACTATAGTAAAGTGTTGTTTGGAGGGAGGGGATTGTCCGGCTGAAGAGGCGGGAGGACAGGGATGTCTGTCGCCGCACCTATAACAGGGTTGTAATCAACCCACCTTAAAGCCGTCATTTAGCATGAACATAGGTTCGGCCGACCGACCGGTGGTCGCATTAGCAATTAACAAGAAAATTATGCTCATAACTATAGCGGTGATCCTCATAGTCCTCTGGCTCCTAGGCGTGATAGGTGTATATACGATAGGGTGGTTCATCCATCTTCTACTAGTAGTAGCCATAATCATCTTCCTCATAAGGGTCATTCAGGGCAGGAATCCACTCGCATAATAGTGGTACAATGGTCGCATGATTCTTCTGAATCAGGCACAGCATCTAGGCCGCAAGGCCTATTTGCTCATGGCGGCCAAAAAGCTCAAGCCCGGCCTGATAATACTCGTCATAGCGATCATATTGCTCTCTTTGAGCGGACTTATAAGCCAACTCATTCCACGCGGCATCGTGAACCCGATAGTCATAGGAGTTTTTGCCCTCGCTGTCGTCGCCTCCCTCATGAGCGTGCTCTCGGCCCGGGCTGAATACAAAAAATACACGTTCACATTCGAGGAATTCGGCCTGAAACTGACTCGCGGAAACTTTAAAATCGTCGAGGTCACCATCCCATACAGACAGATGCAGGATATAGCTGTTGAGCGCGGAGTGATCCATCAGATGACTGGCACCTCCAGGCTCATCATCAATACTGCGAGCGATGAGACCAACGACGAAGGCAACGAGACCGATATCGTCCTAGACCCCATACAAAAGGAGACTGCCGAGGAGATCAGGCTGATGCTCCTGCGCAAGATAGGCGTGCAGGTGACTGAGAGCGAAGAGGAGGCTGACAGGGAAGCTGCAGCTGATAGCGTGGCGGTTTAGTTATCTCCACGCCCCGATGATCGCACCGCCCACGAGCCAGGTGATGAGCGTGCACAACTCGACGATGAGGAGCATCTTTAGGGGCACCTTCTGCCAGAGCATCCTGCCGATCGCGGAAGTGAGCGAGAGACCCACCCAGAGTAGCAGGGCCAGGAACACTCCATCGCTCACTGTGCGCGAACCGGTCGTCGATATGAGGAATCCCATCACCATGAATATGACCAAGGTGATGATGAATTGGACGATATAGAGCTTCCACAGCCCTTTCTTGCCTGACATGTCCTTCTCGGAGATGTCGGCGAGCCTCATCCACTCGTTGCCGAATAAGATAGGCGAGAACCAGAGCGCGCTCACCCCGAAAGCCACAACGGCGGAGACGAGTATCGGCCAAAAATTCATGGAGGTCATGATCATAAAGCAGTTATGCTAGTATTATTCCATAGTAACACCATATATTTTCTATGCAATCCAGCGGTTTTTATAAGTTTTTTGTGGCGGCCATCGTTATCCTGAGCATCGGGCTCATGATCTGGCTCGGAATGGACAAAGCTAGGACGATGCCGCTCGATATAGCGCCGGAAACAGCCTCTACCACGGCTAGGCTGCCGCAGCTATCTGAGGTCCTAGCGCCGAAAGGAACGATCAGTGTCCTCATTCTCTCGACCCCCGAGGCCAGGGAGAGGGGATTGTCCGGTGTCCGTTCTCTGCCGAAAGATTCGGGCATGCTTTTCGTCTTCCCAACTGCCGGACCATACGGATTCTGGATGAAAGGGATGAGCTTCGCGATAGATATCGTATGGATCGACGCCGATAAGAGAGTATCCGGCGTCGTATCCGGCATACCCCCAGAATCATATCCAGAAATATTCTATCCTCCGTCGGATGCGATGTATGTTTTGGAGCTTAATACAGGCGGCGCGAAAGACTACGGCATTGCAACTGGTACAAAACTCGTGTTCTAACTGTTATCCACACTTTTTTTGTCGTACACCGCAGAGTAGAATGCCTCTATAAGTTCGATTATCAAAATTTAAGTATTCAGGTGCCCCTATTTGTCCGCCAGATAGGTGGGAGCGCTTAGAGATATGCCAAAAAAGAAAAAATCCGCTAAGGGACAAGCGGCTACGCCTGCTGTCATCCCTACTATTATCAAAAGAGACGGCCGGATCGTACCGTTCGACGCAGAAAAGATAACCAACGCAGTCTGGAAGGGCATGAACACGGTTCATGAAGGCTCTCTTGATGACGCGGATATCGTGGCGGGACAGGTTTTCGCCGAGCTCGTGCGCATCAAGCGCAAGTTCAAGAACTTCGTGCCTACTGTCGAGGGCGTCCAGGACATAGTAGAGGCCGAGCTCATGCGCTCTGACTTCGTGAAGACGGCTAAGCACTATGTTCTCTACCGTGAGGAGCGCGCCAAGCTCCGCGCCAAGGGCATGGAAGTGCCAGATGAGGTCAAGAAGCTCGCTACCGATTCCAAGAAATATTTCCGGAACGCTCTGGGAGAGTTCGTGTACTACAGGACGTATTCCAGATGGATCGATTCGGAGCAGAGGCGCGAGACATGGATAGAGACAGTCGGCCGCTACATGGATTTCATGCGCGAGAATATAGGCAAGAAGCTCACAGACGCCGAATACAAAGAAGTCCGGGAGTCCATCCTGACCCAGTCGGCCATCCCATCCATGCGCCTCTTGCAGTTCGCCGGCCCAGCCGCGCGTCGCACCAATGTCTGCGGCTACAACTGCTCCTACATCGCTCCGGAGTCATTCCAGGACATGTCCGAGATCATGTATATCTCCATGAATGGCACGGGCGTAGGCTTCTCTGCCGAGAGCGCCAATGTCCAGAAATTTCCGCAGATATTGATGCAGAGCGGCGAGAAGCTGAAGACCCACGTCGTCGATGATTCCAAGGAGGGCTGGTGCCAATCCTTCGTCGTTGGAGCTACTGCTTGGGCTTCGGGCAAGGACATAGATTTTGATTTCTCGCTCATCCGTCCGCTTGGAGCCAGGCTCAAAGTCGGCGGAGGCAAAGCTTCCGGTCCTGAGCCGCTCCGGCGCCTGCTGGCTTTCACCAAGGATGTGATGATGACCCGCCAGGGAAGGCGCCTGCGCAACATAGACATACACGACATCATCTGCATGATGGGAGAGTGTATCGTCGCCGGTGGCGTGAGGAGGAGCGCGCTCATATCGCTCTCCGACCTGGACGATCCGGAGATCCGCGATGCCAAGAAGGGCGCGTTCTATATGACGCACCCCCACCGATCTCTGTCCAATAATTCTGCCGTATACGTCAACAAGCCGACCAACGAAGAATTCCTCAAAGAATGGATGGCCTTGATTGAGAGCCGATCCGGAGAGCGCGGCATATTCAATCGTGGCTCTCTCGCCAAGACTCTTCCCGAGCGTCGCATAAAGGCGCTGAAGAGCTACAAGGGCTATTTCGATTCGTCCGGACAGCATATCGTCGGACTCATTGGCACTAACCCTTGCGGCGAGATCATCCTCCAGTCCAAGCAGTTCTGCAATCTGTCCGAAGTCGTCGCCCGCGCTGAGGACACAGAGAAGACTCTCATGAAGAAGATCCGGGTGGCGGCTATACTCGGCACCTATCAGTCCCTGCTGACCCACTTCGAATATCTATCCAAAGAATGGCAGGAGCGCTGTGAGAAGGAGAGGCTCCTCGGTGTATCTATCACAGGGCAGTGGGACTGTCCTGCCGTCAGGAAGCCGGAAGTGATGAGAAGGTTGCGCGATGAAGCTATCAAAGTCAACAAAGAATACGCCAAGCGCTTCGGCATAAACGAATCCACGGCGGTGACCTGTGTGAAGCCTTCAGGCAACGGCTCCCAGACGTTCGATTGCTCGTCGGGTATGCATCCGCGCCATGCCAAGTACTATATCCGCCGCGCCCGCATCTCTTCGACCGACGCGCTCTTCAAGATGCTCAAGGACCAGGGCGTGCCTTATCACCCAGAAGTCGGTCAGACTATGGAGAATGCCACGACCTATGTCTTGGAATTCCCGGTCAAGGCGCCACAGGGAACTACTACTTTCAAGAAGGACCTCACGGCCTTGGAACAGCTCGAGTATTGGAAGATGGTCAAGGTGAACTTCACCGAGCACAACCCTTCGATCACGATATCGGTCGGCAACGACGAGTGGATCACTGTGGCGAACTGGGTCTATGAAAATTGGGACATCGTCGGCGGCCTGTCATTCCTGCCGCGCGAGGATCATGTCTACAAGCTCGCGCCCTACGAGGCCATAGACGAGAAGACTTACAAGGAGCTGTCGAAGCGCATGGAGCATATCGACTACTCGAAGATCATCACCTACGAGAAGCAAAATGAGACTGATCTCAAGAAAGAGCTAGCCTGCGCCGCCGGGGTGTGCGAGATTCTCTAGTCTATCTGTTTGTCTATTCTTATCTATTCGGAGCGGGCTTTATCTCGTATAAGGCTCGCTTTCTGGTATCTAGGGATGATTGTGGAGCCAACCTGATGAGATCCATCCTTAAGAGATGGTTTAAAGTCCTGTAAATGGTCGCCAAGTGCACTGTGCCTATTTTTTGTTCGATTGCTGTGCGGATTTTCTCGACGGATAAGGGTTCAAATGTTTCTTGAAAAAGGTCCATTATGGCTAGCCTTGGACCGGTCGCTCTCATTCGTTCAGCCCAAAAGAAGTCCCGGCTATTGACCAGTCGGGTGGCGCCAGCTCTATCGAGCTTCCTCCGTGTTCTAAAGTTACGTTCTTCAGTCATGTTCGAGAATTTTATTCTTGCAAGCAGTTCATGTCAAAGTAGTAGCGGCAGGGGCGAGTAACTGTTATATGCCTCGCGATAGGCAGCGGGTGTTGTTAGTTCAAAAACACCACTTTCTCTTATTGCGAAAAATTGGGTTTGCCATCGAAATTGGTGGCTTAAACACGTCGCATAAATTTACATTTTCGCAATAAGGAAAAGTAGTAATTTCGAAAGGGCATGCAACCCAGGCTGCGGCACCATTAAATGGAAAGATTAGTCCTCTAGTTACTTGTCAATTATTTTTCAGCAATGATGAGGCCGTAGACGAATGTCTCTGACGCAAAACCATCTCGCATAGCCTTGAAGGCTTTCAGGAATTCCACGAATTCTGATCCGTGTGTCATGGCCAATCTCCAAAGCGCCTTCTTTTTTATTATATCCAGGCAGATGTCCCAAGTCTTGCTGACGTTCTTGCTTATATCATGAGTCCCTGTGATTTTTAGTCCAGCCTTCTCAATGAAGGATCTGTAACTTTCCATAGTCGTCATGTTCGGAGTCAACATCCCGTTTTTTATAGGGTCAATGAATTTCTCTTCTTGGTCTTCTGTAAGACCGTCCTTCTTGAACCAATCTATAATCGCGAACTTGCCGCCTTTTTCCAGTAGCTTTGCGGCATTGGCAAAGAATCTCTCCTGATCATTCAAATGCGACAGGGCCTCGATCGACCAAATAACGTCAAAGAGCCCAGGAAGATCCATGTTTTCGGCATCCATAACTCTTATGTCTACTGATACTCCATCTTGTTTCGCAAACGCTCTAGCCATATCCGCCTGAATGGGAGAGATGGTGATACCGGTGACTAGAGCATCTAGATTTTTAGCCAGATATATACTGCTACCACCAATTCCACACCCAACATCCAGAACCCTTGACCCCTGTCTGATCGCGGCTTTTTCTATCAAAAGTTTGGTGAGATTTTCCTGGGCCTCTTCCTTCGATTCCTTTCCAGTTATCCAGTATCCATGATGTATATGTAGGCCCCATAGGGAATGATAATAGGGGCTGACTAAATCGTAGTGCTCCATGACCTTGTCTTTGTTCATATAAGGGATACTACATCAAACTGTCATTATTCACAAAAGGTTCTTAGACACAAAAAATCGCCTCATGGTCGAGGCGATTTGGTATGTCGAGTGGTCGCAGATTTATCGGATTCGCGCCCGGGCCTTGGCTGCGATTCGCTCAGCGAACGATTCTGCGGCACAGGTGACCGTGTGGAGGACGATCAGGCCGACCAGACCGTAGATGAGGTTCAAGGGGACTCTGGTGAAGCTGACGTCGAGCCCTCCGATACCATGCGAGGCACAGTAGGACAGGGCGAACGCGGCGGTCATGACGAGCGCCACGGTGAAAACAAAGAACGGGTGAATCAAGGATTTCATACCTATGGATTATATCATATTTAACGCTATTGTCAAATGACCTAAAATAGTGTAAGTTTATACCAGTCGCAAAGACAACCGCGCCAGGTGTTTCGCAAGAAGCGCCCGGTGAGGAAAGTCCGAACACTGGTCCGCACGCAAGTACGGACAGCAGGTAGCGGGTAATTCCCGTCGGGGTGATCCCAGAGGTGCGAACAGAGACGCTCGAGCTGGAAACGGCTCGGGGCCCGCCGCTTCGAAAGGAGATCGGGTAGCCTCCATGGAAACACGGAGGGTGCAACGGCCAAATCCTTACCTCGGTGCAAGACCGCGTCCAGGCCATCCGCAAGGGTGACTAGGAAGAGTCGCTAGAGGCGGCGAGCGATCGCCACCCCAGATAAATGGTTGTCTATGTCTGCATTTGCAGACAGAACAGAATTCGGCTTATATGCGACGTTATGAACAAGCGCTCCCCAAAGGAGCGCTTGTTCTCGTCTGGGTTCTTGCTATAATCAGCCTTACAAACCATTATTATTCATCACTGAAGCAAACAAAATGCCTCCAGAATCAAATCGCGTGTCCCGCCTAGAGTCTAGCTTTTTCTATTTATTGATCGCCGCCGCAGTCCTAGCTCCGCTTGTATTCTGGTCATCGCAGTACTTCGCGCTAGAATCGGCAAAGACTATAGTCATCGGCCTCCTCACATTGGCTGCTATAGTTGTGCTCTGCATATCAGTCATTAAAAAAAGAGAGATCAGGCTACCGCCCAGGTCCATCGTGACCATAGGAACGCTCATGGCGCTCTCTATACTCGTCTCATCCATCGGGAGCGGCCATTTCATGAAGTCATTCTTCGGCCAGGGCTTCGAGCTCGGTTCGGGCAGCTTCCTGATCACGCTACTTCTCGCGAGCCTAGTCGCATTCGTTGCGGTCGTCCGACGGGCTGACAGGGTCATCATCCTCTACGCTGGCCTCTTTGGCGCCTTTATTCTGGTCTGGATCCTTCAGATACTCCGAGTTCTAGTCGGGGCGGATTTCGTCTCTCTGGGCATCCTCGGTAATGTCACCTCATCCATCGTGGGCAACTGGTTCTCATTCGGCATATTCTCGGCCGTGATAGCAGTCATCGCCTTTACAGCTATATATTTCTTGAGGCTCTCTTCGCGCATGAAGGTCGCGTATTGGGTGTTGTTCGCTATCTCGGTCATATCGCTCCTTATAGTGAATAGCAGGGAGGTCTGGCAGGCAATGGCCCTAGTTTTCCTCGGCTACACGATATACCTGTCTTCCCAGAAGCTTAGGCCACAAGGCGGAGCTATATCGGCATTTTTCAGGCGGATCGCCTGGATCCCGCTCATAGCGTTCGTGATCTCTACGCTGCTCGCTTGGTATGGCCTGACGCTAGTCGGCCCGTTGGTCGGCAAGCTCAACGCCGGATATTCTGAACTAGTCATGCCTTGGAGGATGACAATGGACGTGGCCGCAGGGGAGATAAAGGAGTCGCCGGTCTTGGGCGCTGGACCGAATAGGTTCACCCAGGCCTTTCTCGCCTATAAGCCTTCAGCAATAAATACGACTGATGCCTGGGGTGTAGAGTTCAATTCTGGTTTCGGACTGATACCTACATTCGTGGTCACCCAGGGCCTCGCCGGTCTGGTGCTATGGATGTTATTCTTCGTATTCTATGGCATCCTAGCCGTCAAATCGCTGCGCGGCCTAGTGCGTCCGGGCGGTGCCGGTGAGGCTATCTCTGTGGATGAGCGCCCATACGCCCACTTCGTCATCCTGTCTTCATTTGGCGCGGCTACCCTAGTCTGGCTCACCGCAATCTTCTATGTGCCATCGCACGCCATCGTCTATTACGGTTTCATTTTGACTGGCATATGGCTGGGCGTATCTGTCGCTTATGGACGACTTCGCCCGCTCGATATTGTTTCTCGCCGTGGCGATCGTGGCTACAAGATCATTCTGGCCGTCCAAGCGATCATTCTCGTCATCGCTGTGCTCTGGGGCGCAACATACATCAAGAATACTTCGGCTTTGGCATATTTTGGCAAGGGCGTGAGACAGCTGACCGTGACTGCCGATCCGATAGCTGCCGATAAGTCCTTCGCTACGGCTGTGACCCTCAATCCGCTCGACGTGTACTGGCAGGCTCGTGTTGAGGCAGGTATATCACAGACCAATAGGATCCTCTCTACGATAACGGCCACCTCTACTGCCTCGACTTCGGCCGCTACGGTGCTAGCTGCCACGGAGATAGTCAAAAAAGCCGTTGAATTCAGCGACAAGGCAATAGCTTCTGATCCTGACAACTATAATAATTATGTTTCGAGAGCCCGTGTCTCCGAGTTAGCTACGGCTATGAAGATGCAGGATGCATACGAATCAGCGGTTGCCGCCTACATGAACGCCATCAGGCGGAATTCAGGCAATCCTTCCATATACCTGTCTCTAGCCCGGCTCCAGGCTTCACAGGATAAGCTCGATGATTCGATCCAGGCCATAGGTGCAGCTCTACAAGTCAAGCCGAACTACCTGGACGCGGTCTATCTGCTCTCCCAGGTCGAAGCGGCGAAGGGTAACCTCCCGGATGCGATCATTGCCGCTGACTTTGCCACTCGGCTCAATCCGCAAAACCCTCTGCTGTTCTTCCAGCTCGGCCTCCTGCAGTACAACAGCGCGGACTACGCCTCGGCTTCAACGTCTCTAGCGAAGGCCCTCTCTCTCAATCCTGACTACGCCAACGCTTCGTATTTCTTGGGACTTTCCGCGGCCCGCGTAGGCAATATATCAGAGGCTATAGCGATATTTGAGAAGCTGTTAGCAGCCAACCCTGGCAATGAGGAGATAGCTCTCATACTTACGACTCTGCGCGCTGGCAAGCCGCTCTTTGGAGCCGGACCGCAGTCGCAGGCGGCCCGCCCTGAGCAACGCTCGACGCCCCCGATCAAGCAACAGTAAAAAATGGTCAAGCGATGGATGAAAGTCATAGGCATGGAGATACGCGGCCTGCATGAGGCCGCGTATGTCTTGGCCGCTTTTGCTCTCATATCGCTCATACTCGCGCTCATCCGCGACAAGCTCCTGGCTTTCAGCTTCGGCGCCGGACCGGTCCTGGATGTATATTATGCGGCCTTCCGGATCCCCGATCTGATATTCGCTGCGCTGGGGTCGCTGGCTTCCGCGTCGATATTGTTGCCTTTCTTCATTGAGCGTTTCGGCAAGGGAGACGACGAAGGCAGAGGGTTCGCGAATATGATCTTCACGGTCTTCTTCGCCTGTATGGCGATCGTCAGCTTGGCGGCCTTCTTCCTGGCTCCGATCATAGTGCCTCTGGTCATCCCCGGCTTCCAGAATGACCCGGATCTCTCTGTCCTCCTCGCTTCTATGCGGATCATGCTCCTGTCGCCATTCTTCCTAGGTTTGTCGAATCTCTTTTCCAGCCTGACCCAGATGCGCCACCGCTTCCTCGTCTATGCTGCCAGCCCGGTCGTATATAACATCAGCATCATCCTAGGGGTACTCTTGGGCTATCCATATTTCGGCGTGAAAGGGCTCGCCATCGGCGTGGCTGTCGGCGCGTTCCTCCATATGGCTATTCAGTTGCCGTTCATGGCCTATGAGGGATTCGTGCCGAGGTTTGTCGGTCGCGTAGACTGGAAGTCGCTCCGCAGTATAGTAGGCACGGCCTTTCCGAGGACCATAACCTTGGGGGCCAATCAGATCGCCTCCTTCATCCTCATCGCTCTGGCTTCGCTCATGACGCAAGGCTCCATCTCCATATTCAGCTTTGCCTTCAATCTCCAGTCGGTGCCGCTCACTTTGATAGGAGCGAGCTATTCTTCCGCTGTCTTCCCGACGCTGTCGAGGCTTTACTACGAGAAGAATATCGCGCAGTTCCTCGAGAAGATGATCACCTCGGCCAGGCACATCATATTTTGGTCTATGCCGCTCACGGTGCTCTTCATCGTCCTGCGGGCGCAGGTGGTCCGCACTGTTCTCGGCGCCGGCAAATTCGACTGGGCTGACACTCGGCTGACCGCGGCCATGTTGGCCATCTTCACCATATCGACGATAGGGCAGAGCCTGATAGTGCTGTTCGTTCGCGGATTCTATGCAGAAGGCAAGACATCCAAGCCTCTCGTCATAAACCTCATCTCCGCCCTGGCTATCGTCATCCTGGCTTACACTCTCGAGAAGGCATTCTTCGCGGTGCCGGTATTCAGGTTCTTCATCGAAGATATACTGAAAGTCAGCGGACAGGCTGGAACGAGCGTGCTGATCCTGGCTCTTGCCTATACCCTGGGGGTCATATTGAACACAGTCCTTCACTGGGTCACCTTCGAGCGGTCGTACAAAGGCTTCACTCGCCCCGTCCTCTCTACGCTGTTCCATAGTTTTGCAGCCTCGGTGGTCATGGGGTATGCCGCATATCTTTCATTACAAACCTTCTCGGCCATATTCCCGCTCTATAAGGTCTGGGGCGTATTTATGCAGGGGTTCCTCTCGGCCATCATCGGGTTGATCGTGCTGGTGCTCACGTTGCAGCTTCTCGAGAATAAAGAGCTGGCTGAAGTCACTCGCACCCTGCATCGCAAGTTCTGGAAGGCGCCTGTCCCGCCGGCGGAAGTGGAGCATCTGTAAAAAACCACCCAGGGGATCGGGTGGTCAGAGAAATTGTTGGCTATCGTATTACGTCTTGCGCGGAGGATCGATCCGTTTGGCAATGTAGATGATGGCAGTCGGATTTTCGCCTACGCCGGCAAAACGAGTCGTTGAAATCTCTAAACGGTCTCCATCACGGATCGCATCCGCGAGCGTGACGAAGGCAACGCGCTTCCCGCGATAATTACCGCTCGATCGGAGATTATTCGCCTGTTCCTTCTGAATGAAGGTGACAACCGCAAACCGTCCGTCGATGATCTCGGGTGTTCCGAGAGCCACGAACTCACCTGCGACCGGGCCTGTCGCTACGACGGCGCGGCCATGATTCTGACGATACTCGCGGTGATCGAGCCAGGCATAAAGGAGCGGGGAAAAAGTCCAAACAAAAGCTGGGGCGATGATGGCCAGCGCTAGGAGTGACGGCAGTCGGATTTTCATGGGGAAAGTCTATTTGCAGGATATGACGTGCAGTAAAAGATGTCAAATTGAATCCCGGCACCTTGGGGGGCGTATAGTGATATGTCAGCAAAAAATTTATTGACAAAAACGTCCAGGATATGCGACATCAACCTGAATAAGGGATAAAATGAAAGCTTGGACGGCTTATCTTCGTCGAGATCAAAACATCTAGAAGAATGAGTCAACAAATTTTTTTGGCACGGAGGGTATGTTGACCCCGCCGTAATCTCACAAGACTCCCGTGAAAAATCTAGTATTCTAGGCTTATTTGTGATATTTTGTGCTTATCCGGCCGTTGGCCGCCTTTCATTCATGGACCCTAAACTCATAAGAAATTTCTCGATAATAGCCCATATCGACCACGGCAAGTCGACCTTGGCTGACCGCTTGCTCGAGGCCACGGGAACCATCGAAAAGCGCAAGATGCAGGAGCAGGTCCTCGACTCCATGGAGCTCGAGCGCGAGCGCGGCATCACCATCAAGATGCAGCCGGTGCGCATGAATTATAAGCTCGACGGCAAAGAGTATGTGATGAACCTCATCGATACGCCTGGTCACATAGATTTTTCCTATGAAGTGTCTCGAGCCTTGAAAGCCGTAGAAGGCTCGATCCTCCTCGTCGATGCTACCCAAGGCGTGCAGGCCCAGACACTGACCACGCTCAACATGGCCCGAGAAGCTGGTCTCACCATCATTCCGACAGTCTCGAAAATAGATTCTCCGCTTGCTCGAACTGAAGAAGTCGTCCATGAAGTCTGCCAGCTCCTCGAATGCGATCCGTCCGAAGTCCTAAAAGTCTCCGGCAAGACCGGGGAAGGCGTCGAGAACCTCCTGGCTGAAGTCATCCGACGAGTCCCGCCGCCTTCGCCGCCAGATGTTACGGACAAGTTCCGGGCGCTCATATTCGATTTCCAATATTCTAACCACGCCGGCGTCATCGTCTACATCCGCGTCATGAATGGCTGCGCCAAGCGCCATGAGAAGATCGAGTTCAAGATAGGCAAGAAAGAGTTCGAGGCCATCGAAGTCGGCGTCTTCAAGCCTGACAACACTCCCGTAGAATCCCTCTGCGCCGGAGAGATAGGCTACATCGTGACCGGAATAAAAGAGCCAGGTGTGGCTTCTGTCGGAGACACCGTATCAGATCCGAAGGACACTCTCCCGGCTTTACCCGGCTACATGAGCCCGCGACCGGTGGTCTGGGCCTCCATATATCCAGAGTCGCAGGATGACCTCGCCCTCCTGCGCCAGGCCCTCGGGCGCCTGCGTCTGTCTGATTCTTCATTCACGTATGAAGAGGAGGCTTCAGGCACTTTGGGCAGGGGATTCCGCTGCGGATTCCTGGGTATGCTCCATCTCGAGATAGTAACGGAGCGTTTGCGCCGCGAATTCAGCCTGGAGCTCGTCGTTACCCAACCTACGATCACCTACACAGTCGAGACAAAGGATGGCAAGAAAACCATCATCTACTCCCCGTCGCTTTTCCCCGAGGATAATGACATCGTGAGCGTTTCGGAGCCGATAGTCACCATGAAGATAATCACGCCGCCTAAGTATCTTAGCGGTCTAATGAAATCCCTGTATGACCACGAGGCTGAGGTTCTGGCTACAGAAAATTTCGGCGACTCGAGGTCTATGCTCACCATGCGCATGCCTTTGCGCGAGCTCATGCGCAACTTCTTCGATGAGATAAAGAGCATATCGTCAGGATATGCATCCATCTCATATGATATAACGGAGAATCAGACGGCCGATGTGGTCCGCATGGACATCCTCGTCGCTGATGAACCCATAGCCGCTTTCGCGCGCGTCGTATCGCGCCGTCGCGTAGAAGAGGAGGCCAAGATCATGGTGACCAAGCTTCACGAGATCCTGCCTCGCGAGCTCTTTACATTCAAGGTCCAGGCAAAGGCTTTCGGCCGCATACTCTCCTCGGAGACAGTTTCTGGCAAGAAAAAAGACGCCGCGGCTACTCTCTCGGGCGGCGACATAACACGCAAGATGAAGCTCCGCGAAAAACAGAAGGAGGGACGCAAGCGCCTAAAGGAGCATGGCAAAGTGAACATCCCGCAGGAAGTCTTCGTCAAGATGATGCGCGCTAACTAGAATCCTCCAGGGAAGGAATAGAGCAAGACCATGCTCACGATTACGAGGATGCCGACGATGATCATTCCGACACCTGCGGCTTTGCGGGTTTTTTCATGAAATAACATAGCGGGTATAGTATACTGATTCCCATGATGCGCCGCAACCGCTCCCGTTTCCGGGCCATGCTCTCGTCACCCATAACGCTCGCCCTGGCAGTCATCCTGCTCGTCCTTGTCGGCCGGGCCGCCATAAAGATACATCTGCGCGCGGCGGAGAGCGCCCTACGCTTGGAGGAGGCCAAAGCGAATCTCGTCAGGATGGAATCCAAACAGACGGATCTCGATAAAAGGATAGGAGACCTATCCACGGAGGAGGGTATAAAGGCTTCCATCAGAGAAAAATATCATGCCGTCGAGCCAGGAGAGGCTGTCGCCATCATCGTGAGCAATGACAACCAGAAAGCGTCGGCAGGGGAGGTGGAACAGCCTGCTCCCCGAGAGCTCAATTGGTGGCAGAGGATGTTGCGGGCTATAGGGCTGTAGAGTAGTATTTCAGAGCGCGACGCATCCAAAAAGGATTTAAAAGCGGGCATAGTTTAGTGGCAGAATGGCTGCTTCCCAAGCAGCAGGTCGGGGTTCGATTCCCCGTGCCCGCACAACATGAAAGATGGCTGGCTTGTGCCAGTCATCTTTCATGTCTGATCTAGGGCCACGGGGATGAGAACGCCGGAGCGATGCCGAGCCAGCAGGCGAGGCCGCGAGGCGGTGGCTAGCCCGAGCGAGACTGGTCGAGCGAGAGGCGAAGCCGATTCCCCGTGCCCGCACAACATGAAAGATGGCTGGCTTGCGCCAGTCATCTATTTTCCTACCGGCAATGTGAAAGTGAACGTGCTGCCTTTACCCTCGCCCTGCGAATCAGCTGTGAGAGTGCCGTGGTGCCTGTCGATGATGCCGCGCGACATGTATAGACCGATACCCATACCCTCGGTGTCGGTGGATCTGGCGCGCTCACCTCTGTAGAGCTTCGTGGCGATGAGGCCGAGCTCGTGTTTCGGAATGCCGATGCCGCTGTCAGTGACCGAACAGATGGCATCATCCTGTCCTTTCTTCACAATGACTTTGATAGAGCCTCCTTCTGGTGTGTAGTTTATGCCATTCTCTATGAGCGTCTGGAGCACGAATTTGAGGCGTGAAGCGTCGAACAGGGCATGGACATGAGGGTCTATGTCCCTCGCTACGTATATCTTCTTGGCGCTGGCGTGGTTGGTCAGAGCTTTTATGGCTTCATCCGCAAAATTCGAGAGGTCGGCATCCTCGATCCTGTATCTATATATGTCGTCATTAGGTTCTGAGGTATTGGCGAGGAGATCTGTGAGCTCCACGAGTTTGGCGTTGGCGTCCTCTATGTAGCCGAGCTGTTCCTCCCGGTCGGATTCGGATATGGCATTGCGCAGATTCTCCGTCGCCCATTTTATGTGGGTGAGAGGAGTACGGAATTTATGTGTTACGGTTGTTATGAATTCATGCTTCAAGAGCTCGCCCTCGCGGAGTTGCTGCCAGATGAGGACCCCTATGCCCACTATGACGAGCGAAAGCACGAGGGGCGTCGCCCAGACCGGGAAGTCGGGATAGGCGGAACCGATCCACTGGTTCGCCAGATCGAATACTCCTATGAGCAAGCCCACTCCCACCACTGTACCCGCGTACAAAAAGGCTTTTTTTGCCACGACTCTGATATTCAATAGCTCATATCTGAAGATCGCGTACACAAAGGGGATGGCGAAGAAAATAGGGAACAGCATGCCCCAGATCGGGTCGAACTGTATGTCATAAGTGAGCAGTGTCGGCACTATGCCGAAGACCCAGCCGAGCAAAAATGATATGGCAAAATAAAGATAGTGCTTTCTCTGCGTCTTGTCGGTTCCTGATCGAGCGGCTCGAAAGAGCTCATACACGGAAAGAGCTGGTATGACTATCTTGAATATCAGGTTGAAAGCCCAATGCAGTGTGCCTGGGGTGTAATAATTTGGGAAGTACATCTTCGGCACGGGCATGCCGATGAAGGTGTCTGGAAATGCCAGGAAGACGGCGGCGAAGACCAGTCCGACCGCATAGAAGAATATGATGAAGCCCTTCCTAGACTTGTCTTTGTCCAGGATGGCCATGGCGCAGTGATAGTTCACAGCGGCGATGAATATGATGATGATATTCCACATCAGGATGCTCCGGGATAACGATGCATCTGTCACGCTTACGCCTATGAGGTTAGAGAGTATGGCGATGAGCGCGCCGAGCATCGTAAGCCCCAGGGTCACATTCACTGTCTTGCGGTGGTCCTTGAGCAGTACGAATATGCCCAAGACCATCATGACGATGGCAGAAAATACTCCTACGACGTCGTGGAGGACGAGATGCACTAATTTACTTTATCCCGAGAGTGGAACGGATCTTTGACTCATCAAAACCTACAACAATAGTTCCGTTTATGTCGATGACTGGCACGCCCATCTGTCCCGTCTTGTCTATCATCTCCTTTCGGCGCTCCAGGTCAGTCGCTACATTGAAATCCTTGTAATCAAGACCATTAGATTTGAAAAAGCTCTTGGCCATATTGCAATAGACGCAAGTGGGGGTCGAATAGACGGTGATGTTCTTCATATATTGATATTGTAAGACGTTATAATTTAGGCTGACCTTATTAAAGCAGTATAATAGCATCCGTTTTTCCAGAAAATCAAGCCCCAGGTGTGGATTTTTCGTGATATAATATTCCACGGCCCCATGGAATATCTTCATTTTTTCTCTGCTTTGCGAGATACGGTCGTAGCTTTTGCCGTGGGCGGCGGATACGTCGCCCTTTTCCTCGTACTCTTTCTTGAGGGAATGCCGCTTCTCGGCATCGCTATCCCTGGCCATGTGGCCGTAATATCCGGTGGCTTTTTGGCGGCAACTGGCGTTTTGAATTTCCTCTGGGTGGTCGTGCTATCTTTTACGGCGGCCGTCCTCGGTGACTATGTGAGCTACCTCCTCGGCAGGATGTTCGGCTGGCCTCTCATCGAAAAGTTGAGGCCGTTCTTTTTCATATCCGAGTCGGTCATAACGAAAGCCCGCGACTTCCTGGGAGCCCATACTGGCAAAGCCTTGTTCCTGGGCCGATTCAATCCGGTCACTCGCGGACTCATGCCATTCTTCGTTGGAGCAAATCATATGCCGGTGAAGAAATTCTGGGTCTGGAACAGCATAGGCGCGTTTGTCTGGGTCTTAAGCTCTGTGGTCGCCGGCTATGCACTGGGCCTAGGGTTCCATGCCATCGCTGGTTTGACAGGGAAGGCGCTGGTCATAGCTGTCATTTCCGGCATACTCATCATATGGGGCTACAAGTTCGTCAATGCCCGTTTCCATATATTCAAGCGCTATGAGCTTTTCATTCTTGGCCTCAATCTCGCCTCTATTCTCATACTATTTAGAATGATCGAGGACGCATTTTCAGCCGCGCCATTCATGGCGGCCTTTGATCTTTACGTGAATGTATCTATCAATGAATTTATCCTCCGCGATCTTGGCCAATCGCTGGTCGTCGCTGCTTCGTGGATAAATGCTCTGGGCGGGACAGTGATGATGGCCGTATTCACGCTGGTCGGCGCCATCGTCCTGCTTTCTCACAGGAAATGGCGCTCGGTGGCCATACTGCTCCTGTCCATGGGATCGACGGCACTTCTTGTCGGTCAGATCAAGGAATTCATATTGAGGATACGTCCAGAGAATCTCGTGACCATCGAGGCCCCCGGACTGATAAATTTTCTTTTTGACAACGCTTCCAAGTTCATCGAACCGAGCTTTCCATCCGGTCACGCGGCCTTCGCGGCGGCGTTCTTCGTCGCTGTCGCATATCTCGCCGCTCCTAGGATCAAATCATGGATAAGGAGAGAGCTTTTCATAGTCGTTTCGGTCATTCTCGTCCTGGCGATAGGCATATCGCGCCTAGTCGTCAGCGCCCATTGGGCATCTGATGTCGTCGCCGGTTGGGCGCTCGGAGTGTTCTGTGCTACGGCTTCTGTATTGCTGGTGAGATACCTCGGTACGCTCGTAGCTGGAATCGTGGGAACTCTTGAGTTTAAGGGAAAATCAAAGGAGTGATCGGCCAGTCATCGAGCTGGGCTTCTTTAGGCCGAGGAGGGCCAGGATCGTAGGGGCAAGGTCGGAAAGTCCGCCGTTGGATATTCTGGATGAAGCGTCAGTCAGTATGCACGGAACCAGGGAAGTCGTATGCGATGTATGCCTGGTCCCTGTTATCGGGTCTATATTCATCTCGGCGTTGCCATGATCGGCGGTGATGATGGCTATGCCGCCTTTTTCTTCTAGCGCTTCGACGACTCGTCCAAGCTCTGTATCGACTGTCTCGACAGCTCTCACTATGGCCGGCACGTTGGCGGTATGGCCGACCATGTCAGCATTGGCGAAGTTTATGAAAATGAAGTCCTGCCGTCCGCTCCTAATCTCTTCTATGGCCTTGTCGGCTATCGCCTCGGCTCGCATCTCTGGGGCCTCGTCGTGAGTCTTCACGTCTTTGCGGCTCGGAAGCATAATGTCAGTCTCGCCATCATAAGGCTTGTCCTGTCCGCAGTTCAGGAAATAAGTGGCATGCGGGAATTTCTCTGTCTCCGCTATGCGTGCCTGATGCATGCCGGCTAGGGCTATCTCGCCCCCGAGGGTGGCCTGGGTTTTCATGGGTGGAAAGGCGATGGTGCAGGTGAAGTCCTGGCAGTATTCGGTGAGCGTCATGAAAAGGATATTGTTCTCCTTGGGCAGGCCGAGCATCTTCTCGGAGAGCATGCGCGCGCGATCGGCGCGGAAGTTGAAGAAAAGGACGCCGTCGTTCTTGCCTATGGCGCAGCCGAGACCCTCTGGTGTCGTGCACACGGCGGGCAGGAGGAGCTCGTCATTCTTGCCTTCCTCATATTGTGCTTTGAGATAGGCAGAGGGTTTGATCTCACAGATGTTGCCTTTGCACTCGAACATGGCCTGCTCGACTTTGGCCAGGCGATCCCAGTTGTTGTCGCGGTCCATGGCGTAGTAGCGCCCGGATATGGTCGCGATGAAGAAATTCGGTCCGAGCTCGTCTATGACTGCTTCAAGCTCCTTTATGTATTCGGATGCGCTCTGGGGAGGTGTGTCGCGACCGTCGGTGAAGACGTGTATGGCGACTTTTGGTACGCCTTTGCTCTTGGCTAAACGCAGGAATGCGTAGAGGTGCCTCTGATGGCTATGGACCCCGCCGGGCGATACCAAGCCCTCTACGTGGAGAACAGAACTGTGTTTTTTGACATGGTCGAAGAGCGTCAGGAATGCCGGATTCCGGTCGAATTCTCCGCTTTCTATGGCTTTGTCTATCCTCACAAGGTCAGTGTCGGCAGGTCTCCCAGCCCCTATGGTCATATGTCCGACCTCGCTATTGCCCATCTGGCCTTCAGGGAGCCCTACGGCATCGCCGGAGGCCTTTAGCAGAGAATGAGGGCATCTCTGCCAGAGCGAATCGAAAAACGGCTTTTTTGCCGCTGATATGGCGTTGTTATCTTTGTCCTCGCGATAGCCCCAGCCGTCAAGAATGATCAGCATCACCGGTTTTTTCATGGCGGCAATTGTATCATTTTTTGCCCCAAAAGCCGAATTTTGACGGATAGAGTCTGGCGAGCACGGTCCTATAGCCTCCATTGCCCTTGCTTTCGAAATCCTTGATTTTCTTGCGTATCTTTGCGGCGGTAGTGGAGCTAAGCCCGTAATTTTTCTCAATCTGCTTATGGGGCACTCCATCGGCGAGCATGTAGGCGGCATAAAGATTATTTTTGCACCTAGTTATTTGTCTGTCTGAGAACAGGTCTTTTAAAAGCTTAGAGATTTCATTGCGGTCCTTTAATGCTAAGAAGGCTTTCAAAAGCATTTCTCCTCTCTTGTCAGTGAATATCTTATCGAGCTGCGCAGCTTCTTTCTCAAAAGCTTCCGGATCCTCCATCATTTTTTGGATCTCCAAGACTTCGGGGTCCCATAGATTAACTTCCATGTTTTTTGCGGGTGATAGCGTGTGGGAGTGGGGGGGGAGGGGAGAGAGAGTGTTCTCCCCGCAGGACCCTTTACTGTAGTAAAGGGTCTCGCCACCGGAAGGGTGACTCGGCACGGCTCTCGCGGCTGGGCTCTCGACCGCACCACCTATTTATAATCTGTTAATTTCGACCCTATTGTTAATTAAAATTATTAATTGAAGTAAATCTTACTAGGTAGCAACAAAAAAACGCCCACGGCGCTTTCTAAGTACTTCTAAGCAGTAAAGCCCGCCGGAGCGGACCAAACTGCCATAGGGTAGGCTCAAAGTGGGGGAATGAAGCTGAAAATTTAAAGTGGGACAAGATGCGGTCTAGGACCAGCGATACTTTTGCGTCCCGAGTGAATTGTTTAAGTTTCTTTCCCTAACGCACTTCCGAACCTGTGTCTATTTTCGCTCATATGCCAAAAAAGTCAACGCTAGAGCCACCCTTCTTTCGTGGAAAAACTGTGTACAACACCAAAAATACTGTGCACTAAATTTTTATGACACAGAATTTTCCACTTTGACCATAGGTCTGGCCTATATCTTGAACATGCCACTTCCGGCGTAGATAGCCTTGGAGCCGAGCTCTTCTTCGATGCGCAGGAGCTGATTGTATTTGGCGATGCGGTCAGTTCTCGAGAGAGACCCTGTCTTTATCATGCCAGCGCCGCTACCTACTGCGAAGTCGGCTATCGTAGAGTCCTCGGTCTCGCCGGAGCGGTGAGAAATGATGGAAGAATAGCCCGCTTTCCGGGCGAGGGCTATGGAATCCACAGTCTCGGAGACAGTACCTATTTGATTCAGTTTGACCAGGATCGAATTCGCGGTCTGTTTTTCTATACCCATGCCTAGCCTATCAATGTTGGTTACGAACAGATCGTCGCCGACGAGCTCGATCTTGGTGCCGAGGGCCTTGGTCAAGGCATGCCAGCCATCCCAGTCGTCTTCGGATAGTCCGTCCTCGATGGAGACGATCGGGTATTTTGAGACTAGGCTCTCATACCATGCGACCATGTCGGCTGATGAGAGTTTCCTGTTCTCCCGCGGGAGCCCATAAAAGCCGTCCTTGTATAGCTCCGTGGCGGCGCAGTCCAAAGCCAACGATATCTGTTTGCCGGGAGCATAGCCAGCTTTCCCTATGGCCTCCAATATAACCTCTATAGGCGCTTCGTTCGAAGGCAGGGAAGGAGCGAAACCTCCCTCATCACCGACCAAAGTCGAAAGCCCTCTGTCGTGCAGGATCTTTTTCAATGAATGGAATACCTCGGTGCCCGCTCGCAGGGCGCTGCTGAAATCCTGAAAGCCGTGCGGCACCACCATGTATTCTTGAAGGTCGGCCGAATTCTCGGCGTGCTTGCCGCCGTTCACTATATTCATGAGAGGAACAGGCAGAAGCGTCCTCGGCTTTTCTGGGAAGAGCTGGTTGAAATAAACATGCAATGACTGTCCGGCTGCATGAGCCGAGGCTCTGGAATAGGCCATGGAAATCCCGAGGATGGCGTTGGCGCCTAATTTGCTCTTATTCTTCGTTCCGTCTATCTCTATGAGCTTGTCGTCTAACGATCTCTGATCGAATCCCTTGCCCTGGACATGGTTCGCTATCAGCGTATTCACGTTCAAGACGGCATTCTGGACGCCCTTGCCGCCGTAACGCTTGCCGCCGTCGCGTAATTCTACCGCCTCGTGGCTTCCGGTCGACGCCCCCGATGGCACGGCTGCTCGGCCGAACGCGCCGCCATCCAAGGTGATGTCAACTTCCACTGTCGGATTGCCCCTCGAGTCCAAGATCTCTCTCGCTCGCACTGATTTTATTTTTTGCATAAGCCAATATTAGCATATCGGATTTCCTGTAACAAAAAACAAGTCTGTATGCTAACATCTCGACATGGATAAAAAAGAAACATCATGGGGCAAGGTGGCCGAATGGTATGATGAGCTTTTGGAGAATTCTCCGGACTCATTTCAGGCGAAAGTGATATTGCCGAACATCACCCGCATCCTCGACCTCAAGCCGGGCATGAAGGTCATAGACGTGGCTTGCGGCCAAGGCTTCTTCTCCAGGGTTTTCGAACAGCAGGGCGCTTCTGTCACGGCGAGCGATATCTCAAGCGAGCTTGTTTCCGCAGCCGTGAAGAAATCTCCGAAGACTATCGCATATCATGTCGCTCCGGCTGACGCGCTCGCATTCGCGGCATCTAGCACATACGATGTGGCCGTGGTGATCCTCGCTCTCCAGAACATAGAAAACTTTGCCGGCACGATCGCCGAATGCTCGCGCGCGCTCAAAAAGGGCGGTCGTTTCGTTATCGTTCTCAATCATCCGGCCTTCAGGATCCCTCAGCGCTCCTCGTGGGAATGGGATGACCGAGCTGGGAAGCCTGGACAGACGACTGGCAGGCAGTTTCGCCGCATAGACTCATACCTGTCTGACGACAGGATGGAAATAGACATGACGCCGGGCGAACCAGATGTCCGCAAGAAAAAGAAGACCATGACATTTCACCGATCTCTGCAGGCTTATTTCAAAGCTCTCAATAAGGCCGGTTTTGCCGTAACGCGCCTCGAGGAATGGATCTCCCATCGCAAATCCCAAAAAGGCCCGCGTGCCGCGGAAGAGGATCGTATCAGAAAGGAGATACCGATGTTCCTTTTGTTGGAGGCGACTAAGAGCTAGTTCGTATCCTTTATGAGGAGCGACGGTATGACAGCTACGAGCGCCACGACACCCACCGCGATGAAGACATAGCTACTGGTCGTAAAGACCAACGCCAGACCAGTGATGAGAGGCGCGAAGAAATACGCCATAGGCCTGGTCACCCGGAACAATCCCAGGGCGGCGCTGTCTCTAGGGGATACGGTTTTGAAGAAATAGGTCTCCATCATTATCTCCGCAGCCGCCGCGCCTATACGGGTCATAAATAGCGCGATCGCCCAGACTAGCACGCTCGTCGAGGTTATGAAGGCTAGAGCGACCGTGGCGATGCCCATCACCCCGAAGCCGATGGCCATGATCTCTTTTTCCCCATATTTCCTGTCAGCCAGCTTGCCGAGCGGATATTGCGTGAGCGGAAAGGCGATGAGCATGACGGTCAGGATGATGCCAATATTGCCCCAGCTGAAGTCCATGACTTGATTGAGATATATCGGGCTATAGACGACCATCCAGGCATAGAACACTTGCAAGATGAAATTGGCGATGAATAGCCAGATCCAGCTGCGGTTGTGAGAGACGTGCTTCATGAGTTGCCAAGGCGACAGATGTATGTAGTTAGGGTCGGCGAACTTCGGGAAATTCTTGAAGACCAAGTAGAGGAGCGGGAAGAGCATGGCCAGAGCCGCAACGTAAGTATTCTTGAAATTGTCGCCGTCTATGAGCATGCTGCCGATGAGCGGCCCGACTACCCAGGAGGCGTTCAAAGTAGCAGTGTAGAGGCCACGAACGGCTCCGACGTGATCGCTCGCCGTGTAGCCCTCCAGGAATATGTCCATCGCCAGGCCGATGAGCGACACCACTGCCATCTGCAGGACGAAAATGATCGCGATGATCGTGGAATCAGTGAATGAAATAAGACCGTAGAAAAGGAACATCTGTACGAGGATGAGCCAGAGTGTGAACGTATAATTGCCGGCGCGCCTGATGATCCCAGGTGCGAACAGAAAGCCCAATATGGATACTGCCGCCCCGGCCATATATATGAAGCCCACTGTCCTCGCATCCGCGAAGAGGCTTAGGTAGCTGGAGTTAGAATACATCGGTATGACTATGTGCAGAGTGAATATGAAGCCGATGATGGCTACCGTATATATCATATGGGTCTTCGTGGGGATGTGAGTTGTCATGGTCTGAATTATATGCTAAAGTCGTTTTTATGAAAAAGGATATCCATCCGAAAGACTATAGGAAGGTCATCTTCTCCGACAACTCGAGCGGGGCAAAATTCCTGATCAATTCGACCATCGCCTCCAAGGAGACGGCCAAATGGACTGACGGCAAGGAATACCCGGTGCATTTCGTCGAGATCTCCAGTGCCTCGCATCCTTTCTATACCAACCAGGAGAAGATCGTCGACACCGCCGGACGCGTCGAGAAGTTCAAGGTCCGACAATCAAAATCTACCGCGGCAAAAGCCAAGAAGGTGTAGATCATGAATCTGGACGAATATAAAAACAATCCAAAGACCGCCTTCCTGGCGAGTACTTATGAGAAGCTCCTCACGGACGAAGCTGAGACGCGCGCCATGGCCGAGAAAGATCCGAGCATGAAGGAGCTCGTAGAAGCCGACCTGGCTTCCATCCTCGATCAACAGAAGTCCATCCTTGCTGACATGGATGCCATTTTTGCCAACGACAAAGAAGAGGACGAGAAGCCAAATGAGATCATTCTAGAAATACGCGCTGGCGCCGGCGGCGACGAGGCAGCGCTCTTTGCCTCCGAGCTTTTCAATATGTACAAGAAGTACGCGGACTCTAAGGGCTGGGCTAACAAGATCGTCGATGAATCCAAGAACGACCTCGGCGGCTACAAGGAAGTCTCGATGGAGGTAAAAGGCCTCGGCGTCTATGACGACCTGCGCTGGGAGACGGGCGTGCATCGAGTCCAGAGGGTTCCAGAAACAGAGAAGTCAGGTCGCATCCATACTTCTACGGCGTCGGTCGCCATCATGCCTATCCGCAAGAAATCAAAGCTAGTTATTTCACCTGCCGACATCACCGTCGAGTTCTCTCGCGCTGGCGGCAAGGGCGGTCAGAACGTGAATAAAGTCGAGACGGCCGTCCGTCTTTTCCATAAGCCTTCAGGCATCATGATCCGTTCGACAGCCGAGCGCAGTCAGAATGCGAACAAAGAGCGCGCCTTCGTGATCCTGCAAGCCAAGCTCGAGGCTCTCAAGGCCGAAGAGGACATGAAGAAATTCGCCGCCCTCCGCACCGGCCAGATCGGCACTGGCGACCGCTCGGAGAAGATCCGCACCTATAACTACCCGCAGGACCGCATCACCGACCATCGCATCAAGGAGTCTTGGCACAACCTCCCGAGCATCCTAGAAGGGAAGATTGGCCAGATCATAGATGCCTTGCATGAGTTTGAGAAGACTGGAAAGGCTGGGTCGTCAGAGTCTGAAGAGTGATATCTATCTGTGGTGCCCCCGGCAGGAATCGAACCTACAACTATTCCTTAGGACGGAACTGTTATATCCATTTAACTACGGGGGCGATTCTGCAAAATCGTGCAGAGCCGTAAATAGAGTCTAAAGCATATGGCTCATTTTGTCATTTTTCCAGACTCTTTTGCGGCCCCATGGCTTTTCTGCTAGACTTTGCAGCGATGACCCCAGACGAAAGATCATTGCTAGAACGCACCGCCGCCATGGTGCAGGACAACAATAATATCCTGCGCAAGATGCGCCGTTCGAGCAGGGTAGCCATGGCCCTCCATGCATTCTATTGGGTAGTCATCATAGGCCTGACGTTCGGAGCGTATTACTTCATCCAGCCGTATGCCAGCCTTTTGCTGTCCGACGATATGGCGGCGACATTGCAGGATATAGTAAAGACATACGATCCGCGCAAGTAGGGCCACGCTAGAAATTAGTCGCCGAGGTAGCTCAGTTGGTAGAGCATTCCCCTGAAGAGGGAAGGGTCACCAGTTCAATTCTGGTCCTCGGCACAAATGATGTATCAGGTGTATATTTTAGTAAACAAAAATAGATCTCGAACTTATGTTGGATTTACAGGAGACTTGGGAAGAAGGCTTAATGAGCATAATAGAAGAAAAGTTACAGCGACTGCTCCTTACGTCCCTTGGAATGTCATGTTTACCGAAGATTGTGCTTCAAGTGGTGTGGCAAAGAGAAGAGAAAAGTATTGGAAAAGCGGAGCCTGTCGTCGAAAGTTAAAAGTGATGTTCGATTCCCGCTCAAGTCCCACTCTTACTTGAGCGAGGCTCGCCTACAAGGCGGCTGGTCCTCGGCACATATATTGTTTAAGTTAGGTTATATTCCTTTCACTTTAAGTCTCGCCTCTCTGTTTTTATCTAGTTTTGGCAGTTTGAGTATCAGAAGCCCGTATTTCTCTATGGCTTCCGCTTCTTCAATGTCAATTTCTTTTGGCAGTACGATGGCCCTCGAGAATGAACCCCAATACAGCTCCCGATGAAAATAATCACCCTCCGATACTGTGCGATCTTCTTCTCGCTTGCCACGAATTGTTACCATCTCGCGCGTTATGGAAACATCAAGATCTTCTGGCTTTACACCAGCTACCATGGTTTTTATTACAATATCGGTCGGTGATTCATAAACATCTACCGTAAGCTGACCCTCCTCCGCACCCTCCTCCATCCAAGTCTTTTTTTCGGATGTTGTTTGGGGCTTTTGATAAGGATCCATCTCTTCGTCAGATTCATCGTCAGTCATACGCACAGAACCGGTGAGGCGCTCAAAAAAAGATCTTTTGTCTTTGTTAAATATCATTCTATTTTATTTACTGCATAAACTCTTTTAACTTTTTCAAAAAGGAGCATCAGAACAATTATGGATATCCAAACGAAACCGAAAGCTGCAAAAGTTATTCCACCACGCTCTTTCATTATAAGTAAGTTAAAGGCTGTGTGCAATCCAATAGCGGCCACAAATCCCCAGAATAGCTCCATCGCTTTGATTTTGTTGTTTTTATAGAAGGAAAGTGCAATAGCCACACCTATCGCTGCAGACGATATTGTATGAAGCAAGCTGGCTCCAATGAATCTCACATTGCCAGTGATGAGACCTTCTGTGATATTACCTTGTGAGAGTGGGTGGAATATGAATATTGCGTTTTCCACCGCCACGAATCCAAGTGCGGCGGTCATCATGTAGATAAGCGCGTCTATAGGTTCGTTCATTTCTCTGCGTCGGAGAGCGGCGTAATATGCTGCGCCATATTTAAATACTTCCTCCAATATTGC
>CAYHNH010000006.1:0-54395 GCA_964358005.1 uncultured Candidatus Saccharibacteria bacterium | reverse complement strand
TCCTTATCTTCTTAATAGGCTTCGTCTTCACATAATAGCCGCAATTCTCCAATATCCTTATCATGTTTCTAGACCCCACAAGGGACTCATCTATTCCTTTAAAGGCATAGCATCTGACATCGCCGCCGCATTCTTCCCTAAAATATTTGATCAGCTTGGAATACGAAATACGCCACTTCAAAGTCTTCTCTGTGAAGTAGATGTTCTCAGCATCAATAAAAACTGCCACCTTGCCGGCGGTATACTTGCCTATCACGCGGGCAATTATACCACGCGTGTCAAGCCATGATTTTTTTATTCATATTATATTAATTAACCTTCTCAATATGCATCTTGACCACAAAATCCCCCGGCAGGATCTGCGTTGCCGTACCAGCGACCCCATCCATATGATCTGTTCCCGCTAAACACTCCTTGATCGATTCTTTTTTCGCTTTGCAGGAATCTGACAGATTGGCTATGTCATAACCGAAAGCTGCGCCAAAATTGGGCTCCTTATTGAATTTAGCCTGATACTTAGCCTTGAAATCCTGGGCTTTTCCTGGCAACGAGAAGTCATACGAAGTGGAATAGAATTGGATCGTTCCAGCCTGCTTGCGTGTATCAAGATCGGCAAAAACGGCCGAAGCTTCGATCATAGGCATCCCGATACCTATCTCATTGGCCATTTTTACAATGCCTACAGCTTCGATCGGGTTGGCAACAATGAATACCAGGGCATCAGCTTTAGAATTCTTTATCTTTGTTAGGAGGGTTCGATAGTCTTTTTCATTCGGCGCGAATGATTCCTGTATGACCAGCTCTTTTTTATTTTCCGAGCTGAGTTGCACGATCTTATCCTTGACGGCAACGCCCAATTCATCATTCCTATGGAGCAAGGCGATCTTCTTCGCTTTGATGACAGGCGAAAGCGGATCGTTAAATGCTGGCATTGCGTAGTTCGTAGGATCAGTGTAATACCTAGTAGTATATTCATTCACTATCTTTGAATGGTCAGTTGCCACCAAAGTCACCAAAAGAGGTTGTTTCCTTTCTAGAGCTATCTTGGCGAGCGGGACTGCGACCAAAGAGGTTTCAGAAACAGTGAGGTCAACTCCTTTATTTTGAAGAGAGTTATATGCAGAAACACCATCGGCAGCAGTAGATTTGCTGTCCTCATAAATAGCTACGATTCCCGGCCTTCCTTCGAGAGCAAGCTCCATCCCATTCTTGACCGTTTCTCCCCAAAGCGCCGCCGCTCCGGAGAGCGGAAGCACAGCTCCTATAGTAAACGGCTTTTCAACGTTTGTGGCAGGCGTGGTCGCCTTACGCGATGAGACCAGCACTATCAGCAAAACCAGTATAACTACGATTCCTACTACCCACCAGATTGATTTTTTCATAAGGATTAATTGTTTATAAGCTTTAATTTGCCGCCTTCAACGACCGCCGGATAAAGGGCAAAGGTTATCTCACCCACGGCGTCAATCTTGAGGTCGCCCATGATGCCTCTTATGCCGCCGAGAGCCGTAATGTCAGCGATCAGCTTCTGGTGGTCAGCGTCCCCATCTGTCTTTTTTACGCGGCTGAGTATGTCGACAAGGTCATAGCCTATGGCTGAATATGCCGAAGGATCCTTGCCGTAGGCAGCTTTATAATCTGAAGCGAATCTTTCAACTTCTGGAGTCGGAGCCGTATAATAGCTCGGGCTAGTGAGATAAACCCCTTCTGATGCTGATCCAGCCAATGCTATCACTGCCGGTGCCGCTAGGACCCAGTTCGTGGCGATCTTTGACTTTACCCCGCTTTCCTTAGCTTGCTTGAGAATAGTAGCAAGACTCTGGTCGAGCGCTATCACATACAGGAAATCCGGCTTGGCCGCCTTCACCTTTGTAAGAGTGCCCCGAAAATCGCTCTCGGTCCTTACGAAACCATCCATTGACAACAATGATCCTCCCCGACTCTCGAAATCTTTCTTGAATGCGTTCGCATAAGCCAATCCGTATTCATCGTTCTGATATATGACGTATGCAGTCTTAGCTCCGAGCTTTTCGGACGCGAGTTCTGACATTATCGGAGCTTCCTGTGCTCCTGATGTGAAGTATCTGAATACATATGGACTTTGAGCGGCGATGTCGTTGGCAGATGTTAGCGACTGAAAGACGACAATCTTCTTTTCGAGAGCCACCGGAGTCACTGCGGCAGAAATAGAACTCAATATAGGTATCACTATGTCTGGATTATTCGTCACAATGAGCTTCTGAAGCGCGGACACCCCATCAGCCGGAGTCGACTTGCTGTCTTCTATAGAGATATCTAGTTTATAGATCTTATTCGCCAGATCAAAGCCATTCTTGAATTCAGTACCGAAAAAAGCTGTCGTACCCGAGAGTGGGATGATGGCTCCGATCCTCAGAGCACCGGTCTCATTATTCCCTAACCTTGAAGACAAAATGACGATCACCAGTATGACCACTACCCCTACCACTCCCCAAATTAATTTTTTGTTATTCATGATGGTCTATTTAGCATAACCGATAAAATCTACTATCTCTCCTCCTGCAACCCTGCTCAGCTTAGTAAGCCGCTCGACTTCGCAATCGCTGTTGAATGAGAGCGTGCCGGTTATGGCTTTGTAACCCTTGAGGCCGCTTATGTACGCGCCGACTTTGGCCGGGTCTTCGCCGACAGCTTTGATCGCATCGGCGATAAGGTAGATGGAGTCGTAGGTGCTAGCACTGAAATATGTCGGGTCCGTGCTATAGAGCTTCCTATAATTCGCCTTGAAAGCCTTGACCCTGTCGCTATCAGTCGTCAGATCGGTCTTCGCATATTCATAGTCCACGAATTCAATGTCGTTAGCCAGAGCTAGATCCTTCAGAGCCGGGTTGTTGATGGTGTAATAGTCGGTTATGACGGGCTTACTGATGCCAAGTTCTTTCATCTGTTTGAGCAGAGGCTCTATCGCGTTCGTAACATGCTGGATAACGATGGCATCGATCTCGCCCAGCTTGGCCTTTATCTTGGATAAGCCAGTCCTATAATCGGTAGCGTTCGTCTGATAGAATTCGCCAACCACGATCTTCCCTCCCTTGGCGATAAAGTCCTTCTCTAGCGCTTCATAGAATCCTCGGCCGCCCTCGTTGTCGGAATGGAATGTGGCGATCTTCCTGTAGCCCCTAGAAAGGAGCAGGTCCGTCTGAGCCGGCCCAAAGTTCTTGGCGGTAAGAGCAATGCGGCAAGAACGATTTTCTCCATCAAAATATGCCGGTGTAGTCGCGCCTGGGACTATCATAAAATTGCCATCGGCTATGACTATAGGGCGCAGAGGTGCGGCTACCGGCGAACCATCGGCGACTATGATCTTGATGCCTTTGAGCTTAAGAACTTGGTACGCGCTCAACGCCGTCCTTGAATCATACTGCGAGTCTTCCTGCACTACCTCGAACTGGCGTCCATTTATACCTCCGGCCGCATTTATCTCATCAACAGCCATCTTAGTGGCATTCTTCTGCAACTCGCCCACGAGGCTGACAGGACCGGACAGAATATAAGCCCCACCAATTTTGACTGGCTCCTTGCTTGCCTCCTGTTTATCCCCTCTATTCGCCGCCGAAATCCCCCAGATGATGAGAAGGATGACTATGATGCCAGCGATGACCTTTGACGATTTGTTCATATTATTTACCGATTAATTCTGCCTTCCCATTTTTAATAGTCCCAAAGATTATGTCGCGTTCGACTTCACAGTCCGAATTAAAAGCGATCCTACCGCCAACTCCATCGTATGCGCCCATGCTATTTATCATATAGTACGAAAGGCCTTGCGCATCAGTGGTACTCGCATTCCTGAAAGCTTCATCGAGTATGCTCATCATGTCATAGCCGACGACAGAATTCATCAGAGGTGTAGAGCCATATGCCAGGCTATGGTCAGTAAAGTATTTTTTTCCCTTTTCGCTTGCCGGAGAAGTCAAAGAGAAATCATAGCCGACATAATAGGCTCCCTCGACAAGAGCCTTGTCGATTATAGTCAGGGTCCAATCATCAGATATGACCTTCTTGTTCAATCCGAGAATCTGCATCTGCTTGAACATCGGGGTAGCAGAATTGAAATAATTCACGACAAAGATAGCATCGGCATCTTTGAAAGCCTTCAGCTTCTCTATGTTAGTCTTGAAATCGGTCGCATCTTTTGCGTACATCTCTGTCCCCAATATCTGTCCTCCAGCTTTTTCATATGCCGACCTAACCGCGTCTATGAGCGCCACACCGGCTTCAAAGTTAGGTATTAGTGCGACAGCCTTCTTTATCTTGAGCTTGTTGATCAGTAGATCGGCATAAGCTGGCCCATAGCTATCGGCCGTGAGCGCCATTCGGCAAGTCAAAGGGTTACCATCTTTGTAGGAGGGTATGAATGAGGTCGGGTTCATAGCCAGGTAGCCATCTTTCCTTATCTCGGGCGCTAGGACCGAAAGGGCTGGACTGCCGTCTACGATAAATACCTTCACCCCTTCTGATTTAAGCTTCGTATACGCAGGCAAGGCTTGTTTGGTATCGAGCATGTAATCCTCGAACACTAGCTCGTATCTCTTACCTTCTGGATCCACTTCCCTAAGCGCCAAGTCGAGACCCTTCTTCAACGGCTCTCCGTAAGTCGCTACGCCTGCAGAGCCTGTGAGAGCCGTTATCACCCCAATCTTCGTTCTGCCCGCATCGCCTTTCTTATTCGCCACAGAAACTCCCCAAACCACAAGAACAATGACAATGACACTGATTATTACTCTTGATGATTTGTTCATGTTTTCTTATATATTATTTCACCTGCACCGCCTCGCCGTTCTCAATCTTCCAGATACCGACACTGACGCTGAAATTGCCTTTGTCTGCCGGCTTGGTGACGCGGCCCACCTTACCCTCATAAGAAGTCAGGCCTGCGATGTATGCGCCGGGTGATTGTCCGCTCTCTAGTGCTTTGACCAGCAGATTAAAAGCGTCATAGCCCTCGGGAGCCGTCCTAGCATTGAAGCGCACCTCTGGGAATTCCTTGACGAAGCGCTCCTTGAAGGCTCCATCCGTGAGGTTCACGTCGGTGAACCAATCGCCATTGAACAGGCTTGGATTTGCTGAAATAGCGAATGTGCCTATGCCAGCGACATTCTTTATACCCTGTGTCTTAAGCTCGGAGCCAATGACATCCAAGGATGGCGGGAACGCGCCCACAAAGTACAGGTCAGGCTTCGATGCCCTCGCTTTTGCGATGACAGTCTTAAAATCCTTGACTGTCGGATCGAACTTCTCCTCGAATACTATCTTTATACCCTTTTCAACAAAAAACGGTTTGATCTTATCAACAATGACATTGAATCCTGGATGATTCTGACCGATGAGAGCGATGTTCTTCACACCTCTTGAGGCTGCTTCATTGGCCCAGGCCTCGGCTTCTACTTCCGGAAGCGCTAGATACATGAAGTTAGTCTTGTTGTCAGTCATCGTTGTGTCCACACAGATGCAGATATGCGGGATGCCTGCGACAGTCGCGATAGGCTTGACGGCATTGCCTGTGCCCGAAGTAGTCGTTATTACTGCGCTGACCTTATCGACATTCACGAGCTTCTGCGCAGCGCTAGCTGACTGTGCCGGATTCGTACCATCATCCTCGAATACTATCTCGTAAGTGTTAGTCGTCGAACCAAGGTCTCTTTTAGCAAGCTCGATTCCCTTTATAAGCGGAAGCCCGTATCCAGCGGCACCACCAGTGAGCGGCGCGACCACCCCGATCTTGATAACCTGCCCCTGCGTTGCTGGTGAAGAACTCTTGTTGGAAGACTTAATGACCCAGACCAATATGCCGATAATGATTAGGGCGACAATCCATTTTGATGTTTTATTCATTGATTCAGGGTAACAAAGCCCCCAAAATCGTCAATAGGGGTCATTACTCCCCCAAATAAGCCTCTATGACCTCCTTCCTGGCCAGAACTTCATCCGGTTTGCCCTCCGCCAGAAGCTGACCGGCATCCAAAACATATAGATAATCCGAGAGCGAGCGTATGAGGTCCATATTGTGCTCGACGAGAACGACGGCCTTGCCCTGGGTGCGCAGTTCCTTCATGACATTCTCGACGATCTTCAGCATCTCCGGGAAAAGTCCGGCGTAAGGCTCATCGAAGAATATGACCTGTATGTCGCCTGCCCCGGAATGGACCATCGCGAGCATACGCGCTATCTCCAGGAGCTTGCGCTGGCCATACGAGAGACTGCTCGCCAGTTCATCGCGCTTTCCCCACAGGCCGACCTTCGTGAGAACTTCTTCGGCGCGCTCAAGGTGCAGTTTGGAATGCCTCTCGAAAAGAGACGACCATATACTGCGCTTGGTGAGCACTACGAGCACATTGTCGATGACAGGCATCTGCTCGAATAGTCTCACATCCTGGAATGTCCGCGTCATGCCATAGTCCGGGACTTCGTGAGAGAAGACTCGAGTGAGCTTTTCCGCGCCAGCGATGATGATTTCCCCGCCATCCATCTGATGCATGCCCGTGAGCGTATTTATGAGCGTAGACTTGCCGGAGCCGTTCGGACCGATGATGCCAGTGATCTTGCCCGGCTCAAAACCGATGGAGAGCTTGTTGACTGCATAGACGCCATCGAAGTGCTTATCGAGCTTGTGGGTTTCCAGGAGTTTCATGTTGATATAATGCCGCGAAATTCTTGACTTTGCAACTCAAATAGAATATTCTGTAGGCATGCCTGCGGGGTTAATTCCCCTATCGCTACTATGATGGCAGGCATACCAAAATATCTCACTTCTTGTGGGATTTTTTGTTTTCTGGGGCATCTGCACTGACAAAAATTTCCTCTGTCAACCCTATTTCTTCACCCACTTCACCAACTTACCATCTTTTATTATATCTATCTCAACCGGAATATCGGAAACCGTGTGTACGTCAGTGAAAATAACAGTAGAATTCGGCGTTGTAATAGGATGCGTTTGCATATAAGCAGCAACACCTGAAGTACTAGTGGCATTCGCTATCGCATATGCCATCGCATATGTCGCATCGAACCATTTCTCTGCGGATTTCTGAGGCAACATGCCATACTCAGCCTTGAAAAGCTCCTGGAAATTTGGTCCGGCGATCTCCCAGTTTATTACGACGATATTATCCAGCAGGCCATTCTTGTTTTCGACTCCATCAAGGGCTCCGTTATAAGTTATGACAGTCGGATTGAAGCCCTGCTCCCTGGCACGATTGAGAAAGCTCACAGTGTCGTTGCCGAACATGTCGATAAAGACAAGCTCTATGCCCGCGGATTTCAACTTTGAGATTGTTGTCTTAAAATCATTGTTTCCCAGCTGGGAATAGGCCTCATCCATGATAGCTCCCTTGCCAACTTCTCTCGAGATGGAACCGACGGTCTTGGCTATCTCCGCACCCCAGGCAGATGTGAAGTGAACGACCGCGACTTTCTTGGCCTTGCTCTCAGAGATGAAGAGCTTGAGCCTCTCGAGAACGGCGCTGAAGTCAGTCATCATGACAAAGCTCTGATCATTGAGATCGAAACTACCAGGAATCCTGAAATTCTGCGGAGTGATGAGAGTGGTCTTGTTCGTTTCGGCGAGAGGGATGAGAGGCAAAGCCGTAAAATCGAATACACCTCCCAGAACACCGTCTACCCCATCAACAGAGACAAGCTTATTGTACGCAGTCACTGAAGTCTTACCGTCAGTATGGTCGTCCTCCATAACGATCTGTATCTGCCTGCCGTTTATTCCGCCCCCGGCATTTATCTCCTTGGCCGCAAGATCAACTGCCTTCTTAGCGAATTCTCCCCATGGAGCCGCAAAGCCCGTGAGCGAATTGACAACACCAATCTTTATCGGCTCGTCAGTAGTAGCAACCTGCCTCGACGAATTGATCCCTCTGATTATTAAAATGACCAGAATCACCGCAAGCACGACGACCCAAATGGTTTTTTTATTCATATCTGTTATTTGAGTTTCGTCACCACCCACTCACCTTCCGAAATATCGCCATTGGCATCAAACTTATAAGTTCCTATGAATCCTTTATAGTTAGCCCTAGTCCTAAGATACTCATTTAGTGCCATATCCCCGCGGTTCTGAATCGCGTCGACAAGGAGCATCAGGGAATCATACGAGCGATCAGCATATGGTTTCGCGTTGGTTCCATAGGTAGCCTTATACTTCTCATTGAATGAGTCTGATGTCTTCGGAGCGATGAGGAACAGCTCGTTACCCGGGTTGAGAATGATGCTACCGCTAGCCACAATCCTACCCAAAGCGGTGGTAACTGACATAAGGTCTGCATCTATCTTAAGCTGTTGACTCCTATTGAAGAAGATCGTTATACCCTGCTCATCGTCAATTTCTGTAAATATGATGTCCGGATTCTTCGCTTTCATCTTGGTAAGTATCGTTGCCATTACTGATTGTGCGGTTCCGAATTGCATATTCTCATTGAATACAACCTCCACTCCTGCCTCCTTGGCGGCTGCAAGGACTGCCTTCTCAACAACTTCATACCAAGCACCTTGGTTCCTTATGATTGCGATCCTCTTCTTGCCAGACTGCTTGAGCCACTCGGTCAAAGGCTGCGACAATCTCTCGACTTTATTTGTCGTAAAGAATGCATATGGGCTTCGAGCATTCACGTATTCAGAAGTATTAGCTGGCATGATCATAACCATCTTCGAACGATCACCCACCGGAACGCCTGAGTCTGCGAGATAGCTCCAGGTCGGACCGATCACAGCTTCGACATTCAGGGCTCCGAGAGCATTCATCGCGCTTACTGTGTCCTTTGGTTCGGTCTTGTCGTCCTGATACGCAATATCAACATCTATACCTCTAGCCTTGAGATCAGTGCGTGCTAATTCGAGGCCATTCTTGATACTCTCTCCGTCAGATGAGGCTATCCCTGAAAGGGACAAGACAGCCCCGATCTTTATCGTCTCAACCGCCTGCGGCTGGCTATTCTTGGAAACCCCTGCCGCGATGGCCCAGATGATGAGAATGACAACTATGACACCGGCGATTATTTTTGATGTTTTATTCATATTAATTACTTAAAACCTCTATCTTGCCACTCCTTATAATCTTAAGCTGTGCACCCGATATGACGATGCCCTGTGAATCAACTGTCAGATTGCCGAGTGCTCCATCAAAATTCTTTATCTTCAGGAGCTCGTCCTTGATGCCCTCGCTACCCTTGGTGTTGGAATGGTCAGCAGCATAGGCGATCAGATTGAAGATGTCGTACATGTTTGGCACGGCGAAGGTAATAGGCTTCTTGTAGAAGGATTCATATCTCTCAACGAATCCCGCGGCTGGCAGTTGCGTGCCAACGAACCAGAGATCGTTGAATAGCTCCCTTTTCGGAGACAGCTCGAAGTAGACCATCGTGCTTACATTATTTATGGCTAGGCTCTTGAGTTGCTCCATGGCTATCTCCAATTCCGGCGGTATGGATAGGAGAACGTAGAGTTGCGGCTTGGACTGTTTCATATTCGTGATGCGTGAGCGAAGGTCACGCTCGCCCGGAGGAAAGATTTCATCAGCGACTATCCGTATCGACGTCGACGCGACTTGCCCCTTGAACTCATCGAATACCGACTGGATCCCTTGATTGTTTATGCGCAAGACAGCAACACTAGATATGCCCTTTTTCTCCAATTCGCTAATGAAAAGCTCGGAAACACTGGAAGGTGGCGTGAAGTGCATAAAATTGTAATCGCCCTTGGCAATGTTCGGGTCAAAGGCAATGCTCAAATGCGGGATCTTTGCCTTTTCCGCGAGCGGCGACACAGCGTTGCCGATCGGAGCATATGCGTCCACCATGACCTGGACCTTGTCTATATTTATTAGCTTAGTCGCAGCAGTGACTGCTGTCTTGGGATCAAGAGCACAATCCTCGAAAATGAGCTCAAATTTGGAATCGCCCTTGTACTCCTGAAGAGCAAAATTGAGCGCATCGCGTAAACCCTCGCCGACCTGTGCATTGGCCCCGGTGAGAGGTAGAATGGCGCCTATTTTAATCGTAGCAGACTCACTATTCGAGCTTACTCCGCGCATAATCAAAATAACTAATATGACCGCCAAGATGACCCATATCGTATTTTTTTTATTCATGAATCCATGAAAACACAAACAGGCTCCGGGTGCAACGCACAGAAATGGAGCATTTCACTGGTGATACAGAGGACCCTTCGGGGTCTTTTGTGTTTTTGGACAAAAAAACAGCGACGGGTTGGCGTCGCTGTTCGCGTGGATGCCTGTGGCATCCGATGATCAACCCCTCCAACCGAGGGTGAGCGTGGCAAACACTCTCGAACCTTTTCCGAGCGTGCCGCTCGTGTCGTGGCCGACGTGCGTCTGGGCAATGACGGCCGGCGTCACCGACCACTTCGATTCGAGCCCGACCTTGTAGGTCCGGCTCACGATGAAGCGGTGATACGCCTGACCGGCCTTCGTATTGAAGACTCCGCCCGAATAACCGAAGCGGTATTCGAGGTCAATAGCCGGGACCGAACGCCCATCGGCTGTCGGCCAGGCGATCGGCTGACGCCGAACGAGACCTGCGGCTGCGAACGCACCACCCTCGGGACTGCTGCCGCTTGCACGTTCCCAGTGCCAGATCTGCACATACGGCTGTGCATGCAAGACGCGCGGCAGATCGATGCGGGCCGAGAATGTGATGACATCGTTGGCTTTTTCGATCGGCTGCAACGCATCCCACATGACGAACGTATCGAGCTTGACCAAGGGTCTGCCCTCAGCGTTGTTGTCGAACTCGAAAGTTCTGCCCAACGTAAGCGCCCACTCGTTGCCGCTCGACTTGTTAAGGTGAGCGTCGTCGAGCGGCTGGATGACTAGCGCGCTCGCGTAGAGGACGCCGTCCTTCACGGGCCGGGAGGCGCCGACGACGTTGAACGCAACGCCGTGGTTCCTCTTGTCGGCCTTGTAGAACGTGCCGCCAACAATACTTCCGAAGTATTCGGACGCGATGGTAGTGGACGCATTGAAGTTCCACTGCGGGGAGTTGACGACCTCAGAAGCCAAAGCCGCTGAGGAAAGTGCGACGCTGGAGACCAGCGTGCACGCAAGCGCGAAGAACATCCGCGCCGAACAAAACATGAACGTTTTCATCGGTGTTGAAGGGTTGATTTGGCTGAAAGGAGCTAGTTAAGGATTGTATTCTAGCACACTATATATAACTAGTCAATCACCCCAAATGTTATTTAGAGCCTATATTCCCCCACCAATCCCTGCGGCCGGAATATCATGAGAAGTATGAGGAGCACGCCGTATGTGACTTGGCGCATCTGGGCGGCGATATCGTCAGGAAAGCCGACGAAGCGCAGTATCTCCGGCAGAAGTATGAGACAGACAGCACCCAGAACCGCGCCTTTGTTGCTAGCCAGTCCTCCGAGAATGATGATGGCCAGGATGAATATCGACTCCATGAGAGCGAACGACGACGGGTCTATAAATGTGATATATGAAGCGAACAAGGATCCAGCGACGGCGGCCAGCATGGCGCTCACCACGAATATGGCCAGCTTGTACCAGAGAGTCCTGTAGCCAAAAACACCGATAGCTTCCTCGTCCTCGCGGACCGCCTTGAGGACGCGGCCGAATGAGGACTTTGTAACGTAGTGGCACACACCGAAGACTAGCGCCAAGAGCACCACAGACAATATGAGGAACGAGATGTTGTCAGTAAAAGCGAAGCCAAAAATAGACGGTCTGGAAATACCCGGGATGCCGAGCGGGCCGCGGGTGAGCGACTGCCAGTTCAGGAATATGCTGTAGATGATGATATTGAAGCCGAATGAGCCGAGCGCGTAGTAGTCGTCCTTGAATTTGGAGAGCACGAATCCGATCGCCAGTGCCAAGACGCCTGAGACGACCATACCGACGAGCATGGCCGGGAAGAAATTCCACCCTGCCGAGGTGAGCAATATCGCCGTCGCATACGCGCCGATACCATAGAAGGCCGCCTGGGTGACGCTCAAGAGGCCGGTATAGCCGACCACCAGATTGAGCGACAACCCGAGGATGCCGTAGATCGATATGAGGATGGCTAGGTGAATGAGGTATTCCATATCAGCGTTTTAAAATCCCCTGCGGCCTAAACAACAAAAACAGTATCAAAACCGCGAACGCAATCGCGTCCTTCCATTCGCCCGAGATCTTCCAGATACCGAAGTTCTCGATGAAGCCCAGGAGGAATGCGCCGAGGACACCACCATAGACATTGCCGATGCCACCGATGATAGAAGCTATGACGCCTTTCAGGAGGAGCGACAGGCCCATGGTCGGCTCTATGCCAGTATCAAACCCCACGAGAATGCCCGCCAGACCTGCTATGCCTGAACCTATGGCGAATATCCACCCGATCACGCGCGGCGTATTGATGCCCACGATCTTCGCGACCTCCTCATCATCGCCCACGGCCTTCACCGCCTTGCCGAACATGGTGAATTTGAGCAAGAGGCCCATGCCTATCATGATGACCAGTCCGGAGATGAGCATGATGAGCTGGATCTGGGTGATGACCCCGCCACCGATCTGATAGACAGCCTCCGCACCTGAATTCCGTGACAGCGTCTGGAACTGGCTGGTAAAGAGGATGGCAACGATAGCCTGGAGAGCCGTGAATGCACCGAGCGCACCGACCAGGAGCACTGTTCCCGAGGATTTGCGTTCGCGGAGCGGCGCGTAGACGATCCTATATATGACGAATCCTATGACTGCCGACATGAGGACACCTCCGGGAATGGCTACATATAGAGGCAAGCCGAGCATTTTGTATATCCAGAATACAGTGTAGCCGCCAACCGCCGTAAGCGCGCCGTAGCCCAGATCAAAGAATTTGACCGTGCCGTATATCAAATTAAAACCCAGTGCGACTAGGGTATAGATCGCACCGGCTATGATGGAATTGACTATGAGTTGCGGCAGTATGTCCACGTTGGTTTTTTATGTGTGTATTTAGTATAGCTAGTTAAGCCATTTAAATACAAGGGTCAGTTTCTTCATAAGAATTTGAACAAAAATTCATGAAAACTTGAACTTTTTTTGATACGGATTTTATCTCGGTGCTGATAAAGTTGTGTTTATTACAAATAAATTGCTAAAATGCTATGCAACCTATTCAAATAGAAAACAGTAAATATGTTACCAGAACAGAATTCGACAAAAAAATGATGGCCATTGATAAAAAATTCGACGGGTTTACCGAGACGATGCTGGACCAATTTGATCGAATGTACGTCTACATGGATGATAAGTTCGAGGCCATTGATAGGCGATTCGAAGCCATTGATAGGAGGTTCGAAGCAGCAGATAGGAAGTTTGATTCATTTGAGCTACGCTTCAATCGCTTGGACTATAATATCAATGTATTGATGATCAACTTGGGAGTGATACAAAAACACCTAGGTATACCCGAGAATCAAACTGCATTATAAGCGCAAAAAACCGGCTACCCAGGGCGGGCGGCCGGCGAGGAAACTACTGCTGGAGCGCGGATGAGCTGGACGGTGACGAGAGTCGCACCGATCAGAGCGCATATGATCCCCGGGATCTGCCACATCTTGATCCTCTCATCGATGATGAGCCAGGAACCGATCAGGCTGGCGGGCGTGGCACCTTGGAGCATGATGCTCGCATGGACCACGTCCATCTTCCCTATTCGGGTGAATGGCACGATGGTCGAGTAGATGTAGACGACCGCGAAGATCGTAAAGATCCATAGATATCTCTGCACCGTAGGATCGTCATACTTCCCGAATTCGACAGAGATCGGGACGACGGCATTGCCCATAAGCGCACCGACAAGATGCCTGCTGCCAACGACCAAGATCGCGAACAGCGTGGTATAGACGCCGAGCCAGAATCCCTTGTGCCACAGAGTGACGGTCCGTCCAGTCTTGCTCCACATGTCGAACCCGACTGAAGAGACGATGACACAACCGAGAGCCAGGATCATTCCAGCCTTGCTGAACGGCTGCGAGAACGGGTCGAGCGACCAGGCTACACCGCCGACAAGGAGTAAGGCGCTCACATACGCCAAGATCGTGATCTTTTTGCCGTCGCGGCGTGCCAGGAATATATTCACGACGGGCATGAGCGCTATGAGCACTATGACCGGGATGACCGCTTTCCAGACGGCCATAGATTCGTAGAACATGATGCTGGAGATGGCGACCGCCGCGCAAGCCTTGTGGCTGTAGGTGTCCATCTCCATGACTGTGGAACGGATCGCGATGAATGCGACAGCCATGCACGGCAGGCTGCGGAAGTAGAGCAGCTCCTCTCCCGAGAATCCTCTGGCATTGAGGGCATTCATGAGGGAATTGATGATAGCCGCGGCGAACCAGGAAACGACCAGCGAACCAGCTCCGATCCAGTAGGACCGGCGAGTTCCGACAATTTCGGTATTCATTGCAAATTGTAAAAGAGTCCAAAAACACAAATCAGACCGTTGTGGTCTGATTTGACACTACTCGAAACTCGGGGCTTTGTAAAGCCTAATCTATTTCGTATACAAGATGACCTTGCCATCCTTCACAATCTGCGGCACATGCCCGCCGTCCCTGTCACCTGATGGAAGTATAGTGACCTTACCCGATGCACCCTCCCAATCTTTTATCGTCCTAGACCAAGCCGCAATCTTCTCGCCATTATTGCCATTCGCCAGGAGCGCATCTCGGACAATATAGACCGCGTCGTATTCTGTCTGACCATAGCTTTGATAAGGCAACTCTGCTCCGTACTTTGTCTTATAAGCGACTAAGAGATCCTTGAACTTTTGGTTGCTAGGATCAGTACCAAACTGTGCCGTTATAGCACCCTCGAGGAAAGCTGCATTCTTTGCGATCGTCTCTGTATCACCTGCAGTAGCGTCGTTTATTATGAGAGCTGGTTTGTATTTCAACTGTTGGGCCTGTTCGATTATCCTGACCGAGACCGGAGGTGTCTGAGTATCTATGAACACAGCATCGGGCTTCGCCGTCTTAACCTTGCTCAAGATCGCTCTGAAATCTGTATTACCGGTCGGGAAGCTCTCGTTCGTAACGGTACCGCCGAGCTTGGTGAATTCATCACTGAAGGCCTTGTATATCCCGTCAGCATAATCAGTCTTCTCTTGGATGAAGGCGACCGTCTTATAGCCCTTATCGTTATAAGCAACTTGAGCAAGCACTTTACCCTGCGAAGCATCGCTCGGATAGTCCCTGAAGAAGTATGGGCTTATTCCAGTAAGGCTCGGGTTGGATGAGCCTGGAGAGAACAGGGTCACTTTCGCCGCTGCGGCTATCGGCACTGCAGGCAACGATTCGCTGCTACAGAATCCACCGAGGACTATCTGCACACGATCGACATTGATGAGCTTCTGGGCGGCATTCGCTGCGGCTGTAGCAGTGCACTTTGAATCCTCTACGATCAATTCAATATTCCTTCCATTGACTCCGCCTGCGGCATTAATCTCACCAACCGCGAGTTGGTAAGTATTCCTTGCGCCCTCGCCATATACTGCAGCATCACCGGTAAGAGGCACCATCACGCCAACTTTTATGGGGCCAGTTTCGGACTTATTACCCCCAGAAACAGCGACTATTATTATCACAATGACCACAAGTACTACGACTACCCAAATTGATTTTTTCATGATTTATAACTAATTATTAATCCTATAAAGGAATTTTTTCCTGGCCTTTTATAATGTATTCTGTGAAAAATGGGCCACCCGTGACGTCTCCATTGACATCAAAGCGATACTTGCCGATCACACCTTCATACTCAGGCATCGAGTATAGGTAATCCTTTATTTTCGTAGCATCATATCCAACCACATTGATCGCCTTTGAGATGATGAATGCGCGATCGTACGAGGCACCGAACTCAAAATCATTTGAGGCTTTGCTGCCAAATCTCGCCTGATATGAGTTGAGGAGAGATTGCAATTTCGAACCTGGCCTTACCCCATCGCTAATAATCACACCTTCGAGCATGCCGGCACCCGTCGCAAACGCATCCGGAGTACCCAACGAGAAATTACCATGAATCGGAGTCTTTATGTTCGCCTGCCGCAATTGTTTGACGAGTAGAGCGCCAGTCTTACCGGAGCTGGCAGGATTTATGTATATCACGTCCGCACCACTTCCCTTGGCTTTTGTGACGAACGACCGGAAATCAGTAAGCCCACCGGTAAATAACTCGTCTAACACGACAGTGGCAGAACTGGAAGCAAAAATATCTTTCATGATACCCCTCACACCCTGTGAATAGTCGCTATTTTCTGATATCAGCGCGACTTTTTTAAACCCTTTGTCCAATATCACCTGCGCATCGAGCTTGGCTACATCAGAATCAGAAGGAGAGTTTCTAAAAATATAATCGCCAGCATTCGTAATGGCCGGATTTGACGAGAACGCCGAGAACATCAGGGTCTTATTTTCCTCCGCAATAGGAGCGGCCGCCATAGTCTCAGCACTGCATACGCCGCCGAGCACAACTTTGACCTTGTCGATATTTATCAATTTCTGGATGGCTATCGTAGCATCCTTCCCTGTGCATTTCCCGTCTTCGGCAATGAGCTCGATAGGACGATCTTTGAATTCTGCGGTTGCATTTATCTCATCGAATGCCATAAGCAACGCGTTCCGTTCAGTTTCACCGAATGACGCACCATCGCCGGACAATGGTCCGATAAACCCAATTTTAATCGGCCCACTTTCCTTTTGACTCGAAGACGAACTCGACAGCAAAACGATAGCGATAACTATGACCACGATCCCCAATACGATCCAGGTTGATTTTTTCATATGATGATTATTCTGTTCTTATAATCTTACCGTCGACGATCTTATTAAACACCGGCTTTCGCTCGACTTCGCAGTCGCTGTTGAATGAGAATACGCCGGTCACGCCTTCATAGTCCTTGAGGCCGCTTATATAGTCAGCGACCTTCTGTGGGTCCTGGCCGACTTTCGCTATGGCTTCAGAGAGAAGCATGACCACGTCGTAATGAGCGCCCTGGAGGAAGATCGGGTACGAATCAAACTTGGCCTTGTAGGCATCCTTGAACGCCTTGGCCTTCGGAGAATCAGTCGATGAGTCGCCGTTCACAAAATCAATACCGGCATATTCTAAGCCGTTCAGCACCGACAAGTCCCCTTTCAAAGCCGGGTTATCCACTGTCGGATAATCTGATATCAGGGGCTTCTTGAGACCGAGATCAGACATCTGTTTCAGCATGGCCGGCAGAGTGTTGAGCGCCTGGGTGAAAACGATAGCATCAACAGAGCTTTCGATCGCCTTGACCTTGGTGATGTTCGTCTTGTAGTCGCTGGCAGCGGGAGAGGCATTGTAGAATTCAGTCAGCACGACCTTGCCGCCCTTGGCGATCAAGGTTTTAGTGAATTCATCAGCCAGGCCGCGGCCGTATTCATTATCGCCGGCGAGAACAGCAACATTCTTGTATCCGCGTTTGATGGCCAGTTCCGCATTAGCCGGACCGAAAAGCTTCGCTGTCGGTGCAATGCGACAGCTACGATTGTTGCCGTCATAGTAACTAGGAGCGGTAGCGACGCCTGCTATCGTAAAGTTGCCATCAGCTATGACGAGCGGACGAGTCGAAGCGACAGGTGAACTACCGTCGATGATGAACAGCTTCAGGCCTTTCTGCTTGAGCGCCTGGTATGCGCTCACTGCAGTCTTCGGGTCGTAAGCGGCATCTTCGATGACGAGCTCAAGAGGACGGCCGTTTATGCCGCCATTTTTATTCACATCACCTACTGCTATCGGCAGAACCTTCTGCTGAAGCTCCCCGAGCAAAGAAGCCGGGCCCGTTAGCATAAGCGCCGCTCCTACCCTCACAGGACCAGAGTCAGTTGCTGTTTCTCTCTTATTCGACGTTACAGCTAAAACTATTATTAAAACGACGATAACACCGAGGATCCACCAGGTTGATTTTTTCATATGCCTAATGAAACCATTACAAGACCTTCCCAGCAATCCACAGTTAATCCCCAGATATTTCAACATGAGAAAAGGAACATGAGTTAGTCGAGACAGACTTTCGGAGGAAATTTCTAGCAAGAAATTTCTGAGAACAGAACCGACCCTCTGCAGAGGGTCGAGTTCGGGTCTGTTGAGGCTAGCTCATGTTCCTTTTCTTACCTAAAATACTCCGGCGTATTCGCATTCATCCACTCCAACTGATTCGACATCACCGCCGCCGCACCGATCAGATTGTGCACCGAGCCATGTTCGAGTATGACTGCAAACGCATATTTCGGATCCTTGTACGGCCAGAAGCCAGTGATCCAGGAATTAACATTGGCCTTCGATACGCCCAGCTCCGCCGTACCTGATTTGCCGGCGATCTCCACGTACGGCTTGTTCAAAGCCACGCTAGTGCCCTGCTTCACGCTCATGCGCATGCCTTCGTGCACGATGTCGTAATACTTGTCCGGCAGGTCTATGGTCCGCTCTATCGTCGGCGCTTCGTCTTTCGCTATCGTCGGGACGAGCAGAGCTCCACGGTTGGCTAGAGCGGCGAAGGCGCGCGCTATCTGGACTGGAGTCACCTGCGTACCGTATTGCCCTATGACAGAGTGGTACGTGTCTCCTAGATACCAAGGCTCCTTGAATGCCTCCAGCTTCCAGGCTGGGCTCGAGAGGATGCCGGACGGGCCCCTAAAAAAAGACGGCGGGATAGCTTCGCCCATGCCGAACAGCCTCAAGTATTTGTCTATATTGGCTATGCCGAGGCCTTTCTGGTCCTTGTAACCGCCGCCTATGATATAGAAATATGCGTCTGATGACACTGCTATGGCGCGACGCATGTCTAGAGAGCCATGGTTCTTCCAGTCGCGGAATACATTTGTGACTTCAGGATCGTACGGATTCGGCACGGAGATGGAGCCTGTGGTGACCAAGATGGTCGATGGGTCTATTATGTTCTCATTCAAGGCACCCATAGCGACGAAAGGCTTCACTATGGAACCGGGAGTATAGAGCCCGCCAGCCGCCCGATCCAGAAATAGGAGGCTCGGATTCTGGAGCTGGGACCTGACTCTGGCTGAGTCGGTCTTGTCCGACATCACCTGCGGGCTATATTCAGGATAGCTCGTCGCTGTCAGCATCTCCCCGGTGCGTACGTCCATTATCACGCCAGCGCCGCCTTTGAAGCCGTATTCGCTGGCGATAGCCTTGATATTACCGAAAAAAGCAGACTGGACACGGCTGTCTATGGACAGAGTCAGGGTCTTGCCAGGTTCGGGAGGCCGCACGACATTCTGCGACAATACCTGCCCTCTAGCATCGATCTCTACTAGGCGGGAACCATTCTTACCGGTCAAAAAGTCGTTGAAAAATTTCTCTATGCCATCACTGCCCTCGAAATCATTTCGATAGTAGAAGCCATTCTTGTCCTTAGAAGGATACTGCACATAGCCCAGGATATGGGCCAAACCAGGCAAAGTAGTGTATTCACGCCTAGGAATCGCATCTTCGCTCAAATCTGCCGATGGTGCATTCCATATGAGCGGCACCCCATTCCTGTCGAAGACGGCCCCGCGGCTGGCGAAGATGGGCACAGGATTCAGGATATTGCTCTGACTGCGCTTCAGGTAGGTGTCGCCCTCTACGATCTGAAGCCTGAAAGCCTGGGTAAGGAATACGCCGAAAATGATTAGGGAGGCAACTCCCAACCCCAATAGGGCTGCACGCGAAATAGGCCTCTCCAGCCTGCCTTCGAATTGGCTCCTGTCGAACTTCGGTATATTGCTCGAATCTAGGAGTATTTCGTCCGGATCTATCTCTCGTCCCCTGTTCATGTTCCGATGATATCATGAATAATATATACTTAGCTCATGTCAGGATCGCAATTCGCAGGAGCCTTGCTGGTCGGAGTCATCCCTTCGCTACTTTGGCTCTTCTTCTGGATGCGCGAGGATTCCGAACAGCCGGAACCGCGGTCGCTTCTCGCCGGATGTTTCTTTGTCGGTATGATCGTCGTAGTGGTCGCTATATTCGTGGAACAATTCATCGCTGGCATAGTGACCGATCCTGTCGCCAAATACACCTGGTGGGCCGTGGTCGAGGAAGTTCTGAAATTCGTGGCAGTAGCTTGTGTTGGCTTGTTCGCCAGGTCCAATGACGAGCCGATTGATGCCATGATCTACTGCGTCGCCGTTGCCCTAGGCTTCGCTGCCCTCGAGAACGCGCTTTTCGTCATGACTCCACTCTCCAATGGGGAGCTGGCGGCCAGCATCATCCAAGGCAACCTTAGATCGATCGGCGCCACTCTGGTGCACGTGGTCTCATCCGCTCTTGTCGGCTTTGGTTTGAGTCTAGCCTTCTACCGAGGCCGGGCGATGAAATTCCTGCTCTGGCTAGGCGGTCTGCTCGGCGCTATCGCCATACACACAGCTTTCAACCTTTCCATCATCGGCGCCGATGCCAGCGACACCTTGAAAGCCTTCGGCTGGATATGGGGTGCGGTGGTAGTAATGATCGTGCTTTTCGAGGAAGTGAAGGGGGTCAAGCCGAAAATCCCCGCCCCAGTCGTATAACCCCAGTTGAAGATCCGGTCAGATTTCTATATAATACTATCCTATTAACACTCTTTCCTAACACCTTAACAACATGGCCAAAGAAAAAAGGACATTCTTCGAGAAGCTCACTGGTGCAGTGCACATGGACGACTCTTCCGGGAGCGATGATGAGCGCGACAATGTCCCAGTAGTGAAACGATCGGCCAAGGCCAGCCGGAACGGCGACGCAGAATCCTGGATAGACGAGGAGACCGAGAAGGACGCCGAGCTCACCGTGGACGTCTACCAGACGAACGAGATGATCGTCGTGAAGAGCATGATCGCCGGAGTCAGGCCGGAAGATCTGGATGTATCCATCACACGAGACTCGGTCACCATACGAGGCAAGCGCGAGGAAGAGCGCGTGAGCGACTCGGATGACTTCTTGGTCCGCGAGCTATATTGGGGTTCATTCTCTAGAACGGTCTCCCTGCCAGAAGAGATAGATGTGGATGAGGCAGAAGCCATCGAGAAACACGGGCTCTTGATATTGAAATTACCTAAGCTCGATAAGAGGAGGTTATCTAAATTGAAGGTGAAGACGGCCTAAACGCTACCTGCAAAACTTCATTAATATTTGAACAAAACTTCATTAGAATTTGAACTTTTTTTGATGCGGATTTTAACTCTTGTATGCAAAAATTTAGCATGCATATTAAATTCACGCACCATGCGCAGCTTAGCTTATATAGTCGAAATTTCTCTACTGAGGAAATGAAAACTGTCATACTAAAGCCGGATTATACTTATATAGCCCAGGATGGTAAGATTGTCAGCAGAAAATCGTTTGGTGATCATGGGTTAGAGGTGGTCTATATGAAAAATAACAAATTTTACCTGATTATAACGGCCTACTTATTAGATTAAATTAAGGATATGAGAATTACATATGATAAAATCGCAAATGCCGCCTATATATATCTAAAAAAATTCACGAGAGTGTCTAAGACCAACCCCATATCAAAAGACATAATCCTTGATCTAGGACCAAAGGGTGAAGTTCTTGGAATCGAAATCCTAAATGCGACTGCCTATTTTGCCCCAAAACAATTAAAAGAAACTAGGATTGACGTTTTACCTGAAACACTCCTTGAAATGGCAATTTAAGGTCTAGATATCCAAATTCGCCATCTTGGCGTTCGATTGTATGAATGACTTCCTGGCAGGCACATCGTCGCCCATGAGCATATCGAAGACTTTGTCAGCCTCCTGGGCGTCATCTACACTCACCTGCTTCAGGATGCGCCTCTCCGGATCCATGGTCGTCTCCCAGAGCTCGTCTGAGTTCATCTCGCCAAGACCCTTGTAGCGCTGGATGGAGATCTTCGGGGCTCTTGCAGACTTGCCTTCCTCGACTGCCTTCTCGGGAGCTCCGGCGGCTTCGAGTAAGCGCTCCTTCTCTGCCTCGAGATCGGCTTCCGTCTCCTCGACCATCTGCGACTCGTCTACCTTGCCCAGAGCCTTGACCTTCGACTGCTCGTCATAGAAATACAGTGTTTCCTTGCCGCGCTTGACCTTATATAGTGGCGGCTGGGCGATGTAGACGTAGCCCGTGTCTATGAGCGGCCTGAAATATCGATAGAGAAGTGTCAGGATGAGTGTGCGGATATGCGCGCCGTCCACGTCGGCATCTGTCGCCAGGATTATCTTGTGATAGCGCAGTTTGCCTATCTCGAAGGTATCGCCTATAGCCGTTCCCAGAGCCAGGACTAGATTCTTGATCTGCTCAGAGCCAAGCATGCGATCGAGGCGAGCGCGCTCTATGTTCAGTATCTTTCCGCGCAGAGGCAGGATAGCCTGGGTGCGGCGGTCGCGGCCCTGCTTGGCAGTGCCTCCGGCCGAGTCTCCCTCCACTATGAACAGTTCTGATTCTGCCGGGTCGCCAGACTGACAGTCGGCCAGCTTGCCAGGTAGTGTCATGCCCTCCAGTGCTCCCTTACGCAGGACGCTGTCCTTGGCGGCTTTGGCCGCCTTCCTGGCCTTCATGGCCAGTATGACTTTGTTGACTATCATACGCGCGTCGTCGGGATTCTCCTCTAGGAATGCCCCGAAGGCATCGCCGAATACAGTATTGACCGCGCTCTGCGCCTCCATACTGCCTAGCTTGGCCTTGGTCTGGCCCTCGAACTGTATCTCGCGGAGCTTGACCGAGATGACCGCCGTCAGACCCTCCAGCGCATCATCGCCGGTGAATGTCTCCTCGCCATTCTTGGCTAGATTATTATTTTTTGCATAGGTATTGAGAGTGCGGGTAAGAGCAGTCTTGAAACCAGTCAAGTGAGTGCCGCCCTCTGGATTGTGGATATTGTTAGCGAAAGCCATTATGCGCGGAGAAACGTCGTCGGCATACTGGAGGGCGACTTCGACGGACTCGACGCCTTCGACTTTCTTCTCTACATAGAAAATATTCTTGTGTGCAGGTTTCAAAAGCTGGTTCGTGAACCTTATGAGCGAGATGAGCCCGCCCTCGAAGAAGAAAGTGTATGAGGGAGCCTCGACGCCGGTCTCGCGGAGATAGAATATCTCGTCATCATGGCCAAATGCCGGAACCTGGGTGCTAGCATCTATGACCGATATCCTGAGACCCCTCACGAGATACGCCTGCTGGCGCATGTGGCTCACGATGCGGTTCCACTCGAACTTGACTCCCTCCTTGAATATCTCCTGATCCGGCTCGAATGTGGTTATGGTGCCATGGAGCTTCGACGAGCCTATCTTCTTCACTTTTGACTTTGGCTTGCCCTTGGAATATTCCTGCATATAGATGCCGCCATCGCGATGGACTACGACCTTCATATAGATCGAAAGGGCGTTGACTACCGACGCGCCGACTCCATGAAGGCCACCGGAGACCTTGTAGCCAGTCGTCTCGCCGCCGAACTTGCCGCCAGCGTGGAGCACCGTCATGATGGTCTCGAGAGCCGAGACTTTTGATTGTTTGTGGACATCCACAGGGATGCCGCGGCCGTTATCGACGACCCTGACCCGGTTGCCAGGCAGGAGCGCGATCTCGATATCGTTGGCGAAGCCGCCCATGGCCTCATCGCGGGAGTTATCGAATATCTCTGTTATGAGGTGATGGAGACCATCGGGACCGGTAGTGCCGATGTACATACCTGGGCGCTTGCGGACTGGGTCGAGCCCCTCAAGCACGGTGATGGAAGATGCGTCATAGCCCCCCTGGTTATCAGCGGTTTTCTTAGGCTTTTTCTCTTTGGTATTTCCCGCCATAAATAAAAATTGACCCGTCTTTAGGTGCTAGAAGTATAGCATTTTTTGGCTATAAATGAAAGGGTTTTTTAGTGAAAGCTGTGGGTAAAATAGGGCTATAAATCACCCTTTTTAGGCGCCCTGTATATCTCGAGCAATGCGAACACGAGCGCGATGATGAGCGGACCCAGGACGAATCCCACAGGCCCGAAGAATGACAAGCCGCCGAAGATCGAAAGCAATATCAGAAACGGATGTATCTTGACTCCGCGGTTGACCAGCATAGGTCCCAGGAAGTTATCTATGAGACCGACAGCTACGACTCCCCATATGAGCAGACCGATAGCCGCGCCAGTCGAACCGGTGAAGAACAGGTAGCCAATGGCCGGAATTAAGATCAGCGCTGTGCCTATGCCAGGGATGAGAGCCGCGAGAGCAGCTACCAGTCCCCACAGGACCGGGTTGGGCACTCCAAAGATAGCGAACCCTATACCTGACAGGATACCCTGCACTATCGCCACCGCTATGGAACCAGCGAAGATAGACCTCACCGCCTGTTGGAGCTTATTGATGATGAGCACGTCGTTAACGTCGCCTAGGGGGGAGATGGATATGAGCTGTCTCTTCAATTCCCTGCCATCGCGTAGGAAGTAGAATAGCGCCAGGAACATGATGAATATCTCGAGAAGCACCTTGGAAACCTTGCCAAATATCTCATTGATGTTAGTGAAGGCCCAGTGAGTGACGTTCTGCAGGATCTCCACTACATTGAAATCGAAAGACCCTATCGCCGACTGTACGCCATCCATGATCTGTGATTGTTTCGCTGGGTCGATGATGATGAGGTATATTTCCCTGACTTCCGTGGATATCCTCACGGCGATGAATGTGAGAGGCACGAATATGATGACCGCCACTATGACCAGCGTGAGGAGCGCTCCCAGATTGCTCTTTTCGTTATTCTTGAAGAATTTGGCCAGAACTTTCCTGTGCAGCGGATAGAATATCACCGCAAGCGCGGCCGCCAGCACCAGCGGAGAGAGGAACGGCAGGAATATGAGAATAGCCAATATTATGGCTACCGATAGGATGGCCAGAAAGAAGTAATTTGAGCCTGAATGGACCATGTATATATTCTAACGCACTTCCCAGGATTTTGCCGCCATCTCTGAATAGACCGAGTCCATGACCTTCTTTACCTCGTCGTCTGTGAGCGTGCGGTTCATGGATTGGAAGACCATCCGATAGGCGTGGGAGACCTTGCCATCCTTCTTGAAAGTGTCGAACAATGAATGTCTGGCCAGCATATCCGTAGCCCCGGCTCTGTTTATGCCTGTCTCCGCCGCCTGCCAAACAGCCTCTGCCGAAGTGGATTCCGGCGCAAAGACCGCTATATCTCTAACGATGAATGGGTACTGGGAGAATTTCGCAAACTTGTTGTTTGATATAGGAGGATTATTTAGACCTTTGTATGAAGCATTGGCCGGTAGTGCATATGACTTCAAGAATTCAGTGAGGTCGATTTCGGCTACTGCATAAATACCCTTCTCAATCACTTTTGCTTTTTGAGCCAAATTTTGTCCCAAAACTGCAAGCGACTCGATGGCCTCATCCAAAATCTGACGGCTCTTCATGCCCTTTACCTTTTTAATTTGAGCCACCCCGATCGCAAGCACGGTTCTCTCACCTGACTTTCCAAATATGTGACCGACCTCTAATACCTTAACTGCCTCCAAACCCAAAAGATCGGCATTCAGTGAATTTTTTTGGATACAGGCCATCATCCCATCGACAAGGTTGGCACGGGCAAAAGCTTTGTCCTTCGCCAATGGATAGGCTGCCTCGACTTCCCCTTTTGCTACTAGGCTATAAAGGCTGACCTCAGAGAAACCATCTTCTGCGAGGATATTCTTTATCTTTTCCGAAATATAAAATGTCGGCAAAACAGCCGCGGCATGATCTGTCTTCGGCGGCAAAACTCCTTTTACATGCTCGTAGCCATACATCCTCCCGACTTCTTCGGTTATATCTTCAGGAATGGTGAGGTCAAGCCTGTCGAATGGGATCATCAATCTCCAGGCATGTTTTTCCTCCGTCACTATTATGCCCATGCATTCTAAGATCTTCTTTGCCTCGGCGAGCGGCACTTTTGTGCCTAGCCGCCCTTCGATGGTGGCAGGATCGAACTCGATAGTCGTCTGAACCGCCTTTTTCGGATAGACATCGACGAGAGGCCCGAATCTCGTAGCCGGGATATTGTGGGCAATCAAGGCACACACGCTATCCATGCCAGGTGCCGTCATCTCTGGGGTTATCTCATTCTCGTAGCGCTTGGATGATTCACTACGCAGTCCGAGCCGCGTCGCGGTCCGGCGCACGGCCGTCGGGTCGAAGCTGGCGGACTCGATGATAAGCCTTTTAGTTTTCGAGGAGACTCCGGCGCGTTTACCGCCCTTGACCCCCGCTATAGCTATCGGACCCATATCATCCGCTATGACATGATCAGTCGCAAGGAGGCTAACTTCGACGCCAGGTCCCTTCGAGGAATCTAGCAACAGGATCTTTTCATCCTTCCTGGCCGCTCGTACCACGATAGCCCCCTTTACTTCGTCGGCATCGAAAGCGTGCAATGGCTGTCCCATGTCGAACATGGTGATATTCGTGGCATCTACCACCGAATTTATAGCCCGCTCTCCGATAGATTCGAGCATGACCTTCGCGTGCGGATTCGAGGATTTGACCTCGCCTATCTCGGCACACCTCGCCATGTATCGCCGGCAAAAATTCGTTGCCTCAATGCGGACTTCAGGACTAGTCTCGATAGACGATGTGGGCGCCGGAGGGATCCTGTTCTGTTTCAAGGTCTGCCCAGTGAGCACTGAAACCTCTAGAGCCACGCCGGCATGCGACAGACAGTAATGCGCGCGGTCTGGAAGCACCTTTATATCTAAAATGTCATCGTCGCCTAGGCTTTCCATGCCCTCTACCTCGAAAGAGTGGAATGTAAAAAGCTCCGCTAGCTCCGCGGCCTGCGGAAGCGGCTTATCGAAAAACGTCTGGAGCCAGTTGCGAGAGATCTTCATGATTAGAATTGATTGACGAAGCGCAGATCACCCGTGTAGGAATGGCGAATATCATCATACCCGAACTTGAGCATGGCGATACGGTCGACGCCGAAGCCGAAGGCAAAGCCTTGCCAGACCGTCGGATCGATACCTACGGCTCGAAGGACATTTGGGTGGACGAGGCCTGAACCGCCCATCTCCAGCCACTTACCTTTGAGCTTCATATCGACTTCCAGGCTCGGCTCAGTGAATGGAAAGAAGCTCGGCCGGAAGCGGATCTCTACGTCATCGCCGAATAGGCGTTTGAACATGTTCTCGAGCACTCCCTTCAAATGTGCGATGGTGACATTCTTGTCTACATACAATGCCTCGATCTGGTAAAACTGGGCCTCATGAGTCGCATCCGTGGCTTCATTCCTATAGACCTTGCCGGGCACGATGATCCTGATCGGCAGGCTATCCTTGTGCTCCTCCATATAGCGGATCTGCACTGTGGAGGTGTGGGTGCGTAGCACCATATCCAGGCCTTTCGACTGGCCAGGTTGAGGTTTTATCCAAAAAGTGTCCTGCATGTCGCGAGCTGGGTGATCCTTCGGAAAATTTAGGGCTGTGAAGCAATGGAAATCATCTTCGAGCTCCGGCCCGTCAGCGATAGCGAACCCCAGCTCGTGGAAAACCGAGTATATCTCTCGGATAGTCTGGGTTATGGGGTGGAGATGCCCTTTCAGCTTTTCATTCATGGCTGTAAATATAGCAGGAACGAACAATCGGAGCCACCTCCCGGGCTTGAACCGGGGACCTTCGCTTTACAAAAGCGTTGCTCTACCAACTGAGCTAAGGTGGCAATACTGCGAAGACAAACAAAAGGCCCTGACGGCCTAACTTTAAACTAATAAACGTCAACTGTAAACTATTTCACCAGATGATCAGCTGATATGCGGCGGAGATAGAACGAGGCGCCATGAGCTTTGACCTCGCCCCGGCCGCGGACGGCATCGATGAGCCTCTTGCCGTGCGGGTTCGCCAGAGTCTGCGACTTTATCTCAACATAGACATGCCTCACCCCCTTCAACACATGATAGGCGATCCAGTGGGCGATCATGATAAAAGTCCTGCGGTTCACATACGAGAGGCCTTGGCGGACCGTACCAAAGACAGCCTGGAATACATGATCAGAGCCAGCACCGACTTGGGAGACGACGCTCTGCTTGCCTGTCATGATCTCGCGGCGCTTGAACATAAGCATGACCGCCATGCCCAGGATAGATATATAGAATATCGAGATTAGTGTATACATTTAGCGCTCTAGTATCTTGAACCGAGTGAATCTTCCAACATCAGTCTTTTCACCGAACTTCTGCATAGCGGCATCGATGAGACCTTGGATAGTGATGTCAGGATTCTTGATGAACGGCTGGTCTAGAAGGACCATCTCTGCAAAATAAGCCGATAGCTTGCCTTCCAGTATTTTAGCACGGACAGCCTCCGGCTTGCCTTTGACTTCTGCCTCGAAGACTTCAGTGGCTATCTTGCGGTCAGCGTCGGTTATGTCGCCCTTGCGAACGAACTTGGGGTTCGTGGCCGTGACATGCATGGCGATATCGCGAGCCAGGGTCTTGAATCCATCGTTGTTGGCCACGAAATCAGTCTCGCAGTTGAGCTCGACCATCGTTCCTACCGTGCCATTTGCATGGATGTAAGCCTGGATGGTTCCCGCCTTGAATGTTCGGTCGCCCTTCTTGGCGCCCATGCCGCTCGAGATCTTGCGCAGGATGACCATGGCCTTTTCCATGCTGCCACCGGCCTCCTCAAGCGCCTTCTTGCACTGCATGACCGATATACCGGTCTGGTCGCGCAGCTCTTTCACCATTTCGGTGGTGATGACAGACGGATTTGTTTTTTCTGTTTTTGGCATATTCTTTTTTAAGAACCACAGGGTTAAGGGCGATATCATCTAGGCGGCTTGCTTCACACCCAGTTTCTTCCCTTCCTGGTAGGCCTTGACGATCTCATCCACGAAGAATTGTATGCTCATCTTGGAAGAATCATTGCCAGCTATCGGATGCGTAATGCCGTTTATGTTGCAATCCGACCCAGCGAGAGCGATGACCGGTATCTTGCCGTGAGCCGCCTCGGCTATGGCGCTCTTCTCCCTGCGCGGGTCGATCACAAAAAGCGCGTCGGGAACCTTCTTGAGCGAAACTATGCCGAAGAACATCTTCTCGAGAGATGCTATCTCCTTGTCTATGAGCATGCGCTCGCGCTTGGTATATTTCGCAAGTTCCCCCTTCTCCTTGTCCGCGATGAGCTTCTCATAGCGCTCAATGCGCTTCCTTGTCTGAACGAAGTTCGTGATGGTGCCACCTATCCAACGACCCTCGACGTGAGGCATGCCGATAGACTGGGCACCGGCCTTCACAGCTGCCGAAGCCTCTTTCTTGCCACCGACGAAGAGGATGGTCTTGCTTTCCTTGCCGAGATTAGCGACGAAAGCCTTGGCCGCATCAAGCAGCTTGATGGTCTTTTCGAGGTCGAATATGTCTGTTTGATTCTTGGTGCCGAAGATATACGGCTTTATGGAAGGGTGGCGGCGCGATCGTCCCAGGCCAAAATGCACGCCTGCTGAAAACATCGTTTCTACTGATTTGGGGGTGGTTGCCATATGAGCACATAACTTATCAAAAAGAGTCGCTCCCGTCAACTTACGGCTCTTTTGCTCAATATTTCGGCCACTGCTCTGAGGGTCCTCTTGAGATCGCCTTTTTTCGTGAAGCGCCCGAATGAGAATCTGACTGAAGCTCTACTATCTGCTCCGATAGCCTTGAGGACATATGATTCAGCCGCATCACGGAGGCAGGAGCTCTTGGTCGAGACGGCCACACCGCGCGCATCCAGCTGGAGTACGAAGAATTCATTGTCGATGCCGGGAATAGAGACATTTAAGATGTGAGGCGAAAGAGATGCGTTATTTACGTCGAGTTCGCTCGGATTCATAACAATGTCTGATCGAATTTCTTTTAATCCATCAAAGAAATAAGTCTTCAACGCATGCATATCATCAGCAGCCCCTATACGTTTTGAGACATTTTTTGTCCCAAAATGCGTAGTGTCCGTGGTGATGATATCGAGTGATTTTGCAAAGCCTATTATCGCCGGTATATTTTCAGTGCCTGACCTCAAACCCCTCTCTTGCCCACCGCCATAGATGATCTGTTCTATCGGCGTGCCCCTCCTGATGAATAGCGCTCCAATGCCCCGGGGCCCATACATCTTACTCGCGTCCAAGGTGAGCAAATCCACACCAAGCTTCTCGACATTTAAATCCATAAAGATGGCAGCTTGCGATGCGTCTGTATGGAACATCGGGTAGCTCGACTTCGTCACATTGGCACGTGCGTACCTTATCGCCTTGGCGATCTCACGGATCGGCTGAATGGAGCCGATCTCATTATTCACGGTCATTATCGAGACCAAGAATGTGTTCGGCCTGATCGCCTTCCTCAATTCATCCGGCATGACAAGCCCATCGGGACCGACGGCTAGTCTGGTCACCTCGACTCCCTGCTTCTCCATCATATTCGCAGTCTCCATGATAGAAGAGTGCTCTATGTTGGAGATGATCATGTGAGGTTTCGTGTTCCCGACGCGGTGCGCGGCACGACCACAGCCTTCGATAACCAGACCATTGGCCTCGGTGCCTCCGGAAGTAAATACGATCTCATCCGCATGCGCGCGCAAAAAACCCGCGACGCGCTTCCGGCCATCCTCCATGGCCTTCTTCGCAGCAACGCCCTCTTTATATATAGATGACGGATTCGCGTATTCCGCGCCAGAATAAGCCTTCATCTCGCGCAGAACGCGTGGGTCGATGGGGGTCAGCGATGCGTAGTCGAGGTAGATGCGCTTCATGCATTAAATGTAGCCCCTCAATGGCTTCTTGGCAATAAAAATCCCGCCGGAATGGCCGCCGGCGGGTGTTGAGTCGAAACTAACCTTTCGACAATTAATGCAGTCGGTTCCCATGATCCGACGATTTTTTGTTGCGACTGTCTCAGCATGCGCCGAGTGCATGCGCCATTTTTTCCTGAAGCTGGAAACCTGCACGAGGCAACTCGCACGCACAGGGTTCAACTGTCGGAAACGAATCAGTCGCTGCATCCTCGGTCCTGGCCCGAAGTTCGAGCAAGAACGTATGGACGGCCCCCAGGAACAGGAGCTGGACAACCATGACGATGTAAATCATGCCAGACCATAATCTACACCTTCTTTTATTTATGTGCAACAACTAAAATCCACATATGCTAAAATCACGGCATGGAACCATTCACAGGCATCCTCTCAAATCCCCTAGCTATCGCCTTCGTCGTCTTGGCCGTCGTAGTCGTCGCCCTGACCATCCTCATCATCTCGATGCATATGAAGCTCCGCCGATTCCTGGTAGGTATCGATTCCAAACACGTCGGAGATTCACTGGATAGCTTAAAGGGTGAGCTTGGTGAACTCAAATCATTCCGCGCCGAACTGGAGAACTACCTGATCAAGGTCGAGAGGCGTCTAAAAAAGAGCGTGAGATCTGTCCATACCGTTCGCTTCAATCCCTGGGCAGGCTCAGGCGAAGGCGGCGATCAAAGTTTCGCCACGGCATTCATGAACGAGGATGGCGATGGCGTCATCATCTCGAGCCTCTACTCGCGCGACCACGTGAGCATATTCGGGAAACCTTTGCGTGGCGGCGCTTCACAGCATGAGCTATCCGAAGAGGAGAAGAAGGCAGTGCATGAAGCAAAGGAGAATTTGGGATAAAAAAAGAAGCATTCGTGAGAATGCCCCTTGAAGTTGCCGTCGCTCTGCGATGGCCTACTGGTCGGTCCTCGTGTTGAGGATCTTGATCACCCCACCCACGCAGATTGCGTAGACGAGGTATACGACGTTGACGTCGATCTGCTTGCCAACGGCGAGCGTGCGATTCATCTCGGCGGCGTCGCGCGCCCAGCCGATGGTGAAAAGCATTACCATCATGAAGATCACGAGACCGGCGATTTTTTCTTTTTTGTTCATATTGGTTTAGGGTTGAAAGTTGAGCTTCGGAAACACAATTTTTGCGTACCCGAAGCTCAATTCCCTACCTATCTCAATATGATGCTTATCTGGTGTCAATTATAGCATATAATAGGAGTTTGTCAAGTCAGGCAGAAATGGCCCCAATCTGCTATATTGAGGCTCAATAAAGCCATGCCTCAAAAGACCGCCCAAAACCTGGTCCGCCGCTCCCCCGTCATCGTAGTGATGGGCCATATCGACCATGGAAAGTCGACGCTTCTAGACTATATCCGTAAGACCAAAGTCGTCGCTGGCGAGGCTGGTGGCATAACCCAGCATGTCGGCGCCTATGAGGCGAACGGCATAACCTTCCTCGATACGCCGGGTCATGAGGCTTTTTGCTCCATCCGCGAGCGCGGAGCTCTGGCCGCCGACATCGCCATACTCGTCGTCTCAGCCGAGGACGGCGTCAAGCCGCAGACCCTGGAGGCGATGCGGGAGATCAGGGCGGCCAAGATCCCATTCATCGTGGCCATAAACAAGATAGACAAGCCCAATGCCGACGTGAACAAGACCAAGCAGTCCCTCGGCGAGAATGAGATATACGTCGAGGGCTGGGGCGGCGATACGCCGTGTGTGGAGATATCCGCCCTCGTCGGGACAGGCATACCGGAGCTACTCGAGATGATAGGCCTCATGGCCGAACTCGGAGACTTCAAGACTGACGTGAGCGCTCCAGCCGAAGGTATAGTCATCGAATCCGAACTCGACGCGCGCAAAGGCATCTCCGCTACCTTGCTCATAAAGAACGGCTCGCTCGAAGCAGGCAAGTTCGTCTGCGCCGGGAGCTCATTCGCCCCAGTGAGATACATCGAGGACTTTAGGGGAGCAAAGATAGATAAGGCTGCAGCTTCCATGCCAGTCGTCATCGGAGGCTGGAATGAGATACCAGAATGCGGCAGCGCCTGGAAGACTGTTGCATCGAAAAAAGAAGCTGAGCTATTGGTGGAGGAGGCGGGCAGGTTGGGTGAAGAGGCCTTGCGAGCGCGACTGGCGCGAGCACGAGGAATTTCCCAGCAGGGAAATATCCGTGCCTCTGATTCCAGCCTGCCTGCCGACGACGGAGCTCAAATCGTTTCCCTGCCCATCATCATCAAGGCGGACGCCACAGGCTCGCTCGATGGAGTGAAACATGAGCTCGCTAAGGTGAAGCACGACAAAGTCGTCTTGAAGATCATATCGGAAGGTATCGGAGAGATCGGCGAAGGCGACGTCAAGCTGGCGATAAGCGACCCTAACATCCTGCTCCTCGGATTCAGCGTTGGGCCTGACAAGAAAGCTGTCGCCATAATAGAGAGAGCTGCCGTACCCATAAAGATCAAGACCTTCAAGATAATCTACGAGCTGACCGAGTACGTGAAGGACGCTCTTCTGTCAAAAGTGCCGAAGGAATACATCGAGGAGATCACAGGCAGGGCCAAGATAGCCGCGATATTCTCGAAAGAGAAGGACCGCCAAGTGGTCGGAGGTAAAGTCCAAGAAGGCACGCTCGAGATAGGCAGTTCGGTGCGGATCATGAGGCGCGAAGCCGAGATAGGCAGAGGCACCATAAGAGAGCTTCAGCAACAGAAGAAGCGCGTCAGCGAAGTCCGCGAGGGCTATGAATTCGGGACGCTCATAGAATCACGCACGGAAATAGCCGAGGGCGACAAGATCGAGGCGGCTAGGACTGTCGAGAAAAAATAGATGAGCACCAGGGACGAAAAGCTGAAAGAGCTGATACGCGAGCTGGCCGCTGAATATTTTTCCCGCGAATCGAACCGTCAGTCCATGATAACTATAACTTCAGTGGAGATATTCGGCCGTGGCTCGAAAGCCAGGCTACTGATAAGTGTCCTGCCAGAATCACAGGAAGAGGCGGCGGTTTCATTCATGCACAGGCAGCTCACAGAGTTCCGCGAGCATGTTATGGAGAAGGCGCGCCTTATGCGAGTGCCCTATTTCGAAGTAGCCATAGACAGGGGCGAGAAGAATAGGCAGAGGCTAGAGCAGATATCGCACGATTAAAAATGAGGAACGAAGGTGATATAGTATGCGAGTCAGCATGGCCACGTAGAAAAGTGGTAATTCAGCGGTCTGCAAAACCGCTATACGCGGGTTCGATTCCCGCCGTGGCCTCATGGTCTTATTAGAGAATCTAAAATCGCATTACAGGGAACAATTCTCCGATCGGCGGTTCCTGCGCTCGCTCGCAGCCGGTTTCGGCCTATTGTTCCTTTCCCTCGTGGCGAATTACTTCGGCGCTCTATACGCTTTCAAGCGCGCCAGCAATCACGTCGAGGACATCATCCTTTCGAACATCCCCACGTTCGACGTCGACGCCATATTCATGTGGGGGCCTCTGGTCTTCTGGATCATATTGAGCGCATTCCTGTTATACGACCCAAAAAAGATACCCTTTACTCTGAAGAGCGTAGCCTTATTCGTGCTCATAAGGTCTTTCTTCATAAGCCTCACTCACATCGGCCCGTTTCCTGATCACATCAGCCTAGATGCCTACAATCCGACCTGGCTCGCGACCTATCTGGAAACGAATCCGGCCTTCACCTTTATATTCACTTCAGGAGCCGATCTTTTCTTCTCCGGCCATACCGGTATCCCCTTCCTGATGGGTTTGACATTTTGGAAGAATCGTCTCATCAGGATATTCTGTATATTGGCTTCTATTTTCTTCGGCATCATCGTCCTTCTGGGGCATCTGCACTACTCGATAGACGTCGCGGCAGCCTTCTTCATCACCTATACGATAAGCCGCATAGCCGCCTACATCTGGAGGGCTGACCGGGAAAGGTTCGCCGACAGTTATGCACAGAGCGCTAGAAAAGAGACCACGCCCGCGGTGCTATAATGTCCCTAAATCATGAATGTACCCAAGCCCGAGCGCGACGTGCGTAAATGGGGAGAGGAGTTGTGTCTCTCACGTGGGACTACCCCACCAGCGATGGTCAAGATAATAACGGTCAAGCCGGGGGAAGCTTTGAGTTTGCAGTATCACATCAAGAGAGATGAGTTCTGGCTGGTCATCTCAGGGGCAGGCTCGGCAGTCATAGGCACCGAGACCATAGGGCTCACGGCCGGGGCCTCCTGCTTTATAGGAAAACAGGTCAAGCACCGAGCAGTAGGCGGCACATCGGGACTTGTTTTCCTAGAGCTTTCTTTCGGAGAGTTCGATGAGAAAGATATCGTAAGGATAGAGGACAAGTACGGGCGCGCGTAGTATCCAGTTCGTTGTGGTCTTGAAAAATAGCGATGATGAACCCCCTTTTTTTAATAGCACTTTCAATAGCAATCGTCGCGGCCATGGTCTGTTATGCAGCCATCGCAGCGGCCAAACACCGCGCCAACAGAAGGAAACGCGACTCATACAAGATCGAGAGGCATCCTGAAAATCCGATCATCAAGCCTAGAAAGGAAAAGGAATGGGAATCACAGGGTACATTCAATCCAGGCACAGTCATGGATGACGATGGGAAGGTCCACCTTTTCTACCGAGCTATAGGTAATGATGGCCTGTCGAGGGTCGGCCATGCTGTATCCCATGACGGCAGGAATTTTTTCAATCGGTCTGACTACCCCGTTTATGTACCGCAAGCTGGGTATGGCATGCCTGAACCGACCCTTTTAGACGCGCCTCATGAGTATGATGCCTCCGCTCATGCATCCGGCGGAGGCTGGGGCGGAGCCGAGGATCCGCGCGTAGTGAAGATCGAGGGGCGCGTCTTCATGACCTACACTGCTTTCGAAGGCTGGTCCAGCATGCGGATAGGACTAACCTCTATCAATGAGGAGGATATGAAGAATGAGCATTGGAAATGGAAGCGGCCGGTGGTCATTTCGCCCCCAGGTGCTCGTGCCAAGAATTGGGTCTTGTTCCCGGAGAGGATAAACGGAAGATACGCGATACTCCACGGCATTGCTCCCAAGATAATGATCGCTTACATCGACAGCCCGGAGATGGTGCCGGAGATAGAAAGCCAGAGGGATTCCGGCGGCAGCGGCTACGAAGATCCGAGCCGAAAAGGATTCTGGGACAGCCGCGTGAGAGGAGCTGGTGCGCCGCCGATGAAGACTAGTCTCGGCTGGCTGCTCCTATATCATGCTTTCGACACTAGAGATCCCAAGAAAGTCGTCGGCTACAAGGTCGGAGCCATGATATTGGATCTGCATGATCCAACGAAGATACTATACCGTTCGCCTGAGCCTATACTTTCACCAGATATGGCCTACGAGAATGACGGCAAGCCCGGCGTCGTGTATGCATCTGGAGCAGTCATAAAGAATGACCGTCTACTCGTCTACTATGGCGGCGGCGACAAGCATACATGCGTAGCAGAGACCCCACTCGAGTCCATGCTCACATGGCTTAAGGCCTACGGTAAGGTAGAATAATAAGATGTTCACTGTCACGCGCTCGGAGTTCAATCCGATAATATCGCCGGTAAAGGAGCACCCCTGGGAAGCAGGAGCCGCATTCAATGGCTGTCCCATAATGAAAGGCAAGAAGACGGTCATGGTGTACAGGGCGATGTCAGAGCCAGATCCGTTGCGGGAGCCACACATCTCAACCTCAATAATCGCGACAGCCGTTTCAAAGGATGGCTTGAGATACACAGATAGGAAGGCGCTCATATCTCCCAACGAGGATTTCGATGCGTTTGGCTGTGAGGATCCACGGGTAACGAAACTCGGGAAAACTCACTACATCTTCTATACGGCACTCGGAGGGCATCCTTTCTCTGCGGACAACATCAAGGTTGCCGTTGCTCTATCGAAAGACCTCGAGTCCGTGGACGAGAGGCACCTAGTTACACCTTTTAACGCTAAGGCTATGGCGCTTTTCCCCGAGAAGATCGGCGGCAAAATGGCCGCGCTCCTCACTGTGAATCCTGACCGCAAGCCATCCGACATCTGCTACGCAGAATTCAGTGAGGCCGAGGAAATGTGGTCTCCGGAATATTGGAAAAGGTGGCAGGAGGAGGTGGATTCGCACAAGTTGAGCTTGAGGAGACTGCCCGAAGACCACCTGGAGCTTGGAGCGCCGCCTCTTAAAACCGATAGGGGTTGGCTGGTCATATACTGTCACCTCCAGCGCTATGGCCACAACGACCAAGTGTTCGGCATCGAGGCTTTCCTGCTAGATTTGGAAGACCCTCGAAAGATAGTGGGCAGGACAAAGGGACCCTTCATGGTGCCAGAGGCATATTACGAGCAGGTCGGGCACGTCCCACATACCATATTTCCATCCGGGGCGCTCATTAGAGACGATAAGCTGGAGGTCTACTATGGAGCGACAGACACTCATTGCGCAGTGGCAAGCATTCCCCTAAGGAATCTTTTAGACAGCATATCGGGAGATGAAAAGAAGATCATGAAGAGGTTCCCGGGCAATCCAATAATATTGCCGAGACCCGGTGTCCTGTGGGAATCAGCCGGGACGATCAATCCGGCGGCCATCGACATAGGTGGCAAGACTCATATCCTCTACCGAGCCGTCGCGCCCGGCAATGTCTCCAGCTTTGGCTATGCGCGTTCTACAGACGGCATCTCATTGGATTTCCGCAGTTCCAAACCAGTGTACTTCCCACGAGCAGATTTCGAGACCAGGAAGGACGGCGGTACCAATTACGGCTGTGAAGATCCGCGGCTCATGCAGATCGGTGACAGGATATACATGGCCTATGCCGGATTCGACGGCAGTACTCCCAGAGTCGCGGTCGCATCGATACCAGTCAAAGATTTCCTAGATCAAAAATGGAGTGCTTGGTCATTTCCAGTGGCTATCACGCCTCCAGGCGTAGCCGATAAGGACGCTGCCATCCTGCCAGAACAGATAAATGGCAGCTATATGGTATTCCATCGCGTGAACGACGTAGTCTGCGCCGACTTCGTGAAGTCCTTGGACTTCACGAAGGATCGGGTCAAACAATGCATCGAGATCATCGCGCCGAGGCGCGGCATGTGGGATGGCGGCAAGGTCGGCATATCCACTCCGCCCGTAAAGACCAAGGACGGCTGGCTGCTTCTCTACCACGGCGTATCATGGAGCACTACATACAGAGTCGGTGCGGTGCTCCTCGACCTTGTGGACCCAACTATTGTCCTCGCCAGGACAGCCCTGCCGCTGTTCGAGCCGGAGACAGATTACGAGCGTAAGGGTGTCACACATGATGTGGTCTTCCCTTGCGGGCTGGTCATACGCAAAGGAATCGCTTACATATATTATGGCGCCGCAGATTATTGCATCGGCGTCGCCACAATGAAGATGGCCGAGCTTTTGAGAGTACTGGAGCGCTAGCCTATGGATAACACCCACGAAAAGAAGCTTTTCATATTCGATCTCGACGGAACCCTTACTGCGCCCAAGGTCCAGATGACTGAATCGATGGCGCTCGCCCTGTCCGAACTCATAAAGAAGATGAGCGTTGCAGTCATTTCAGGCGGTGGATATGCCCGATTTCAAAGCCAATTCCTGCGTTCTCTACCGGCAGACACGACGGGCTTGGGAAACCTTTATCTTCTTCCGACCTCTGGGACGCGGCTATATATCTGGCAAAGCGACTGGGTTGAAAAATACAGAGAAGAGCTGACTGATCCCGAAAAAAAGACCATAACCGGAGCTCTACAATCAGCTATCAAGGCCTCCGGTCTAGACAAGCTCGACAAGGTCTTCGGAGTCACGATAGAGGATCGAGGCTCCCAAGTGACTTTTTCTGCATTGGGACAGGAGGCCCCGCTTGAGCTCAAACTAAAATGGGATCCTGACCATGCGAAGCGCACAAAGCTCGTCGAGATGCTCCAGCCGCAGATCCCTAAATTCGACGTAAGGATCGGCGGCACTACCTCCATAGATGTGACCCGGCGCGGCATAAATAAGGCCTATGGCATACATAAGCTAGAGCAGTATATGAATATCCCCATCTCTCAGATGGTCTTCGTCGGCGATGCTCTTTTCTATGGCGGCAACGACTACCCGGTCAAGGCGACCGGGGTGGACTGCATAAGCGTGAAAGGACCAGAGGAAACCGAGGCTCTCATCAGAAACTGGCTCCAGTGAGTTTTTGGATGAGAATCAGCGTGTCGCGGGCGCGGTTCCTGGACCGCAGGACGATAAAGGCTGTCGGGTGCTCATCTACCTTCAATATCGTCAACATAGTCTCAAGAGCTTCATTGGTCCGGCCAGTCTTGCCTCCGAGGAAGCCCGGATCATCGACGAATGGATGGATGCTGGAAAACAGATGATAGCTATGCTCCGTAGTGGAGGCGATGGAGGTAGTCGCTATCCTGGTGATAGCTAGGATGTCGGGACGCTTGTTGTGTAGATAGCGCGCCATGCCGAAGAACCCCCGGGCAGTCCCGGAATTCGATGGACTCAAACCTGTCGGGTCAGCCAGGTGAGATTCCGGCATGCCTAACTCCCAGGAATAATCGGACATCAGCTTCAAGAACTGCATCCTGTTCGAGGAAGATGCCAAAGCTTCGCCGGCAACATTGGATGAGTTCATGAGGAGCGGATACAACAGCTCTTTGACGGTCAAGGATTCCCCGGCTTTGAGCCCACTAGCATCCGGCGGAACCAGAGTTTCTTCCGCAGTTATGGTTATCTTCGCTGCGGAGTCATACAGATCGGTGGCAACCAGAGCAGTTATGAGTTTGGACATCGAGGCGAACGGCACTACTTTATCAGGGCTTTTCTCGAAATATATTCGACCCGATAATATATCGCCTACCAGATAAGCCTCGGCTGTTATGCCATCCGGATCTGCCGGCTGCGCAGGTTTTGCCGCGGGCTGTGGTACAGGCTTCTTTTCAGGCGGCTGCTTTGCCAAGAATTCTTCGTCCGGCTTTAATATTGGATAGCCGTATCCGGAGATCGTGCTTTCAGCGAGGCGCTTCTTCTCTGTCGCCGCGTCTATCCTAGCTTTTTCATCTAGCTGAGCTAGGCGTATCCCGGCTCCGACACCTAATATCGTCAGAGCGAACATTATGGCGGCTATGATTATCCGGTTTTTAGGGTCCACCGCTCAATTTTATCACAATCACCGCGTCACCGAAATCGCAGGACTGAGCTCACCAGTCGAGCTTGCGGTTATGCGGCCATTCGTGGCCTGCCAGATCTCGTAACCGGTATCATAATCTGTCGTGCTGGTAAAATGCGCGCCCGGCAGGCTCGGATCGAATGGCAGAGCTGAAAGATAGTCGCTGACCAGACATGAGGCGATGTCCCCCTGGAATGTCGGGTAGCCGCCTCCGTGTTTGACAACAGTTGGAACAGACGGCAGATTCCTGATTGCACTACCACAGACTAAGCTACCATTATGCTCCGACATATTTTCTTGAATTGCATTGAGCAGAGAACTCACATTGGCGGTTCTCTGCGAGTCGCGAGCGAGTTTGAATTGCCTAGCCGGATTGACTGCGACCAGCACCACAGCCGACAAGACTGCGAGAATACCAATGACCACGAGTACTTCTATGAGAGTGAAACCTTTTTTATTTTTCATATGATATTTGCTTTAGATGTTTAAGCACGATGGAGCAGCGAACGAGTCCTTTTCATTGATCAGCCGAACTGAATCTTCACAAGCTTTTTGGTCCAGACCCTTCTGAATCCTGGCTACCTCCCTGTTCACCGAGTCGGAATGCGCGATTGAGGCACCGAGCGCGGACAGTACCAGCGCAAATGTCCCTAGCGAAAGCATGCCGATCGCGATAGTTGCCCCGAACCCGCGATTGCGCTCAGCCGGCAGAGATCTCGTGAATGAGGAGATTATTTTGTTTGGTGATCGAATAGGCATATGGAATGTATGCGGCTAGGAGACTCGATAGGAGCACTATGTACACGAGTGCCTCTATGAGCGTGAAGCCGCACTGCTCGTCATTGTTTTTTGATAGTGATCTCATATATGACAGGCGCCGATTTGGCGAGGATGTATAAACGGTCCCCATCGCAAGTGATCGTTTGTGGCTCTACAGGCAATGAGTGATGAGCAACCAGGGCTCCGCTCAGTGGGTCGAATATCGAGAGCTCTCGATCAAGGGTGCGGGCGGCAGCGAATACACGGGAACGGTCGCTCACTATCCCGTATACCCCTCCAGACACGTCTGCAAAGGATACAGGTGTGATTGGTGAAGTCGACCCAAATACGAACAATTCCTTATCATTCACTATATTGAATCCACCAGAGGTCCTACCGAAGGAGACAGCGTCCTCGAAACGAGAGATGCTTCTACCCTCTTGTCTTTGCCAACCAGATGGTTCAAACGAGAATATTGTATAGGGGTGCGATTGGTCGTGCAGGTCCAAAGCGATCAATTGGCTCTGGCCAGATGCAGCGATGTATGCGGTCGGCCCCCGCACGTATATGTCATTGATCTTGCTATTAGTTTCGAACCCAGATATTACAGCCGGAGTTTCAGGATTACTGACATCGAGTATCGAGAATTCAAGACCGTCCCACTTTTCAGTGCCTATATATATCTTCTTATCACGATAGAAGATAGCGCTCCCAGTCGGTGGTGACGTGCTAGCTTCCGGCAGCGGCAACTGAAATTTCTTGGACAGATATATTGAATTCGTCCCATTGAGCTTGATCACGTGCAGCTGGAAAGCTGTGCTCGCGGCTGCCGCAAAAACACGGTCATGGGCTAGAGCGATCGCGCTTAGTCCCGGTCCAGTGTTCAATGAGGATAATATAGATGGCTGGCTTTCATGACCGATGTCAGCTATCAGTAGATCTGAATCTCCTGCCACGCTGGAGTCGGCTGAGATGTAGGCCACCCCTCCCCTCACGATGAGATCTGTGAGAGGCAGGAGCGGATCTATTGGCAAAGGAATCGGAGCAATATCGATGTCACCCTCTCCAAAATCTGCCTCACACAAAGGAGTGCCTGCGCTATCAGACCCATCTGGCGACACATAGCGCCGAACCATGGTGAGATCCAAACGTGCACGACCGCCCGAGACACCGATGTCAGTCTCTATCTGGTCGTTACCAAACCACCTTGCCTTTGCAGTAATGGATATGCCATCAGTTGAAGAAGCCTGCTCGAATGAGCTTTGTCTCTCTTCATAGGGCTGTAGGTCAGCGAATTCCCCGACATGGTCCTTATACACCCTGATAAGCCCGGTCTTAGCCCTTGCGTGGGCATATATATCCCTAGATTCAAAAGTGATAACAGTAACAATCGACACAAAAACTCCCGAAATCGCCAATGACAGAATGATATCGTACAGAATGAATCCACAGCCCTTAGTGCTGAAGGTTTTTTGAAATGTCATATATCGGCATCATTATCGATAGCGCTATGGAACCGACCATCGAGCCCATCCCTATCATCATCGCCGGCTCGACCATGGCAGTGATCTTCTTTAGAGCATGCTCGAGCTCTTTCCCCAATATTGAGTCTATGCGTCTGAGCGAACCTCCCAGATTGCCGGATGCCTCGCCCGCAGTGATAAGCGACTCGACATACGCAGGCATGCGCCCGGCTATTGTGTGGAACTTCTCTCCGTTCTTTAGTGGTGAGATATTCTGCTCCAGTAGGCACTTCAAGGGAAGGAAGCTCACCGTAGAGCATGCTTTTTCATATGCGACATCAGCTAATATCCCCGCCTCAACCATTGTCCCGAATGCCCGGAAGAACAGGGTTAGCGAAAGATCGTTGATGAGCCTCCCCGCTATAGGTATATGGAGTAGCACTTTCTGCGCTACGTATCTGACCCTCATCGATTTCCTATAGGCAAACATAATCGCCATGGCAAGAAGTACGACAGCGATCGATCCTATAAGGCCATGGTCGAGGAGGGCCCTCGAAATAGCTATCACCACAACTGTCAGCACTGGCAGGTCAGCATGCAGGCTAGATAGGAGAGGTATGATCTGCGGCATGATGCCCTGAACAAGGCCTATGGTAAGGGCGACCGTAGCAAGGCCGATGACTGCTGGGTATGCCATCGATGAAAGGATCTTTTTTATAAGCTCGTCCTGAGACTCGAGAAGGTCTTTTGATGCTTTCAGTGCCTGACTGAGCGAAGCAGATGTCTCTCCACAAGAAATGAGACCAATAACGGATAGTGGCAAGTCGACCTCTCTCAAAAGCGATGTCGATATATTTTGGCCGGATTCTATAAGTACAATTGCTCTTTCGATCGAAACCGCCTGTTTCTTCGAAAGGCGCCTCATCATCGCTCGCAGAGCCTGCCCGGGTTGCAAACCGGCTGAGACATACATCTCGAGCTGCTCAAGGAGCATTATTTTTGATCTCCTGTTCCATCTCATATCAGGAGCTCATAGCAGATATAGTTTCTGCCCGTGTCGTCACTCCCCAATCGACCTTTTCGTCCGCATCATACGCCATAGGCTGAAACCCTTGGGATAGGATGTGCTCGCGAATGCTCTGCGTCGCATCCCCACGGGCGATCATCTCCCTTAACCGATCATCTATGGGCAGAACCTCGGCAATGACCGACCTTCCGAGGAAGCCAGATCCTCGACAGGTCTGGCACTCGTCGCCCGTGCCGTCACATACCCTGCATGTCATACGGACTAGCCTCTGGCTGATCACCAGCCGGATAGTTGCCGCGGTGAGATATCCAGCCACACCCATATCGGCAAGCCTTACCAGAGTGTCGACAGCCGATGTCGTATGCAGAGTCGATAGGACTAGATGTCCCGTGAGCGCAGTGCTGATAGCGGTCGCAGCGGTCTCGTTGTCGCGGATCTCACCGACCATGATCACATCTGGATCTTGCCGGAGCGCTGACCGCAATGCCGACGCAAAGGTGACGCCATACGCATGCCGGATATGGACGTGCCGGACTCCCGGCACCTCATATTCGACCGGATCCTCCAGGGTCATGACCGAGAGCGGCTGGGAGGCCTTGAGGCTAAGGCAGACTCGCAGTGTCGTGGTCTTCCCAGATCCGGTGGGCCCCGTGACGAGGATGAGACCATTGTTTGCCTCCAGGGCTTTGCCTATGCGGGCGACATGTTCCGGGGTGAAGCCGAGGGACGCGAACGAGTCTTTTGCCGCAGATGCAGACGGGAGCAGACGGAGGACCGCATTCTCTCCATGATACGTAGGCATGAATGAAATGCGAACATTATAAGAGGCCCCGGCCAGATTGACCCTAAAGCGGCCATCCTGAGGCACGGCGTGCACATCCGTGCGAGCGCCGGAAAGGATCTTCAGCCGGGATATCAGTTCGTCATGGATCTTTTTTGGCAAACTACCAACATGCTCCAGCTGGCCGTCCATCCTCATCCTCACCGCGGTACTGCCGATCCTAGGGTCTATGTGGACATCTGAGGCTCCCAGGAGAGCAGCATGCGACAAAACACCATCAACAGCCTCGACTGCGGACCGCATATCCGCCTTCCACACACCATTGTCTATCATCTTTGTATCGGTCATGACAGAAGGATATCAGGGAGGAGATAAAATCCGCATCAAAAAAAGTTCAAATTTTAATGAATTTTGTTTCAAATATTCATGAAGATTTAGCCGAACGTAATTGTCGGCCGTTTTATTGTATGCTAGTCTTTTCCTCGGTCGTTCTTCTTCACAACGAGGATAGCTACCAACAGGCTTCGCCACAAGCGAGGCTTTCATCCTCAACAATCCGCTAGGCTACTCATGCTCAAATTACCCCCGCCTGTCAGGTTACAGAAACACGCGGCCCTATGGGTCGCTCGCCCGCTAGGAGGAAAGGATACCCAAACTGATGCTCACCGCGAACTTGGATACCCCGTGTATCATTCGGGAGATGCTCTCGGCAAATTCGCCGCCGAGCACAGGCACGACGCTGTCGGCACAGCCCGCCACAACGGCGATCTGGCGAGCAATGATCTCGCATTACGGCTGACGAAAATATGGGTCATCCGGAACCTGGGTTCGCCGCTTATCCACCTCAACGGAATGCCGCGTTCCACTGACCAGCTCGTGCTGCTCATCCCTTTTCTCATTCAGCGAGGCTTCACTCCTATGGTCATCTGGTTCACAACCCCTGAGGAGGTCTGCCTCCAACGCCCAGTGCGCCCTGGACGCGAGCTCGAAGACACGCTCGCGACGCGCGCAAAGCGCATGCGGACATATGAGGAGAAGACGGCTCCCATGCTTGCCATGATGCAGCAAGATTTTGGGATTCGCCCCGAAAATGGCAATTTGCTCCTGCTCGATAATACTCACTTAACGAAGGAGCAAACGGCTGCGCGAATCCTAACCTTCCTGGGCGTGTCGCTGATGGCAAGAAATCTCTTCCCTTCAAGCGAGCACTCGTCAGAAGCCGCAGTGCGATCCTCTGGGAATAAGTGGAGCATTTTTCCCGAGATTCCGAACCACAGCCTCGCTCCGGCCTGAAATTTCGACTGCTCATTCCCTCCGCCCGGCGGCACCTTGCGCCGGGCTTTTTATTCCCCGATTTTAAATTGATACGACCCGAGGGACGATAAATCCTCCTTCCTACGAAAAAAATTTATTCACACAAACTATCAAAAGTGATGCAATCAATGAGCATTAGCCCTGGAACGGAAAACAATTTGGCTAAGATACGTCGACAAGGAAATGTTAATCAGTTCATGTCAATAAAATTTTGAGCGAGAAATGACCATCGCTCGCATTTGTAGCATTTTTAGTTAACAAAAAGCGCGAGCATTTCCGCCCGCGTTCAAAAGTGTGCAACTAAGCCAAATTCAAAGGCTAAAACTCCGCTTTGACAACCCACTATTTTAATGCTTTACTGTACCCACTCGGGCGCACCGCCCGCATTTTTATTCAAGCCATTCATGGACATCCGCAACATCGCAATTATCGCCCACGTCGACCACGGCAAGACCACTCTTACCGACGCCATCATGACCCAGTGCGGCCATGGCGATGATGGCACCATGGACTCCAACGCGCTCGAACAGGAGCGCGGCATTACCATATATGCCAAGAATACTTCCATCAATTACAAAGGCACGAAGATCAACATCGTTGACACTCCTGGCCACTCAGACTTCGGCTCAGAGGTGGAACGCGTTCTCCGCGCCATCGACACAGTTCTCCTGGTCGTGGACGCTCAAGAAGGCCCCATGCCCCAGACTCGTTTTGTGCTCAAGAAGTCCCTCGAGCTCGGCCTGAAACCTATCGTCATCCTGAATAAGATCGACAAGCCGGCAGCCAACCCTACGCGTGCCCATGACGAAGTACTAGAGCTCTTCATGGAACTTGGGGCCAACGACTCCCAGCTTGATTTCCCCACTATCTACGCCATTGGCCGTCAGGGCGTCGCCATGAAGAAACTGGAAGACGAACGCAAAGATCTCACTCCTCTCCTCGATATGATCCTCGAGCATGTCCCGCCTGCGAATAAAAGCGCGACTGCGCCCCTCACAGCCCAGGTATTCAACCTCGGTTACGACAACTTCTTGGGCCGCCTTGCAGTGACCCGCATCTATAACGGTACGCTCAAGAATGGCCAGGGTGTATTCGTGAAGGACATCTCCGGCAAGGCTTTCACCGGCAAGGTCAGCAAGCTCTTCGCCTTCGAGGGCAAGAAGCGCGTAGAGATCCCTGAGGCGGTATCAGGCGACATCGTCACCATCGCGGGCATCCCTGATATCTACATAGGCGAGACTATCGCTGACCAGGAGTCGACACAGCCCCTCCCAGCCATCAAAGTCGATGAGCCGACTATTTCCCTCCAGTTCCTTGTGAATAACTCGCCTTTCGCCGGCCGCGAGGGTACTTTCGTCACCGGCCGTCAGATACGCGAGCGCCTAGAGAAAGAACTCGAGACTAACGTCGGCCTCAAAGTCGACTTCACATCAGGATCAGGCGACTATTTCACTGTATTTGGCCGTGGCGAGCTTCACATCGGCATCCTCCTCGAGAATATGCGTCGTGAAGGCTACGAGGTCCAAGTTTCACAGCCCAAGGTCATCATCAAGGAAGAGGGCGGCGAGAAGCTCGAGCCTTTCGAGGAGCTCATCATCGACACTCCTGAAGCTACTTCCGGCATCATCATAGAGAAGCTCGGCAAGCGCAAAGGTGTCATGACCAACATGACCGTGCATGGCAATCAGGTGCGCATGGTATTCGAGGTCCCGACCCGCGGCATCCTGGGCTACAAGAACGTATTCACGATAGATACCAAAGGCGAAGGTATCATGTCTTCGCGAGTGCTGGGCTTCAAACCATACGCTGGCGAGATCGAGAAGCGCGAGACGGGCTCCATGACATCCATGGCGAGCGGCCGCACCTTCGGCTTCTCTCTCTGGAATCTCCAGGATCGCGGACGTCTCTATATCGGCGCAGCTGTCGAAGTCTACGAGGGCATGGTCATCGGCGACACTGCCAAGGGTGACGACCTCGATGTCAATCCTTGCAAGGCCAAGGCTATGAGCAACATGCGCTCTTCAGGCAAGGACGAGGCCCTGACGCTCGTTCCCCATTTTGAGCTCTCCATCGAACGCGGCCTAGAGCTCATGCGCGATGACGAATATCTCGAGATCACCCCGAAGTCCATCCGCTTGCGCAAGAAATTCCTGACCGAGCTCGATCGCGCGCGCGGTCGCCGCAAGGATCTTGGGCAATAGAATATCTATAGGTAAATTTTTGTCCTCTTGATCGACAGCGCAAAGGCACCAATTTTAATATCCTTTCCCATTCTATGAGCCAATGACCTCATGTAAGTACCGCTTGAGCATTTGACCCTTATTTTAATAACACTGAATCCATCTGGTCCGCTTGAAAACACTTCGTCCCAACTGGCTAGGATTTCTTTTTGCCTGAAATCTCCTGTCACCTTATCAATAGCTGCAAAAATTTGTGACTTCAAATCGACAGCGGAAATAACGCTCTCCCCTATTTTTTCAATAGAATAAATCTCAACCTCCTTTGTCGGCATCTCATCCGGCAATTCATCTGCCCGCGCCAGTTCATGCAACTGCTTACCACCAACAGTCTTCGATGAGTAAGCCGGGTATTCTTGTTTGAACTTGCCAACATGCTTCCGCAGGACATACGCGTTTTGGCCCAAATTTTGTCCCAAAACCGCAAGTCCCAGCGCATCATACGTATCGGTCTCGACGCCGAAAACTATCTCAACCTCATATTCCTTGTCCAAGCCAAGATATTTATCCTTATTCTTGCATTCCTCTCCAACAAGGATGATCAACTCGCCTTCAGCCATAGGATCGAGCCGGCCTGCATACGTCATAGGCAGCCCGACAAGCTCCGGCCGCGTAGCACGATAGCGCTCTAGAGCCCCCAAAGGTGTCTCGCCCAGCTCCTTCCAGATGATGACTGCATTTTCTGTCATATATTGTTACAATGTAGCCCATGCCAGAGAATAAAGCCAAAAAACTCTCCACCGACTCCTACAAAGGCGTCCGCGATTTCTTCCCCGAAGACATGGCCATCCAGAATGCCATATTCGATATATGGCGCGTCACAGCACGCAAATTCGGCTATGAACAATATGACGCCTCTGTCCTGGAGCCAGCCGATCTTTACAAGGCCAAGACTGGAGAAGAGATAGTCAACGAGCAGACATACACCTTCATAGACCGTGGCGACCGCCAAGTGACACTGCGCCCCGAGATGACGCCAACTGTAGCCAGGATGATAGCCGCGAGGAAGCGCGAGCTCATATATCCGGTCAGGTGGTTCTCGATGCCCAACCTATTCAGATATGAACAGCCTCAGCGCGGCCGGGTCCGCGAGCACTGGCAGCTCAATGTGGATATATTCGGCGTAGAGTCTATAAATGCCGAGGTAGAGATACTGAATATCGCCTATGACATCACCCGCGCCTACGGCCTTAAGGACACCGACTTCGAGATCCGCATCAACAACCGCAAGATAGTGAACTATATCCTCCATGAGGTATTCCCATTGTCAGACGAGGCGGCACACAAACTGGGCAAGCTTATAGATAAGAAGAACAAGATGAAGGCCGAGGCCTTCGACATAACTGTGCGTGAGATATTCCAGGATTCCAAGGCCTCCATACCTGATCCAGATGTGACTGCTGACAAATTCCTGACCCTACTGAACTCCAAGAATTTCGAAGAATTCACTTCGCACTTGCCGCAGACGAAAGAGGAGCATGAGGGGCTAAAGGAGGTCCGTGCCGTACTGGCCGCACTCGAAAAGCTCGGGATAACTAACGCGCGTTTCGACCAGACCCTGATGCGTGGCTTCGACTACTACACCGGCACCATATTCGAGGTATACGACCTGAATGCCGCCAATAACCGCTCTGTCTTCGGTGGCGGCCGCTATGACGATCTCTTAGCTATCTTTGGCAATGAAAAAGTCCCAGCCGTCGGGTTCGGCGCAGGTGACGTCGTCGCCCGTGACCTGATGGAGACATATGGCAACCTTCCGAAGCAAACTGGCCCAGCCGACATAGCCCTGCTCATAGTAGGCGAGGAAAACGCTCCTTTCGCCTTCGAAAAGGCCCAGGAACTGCGCGAAAAAGGCCTGCGCATCTCTGTCGACTTCTCCCTAAAGAAAACCGGCGACAAGGTGAGCAATGCTAGCAAGCGCGGCATACCCAAGATCATCGTCATCGGAGATGATGAGGTGAAGACTGGGACGCTCAAGGTCAAAAACCTCTCGACAGGCGAGGAATCGATGCTGTAGAATACCCCGATGCGCATAGTCACTCTCGACCTGGAGACCCGGAATTTCTTTCAGGATGTCGGCTCCAACGACCCAAAATCACTCGATATATCAGTCGTTTGCATACACGATTCGCTCACAGACACATATTCGAGCTTTACCGAGCCGGCCCTGAAGAATCTCTGGCCTATACTCGAATCGGCCGAAGGTATAGTCACCTGGAATGGCGATCATTTCGACATACCTCTGCTTAACAAATATTATACCGGCGACCTCACCAAGATAAAGAGCATAGACCTGATGCGCGAGGTACAGCTGGTGCTGGGGCGCAGGCTAAAACTAGACTCGGTAGCCGCCGCGACATTAGGAACGTCTAAATCAGGCAACGGAGCTGAGGCAGTCGAATGGTGGAGGAACGGCGAGATGGACAAACTCATCGCCTATTGCACGGATGACGTACGCATCACCAGGGAGCTCTACGATTTTGCGATGAAGAACGGCCATCTCAAATACAAAGATGCCGGGATTTTGAAAAATATCGCGCTCAATACTGTACCCTGGAGCATCCCGGAGGGTAGTTCGCTTACATTCACTCTGCCCTTCTAAAAGGCTATAATGAGCGCATGACTAGGAAACAAGAAGCGGGATACCTGACTCTGCCTGCGGCCGTAATCATTGCCGGGGCTCTCATCGCCGGGGCTCTCATCTGGATAAACAAGCCAGCGAGCTCCGGACCCGTAGCGAACAGACCAAGCGGAGAACCACAAGCAGCCTCTGGTGGAGTGCCCGCGGTGACAGCGGCGGACCACATCCTCGGCAACCCCAACGCGCCTATCAAGCTCATCGAGTATTCCGACCTTTCCTGCCCATATTGCAAGCTCTTTAACCCGGCCCTCGAGCAGGTCATGGATACATACGGCCCGACTGGCAAGGTCGCCTGGATTTACAGGCATTTCCCACTCTTCAGGCAAGTGCAGGGAATCATCCCTCACCCAAATTCCCTCATTCAGGCTGAAGCCCTCGAATGTGCAGCCCAGCTCGGCGGCAATGCTGGATTCTTCGAGTTCGAAAAGATATGGTTCAACGCATTCCCTGAAGATGGCGCGGGGAGGAGCGCCGCTATAGATCGCGAAGCTATACGCAAGACGGCCGAGGGCGCCGGGTTGGATCCAGTCTCGTTCAATGATTGCCTATCGAGCGGCCGATTCAAGGAGAAGATCGAGCAAGCTTATGATGCCGGACTGAAAGCTGGAGTGACCGGAACGCCGCTCACCATCATCATCACACCATCTGGCAATCAGATACCTCTCGAGGGAGTCCAGACGTTTCCCATGCTGAAAAAAGTCATCGACACTCTGATCACGACGATACCGGCAACGTCTACTCCACCGATATAGAGTCGAAAAACCTCCAGAGCTTATACATGGCATAGGTATCCAACCTGCAGTATTTGAGCATTTCAAGCTCCTTGGCCTTGGCCGCCTCAGGCGGAAGCTCACCACTAGTTATCTGCCTGTATGCCTCTATAGCCTCAGTTCCATTCTTCACACCCAATGAGCCGTACGACAATTCGGCGTCCTTGATGAGAGCCGGTAGGACCTTTTTTATCGAGGATTTGCCATAGAATTCAGGGTGCACATAATGCTGGTTCTCTACGATGTCCATGAGGTCATACGTGCGGCTTATCACATCGTCGAAGAACTCTCTATAATCAGGCAGGAGGTGACCAAGCTCCTTATTTCGCGCGTTCTCAAACTTTTTGTACCAGGAGATGACGGTACCCGTATCGCCGATGTTCTTGCGTAGGCTGGCAGATATGCGTTCGGCTGGATCGCCGTCAAAGATTAGACATTCGTAATGCTCCAGCTCGGCATCTTTGCTCCTCAATACGTGCAAAGAATACTGAAAGACGATGTGCTGATACGGATGATAGCCGATGAAGATCGGTATGGCTGTGGGATAGGTCTCGTAGTCAAGGAAATACAGCGGGAATCTCAATAGGCCTAGCTCGGCCTTTATGGAGCCATGATCGATGATCGGCACCTGGGTTTTGTGGACGCGGACCTGATTTAGCTTCCTCGGCTTGCCGGGCATGCCATCCTTGCCCTTCTTCGGCATGAGCCTATCATCTTCCGGTACATCCTTGATATGGAGGACTCCTTCATCTAGGAGCTCCTTGAGATAAGCCTTGCTGTTCCCTATCCTATTCAGATCATGGACGCTGTAAGCCGGAATATTCTTCTCGCGGTTATTGAAAGCGAAGGTCGTGCAGTGCGATGACCGTCCCTTGTAATAGCACTCACAATACGGCGCGGTCTCCTTCTCTTCCGAAAGGTATATAGCGGCACTTTCCATCTCGGTGGCAGCAAAAGACTTGAGCTTGTTCACTGCCTCAGTCTTGTCCTCTATTATAAAAAGTTGGTTCGGGGCATAATCCAGATCCCCTTGTCTCACATACTTCTTGTTCAGCCTGATCAGGAATTTCCTATTGAAAGCCAGCGAACATGCCTCGGCCACATTCACCTGGAAAGCCAGGTCGTACTCGAATTGCAGCTCCTTTTTCTTGTCCACCTTCACATTTCCATCATCATCCTCCTCTTCTGTCGAAGACATCTTCACCTCATACAGATTGTACGCCCCAGCCTGCGGGTCCCATTTGAGCACGTCGGCAGCCGCAAGATACTGAGCCGTCGAGAAAACCGCCTGGAATATGACAGGGGTACGCTCAGCCATGAGCTTCTTAGTCAGCTCCTCTGCCCCTTCTGACCTTTTTTCGACAGTATATCCACCCGGAAACATCTTGCGCGCGTGCTCCTCGACCTCATTTCCGGTAGCCAAAAGAGACTGTTCGAATTCAGACAGCTCGCATTTGTCATAGATATCTTTCCTGTGCCACTTGACCCAGACATTCTTGCGACATTCGCGGTATGAGATAAAATCCGTTTTCGTGAGCTTTTTCATAGAGATATGGTATCATACTGAAAAATATGACCATCACCAAGCGAAAAGGGCTCCTGATCCTGATAATAGTAGTTGTCATCATTGCGATCATCGTCGGCTATTTCACCCTAAATGATGAGACCACCTCCTGGAATGTTTACGGAGAGAATGACTTCTCTTTTGAGCTTAGATACCCGCACGGCTGGACCCTCCTGGATCAACTCACCGACAAGTCCTGCTGCCTCTTTGTAGCAGTGATCAACGTTTCGACGACGACAACCATGAATGCCAGCGGCACTCCCGAGGTATCTGTCACCTCGAAGGAGCGCATGCATCTCCAGATCGGATACTATGACACTGCGATAACGGACCCGTTCAAGGCCGCCACGACCACCAAGGTGACGCTTGGCGATAACGAATTCTCGACGGGTGTCTCCAATGGCCTAGAGTTCTATCTTTTACCGCGCTCGGAGACGCGTGGTGTCGGCATAGCGGTCTTTGCCTATGAAGATGCTACCCCCAAGGACATGGCGACAGCCAGGGATATCATAGGGACCATAAAGCTGCTGCCACTGACTGCCAGCTCCACTGTAGCGACTACCAGTCCTAACTAGAACATCTTTCCACCTATCACGGCATCTTCGAAGTCAGGCTTAATCAGGATGACCTTACCATCCTTGTCAGGCGCTCCGAGCGTCAGGACTTCAGACTCGAACGGGCCTATCTTGCGTATCGGGAAATTCACCACTCCTAATACCAGCCTGCCTACCAGCTCCTCCTTTTTGTATAGGGCGACGATCTGTACCGAGGAATTCTTGACGCCGATCTCTGGTCCGAAATCTATCTTTAGCTTATAGGCAGGCTTCTTTGCCTCCGGAAAGTCATTCACCTCGAGCACTTTTCCAACTCGTATGTCTAACTTCTGAAAATCATCTATTGTTGCCATGTTATTTTTACTTAATTATCTCATCATATACCCGCCTACTTAATTGAGCTTAAACCTAAGATAAATACATTCCTTATCTATCTCTATAACCTTCTCAAAATACTTGATCACGTTGTCGATGTCCCTTTTCAAAAGATCATTAGTGTTAGGATTTTGCCTGATATCGATAGCCTGGGGAAAATCGATGATATAGGGCCTCTCCTTCCACCAGAGAATATTGTACGCCGACAGATCAGAGTGAACAATACCGGTCTTCAGGAACAGACTGACACTGTCGATGATCGAATCGAATGCCTTTTTTGCATCAGCCGGCTCGAGCTCGATGTCGATCAACCTCGGCGCCGCATCATCGTCACCAACAAATTCCATCAAGATCGATGAGGATGTCCAGTCGATCACTTCCGGGATGCCTGCCCCATGCTTATTCAAATTCTTCAAAATATCGAATTCGCGTTTGACCCAGGACGATGACAGGAATCCCTTGGAAAAAGCATTGCCCTTGGAGATAGCCTTGCGCAGGCTATGATTCTTACGAAATGTGCCGTCAAGGTATTGTTCATTGCGCGCAAACGCCCTCACCTCGGGCTTTTTGTAGACCTTGAGAGCATAAGCTTTTCCAGCTTGCTCCACCCGATAGACTACTGCCTCTTTTCCAGATCGTATCTCCTTTGGACTAGAAAGATCATGACCTTTCTTTCGGTACTCTAAAAACAGCAGGTTGAGATCGACCATCGGCGGTGTTAGTAGTTTTTGAGCCTAGCAGCCTGGTCGTGCTGGCGGATCTTTTCGTGAGCCTTGGCTTCGATCTGACGGATGCGCTCGCGGGTGACACCGAATTCGCGACCGACTTCCTCGAGCGTATGAGTGATGCCGTCGTTCAAGCCATGGCGCATTTCCAATATCTTGCG
>CAYHNH010000005.1:0-63722 GCA_964358005.1 uncultured Candidatus Saccharibacteria bacterium | reverse complement strand
TCGCGGCGTGACAGGTAGTCATTGACCGTGATGAGCTGGACGCCCTTGCCGGTCAGAGCATTGAGGTAAAGCGGCAGCGTCGCCACCAGAGTCTTGCCCTCCCCAGTCTTCATCTCGGCTATGCCCCCAGCGTGCAATATCATGCCGCCGATGAGCTGGACATCGAAATGCCTCTGGCCGAGTGTCCTCAGCGCGGCCTCGCGAACGACGGCGAAAGCTTCTGGCAAGATGGCCTCGAGAGCGGCTTTCTCTTCATCGCCTGCTTTTCCCTTCACAACGGCGAGCCTGGCCCTGAATTCAGCGGTCTTTCCCTTCAAAGCCTCATCCGAAAGCGCCTTCACGGCAGGCTCTAGGGCATTGATCTTGACGACATTTGGCTCGAATGCGCGCACGCCTAGCGTCGTCGATTTTCCCCGGATTTTGTCCAGAAATGACATAAGTAGGGGCACTTTATCACATTTGAGCGCCCGCAGGAAGAATGGGAGCGGTTTCAGGTTGATGAACACGTCGCAGGAAGAACGGTGGCAGATGTGCGTCTCAGAACACGCGTCGAGCTCTGCAGAGCTCGCACTATATCTCGGAAATTCCTTGCTAGGAATTTCCTACGAGATGTTCTTCAACTCACATCTGCCACCGTTCTTCGTGCAAGATTAAAACTCCTGGCTGGTCCCTTAAATCAGGTGATGAATCCATCCCGCTGCTGTTCCCACATCTTCTTGAATATGCTCCCCTCCTCCTTCAGCAATTCCTGAGGGTTGCCGCTTTCGACGACGATACCATTTTCCAAAACTACAATGCGGTCCATAGCCCTTAGTGTCGAAAGTCTGTGCGCTATCGCGATGACGGTACGGCCCTCGAAAAGCTTGGCCAGGGATGCCTGTATCGAGGTTTCGCTTTCAGTATCAAGGGAGCTTGTCGCCTCATCGAGAACCAGGACAGGAGCATTCTTAAGTATCGCCCTTGCAAGAGCTATCCTTTGCCTCTGACCTCCAGATAATTTTACTCCTCTTTCACCTACCATCGTCTCGTATTCGTTAGGAAAAGATTTTATGAAACTATCTGCATTGGCCCTTCTGCTTGCTTCAAATACTTCCTGGTCTGTGGCATCCACCTTCGCGTACTTTATGTTCTCGAACAGAGTCCTGTGGAAAAGCGAAGTATCCTGCGGCACGTATGATATGAGTTTATAAAAGGCCTCCAGACAGAAATCCCTGATCGGAATGCCGGCGATAGAAATATCACCCCCGTTGAATTCATGCTGTCTCAAAAGCAGCTTCACTAGTGTGCTTTTACCGGCACCGGAAGTTCCGACGATGCCGACCTTCTCTCCCTGCTTGATGAACAAGGAAAAACTGTCAAAGACCGGCCCAGACGTGCTCGGATACTGGAAAATCACTTTTTTGAACTCTATAGGGTAGCTCTCATATGAGTGATTGGAAACCTTTCCACCACTGAGCTGTTGCTGATCCTCACGAAGATGCGCCACGGCATTCGATAGCTCCCCATGATTCCTGGACACACGGACGACAAACTCACCGAAGCTCCAGATCACACCTATTAGAGACGGGATGGTCGCCGCTACCAGCACGAATTCACCAACACTGAATTCCCCACGGCTAAAAAGAAGCACGCTTACATATGTGAGAGATATCCCAAGGACTGCCAAGCTCATGCCATTCTGGAATTTGTTGAGAATGAATATCCACCGCATCTTGCGCTCTGCCTCTACCACGGTGGATATTGCACGTTGATTATGCTGCTGCTCATACGGCACTCCCCCGAATACATGGACTAGGGACGCATTGGCAAGCGTATCTATGATGTTTCCGCTCAACACCGCATGTGTGGAGGCCACTTTCTCAGAAGCCTTATGGTGCCAAATTACGAGCGGTATCGTTGTCCCTATGAAAAGTATCATCCACACCATAAAAGTCGCGAATATATAGACATGGGTCGTGCTCAAGATCAGAGCCGACATGATGAGAGATAAGGCGATCCAACCTGCTTCCCAAGGGAATTCACAGAAGAACAGTACGGATGAACGTATCTGCTCTATGCGCCTTCCTAGATCTCCGGAAAACTTGTTCTCAAAGTAAGATGCTGGGCGCCTGATCAGGCCTTCGTAGAGAGAACTCGTTATATGAGAGAATATGTTCGGTATGGTATAGGTCTCGATGATGTGTCCTGTTCTGAAAAAGAGCTCTTGGAGAATGAGGGCCGCTGCTAGCAATAAAAAAACCGGGAACAGCTCAGAAAAGGCTACGACTCCAGTGGTTGCGGTGGCTTTGTCCACTATGAGCCTCAAAAAATAAGGCATGGAATAGCTACAGATGTTACCGAGAATCACCAAGGTCACTATGACCAAAAATCTGCCCCTATATGGATATAGGGCAAAATAAAACGTCTTAAAGGGTGACTTCAGGTAATCCTTCATTTCAAGAGTCTATCAGGCTTAATTGACCCACTCAACCTCGGCCTCTATCTTGATGCCTGTTTCGCGCTCCACCATCTCCATGAGCTTCTGGGCACGAGAGACGACTTGCATGGCCGTGGCGCCAGGCTTGGTGACGAAGACTAGAGCCTGATTCTCGTATGAACCGACGTTGTCGGCCATGTGGCCTTTGATGTGACAGATATGGTCGAGTATCCATCCAAGCGGTACTTTCACGCGGTCGGCAGGTTCGGGATAGCCGGGCAGTTTCGGGTGCACTGCCTTCAGCTTGTCATATTTCGCTTTGGATATGATCGGATTCTTGAAGAAAGAACCGGCAGTTCCCCACATCTTCCAGTCCGGCAGCTTCTTCCAACGTATGTCTATGACCGCATCGCGCACTTCCGGAAGCGACGGATCTTTGCGCTCGCCAAAATATTCCTTGAGATCCTTGTAGCCGATGTTGACCTTGCCGTTCTTCGATAGCTTGAAATCCACCTGGATGATTATGTAGCGGCCCTTCTTGTGCTTGAATATGCTATCCCGGTAACCGAAATGGCACTTCTTATTGGAAAATTCCACGTACTTCATGGTCTTGGTGTCGAGAGCGCGCACCGACAATACCGTGTCGGCTACCTCCGAGCCATATGCTCCGATGTTCTGGACCGGAGCGGCACCAGCAGTGCCCGGTATGGCCGAGAGATTCTCTATGCCGTATAGGCCATTGTCCACCGCAGTCTGGACTACCTCGTCCCACATCTCGCCCGCCCCGACCGACAGCTTGAATTTACCATCACCTAGAGGCACGATGCCCTTGCCCATGATCTCATTCTTGATAACAACGCCTGGGAACCCCGCATCAGATATGAGTATGTTCGAGCCGCCCCCCAGGACGAGGATGCGCTTCTTCTCCTTCTGGGCTAGAGCCACTGCCTCGATGAGGCCAGGGCCTGACATGACCACGCAGAAGAATCTGGCCGGACCGCCGATCTTGAATGTCGTATATTGAGCTAGTGGCACATTCTCGTGTAGTTTCATGGATTTTAGGGACCTGCCTGCCGGCAGGCGGGCACTAAAGATACCGCAATCCTGCTCTTTTGTCATGTTTGCGCCAACTGATGGCGACGGGTGCGAGCTCCAAATAATATGTCTAATATAATGTGAGTACAGCCGTCGCCATCACTTGGTACAATCCTCATATATTATACACAGCAGCTTGATTTTACGCTACTAATGTGTTAGACTACGGCCGTGAGTACCCAGTGTGGGCACTCTCCAAAAATGTCTACGCAAAGTGCCGCCCTCGGCGGCCTTTTGCGTTATTGGATTCTTTGGTTCTACCTGCTCGCCTCCTGGATAGCCGCCTCTATCGCGTCTTTATATTGCGGATAGGCCTTCTGCAAAGCTCTGAAAGTCTGCACAGCCTCCCACTTCTGCCCCGTCGTATATTGCAAGCGAGCCAGCTGCACTGAGGCGTTCAGATCGTTCGGATTCTTCTCCAGGAATTTCTTATATACCATGATCGCCTTATCCAGCTGGTTGGCTATCGTATAAGCCTGCGCCATCTGCATAGTCTCGAACATCTCCGGCTCGGCGCTGAATATCTGCCTAGCCTTCGCCTCCTGCTGGTTAGCGACCAACGCAAGAGCGTACAGATCCCTCACATGCTCGTTCTCCGGAGTGACCGCGTAATCGGCCTCCAGTATCTTGACCGCTTCGGCAGGCTTGCGGTTATTGATGAGCGCCGTGGCGTATTCGACGTTCACGCTCTGCTTGGTCGGCGACAGCTCGTGAGCCTGGGCCAAGAGCGGTAGAGCATCCTCGAAGCGCGCGATCATATTCATGAATGAGCCTGCGAGCACATAGATGCGGGCATCCTTGAATGGAGTCGCCGCTATCTGGTCCTGGATGGACTGCTTGGTGATATTGAAGAAAACCTGTTTGACCTGGCCAGTCTGCTGATCCGAGGTGAGGACGCGGTTGGAACATGCCAGGAGCTGTTCCCTGATCTCCTGACTGGCGACATAGGCGCGGACGGAGAGCGCGCTCTCGAATAGTTCCGCGCTCGGATTTTGCGTAGCGCATGCGCTAAGCGCCTTTATGAGCCTAGTATTGGCCTGCATAGGCCTTACATTGTAAGCATACAGGACGGCGATGAGCGCTATGAGCACGGCCGGGGCCGCGATGTAGGCGATACCTTCGGAAGACAAGGACTTCTCTCCTAGCGCCTTTATCGGACGGCCTTCTCGGAATGAATTCACAAAAGCTAAAGCCGCGAAGAACAGGACGTAGCTCGCTATGTTATCGAACACGAATATATTGTGTATTGCATAGCCCACGATGAGGCCGGTCAAGATGCTCTTCTCGCCTATGGTCATCGAGGATTTCCAGACCATCACTAGGAATAGGACATACAGGGCTAAGTATGCGAGAAGGCCTACGATGCCCGAAGCCGACATCCAGTCCAGGAAGACGCTGTGGGCTCGATCGAACCACTGCTCGTTGTTCCACATCTTCGGTGCGTAATTGGCATTGAAAACATAATTGAAATTCTCCTGCCCCCAGCCGAGGATAGGGCGCTCCGCGAGGCCTTTGACCGCCATCGGCCAGATGTAGTTGCGGGCCTGACCTTGTGCCTGCGACCATGAGATGGATGCCATGCGAGATAGCACTTCGCTATCCTTCACGAACTGCGCGTCGCGATTGGCCCAGAAGACGCCGCCGAGAGCGAGCATGAGCACGATGACACCCACTACGTACCAGCGCCTGGACTTGGAAGCATTCTTAGCAAGGATGGCGTAGAGCAAGAGCGCCAGCATGATGCCGCCAATCAAGCCGAGGATCGTGCCGCGTGTGGCAGTCTGGAATACTTCGTAGCCGAAGATGATAGCGATGATCGGATATGCCCACTGGAAGAATCCCGAGCGGCCAATCTGCTTAGCGCGTGCGACACAGAACATGTACGCGGCCAAGCCGGTATTCCAAAGCATGTAGACCGCCATGTACGCCGCGTTACCGAGTGAGGCGTCTATACGGGTCGAGCCCTGGTGGATATCGAGCTTTCCCATGAGCTGGAGGATGCCGTAGATGGCAACGATCACCGCTACTCCTAGTTGGACGTTGATCCAGCGGTGCCAGATGCGCTTGCCTTCCTCCCCTGAGCCGAATATGCCAGTGGCGGCGATGAAGAACGCCCAGAGATGGACGATGGCCATCCAGCCCTCCATGCGCTCAAAGTTGGACCACAGGCTGCGGATCGGGTTGACGCCGAGGAGATCAGCAATGAGAGTGATGAGAGCAAAAAGGCTGACTCCGATAGTGAGAGGCGTCCACTTCGGCCTGTATTTGGCGTCCATAAATGCCAGGATGAGCCAGCCAGCGAAAGCGACCTCTACGAGAATGCGGAAGTAAAAGGCCTTCCCTGTTATGAACGGGAAGAAGAACGAATCGGCGACTATGAGGGCGAATAAGGGGACGAGGAATAATGCTGTAGTAGATATGAATTTGGCAGTCTTTTTAATCATGATGGATGTAAGAGTACTAATATAACGGCCGTTTTGCAAGAATCGTCCAGGCAAATCGTAAAAAAAATCGCATACAAATAAGAGGGTCTGCGGCTGGCGGGCCTATAATGGTTGGTGGGAGTTCCTCCTTCAAAACCTCAAAAAATCTGAAGGGGTCATTTCGTGTCGCACAATATTTTGGTCGGCCAAAAACCCTTGTGGCGCCTATTCAACTAGACAATGCTTTTTAGGTGTTGTCCGTGATTGCTTTTCGGGTTTTTGAAGGAGACCACCGTTGCCGCCACGGCACCGGCGGCAACGAGGCCCGGGGGAGATCACTCTCCTTCACCACAGGAATTTTCATATACAGTAACGGATATATGTGATGCTGTGGCTAGGATCAGGACATCAAGCTAGAGTTCCTGACGTAACTTCCTTGCTCTTTTGGGAGTACAAACGTACAAAAACTCATATAGCATCATATAGCAAAACATCCTGCTGATATTGTAAATAAAAAAAGTTGAGCTGAAGGAAGGGTGACACCCCCCCCACGGCGCACAAACCACACCGAGCCACCCACCTAAAAGTGGTGAAAAAAGCTCTAAAATGCTAGGATATACGCCATGTCTACGGCCGTAACCGTAATACGCCCGAAGCGGTTATTCCACCTTTCCGACCTGCGAGAGCTCTGGAATTACCGCGAACTGCTGTACTTCCTATCCTGGAGGGACCTCAAAGTCCGCTACAAGCAGACCGCTATCGGCGTTCTGTGGTCAGTGCTCCAACCATTCATCACGATGGTGGTCTTCTCATTCTTCTTCGGCACCCTCGTAGGTGTCCCTTCAGACGGCGTCCCATATCCCATCTTCGTCTATACAGGCCTCCTATTCTGGCAGTTCTTCTCTGACGCTCTCGGTGAGACCAGCAATTCCCTCCTCGCCAACAAAGCCATCGTCTCCAAGGTCTACTTCCCGCGCCTGCTCCTCCCCATCTCCACAGTGCTCACCAAATTCATAGACTTCCTCATCGCCGCCGTTATCCTTATCTGTATGATGATCTACTACGGCTATACTCCGAACCTCGGCGGCCTCCTCATCCTGCCGCTCCTACTCATACTCACCTTCATGTCGGCCATAGGCCTCGGCCTCTTGCTGTCTGCGGTCAACATAAAATACCGCGACGTCCGCTATGCCCTGCCATTCTTCATCCAGCTCCTCCTGTTCGTCACTCCTGTGATATACCCAGCCTCCATCGCTGGCGCCTATTCGAAATTCCTAGCCCTCAATCCCATGATGGGAGTCATCCAGAGCGCCCGCGCCGCCCTGCTCGGCACTACACCAGTGAACTGGGCCCTCATCCTGGCGTCGTTCATCGCTGGCGTAGTCCTTCTAGTCATAGGCCTGACCTATTTCAAAAAGACGGAAAGATATTTCGCCGACATCATATAGACATAATATAATAGAATGGAAAAGCCCATAATAGAAATAAGGAGCATCAGCAAGAAATATGACATCGCCCACATGCGAGGCGGCTATATCGCGCTCCGGGACGTCCTAGCCAACATCGCCAGGCATCCCTTCTCATTCATGGCCAAGCGGGCCAGGCGCGCCGTCGGCCTGGAGAAGAAAGAGGAGTTCTGGGCTTTGAAGGATGTCAGCTTCAGCGTGAAGCGCGGTGAAGTCGTAGGCGTGGTCGGGGCCAACGGCGCCGGCAAATCCACCCTGCTCAAGATACTCTCCCAGATAACCCCGCCCACCGATGGCGAGGTAGTCATCCGCGGTCGCCTCGGTTCCCTCCTGGAGGTCGGCACGGGCTTCCACCCGGAGCTCACCGGGCGCGAGAATATATTCCTGAACGGCGCCATCCTCGGCATGAAGAAACGCGAGATAGCTCGCAAGTTCGATGAGATCGTGGCCTTCGCCGGCATAGAGAGATTCCTGGACACGCCGGTCAAGCATTACTCGAGCGGCATGTACGTCCGCTTGGCCTTCTCTGTGGCCGCGCACATGGAACCTGACATACTCCTCGTTGACGAGGTCCTGGCCGTCGGCGACGCCGAATTCCAGAAGAAGTGCCTCGGCAAGATGGATGAGATCACCAAGATGGACGGCCGGACCATATTATTCGTGAGCCATAACATGACAGCCATACGTAGCCTCTGCAAGCGCTGTATAGTGCTCGAAAAGGGCAAGAAGATCTTCGATGGAGATACCGAGAGCGCGCTCAACGAATACAACAACCGCCAGACCAGCGAGATCACGATCAACAGGGGCGGCAAAAGCGCCGGCAGACGCGGTTCCGGGACGCTAAGCTTCACGAAGATCGAGATCCTAGACGACGCCGGTGCCGAACGTAACTTGTTCACAGTGAAAGAGACAGTGTCGTTCAGGCTCTCCTACAAGGCGTTAGCAGATATGCAGGGCTTGCACGCCAAGATCAATCTCTATTCGACCAAGACAAAAGGCGAAATCCTTACAGATATAAAGCATGAGATAAGAAAGGGCAGCATAAAAAATGGCGACGAAGGCGTCGTGACCATCGAGGTCGACCTCACCGCAATAAGGCCGGGCGAATACATACTGTATTTCTGGATCGGCGACGCGGATGCCGTCACTCAAGGCACACCGACGAATTACGATGTGATAGATGGCATGACCAAGCCGCTCATCGTGAAGGCAAAGGACGAGAATGCGCCTACCTCGGTGGGCAGTTTCTCGCTTCCCTCGAGGGTCCTCCGATCATAGCTTCCTCTCGTTTAGCAGATAGCTGAACTTCGCTTCTGCCATTTTCCAATCTTCCTCGTTGTCTATGTCCTGGATCTCAGATTCCGGCACCTCCATGATGAAAGTGCGCTCCTGAAAGAGCTTCTTTTGCTCGATAAATCTGTCCACTCGCAGGAAGTAGAACTGTCCGCAATCGTGATATGAGGGCTCGAGATCCTGTGAACGGACTTTCTCCATCTCTGGCGAGATCATGGCCGCACTGCCATCATCTCTCAGCCTTATGGCCCTCTGTATCGGATGGCCGAACCTGGCGGCAGTGAAAACGGTATCAGCCGCTTTCTCCTCCATGATCCCTTTTGCCAGGCGCAAACGATCGCCCGTGACAAAGACTGCCGTGGGATATATGCAACACACATAGTCGAACTCGCGGCCCAGCTTCTTGTACTCACCCAGCACCTCGAGGATGACGGGGGCCGTCGACGCTGTGTCGTTAGAATTAGCCGGCGAGCGCATGAATGGCACCGCGGCTCCCAAAGACTTGCCTATCTCCGCTATCTCCTGATCATCAGTGGATATCATCACTTCGTCGAATATGCCGCTATCCTTCGCCGCATCTATGGCATATTTTATGATCGGCTGACCAAGAAAGCTTTTTACATTCTTCCTAGGTATCCTCTTACTGCCACCGCGGGCAGTGACGACAGCCAGTGCGCTAGTCATTTAATTCTCTTACTATCTCGAACGCCTCCGCGTATTCATAGCCCACGGTCATGCCGCGGTATTTGGCCAGGAGCCTCACACCATCAAATGAACGCGGGTGAGGATACGCTCTCATTTCGTCTTTATAAGGCTGCAGGGCCTCAATCTTGACGTCTATAGTCTTGCCTATGTCATTGTAAAAATTTGGGGCAAACAGCTTGTGAGCGTTGCCAGCATTCCATTCTGTGGATGAGGGTACCTCGAACGACAGGATTTTCTTTACGAAAAAGCCAGGCTGCGGCCTGCAGGCAGTGATGACAGCTTGAAACGCCAGACGGTGATCTACGTTTAGGTCACCCCCATGATGCGTATAGATGATGTCAGGCTTGATCTTGCTGACATATGTCTCGACGATCTTGGCTATCGAGAGCAGAGGCACAGAGTCAAACGCATTGTCGGGAAGCTTTTCCAGGAAGAGGTCTCTCGCGCCGAGCAGTTTGGCGGCAGCCTTAGCATTGGTCCTTCTCTTCTCCACATCAGCCGACGTGCCGGTGCCGCGAGACAATTCCCCGTCACTTAAAATAAGGACGGAGACCTGGTCGTTCTCCGCCACATGCTTCAATATTGTGCCGCCGGCGCCCAGAGCCTCATCATCAGGATGAGCAGCCACGACCAGTATTTTTTTTGCGCCTGAAATCATATTTTTTGTATCGAAGCGGACAGGGACAGACCGCTCTTCGACCGTTTAGCCTTGGTGAGCTCCATGCGCCACCCCTTCCCTTCGATGAAGGCCTTCGGGTATCCCGGCGCGTCGAGCATGCGGACAAGATCGTAGATCTCCTCGAGAGACATCTCGTCGGTGACCCTGGAGTCCGCCGGCGTCCGCCTACTGAATGATACAACTTTTCCGGCTTGGGCTCTAGGCTGTGGATTGCGGCTCACGATACGGGGGATCATATCCTTGAAGACCATCCTCGATGCCCTCCGGTATATAGCCTCAGCATCGCCTTTCAGGGAGAATGCCCGTTTGAGATAGATCGGGCCCGTGTCCAAGCCGCCGTCCACTCTGAGGGCGCTCATCTTGGTCTTTTTGTGGCCTCGAGAGATCAGGTTCTGGAGCGGGCTGCCGCCCCTCCCGTATGGGAGGTCAGTCATATGGAACACCACGCACTCATATTCGGACCATATCTCCTCCGGGATGATCCATGACCAGTGCGGGAAGAATATGTATCGTGGAGCGATCTTTCTTACGCGCTCGATGGTCAGATCTTCCCGACGGCTTATGAGATGGAAATTGTGCTTCCTGCCAAAAAACTCCTTGAAAAGCTCTTCATTCCACGGCCTTATCGCCGCTATTATGTAGTTGGTTTTCATCTTTATCTCTGCTGAACAGTATTATATGTGATAGGTTATATCAACTTGACATATTGTCAAATGTTCAATAAAGTATAGACGTGCTGAACGAACTCCTAGAAGAATTCTCGAGGCTATACAAAGGACCTGTCGACAGTCTCCCCGCCGATGCCTCTGCCCTCATCATACTAGCCGGGGACAGGCCGCCGATGAAAGGCGAGAGCTTGTCGCGCGTCAAGTTAGCTGCCAACCTGCTCGAAAAGACCGGCGCGCCCATCCCGGTCATCTTTAGCGGGGTGACCGAGGAGAGACAGGCCGCCATGCTCATGATGAAAGAGGCTGGCATACCGAGTGAGATATCGTCCTTCCAGGACTGCGGAGGATTTGGGATAGCCAATACCAAGACTCAGTTCGAAGTTTTCATGGAAGACCCCCTGACAAAAGGCTTTGATAAGGCAGTATTCGTGACTAATGTATGCTACGTGCCGCGCGTAAGAAGGACGGCCGGAAAGGTCCTGGACCCTTCAGTCGCCTATTCGGTGCTGGGAGCACCAGAGGATCCCTCGTGCAATCTTTTTCTAAAAGTGATGGAAGAGATAGACAAGATAATCCGATATTCGACCAAGGGAGACATCCTAGGTCGCCCGCTTTGAGACCTTCAATACATATCTCTTGCCTTTGTGGATGAAAAAAACCGGATACCTCTCATTGTCGGCGACTCGGAGCTGATTGAATAGATCCTTCAATGGTTTGTTGGTATCCAGAGCGCTATCCGCCGGTCGCCGTCGCGGATAAAAAGACTCTTTACCCTTCTGTTTCGTGCCTTTTATGCCCGGATATCGTCTCACGAATCCCATTATCATCTCAATAGTCTTCTGTCCTTGGATTGCGCGCATTTCATCTATGAGCTCATCTCCACGGAAGATCATCTCGCCCTTTAGATATATATCCCCGCTATCCACCGAGTCCTCGGCTTCGAAAAGCGTGATCGGCACGCGATTCTTCCCTTCCAAGATCTGCCAAGTAAGCGGCGACCAGCCCTTGCCTTTGGGTAAAGCGCTCTCATGTACTACTAGATTATGAGTATTCCTCTGCCTGATTTCCTGGGGAATGATCTTCTCGCAGCTCAAGAAAAAGGCTAGATCGCCCTTCCTGACCTTTCTTGCGTCATGGATGAGGACGGCCGTGTGACCTTCCTTCATCAGCGTCGAGATAAGCGACTTCGCATACGGGATGACCCAGCTTCCGGGATTGTCTGCCAATATGGTTATGTTGAGCTTTTTTTTCATGCTATTTGGCGACATGCTTCCATGATAAGGGGGTGCCACGCTTGATGACAGACTTAGAATGCTGTCCGATGACGCGGGCGAGATGCTTGGGCGCCAGCCCGTAGCCTGGTCTTATGCAACGGATGTTCTTTGCCGAAAAAGCCTGGCCCTTTTTTATGTCCTCAACGACGAACAGCGAACGGCGAAAGACTATATTCTGCTTCTCTCGCGGGGTCAGCTCATAATTCGGGCGACCTATGGCCTTTTCTACCTGACGGATAGAGCCTACCAGCTCCTTGAATTCGGCAGGCTCGAGCGAGAATTCCGCGTCAGGGCCTCCTTCGGATCGCTTGAGAGTGAGATGCTTCTCGATGATCTTAGCGCCGAGCGCGACACCGGATACCGACGAGATCGTACCGAGCGAATGATCCGACAGGCCTGGTATCACCTTGAATCTCTTTGCCAGGTCTGGGATCGTGGCCAGATTCATCTGTTCTGCAGTTGCCGGGTATGAGCTCACACAATGCAGCACCGCTACCGACGGTGCGCCGCCAGACTTCAGGGTCCTGACTGCCAGACCGATTTCCTCGCGCGAGGCCAGGCCCCTCGAAATGATGATCGGCTTCCTGGTCTTGGCGATCTTTTTGAGCAATGCCACATCGGTCAGCTCGAAGGACGCCACCTTGTACAAGCCGACTCCGAGGTCCTCCAGAAAATCTACCGCAGTCTCATCGAATGGAGTGGAAAAGAATATCAGGCCCTTTTTCTCGGCATACTTTTTGAGCTTGGAGTGCCATTCCCAGGGAGTGCTGGCCCAACGATATAGGTCATAAAGCGTCTTGCCACGCCAAAGATTGTCCGTCTTGACCTTGAACCAGTCCTCATCGCTGTCTATGGTCATGGTATCCGGTGTATACGTCTGTAGCTTGATCGCATCGGCGCCGGCCTCGGCAGCCGCATCGACTATCTTCACAGCCCGCGCGTAGTCGTGATTATGATTGCCGGACATCTCAGCTATTATGAAAACGGGACTGTCTTTCCCGATGATCCTATTCCCGATTTTGAATTTGTCAGTCATTTTCGAAAAATTCTCTTATCACCGACGATGCATATGACGCGTCGCTCGCGGTCATCTGCGGATGGAGCGGCAGGGTCAGGCAGGAAGATTGATAGGCCTCCTCATTTGGGAGGAACAGGCCTTCGTACCCGTGCTGTCTATAATATGGGTGCGAGTATACGGCTGGATAGTGGATCATGCTAGCGATACCGGCCGTTTTTAGATGGGCAGCGAGCGTGGCGCGCTGCCCCGGATCCACTAGGCGGATGACGAATAGATGCCACGATGAAGATGGGACTGGTCCAGCCGGCAGGATGATCTCCTCGAGACCTTTCAGATGCTTGAGATATACCTCTACTAGCATACGCCTCTTTTTTACGAAAAGATCCAGGCGGCCCAGCTGGCTTGTCCCCAGGGCGGCATTGAGATCGGGCAATCTGTAATTGAAGCCAAGGTCGATCATGCTGTTAAAGCCGTCTTTATCCTTTACGATGCCATGCGATCGGAAGCGTTTGAGCTTTTCATACAATCCGTCATCGTCAGTGAGCACAGCGCCGCCCTCTCCAGTCGTGATGTGCTTCACAGGATGGAAGCTGAACGCCGTCATGTGAGCGAGCGACCCAACTTTGCGCCCTCCATAGGAGGCCCCCAAAGAATGACAGGCATCCTCGATCACTGTCAGGCCATGCCTGCTTGCCGTCTTCATTATGGCGTCCATGTCGCAAGGCCGTCCCGCAAAATCCACCGGCACAATCGCCTTGGTCTTCTTGGTGATGAGCGCCTCTAAGCTCTTTTCATTTATATTGAAAGTATCTAGTCTGATATCGCAAAAGACAGGCTTGGCCCCTACGGCCAAAGCCATGTTCGATGTCGCCACGAAAGTGTTCGGAGTCGTTATGACTTCATCGCCTCGGCCTATCCCGGCAGCCAGATACGCGATGTGGAGCGCAGCCGTACCGCTATTCACAGCCACTGCATGCCGAGCGCCGCAATAGCTTGCCAGCTTCTTTTCGAATTCTTCGACTCTAGGCCCCTGTGTGAGCCGGTCAGATCTTAAAGCGAGCAGAACAGCGCTCTCGTCCGAGCCGTCGATGTTCTGGCATCCGTACGATGCTAGTGCAGGGCTGACAGCTTTTTTATTTCTTTTTGGGTTAGCCATTTTTTATTTGAATCGCTGGAATAGATGAACTTGCGGCCGAGCGGCTTCTTTGAGGAATATTTCTTCCTGAGGGCGTTGTCGAGCAGATGCGGGATAACAGCATAATAGTCTCCGAGGTCATATGCTCTCGACGCCTCCTCGCTGGTCATGAGGATCTCGTGCACCTTCTCGCCCGGACGTATGCCGACGACTTTGACTGGCCTATCGGGAGCCAGAGCCTTGAATAGGTCGGGGATCCTCATCGAAGGGACCTTCGGTATGAAGATCTCGCCGCCGATCATATTCTCAAGCGCATATGTGACTAGATCGAAGCATTGGTCGAGAGTTATCCAGAACCGGGTCATGTCGGGATCAGTGATGGTGAGAGGGCTGTCGTCTGTCTTGTTCAGTATGGTCTCGACTATGCTTCCCCTGCTGCCGATAACGTTGCCATAGCGGACTGCGCTGAAGCTGGCATCATGATCTTTCGCATAGACATTGCCGGAGACCATGATCTTTTCGGCGCACATCTTCGTGGCACCATAGAGATTGACCGGCGCCGCAGCCTTGTCGGTAGATATGAGGAGCGTCTTGGCGACTTTCCGCTCGAGCGCCGCCATGAGCACATTCTGCGTACCGAGGACGTTAGTCTGGATCGCTTCGAAGGGATTGTATTCGAGAGCCGGAACCTGTTTCAGGGCGGCCGCATGGACCACTATATCTACATCCTGAAAGGCCAACCGAAGCCTGGCTAGATCGCGCACATCGCCCAGGAAAAAGCGGATCGGTGTCTTATGCTCCGAAAGTTCCTGTTGCATCCTGAACTGCTTCAGTTCATCCCTGCTGAATATGATTATCTTCTTTGGTTTGAAATTCCGGAGCAGGAATTTGACAAAATTTTGACCGAATGAGCCAGTTCCGCCCGTTATTAGGATAGTTTTGCCGTTATACATGAACGATATATATCATATCGGAGGGGGTTTAACAATGACAAAACATGCTATCATTTCCGGCATTATATGAAGATAATATCCTTTTGCTCCTACCCTTCAGTATGGCATTTTGCTTTTGCTGAAGCTGCGATAGCCTATGAGCTCAAGAAAAAGGGCCACGAAATCCTTTTCATCACACCAGGCTATCATTTGGGCCACAGATCTCGGCTCATGCACGAACGCACTCTGCGCAAGCAATTCGATCTGCCTGGCTACGACATAGGTGCGATTCTCACAGCGGAAGACATGAGAGAAATAAATTCCATTATCACCACCTCCGACAGAAAACAGATAGAATCGCTCACCATAGATGGTGTGGCCATAGGCAGGATCGCGCTCTATGAGACGCTGTTGCATAGCAAGAAGATGAACCTAGACTTCAGCGAAACAGAATGGGCAAAGTGCCTTGCTGACGTGAGGAGCACCCTAGAATCATTCTTTGCTTGCCGAAGGATCCTTGAAAAAGAGCGGCCTGACAGCATACTGATGTATAACGCCCTGTATTCTGTCAATCGTGTCTGGGAGCGCTACGCCGATCTCAAGGGTATACCGGCCTACTTCCTGCATCATGGACTCAACCTTTCGGACATGGACAATACTCTCATCATCGCCAAGACCAATACGATGGAGTACTTCAAGCGGCTGAAACAGATCTGGCCAGCCGTAAAGGATACGCCTTCGCCAGCGACGGACCTTAGCTATGTGACAGATCATTTCTTGACCCTACTCACGGCCAAACATTTTCTCGTCTATTCGTCTGCAAAAGCCAAGGACACGGATATCCGGAGATTTTTCGGCGTAAGCAGCGGTCAAAAGATCATCACCGCGACGATGAGCAGTTACGACGAAATGTTCGCTTCTCAATACGTCGGGGCCAGGAAGCTGCCAAGCGATCTTCTGTTCGCTTCTCAAACCGAGTGGGTAGCGGCGCTCATAGAATGGGTGCGTCAAAGGCCTGAGCTCTTCCTGGTGATTCGAGTCCATCCGCGAGAATTCCCGAACAAACGCGATCCAGTGAAGTCAGAGCATGTAAAGACCCTCGAGGCGAAATTGCGGGATCTGCCAGCCAACGTGCGAGTGAACTGGCCGAACGACGATCTCTCGCTATATGACCTGGCACAGGAGACTGATGTTTTCTTGAATGCATGGTCGTCAGTGGGAGTAGAGATGAGCCTGCTCGGGTTGCCTGTCGTTATATATTCTGGCGAATTGGTCCTATATCCGTCAGACATCAACTACCTTGCCGCCAGCCGCGCGGATTATTTTACCCAGATAGATGCCGCGCTATCGGATGGATGGAGATATGAGCGCATACGCAAAACCTATCGTTGGCTCTCTTTGTATTACTGCAAGACCATCGTGAGATTTCGTGACGGACAAAGAGCCGGAGAGACAGATCCTGTTTTAAGCACGACAGCGCCGGTTCCGCTTGCTGGCCAAAGCAGATTAAGGAAGATCTATAAGATATTGCCCATCCCGAAACAAATGAGATCCTTCCTGCAAGATATGCGCAAGAAGAAAGGCTTGGTACGCGAGTGTGGCACTCAACGCAAAATGGATATCGACACGGGCGCTCTAGAAAACATGCTCCGTTCTTCAGGCGATACTCTCGTCGACATAAAGGCCATACTCGAACGAGGCTCCGACCAAAAGGCAGAGGACGCGGGTCTGCATTTAGAGCTACGCAGGCTCTACAAGGCCATGTATGGAATCGAGCCGGAGGTTGGCCATGCGCCCATGACGAGCCTTCAAAATAAGCTGAGAACAGCTATACTGAACCCATGAATGACCTTGCACCCATAGTCTTCTTCGCCTACAAGCGCCTCGATCATGCGCGCAAGTCTATCGAAGCCCTGCAAAAAAACCTCCTCGCTGGAGAAAGCGACTTGATCATATTTTCAGACGGGCCAAAAGATGACTCCTCGAGAGAACAAGTTGTGGAGGTTAGGAAATACCTGAGAACGATCAGCGGATTCAGGTCTGTCACGATCACCGAGGGCACCGCCAATGCCGGCTTATCCGGCTCGATCATAAATGGCGTGACCGCTGTCCTAAAAAGATATGACAAGGCCATAATCCTAGAAGACGACCTCGTGACATCGCCTTATTTTCTGAAGTACATGAATGATGGCCTGAGAGGATATGAGAACGATGCCCGAGTAGCCAGCATCCACGGCTACATCTATCCTGTGAAGAAGCCCCTGCCTGAAACTTTTTTCCTGCAAGGCGCAGACTGCTGGGGTTGGGCCACCTGGAAGAGAGCTTGGGATGCATTCGAGGCGGATGGCACCAAGCTCTTACGCGAGCTCGACAGACGGAACTTGACCCACAGCTTCGACCTAGACGGTTCATTCGGCTATTCACACATGCTAGAGAGGCAGGTGGCTGGACTCACCGATTCCTGGGCCATACGCTGGCATGCCTCGGCCTTCCTAGCCGACATGCTGACCCTATATCCCGGAACATCGCTGGTCGACAACATCGGACAAGACTCCAGTGGCACGCACAAGGGTGCTGCTAGCTACAAGTACGAATCGCTCGAGAACAGAGAGATCAGGGTCGGCGGCATCCCAGTCGAAGAGAGCCGGGAAGCCCGCTCGGTCATCGTGGATTACTTCAGGTCGCGCCGGCCTAGCTTCATGCAGAAAGCTAAATCAGCCTTTAAAAAATTACTATGAGATACAAGCTAAAAGCGCTGGCAAAGACGATCCTAGAACCTTTATCTCAGCTGGAGTGCTCGCTCGCCTCATCCTGGGTGGCGGCCGCTCATCGGAGGTTGAAATATGTCCAATGGGGATTCCCTCCACAGCCGGAACATTTCGACCATCAGATAGACCTGTACCATAAATGGCTAGCAACAAGGAACTCTCTGTGGGTCGAAAGGGGCGCGTTCGGCAGTATGGCTCTCAAGGGTGGCGATGTTCTAGAGCTGGCCTGCGGGGACGGCTTCAACGCTAGGAATTTCTACAGCTTGAGATCAGGCCAGGTCGTAGCCTGCGACTTTGATCCCAAGGCGATCGAGACTGCCGTGAGGAAGAACCGCGCGCTTAACGTGACATACATCCTGGCCGACATCAGGGATGCCATGCCTCAAGGACAGTTTGACAATGTGGTCTGGGATGCTGCCATCGAGCATTTCACGCCGCTAGAGATAGAGAAGCTCATGAGGGACATCAAGCTCCGGCTCAAGAAGGACGGCATCCTCAGCGGGTATACGATCGTCGAAAAGACCGACGGCCGCAAATCTCTATCGCACCACGAATATGAATTCAAGGGCAAGGAAGACCTGATGCGCTTCCTTGAGCCTCACTTCAAGGAGGTCACGGTATTTGAAACTATATATCCGGATCGTCATAATCTTTATTTCTGGGCTGGCGATGGAGAGCTGCCCTTCACCGGAAACTGGCCGAATTCCATACATGCTTCCAAGAATTAAAACCTGGGTAAAAGGCCTGCTGCCTGCCGGAGTCCTAGTTAGGCTGCGCAAACCATCGAAGTACGGCTTCTTCGGCGATTATCGGACCTGGGCGGAGGCTCGTTCCGATTCCCGGGGCTATGACGAGGACGCCATCCTCGAAAAAGTCCGTGCCGCCCTGCTCAAGGTCAAGCGTGGCCAGGCTGTCTATGAGAGGGATTCGATGCTCTTCGATGAAGTCCAGTACTCCCAGCCGGTCCTCGATGCCCTGCTGTCATCAGCCGCAGAGAATGGCGGCAAGCTCCATGTCGTAGATTTCGGTGGCTCGCTCGGAAGCAGTTATTTTCAGAATAAGGGCAAGCTCGGGCATCTCAAAGAGGTCCGCTGGCACATCGTGGAACAACCGGGATTCGTGGCCGCAGGCAAGAAGGACTTTGAAGACGATAGCCTGAAGTTCTTCCCTTCTATCGAGGCGGCGCTCCAAGATATGGATCCACAATTCCTGCTGTTCTCCAGCTCCATACAATATATAGATGACTACAGATCGATACTGGAAAAGGCTTGCCGATCAGGATTCCGGTGCATTGCGTTCGACCGAACGCCATTCTGGAATGAGCCCGACCGCATGACAGTGCAGAAAGTGTCGCCACGCATATACGATGCCTCATACCCCGCTAGGATCTTCAATATCGCTTTGTTCAAGCGGTTCTTCGAGGAGCGCGGCTACGCGCTAGCAAGCGAATATGATTGCGGTAGCATGAGCTATAATGGCGCCGCTGGACGCATCGCGCTCAAAGGCCTTATATTGAAAAGATGAAAAGATACATCCAAGACCAGCAATTCGATCCGGGCATTCTCGGGATTTTCATAAACCCATTTTATATCGTGCGCCGGGAATTGAGGCGCGCTATGGTCCGGATGTCGGGTCGCATCACTGGCCGAGTGCTCGATGTCGGCTGTGGACACCGACCGTATGAGAGGATATTTAAGGGGGCGTCGGAATACGTCGGCCTAGAGTACGACTCTCCGGGAAATCGCGCTCGTTTCAAGAATATCGATGCCTGGTATGACGGCTCGCATTTCCCTTTCGCCGACGGTTCGTTCGATTCAGTCATCCTGACGCAGGTCCTGGAGCACGTCTTCAATCCGGATGAATTCCTGGAGGAAGTGCACCGTGTCACCAAGCCCGGCGGTACTATGCTCTTGAGCGTGCCATTCGTCTGGGACGAGCATGAACAGCCTTGGGATTATGCGCGCTATTCTTCATTTGGCCTGAAGCACCTGCTAGAGAAGCATGGGTTCGAGATCATCGAGCACGTGAGGACTGTGGCTGATCTGCGCGTCCCCTTCCAGCTCGTAAATTGCTACCTGCATAAGAAGCTCGGCTGGATAAGGTCATATCGCCTGCGCGTCATCGCCTACATCGTCATCATTTCGCCTTTCACTATTCTGGGGAGCGTGCTAGCGTCCATCCTGCCAGCGAATAAAGATCTGTATATGGACAACGTGGTCTTGGCAAAGAAGAAGGATGGCAAATAAGAAATAAGATTCGCCGGAGGTCACTTTCCCTTCAGCTCAACTTTTTTCATTTACAATAATAGAAAAGTGTCATGCTAAAGGCTTCTATATCTTTCCTGATATACAAACAAGCTAGAAAGCTGCGTTGACGATTGGCCACAGAGGTAAGTATTTTTCTGCATAACAACATGTTTATCATCTGCTGTATATAAAAATAGTAGGCGTACCCGAAGGATAACGCCCCCTGGGCGACCTTATTTGCCACATAAAATATATGCTAGCATTCTCAAATGATGACCCCGGCCTCCAGCACCGCCGCTCGCACCACCAACCGCACCACCACAGGCACTGCCCTCAATTTCTGCACCCTTTTCGACAAGAACTTCCTGACCAGGGGCATCGCTCTGCACGCCTCCTTAGCCCGGCACTGTCCAGCCGGCTTTACCCTTTGGATGCTTTGCATGGACGACGAATCCTACGCAATGATGGCAAAGCTCTCCCTTCCGAACACTCACCTCCTGAAAATATCCGAAGTAGAAGACTCTCGGATGACCGCTGTGAAGCCCGGCCGCACCTCCGTCGAATACTGCTGGATGTGGAGCTCCGCCCTGCCCCTCTACCTGCTCGAAAAGAACCCGACGCTAGACATGATCGCCTACATTGACGCCGACATATATTTCTACGCCCCGCCGGATGAGATCTATCGCGAGCTAGCCTCCGACTCCATCCTCATCATCCCGCACAACTATTCCCCCACTGAGAAGCACCGCGAAAGGACCAGCGGCATCTACAACGTCGGCATGATGATATTCAGGAATGACACGAACGCCCTCGAGGCTCTGCATTGGTGGAAGGACCGAGTCATCGAATGGTGCTACGCACGCTATGAGGTGGACTCGGCGGGCAAGGGCAAATTCGGCGACCAGTTGTACCTCAATGACTGGCCGACCAGATTCAAGGGAGTCCATGTGCTCGAGAACCGCGGCGCCAATGTGGCCTCATGGAACATAGAGACGTACGACCGCGCCCGATGGCCTCTCATCTTCTATCACTTCCACGGCCTCAAGATATACATGGCGAGAACCGGCAGGATAAAGGTCTACCCTGTCACTGTGCGCGATCGACGCATCTATGGACCCTACCTAGATGCCCTGCAAACAGCCTATGACAAAGCCCGCGGCATTGACCCGTCCTGGTCTCTGGGCTGTGCAGAGCCGCTTGATATATTGAGGCGAATCAAGCAACATATAGGGTTATGAAAGGAATCATCCTAGCAGGCGGCCAAGCGACCAGGCTCTACCCCCTCACTCTGGCCACGAACAAGCATCTCCTGCCCGTATACGACAAGCCGGTCATCTACTATGCGATCGAGAAGCTCGTCACCGCAGGCATAGACAGGATAATGATAGTGACTTCTCCGGCACACCTCGATAGCTTCGTTAGCCTCCTGGGTTCAGGCCAGAATTTCAAGTCCACAAGAAATAACAAACAGATTCAGATAGTCTACGGCATTCAGAACTCGCCCTCAGGCCTGGCCGACGGGCTTTATATCGCCAAAGACTACATAGGCGATGACAGCTGCGTCCTGCATCTCGGAGACAATATCTTCGAAGACGACATCGGAGGCCATCTGGCCAGATTCAAAAAGGGCGCGCTAGTATTCCTGAAAGAAGTCACTGATCCAGAGCGCTTCGGTGTGGCCGAATTGGACAAGAATGGTCGGGTCCTCGACATCATCGAAAAACCAGCCAAGCCTAAGACCAATCTCGCGGTGACCGGGCTCTATGTCTACGACAATACGGTCTGGAGGAAGATGATCGGCCAGAAGCCTTCCAAGCGCGGCGAATTCGAGATAACATTCGTGAATAACAAGTATATAAAGGAGCGATCCTTGAAGGCGGTCTTCCTGTCGAAAGCTTGGTTCGATATCGGCACATTCGACAGCCTGCATGCGGCTGCGGAATACATGAAAAAGAAAAATGGAAAAAATAAGCGTTAAAAACTCTGGCATCATACGGCTTGATCAACCCGCAGATAATCTGTTTGTCGGGGAGACCTGCAAACAAATACCTTTCGACATCAAAAGATTTTATGTGATCGACAAGCCGAGAGGCGTGCGGGGTAACCATGCTCACAAAAAGCTCGAGCAATATATCTTCTGCCTGCGTGGCCAGTTCGATCTGGAACTAGACGACGGCGAAAAAAGCCAGACCATCTCCATGAACGACCCCTCCACGGGCATCAGACTAGGAACAGGCCTGTGGCACTCGATGAAGAATTTCTCGAACGACTGCCTGATACTAGTTGTGGCCAGCGGCTATTACGACGAGGCCGACTACATCCGAGACTATGACGAGTTTAAAAAATCCATAAGATGAAAAAGATGAAAGTCCCTTTTAATGATTTCAAGACAGAATATGAGGCGCACCGTCAAGAATTGGAGACGGCGGCTCTCCGTGTCATGGCTTCGGGCCACTATATCCTCGGGCCGGAGCTCGAGGGTTTCGAGAGGCAGTTTGCCAGATACACAGGTTCTAGGTACGTCATAGGCGTCGGAAATGGCCTCGAGGCCCTACAGCTCACCCTCATGGCGCTCGGCATCAAAGCTGGCGATCAGATCATCACGACCTCCCTTTCTGCCGTAGCCACCGCCCTTGCCATACGCGCTGTCGGAGCCACTCCTGTATTCGCTGATATAGACGCATATTTCCACCTCGACCCTACGGATATCGAAAAGAAGATCACTGATAAGACCCGCGCCATTCTGCCGGTACATCTATACGGCCAGCCAGCTGACGTAAAAAACATCCTAGCCCTGGCAAAAGGCCGCGGCATCCATGTCATCGAGGACTGCGCTCAAGCCCACGGCGCCACCTATGGGGGCAAGCATGTCGGGACATTCGGTATCGCCGGCTGTTTCAGCTTCTACCCGACCAAGAATCTCGGGGCCTTCGGCGATGCCGGTGCCATCTCGACAGATGACGCAGGACTGGCTCAAAAGTGCCGTAGCCTCCGCAATTACGGCCAGAAGGACCGCTACGAACACGAGCTCATTGGTATGAACAGCCGGCTGGATGAGCTCCAAGCCGCCATATTGGCAGTGAAGCTCGGATACCTGAAAGATAATATCGCACGCCGGAGAAAGAACGCGGCGATATATTTGAAGAAGCTCTCATCTATACGGCAGATCTCATTGCCGGAGGTCCGGCCTGGGACTGAACATTCATGGCACTTGTTCGTCATAAAAGCAGAGGATCGCGACGGTCTGCAAAAATTCCTCAAGGAAAAAGAGATTGATAGCCTGATACACTATCCGATACCTATCCACAAGCAAAAATGCTTCCCGGAGCATAACGCTGACAACTTGCCAGCGACCGAAGCGAGAGCCAGCACGATCCTCTCCCTCCCTATTCATCCCAGTCTGACCGAGGAGCAGGTTCTCTACGTGTGCGACCAGGTAAGATCATTCTATGAAAAATCCTAAAAAGATAATGGTAACGGGCGGGCTCGGCTTCATCGGAAGCTGTTTCGTCGATATGGCTCTCAACAAGGGCTATGAGGTCGTGAATGTCGACAAGATGACCTACGCGGCCAGGAAGGACCTGGATTTCGACAGCCGCGATGGCTATACATTCATCAAGGGAGATATAGCCGACATGAAGGAGCTCCCTGCTGGCATCGGCACTATCGTGAATTTCGCCGCCGAGTCGCATGTGGACAATTCGATCGCGGACAGCTCGGCTTTCATGAGGAGCAACATATCCGGCGTGCACAATCTTTTGGAACTCGTGAGGAAGGCTGGACGAGCAGGTATGGACGGACCGAAACAGCCGCTATTCCTGCAGATATCTACCGACGAAGTGTATGGCGACATACTGAAAGGCGCATTCAAGGAGACCGATTTACTGAAGCCGTCGAATCCATATTCAGCGACCAAGGCAGCGGCAGAACAGCTGGTGATGGGCTGGGGACGTACTCACGGGATAAAGTACCGGATCACCAGAAGCAGCAACAACTACGGCCCTGGCCAAAGCAATGAAAAGTTCATCCCCAGCATATTAGAGAGCGCCAAAAGCGGCCGTAAAGCCAAAGTCTATGGCAACGGCCTCAATCGTAGAGAATGGACGCATGTCGAGGACAACTGCGCCGCCATATTCCTGGTCATGGAAAAGGGCGCCGACAGCGAGATATACAACATCTCGTCGGGCGAGGAGCTCACCAATCTGGAGGTGGCTAAGAAAGTCTTGAGCGCAGCTGGCAAGCCGGGGAATTATTTCGAGCTTGTGGCCGACCGGCCCGGCCACGACGTAAGATACTCCGTAGACTCTACAAAGATAGCAAAGCTCGGCTGGAAGCCAAAAATCTCATTCGAGGAGGGCATCAGGAGGACATTCTCCTATTTCTCGCAGAATACCAGATAGTTGCTCGTTTGTCGGCTGCCTTCCTTGCCTATGAGCTTGTCTATGAGCTCAAAAAAACGGGTCTTTTTCGAGAATAAAGGAAGCAGGTTCATTACCGTGGCCAGCGCTCCGCGGTGATTGCGTATCTCAACGCGCTTAAAATCTCGAGTCAGATATTCCAGTCCATCGTAAGTGAATCGGTAGAAATCCTTGTAATAGCCCTCCATAGGATGGTAATAGAAAAGGAAGGGCACTTCTATCCAGCAATACCCGCCGGGTTTCAAAACTCTATACATCTCCTTCACAGCCTTCTGCGGCTCTTCCACATGCTCTAGCACATAGACGCAGGTGATCGCGTCAATACTATTGTCTGCAAAAGGCAGAGCATGGATATCGCCGAGAATATCCGGGTGGAAATCAGCCACCTTATCCAATATCTTGTAGTCTACCTTCTTCGCCATATCGCTAAGCTCGTCCAAACCGTGGATGGCACCACAGCGATTGTTCTTCGATGGATCTATCCTAAGACCGCCGCCGATGTCGATGATCAGAGATTTCTCACTGAAAATTTTTATCAGCTTCTCCCGCGCGAACGCATCCCATGGTCTTTCGTGTGACATATCAGTTATTTAAGCGGAACTTTCTCGAGGTTATGGCGCGAACGATGTCTTGGGCCAGCCGCTTTGCGGTGAACCTAGACTCGAACAGCGCCCGACCATTCTTGCCTAGCTTGGCCGCTAGCGCTGGATCCTCCTTGAGGCGCAGTATCTTTGCAGCCAGATCGGCCGGGTCAGCCGGATTCACCATGAGACAGTTCTCGCCATCGGTGAGTATCTCCGATATACCACGGGCCCTGGCCGTGATGTAAGGCAGGCCCATGGCAAGCGCCTCGAAGGCCTTATGCGGTATGGTCCTCTCGAGCCTTTCGTGATCCTCGAACTGGCCGAGGGCAACGTGGCATTCCAGAGACCGCTTGGCTAGATCGGCGAACGGCTGATAGCCAGAGACCCACTCTAGATTTGCTGGGCGCGACTTATTTATCAGGTACTTTACCTCCGAACCCAGGTGGCCGTTTCCGATGACCAACACCTCGGCTCCGCGCGATTCTAGGATCTTGGCGGCACCTATCACGTGCCTGACCCCGGCCTCCGGCAGGAATCTGCCGCGGAACACCGCAGTGAATGCAGCGCGCTTCGCCGCCAGCGAGTCAGGGCGGAAGGCCTCCTCATCAGCGCCAGTGAATGCCCTGAAGACTCTACCCGGCTCGAGCTTAAACCGCTTGATGAAGAACTCGCGCTGGGCGTCGGTCTCGACTAGCACTACATCGGCCGCCTTGACGGCAGCCTCGTCGATGAAGCGTACCCAGGCGCGCATGAAAGGATTAAAGCGGTATTTGCCGCGCGATATGACCTCGCCCTCATAGAGCGAGCACAGGGCGTCGAAGACGACCAGCTTCTTCGTGAGCGCCTTGGCTAATGGCACGACTATGTGGCCGGGATATCCGACCACCATGGCCTCGTAGCCGCCAGCCTTCAGGATGGCCCTGTGCCGACGCGCCAAGCGGATATATTTAAGCAGTCCTCGAGAATCATCCCGACACTCTATGACCTCGTGACCGAGGGCTCGCAGGCCCGATAGATACACTTTGTTTCGGCCGAACCCCGGGTCGTATATGCCGAAATAGCAGATTCTCATGATAATGTGTAGTATATACTGACTAGACCAACATGGAAATCCAAGTACAAAAAGACTATTACTCGAATAGGAAGTACGCGTCCCTTGAGAGATTCATCTCCTATTTCCACCAGATAGACGGCATCCGAGAGATGGGGCCGAAGTCCGTCCTTTTCATCGGTGTCGGAGACGCTATGGTGACGGATTTTCTGAAGAAGATCTATCAGGTCACGACCATGGATATCGACTCGGAGCTCAAGCCGGACGTAGTGGGTGATATACGGGCACTGCCCTTCAAGGACGGCTCGTTCGATATCGTCTGCGCCTTCGAAGTCCTGGAGCACGTCCCTCTCGAGGAAGCCGCGATCGCTCTAGGCGAGATCGCGCGCGTGGGTCGCGCTGGCGCGCTCATATCGGTACCGCATCGGCGCACCGGGTTCGAGTTCATACTGAAATTCCCCTACATCCGGAGCCTGCTCAAGCGCGAATTCATCCGGCTTGCCCTGCTCTTCCCAGTCAGGTTTCCAGGCTTCGCGGTCTCGAAACAGCATTACTGGGAGATAGACGGCATGACGACCAGCCTCCGATCATTCCGCGACATGCTCCGTAAACATTTTGTCATCACAAAGGAAGTCACACCTCCGCTGGATTGCTACCGACGATTTTTCTTTCTTACAAAAAAATCGAGGAGTTGAAGGAGGATTCGCTGTCGCGCCGGCACTCTCCCCATCCCACGCGCATCGAGCGACCGCCAACGACCCGGCGGAAGAGAGTTTCCCCCACCACTCAAATTTTTATATACAGTAGCGGATATATGTGACGCTGTAGCTAGAATTACCGCATCGAACCAGAGTTCCGGACGCAGCTTCCTTGCTCTTTTGGGAGTATACACGTGCAGGAAGCTCATATAACAAAACATCCTGCTGATATTGTATATGAAAAAAGTACGTGATAGCGAACGTGGCAATGGCCCCGGCGCATAAACCACGCCGAGCCACCCACCGGATGACGCACTAGCCCTGCCACCACTTTTTTAGAGAGGCTTCCTATCCAAAATCACATACTTATAAGGCGCGCCGACCTCACGGTAGTGACGCATCACATCCTTCCCCATATCCTCGAACTTAGAGCGCGTCATGATGACCGTGTCGAAGGTGCCTTCCTTGAGACCAACCAGGTTGGCCGAGCCGACATTTATACCTGATGCCGGTGCCATGAGGATATACTGATAGAATTCCGGGTTACGAGCAAAGATCGCCACTTCTGGAACATCGTAGAATAAAACATTTTGCAGATCATGCGATGTAAAATACTCTTGCCAGAACTCCGTCTTGTGACTGCTGTATGAATCCGCCACCCAGGAATTGAACATGAGCTGGTAGATACCGGCAACGAAGAGAAGGAGCACGCCCAGCGGCACAAGAGTCGACTGGAACAGTGGCGAGAGGCGAAGCTTCTCCCGCGCGCGGCTGAAGACCCAGGATATGGCCTCGGGAAAATATATGAGCGATATCATCTGTGCCGGAAAAAGATAGCGGTTGTACCCTGCTGTACGCAGGTACGCAAGCACGATGAGGAGCGAGAATGTGAAAGCCATCGCTTCAACCAGGCCTATCGCGCGGCTCGATTTCCTGCGCACGATGAATGATATGATCCAGACAGCCATGACTATGACCAGATACAGCAGGCCGAAATCAGAGAATATATGCGCAAGATTTGAGCCCAATGTCGCCAATATGCCCTGCCCTGGCTGTGGATTGGCGTAGAAACCTACGATCTCGCGGAATGAGTCCCCCATGCCGAATTGGGTCACGATCCAGACCAACACAGGTGCGGCGGCAGAGATGATGGCAACTAATATGTCTTTCGCGCGCAAACCATGAGACTTCCTGGCGACAAAAAGTGCGATCACGAATGCCGGCACGATGAGTATGAATATCGGCTTGGTCACGGCGGAAAGCCCGGCAAATACGCCAGCCAGGACGAGCGCAAAACGGCTACCCTTCAAGCCGCGGTTCAAGGCATACAGAGATATGACGAGATATAGGATGCCAGGGACTTCGCCGAGAACGCTCTTGCCATTGCCGTATAGAGGCGGGAACATCGACACCAGAGCTAGGGAGAAGAGCGCCGCTCCAGCGGCGAACGACCGCCTGGCGAGCAGGTACGAGAATATGACCAAGAGGATTATGCAGGCCGCCATGAAGACCCTGGCCGTCGCGATATCATAGCCGAATATCCTGAACAGAAGCGCGATAGGATATGTAAGCGGGTAACCGACGCTCACCTTCGAGACGTTCTCTATCTTCCCTGGCGCAGTCTGGAAGCCGGACGGCTCGCCCTGCGATATATGATCGGCCATCTGTATGTACAAGCCTTCGTCATACCAGACCGATGGGCTCTCGGTTAGCCGGAAGAAGGCAAAGAAAACTGTAGCGAGGATGAGGGCCGCGGCGATCCATGAGCGTAGGCGGAGCTTCCTCATCTTCTGGAAGAATATATGGAAAGGAGTGAGCAGTCCCTCCGCGACTATCTTAAACGACACCTTCGACGACCCGATGCGCCTCTCATGGAATGTTATCGGCACCTCCGTGTATGAGGAGCCTGATTCGAGCATGGCGTTCTTGAACTCGATCTGATACGAATAGCCAGCGCTAGAGAGCCTTCCCAGATCGAGCCGGTCCAAAGCTGCCTTCCTGTAGGCGACAAATCCGGCCGTCGAATCGCGTATCGGTATGCCGGTGAGCAATCGGATATACAGGTTGCCTCCGGAGCTCAAGAGTAAACGCTTGCGGTCCCAGCCGTCTATGGCTCCGCCTTTCACATATCTGGAGCCTATGGCCATATCCTTGTCCTCGAGGGCCGAGAATAATGCCGCGACGCTTGCGGAATCATGTGAGCCATCGGCATCCATGGTGAGGACGAGAGCGACATCATCCATCCCCTGTATGATGCGCAAAGCGTGCTTGTAGGCTTCGCCTAGGCCGTTCTTCTTCTCTCTTTTTATGAGCCGGACTGATGTATTTCCCTTGGCAAAAGACTCCACCGCGGCGCCGGTACCATCTGGAGAATTGTCGTCTATGACCCAGACTTCCGTGTCTGGATACGAGGCGGTCAGGCGCGAAAGCAGGCCGAGGATGTTGTCTTTCTCATTGTAAGTGGGTATGAGTATGATCTTCCGTGCGCCTTTCATGTCGGTTTGATTATGTAGTATACTCGTGAAACTACATGATACCACGCAAGAACATACTGTCTAAGATCATCGGGCTTCTGCCGCACGGCGCGCCTGCGTTCATATACAATTCCACACTCCGGGTGCCCGTCTTGCGCGACATCCTCGGAGCGATCGTACGCCGATCGATACCCGAGAAGGTCGAGACGAACGGCAGTACTATATTCCTCGACCGAGAGGATATCGCGGTATCAGGGTCAATCGCACTCAAAGGCTTCGAGTCATTTGAGACCGGTCTCTTCCTCGCGGCCCTTCGCCCAGGCATGAAGGTCGCCGACATCGGAGCGCACATCGGTTATTATTCTTTGCTCGCATCGAGAACCGTCGGCCAGGCAGGAAGGGTCTTCTCTTTCGAACCGGAGCCGCGCAACAGATCGTTCCTCGAGAAGAACGTTGCCGTGAACGGTTCGAGGAACGTGACCATCATAGCCGCTGCAGCATCAGATGCTGTTGGCGAGCATGATCTTTATATACAAAAATATAATAAGGGGCACCACTCATTTGGACGGGACGGAGTCACTACAGGAAAGATCACGGTAAAAACCACAACGCTCGATGAAGCCCTCCACGCCTACAGCGACCCTGCGCTCGATATCATAAAGATAGACATCGAGGGGGCCGAACCCATCGCCTTGCGCGGCATGCAAAAGACTATCGCTAGGAGCCCTAACCTCGTCATATTCTCCGAGGTCTATCCGAGATGCATGAACAAGCTCGGCGAATCGGCTGTCGCGTATCTGAGCCAGTTGAGATCGCTAGGCTTCTCCCTCTCCGTCATAGATGATGAGGAAGAGCTGGTCAAGCCTATCGAGAACATAAAGGATTTCGTGCAGAGCATTCCGAAGAATGCTTTCAGGAACATCATCGCTAGGCGTGGTTAACCATGAAGCTCTTCCCCAAGACTGTCTACGAAAATACTTTTGATCGTTCGCTTGCCCTGGAGACAGCTTCTCCTCTAACAAGAAAATTTTTATTTACAGTTTTGGATAACACCACGTCCGTACATTCCTGTATATAAAAAATATTCAGTGAAGCGAGATGGTGTAGGTCCCATATAATCGCATTATTTGCCCCTGTCATTACCCCCCACCTGCACATATGCCCGGCTCATCTTCTTCGAAACCTCAAAAAATCTGAAGGGTCATTTTAACGTCGTAAAATAATTTGGTCGCCCAGGAACCCTTGTGGCGCCTATTCAACTAGGCAATGCTTTTTAGGTGCTGTCCGTGATTGCTTTTCGGGTTTTGAAGAAGGCAACCCCATCACTCAATTTTCACCTATTTACAGAGTGAGGTATCTATGTTATAACCAAAACAGCACAGCAAAAACGAACCTTGATTTCAATGAACCTTGTCAACAAACTGATCGGGAATGGCCTCGCGGCCGCCCTTGATTTCTGCTTCGGGGCACTCGTTGCCACCCTAGTCATGCTCTGGTATGGGCTCGATTCGTCCTACCTCGCCCCCTTTATTGGTGGATTATTGGCCCTCGCGCCGGATATCGACCTGCCGAGCCAGTTCGCCAAAAAGGGTGTGGAGGTCGATCACCATAGGTCACCATTCCACTACCCAATCCTTACCGTCCCCACTGGGGTGACCGTAGCGCTCCTGATTGGCGGTATACCCTGGGCGATTATCGCAGGTGTATGTCTCGCCGGCCACTACATCCACGACATGACCGGACCGTATGGAGGGCTTGTCGCACTCTGGCCATTCACGCAGGATTCGTTCAGTTTCACAAATGGCCGAGAAAAGATCGGTCAATCGAAACGAGAAAAATACATCCGAGATGTCGGCCACACCGAGTGGATTCGCACATTCTGGCTGCGCCCGAGCACCCTATCGATGCCCGAACTCGCGATGTCCTACTTGTTTGCCTGCATTACCTGTATGGCAAACGTCGGGACTTGGTGGATTTTGGTCATTTGCACATCGAGCGTGATTGCGGCCGCCATTGTTTGGCCTTCGAATCTCAGGGAACAGTAGGCTCGGTCCTCAAAAGGAGCTCATCTTAGCAACGCCGCTTGGCAAGATCAGGCGGCGCTTTTTTTGTCTAGCTCTTTCGATGAGCATGGCCGCACCCATGAAACCACAAAGATACACGAACGGCACTATCGGCGCGCGGTAGCGGGGATTGGTTATCGGGCTGGTGAGGATGCCGAGGAATAGGATGAGTCCGAACAGGAGCCGAGCATTGTTCGATCTGGAGGCGATGCTCCAATACAGGCCCAGCAGGAACAAACATACTAACAGAAGGCTCTCGGGGAAATAGACCTTGTTCGAGCCGAGCCAGGCAAGGACATCTTTCGGCCGGCCATCGATCAGGCTGTTCACCAAGCTTGTCTGCGGGTGCCAATCCTCAATCGGCTGCTGCTCCCAGAATCCGCGGAGGATGCTAGCATCGAGCTTCGTGCCTGGGCTGAAGAAGAAATTTAGGCTTTTGCTCAAGTGGAAGAAACCGTAGCTTAGGATGCGTGGCTCTAGCTCTTTCCAGATGACCTGCTTCATCATCGGACTATTACGGAGATCCAGCTGTTCGTCATCGGATATACCCCCTATTTTCTTGTGCATGTCTGCGCGCACATCCTCGATCGACAGCTTGTATCCGCTTTCATACGACAGATATACAGGCAAGTTGAAGTTCAGCATGTTATAGGCCTCGAGAGAAGAGAATGAATAGACGCCGGTCCTAACTCCATTCCTTATGTACCAGGGAACGATCAGGATAGCGCCTGCGAGACAGAAGACTCCCGCGCCGATGAGCATAGCTCTCCTGTTTTCGGCCCGAAAAATATGCCAGATCATCCAGAGCCCGATAGGGACGATAGTATAGAGCCCCGACGGCCTGGTGAGGGCGCTAAGCCCGTAGAATAACCCTGACAGGGCGAAGGCCCATATCCGCGGACGTGGATTCCCGACCAAAAAATATATGCCCGCCAAAAAGAGGACAGTGTAGAGCGATTCCGTAGCCAGGAATTGCGTAGCGAAAAAAGAGACAGGATCGATCATGAAGCAGGCCGCGACGGCCAGAGCTACCCTCCTACGCAGAGGAGCCACGGATAAGGATATGAAATATCCCAGGTAAGCGCCGATGGCCAGAAGGAATGTCTGGAATATCGGCACAGCATCTATGCCGCCCGTCAGATATTTGATCATGGCTACGAAGAATGGGTACGCCGGGGTGCGGAAGGTCTCAGGGTTCCCGTCCGAACCCGGCTGTAGGGAAAAATTGCCGTAATCCAGGATATTGTCCGGTAGCGTGCTGTAGTGGGTAGAATCGAAACCTCCTCCCATTATCGGGAACATGTGATGCAGGGACTCGGGCTGGTCGGCTGATATGCTCTTCAATGTCGCGAACGTGCCGAGCTGGATTATGATGCCAAGGAAAAGAATAATAAAAAGATATCTGTGTTTCTCTATGAAATGTCTGACAGATGCCATGCCCGGTGCTAGCTTGTGCTTACAAAATATCCTACATAGAGACAAAAGCTCGCTCACGAAAATGGAGGATATCCTCCTCTTGCCGATCCTGTCATTCTTCCTAGGAACTTCGATCTCGACGACCTTGTAATCTAGCCTGACGGCTTTCAACAGCACTTCCAGATCAGTGAGACCGTCAGTAGCGACCAGACCTTCATACAATCTCAGCGCTACGGCATTCTTGAAGAACTTAAAGCCGCACTGTGTATCAGCAAATGACCTCTTGCGGCCGAAGATCAGCCTACTGTGAACGAATGCAAATACGGTAGCAACTATGCTTATGGCCAGGGACCCATCGCTCTTGAATCTATTGCCCACACGCTTAGCTATGCATATATCATTCCCCTCCTTTATCTCACGCACCGCCTCTCGGATATAGGACGGAGCGACCGATAGGTCAACGTCGATGAAGCCGACGACAACGCCGCTTGATGCGCGGAAGGCCCGCGCTATCGATCCGCCTTTTCCCAGAGGGGTCTCATTGCGCATCACCAGGATCGCCGCGAAGCCTAAAGATCCGCGGCACCGGTCGATCACCGCTGGTAGATCATCGCTCCCGTCATCAGCGATGATGATCTCCGTCCGCGAGCGCATGTCGCCTAGCGCCTCGCCTATACGCATAAGCGAAGATTCTATGAGGTCGGCCTCATTGTATGTCGGGATGACTATCGTTAGTTCTGGTTTCACCATTTTATTATATGATCTTCTTCGATCTAATAGCCGAGGCGCTTATCTAGGCGTCAGAACGGCAGATTGACGGCCTTAAGAACAACAGAGTCCATGAGGAATGTAGCTAGGACATAGATCGCTAGCAAAGCGGCGAACACCGGCCATTTATTCTTTTGTCTCCTAAAAAAGAATGCGGAAACGATAGCAATGAACGGGATAGTCACGGTCATGATCCTTTGAGTGATCGCCGGCCAGAAGAATATCGGTATGATCGAGACAAGCAAGCTGAACAGGAATACCCGCGCCTCCCTGCCCACATCCCTCCAGTGCCTCAATATGACCCACAAGCCGGCGATGAATGCGAGGGCGAGAACATTTACCAACGAGCCTAAGGACTTGATGTATTCGATCATCCTGGAAGCATAGACATAGTGTACGGAATTCGAGCCGAACCAATCTGCGTAGGTATAGCCAAAATAAGAGTAGACGCAGGAATAGAGCACGACTATCGGCACAAGGGCTATGAACGCAGTCAAGGCCGCTTTCTTGGCAAGCGCACCGAGCCTCTGACCATTCTCAAGTATGAGGACCATCGCTATCGCGAGCGCTGCTAGGAAAGCGTATTCCTTGAACAAGCCGCCAAGGCCCACCATGGCCGCGGACCAGAGGATGTGGCTGGTTTTCTTTGATACAGAATATCTCCACAGGAAATACAGCGCGAATATATAGAATGACCAGCCCCCAACGTCCATAAGATAATTCAGGCCGAATATCAGGAAGCCATAGTTAGCCGCCAAGAACATCGTCCCAAAATAGGCGGCTTGTTCATTCTTGAGCATCCTGGATAGGATCTTAAAAAAGAATATGCAGGCAAGAAAATATAATGAGCAGTTCAATACAAACCAAGCTGGGTATATGCCACCGAAGATGTGGGACAGCAGGTTTATGAGCTCAAGCCCAAGAAAAGTCGTCAAGAGCCTGTTCGGTATAAAATCTGCGGTCGGCTGCGCCCCATTCAACACCTCTATGGACTGCACGTACGTCGGGGTATCGCCTAGGATATTCGGGCCTTGAAAAGCGCCGAATAGAAGGACTAATACGGCCAGGCTGATAATCAGCATTACCTGCCACTGTCTGACCCTCCAAAGGCCTCGTATGCCGAAGCGTGCGATCGCCCAGACTGCCGGTATGCCGTCATGCCATTTGATCTTCTTGCCTTCCCTAGCAGTCCGGGGCTCGTATGAGATCGGTACCTCTATGATACTGAAACCGCAGCGCGCCGCAGACGAAGTTATCTCCGGTTCGATGTCAAAGCGTTCAGATCGCAGGAGCGGCGCTATCTTCGTGTAGGCATTCTTTGTATACATCTTGTGACAGGTCTCCATATCAGTCAGCCTCTGGCCATTGAATAGATTGGAAATAAACGTCAATATCCGATTGGCAAAATAATTCACAGAAAACAGGTCCGACTGCTTCTTATTCATGTATCTTGATCCGTATACGATCTCTGCTTGACCAGAAAGAAGCGGCTCGAGGAGCTTCGTGTATTCGTTTGGATCGTACTCCAGATCGGCATCCTGGATGACTGCGAACTCCCCCGTAGCCGCAGCGAGGCCTGTACGCATCGCGGCGCCTTTGCCGCGGTTCTTCTCGTGGAGGATCACCTGGAACTTGTGCTTTCGTTTAAGCTCATCCAGCATGCCGCGGGTGCCATCGGCCGAGAAGTCGTCTACGACGACGATCTCTTTCTCGAATCCCGGTGGGAGCGGCGCCTGGACTATCCTGTCGATTATCTGTCCGATCGTGCGGGACTCGTTGAATACAGGGACTATGACAGTGAGTTTCATATGAATTTGAACTTACCTGCAGCGAAGAACGTCATCCTGAGAAGGAGCCAACCATGCTTCCATCGGCTTATGTTAGTAACACCATAGACGCGCTGCTTGTAGTGCACTGGCATGTCTATTATCTTCAAGTTGTTCTTAGCCGCACCGAAGAGCAGGTCGAAGTCGCCGAACGGATCGAAGTCGCCGAAAAATGACCGGCTCCGCTTTATCTTCTCATAGTCCGTGCGCCAGAGCACCTTTGTGCCGCAGAGTGTATCCTTGAGCGGCTGGTCGAGGAGCCAGCTGAACGCCAGGCTGAAGAACTTGTTACCAAAGAAATTCAAGACTCTCATAGAATCTTGCTCGAGCGGATAGACTAGGCGGGAACCATTGATGAAGTCGGCTTTATTCTCTACGAGAGCTTCATAGAAATTCCTGACTTCGCCCGCCGGAACGGTCATATCCGCGTCGTATATGGCGAGGATATCGCCGGTCGCCATATCGAAGCCCTTCCTGACCGCATCGCCCTTGCCTCTGCCATCCTGCTTATCGAACTTGATGAGCCTCTTTTCACCCATCGACTCTGCGACTCTTTTTATCTCGTCATAAGTATTATCGGTCGAATTACCCTCGATGAAGATGAGTTCGGTAAATGAGCCCAGGTCTGGCAGCTCTCGGGCGATCTTCTCAATGGTGCCCGCTTCATTCCTGGCCGGCACGATGATGGATAGCGACGGCCTATTCTTCTTGCCTGGATGAGCGGCGATACCTCTAGGCTCGGCTTTCCGCAGAATGAAATAATTGAATATGCCCAGATGATTGAATGGCCAGATATTGGCTATGAGCACATTGAGAAGCTCTGCGATGCCCGGGATGTATACGGGCATCAGCATCTTCGTGCCGGATTTGACTACATCTAGACCAGTGAGATAAGCGAAATTCCTTATATCGAGCTTCGACAGCCAGTTCTGCTCGACTGGTCCGCTGCGCAGGCCGATGTGGGACGCCAGCCGCACCACAGGCTCCCAGAGAGTGCTGTATTGGGTTATGACGATCCGTCCGTCGTCATTTAGGGACTGTTTGGCTTTCTGGAGCGCTTCGGCGACATCCGGCACATGACCGAGCACATCGGTCATAACTGCATATTCCTCTGGCGCGGCGCCGGTGGGCACCAAAAGCCCTACAAATGCCTTTACATAGCTATGGTAGTACCTCTTCCAGAACAGGACATCTGTAGACGTGTCCAGCGATCTTGGATGACTGGGCGGAATGATCATCATGGCATCTCTTGAAAAACTGTGAGTAAAAGCCGGTTTCATATAAGTGGGGAATGTCCACAATCATATAATATCCATTGAATTTAGCGAACTTTTGACGATGAACCTCTTCGAACTGTGGTGCGGCATAGAAGCGTCCAGCGTACTTGGGTCCAAGCTCCCTCGCGCCGATATCGTTGTAGGTAATGACCTCTTTTATGTCCGAAGAAGACCTTATGTATGCGGTCAGGTCATGCAGGACAGCAGGGGCACTGCCATTTATCCTGCCATATAGCAGCTCTTCCGCAAAAATGCCGTTATAGGCAAGGCCGATGATCACGATGAGTATCGCGGCAGAAGCCCGCCAGTCAGGCCTTAGTTTACCCGCCACTGCCACGACGCTCACAACGATGAATGAAGCCGCAATAAAAAGAAATGAGACATAAAAGCCTATCGGACCAGAGCCTCCGGTGAATGGCGTCAGTATATTCCAATTTCCATGAAGCACATTCGAGAACCATTCAGTTTTCGGATGAAGACCGACTACGATCTGTGGCAGAAGATTCAGCATGGTGAGACCGACAGATATGGCCACTGCCAAGATGCCTATAACGTATTTGTTATAGGGTTTTCTGGAGAAGACCGACGCCAGGATATCCCCGACAATGATGCAAAGCGGCACGATAACGAACATCAGATACTTATCCAATGCTCCCTGCGAGAAATCGAACACAGCCAAATAAAAGACCGAACCAAAGATGATATACAACACGAATATCCTGGTTCTTTTGAAGGTCTCCTTCGAAAGCCACAGAAGCGGCAAAGTCAGCAAGGGTGAAAGATAATATATAGCCTTAAGGGTTTGGACCGCTATTTGCATCCAGCCTCGACCTCCGTTGGAAGCGTACTGATTGGCATGCCCTAGCATGAAGGATATGCTGAAAGATGGGTATACAGCTTCTATGAGGTAAAGCAGGCCGATATATATGGCCGCGAGAGCCACCGATACGCCCAGAGCGCTGCCTAGGACCCTTGGGGGATTTTTTTGCCTATGCTCACACAGGTGATCGATGAATATGGCCGCGACGACAAGCACAAAGCTCAGTTTGATAAGCAGACCGGCAAGGACGGAAGACATGAGGAGCAGTATCAGGAAATTGCGTTTGGTAGAAGCATCGCCATTTAGAACCATATCCTCATTGATCCTGTCATAAGCGAACACGGCCAAAAGGAAGAAGAACGGCAGGATGGCGCCGTCGACATCGGGTTGCAATGATCCGAATATGTTATAGAAACAAACTGAGAAAAGCACAACCGACCAGATCGCCACAGGCCGGCCTCCCCTCTTGCGCGCCACGAAATACAACAGGATAGCGGCGGCTACGCCGAATAGCAACGGCAGCACCCGGAAATATTCATGCCCAAAAACATTGTCGGCAGCCACGAATATCATCTGCATCAGCGGTGGATGAGCAAAGAACGCTCCCGCGCCCTCCATCGTCTCGGAGGTCGACACGTTCTTCCATTCATCCTGATGGTAAGGAAGGCTGATACCCGAAATCCTGGGCACGAGGAATACAGCGGCTATCAATATAGTGGCGAGGACGGCTTTCATCTTATTTCGCCTACGAGTTTGTCTGCAAGTTTGGACAAGCTATGGCTTTTCACTATCTCTGATATGTTGGCCGCTTTTTTGTTCTGCTCCTCGGGGCTCATCTCCACGAAAGCTTCCAGCTTGCGCGCCAGGTCGGCCGCATCGTTATAGACAAACGAGAACGCCGGGTCTATCTTGTCGCGGAGATCGTCGTTCGAGGCGAAGACGAAACAGCCGCAGGCCATAGCCTCGAATATCGTCTTGTCATACATGCCGTTCGGGCTCAAGTTGACGAATATCTGATGCGCGGAATACACAGGGACCGTGGCCGTGTTAGGCACGCCACCATAGAACTTGACCTGGCCTCCTAGACCGACGCGATCTGCTTGTTCGCGCAAAGATGTCTCGTAGCTTTCATCCCCTGCCTTGGCATTGCCATAGATCGAACCAGTAAAGGCCACTTTCCTGTCGCGCAGGATCCCCATAGCCTGTATGAGAGTATGGATATTCTTGGACGTGGCTATCCTCCCTAGGGAAAGTATCGATCCTCGTGCGCGCTTGACGGAAGGGTCAGGCCTGAATGTATCAGTGTCTATGCCGACAGGCATGAATACAGTCTTCTTGAACTTGGCAGTATATGAGTAGTGCGACGTGCAGAATATCTTGGTGCAGAATATCGAGGAGATGTCAGTCAACAGACTGCCCGCATAATGGTTGCGCCACATGTATATTCGTTTCCCCAAAAGCTTCCAGAGCCAGCCAGCGGCCAGGACATACTCCTGGTTCATGTGCACCAATATCGCATCATAGCGGTTGAAATATCGTATGGAGAAATAGAAGAGCAGGAAGACATACTTGAGGGTGTTCCTCCACTTTTCTTTTCCGAGGGAGAGCACCGCGACGTTGCCTGGTAGATCATAATCTCCCTTCTGCAGACAGACCACCACGACCGCCGTAAGCCGCTTCGAGAATTCCTCGACCCAGCTATGCACAAAGCCGAGGACAGTGTCCGAGCGGTCGATCTTTTGTGTTATCACTAGTAATCTCATGTTCTTGACGGGTCCCCAAGCTGCTTCTTAAAGATAAACGTACCATATATTATAAAGCTTTCTATGGCGATCATGATGCTGGTGACGATCTGTGCGACGATGTAGTGGAATCCCCCGTATTGGACGAACAGATATATGAGCGCCGTATTGATGAGCAGATTGGCACCAGACACCAGGAAATATATCGCCGCCTGGCCATGCATGCCCTCCCTGCTGTGATCCTGAAAAGTGAAGAATTTCTGCAGGGAGAAGCTGACTATGAAAGCGAACAGGAAGGCCAGGATGGAGGCAGTCAGATACCATATATGGAGCAGGTCCGTGAATATGTAAAGAAGGAGTATGTCCGTAAAGGCCGATACACCGCCGGAGAACAGGTACCGTGCTATCTTGGCGATGAGAACCTTGCGCTTGCGGTGCTCTGGCGGTCTCTCCGTAAGTCCATCGAGCACTGCAATAAGCTTATCTATAGTGGATCCAATGGAGAATCCCGCGGCTTTCTTCCTGCCTTCCGACGCTAGCCTCTCACGCAACTCGCCATCGGCCGATATCCGCATCACTGCCGCGATGAATCCCTCCTCGTCGTCCGGCTGGATCAATAAGCCGCTCTGTCCATCATCGACTATCTCCGCGATATTGCCTACTTTGGTTGAGACCACTGGCGTACCGATCGCCATGGCCTCGACTATCTGAAAAGAGAAGCTCTCAAAGGACGTATTCAGTGCGAACACTTCTGACTCCGATATCAGCCTGCGAAGCTTCGGCTTCTCTATCGTGCCCAGCATCGTGACGCGGTCCTCCAGCTTGTCCTTCGAGATGAGCGACCTCAAATGTGCCATCTCTGGGCCATCACCCGCTATAGAAAGATGCCAGCCAGGAAGCTTGGCCATGGCGCGGATGAGCATGTCAAAACCTTTCCAGGGCACTAGCCTACCAGCGCTTATTATCGTTTTTGGTTTGTGTGAACTCGCCTCGGCCCCACCGAGGGCGTCCAGGTCTACCCCGTTGTATATATGCAAGACCTTGGAAGCATCATCTACCCAACCCCGAACAAGATCGGCAAAATATTTGCTGGGGGCGATAGCTTGATCCGCCTGGCCGACCACGAAAGCCTGGATCTTTTTCAATAATTCGGTCCTCATGCCATGGCGCCTCTTCTGGAAGTCATCGATAGTATCGGTAACCCCGAACCGCTGAACAGACTGCTCCCAGGCGTAATCCCCCGGTATTCGGACCATAAATTGCTTGCCGAGGAGGAGAGAGGCCAGAAGAGAAGGCAGTCCCACCGAAACCGTATCTTGGGCGAATATTACATCGGAAGCACGGCCGTGCCATAGGACCCGGACAAAAAAGACTATGTGTCTCAACACCTTCGGCATACGGCGCACGCTGCCGAAGGTCTGGACGTCGACTTCTACCCCTCTCTTTGGCAGTTCCCGGAACAGCAGTTCTGAATATGTCGCCGGTCCTCCTATGTCAGGCGGATATATGCCCGTCGAGACGAGTATTTTCATGAGGATTAACTATACCCCAAGCGCGGCTTTAATACCAAGAGCGACCGAGCCTGCATTCATATCGACGATCGTCGCCCCTATTTCTCTAGCTATTCCAACATCCGTGGAGACCGTTCTCAGGGCGGCGGCTTTCGCTTCTACCAGCGTCATACCATATCCCTCGAAGAGCGATGTATTCAGGAAAAGATCCGCGGTCTTGTAGTATGAAACCAGTGTCCCCTGATCTGCCCAGCCCTCGAAGGCGACAGACTTTCCGATACCGAGCTTCTCTGCCATGCTTTTCAAAGCCTTCTCCTTTGGGCCATTGCCGACTATGACCAGGCCTGCCCCAGGACAGTTTCGCTGGACTTCAGTCCAAGCAGTCAGAGCCAAGCTGATATTCTTCTCTGCCGTGAGCCTAGAAGCCATGAGGACGATTTTATCGAACTGTGGGTATTTCCTGTGCAGATCGACTGTGACGACAGCATTCTTGATCTTCATGACATCGACAGCGATAGGCCTCACGGTTATCTTTGATCCGTCTATCCCGAGCCGACTGACCAAATAGTCCCTTATCCTCCCCGAGACCACGCGTATAGTATCAGCCTGCGGCAGGTACGAGAGCGCCAAAGCCTTGCGTATCTTATTGCCTATCGTGTAGGGATAATTTGGGCTCCCGACGTCCGTATGCACCTGAAGCTCGAGAGGCAGACCGAACTCCTTCTTCAGGCCGACCCCTGCTATCGCAGTCAGAAAAGGATCCTGACAGGTGATCTGCGTTATGCCGCGGCGCCTTATTATGAACCGGCCGAGTTTCCTAGCATCGATAGGATAGAAGGCCTTCACCTTGGATCTAGTCGGATAGACCCATACGTTGTCTCCTATGACAGTCTCGGTATATGTGCTGTCAGACGCGACGATGATGTGGACTTCATCCCAGCCCTTGGAGAGCTCGCGCATCCGCTCTCGCACAGCGCTGCCCTCGCTCCAGATCGACCGGTCTATGCTTATAGAAAGAAGCTTTTTCATCGTTTTACTGATCTGAATATACGCGACATGTCGCCGACTATTTTCTCCCACTGATAATTCTCCTTGACCATCGCCCTGGCTTTCTTCCTGATGTATTCGCGCGACTCAGCGTCCTTGAGATATTTTTCTACCTTCTGAGCTATGCTCTTTGGATTCTCTGCCTCGCAGAACAATCCCGTTTCGCCTTCCTTGAGGAAGTCAGGTATGCCACCCACACTGGTAGCTATGACCGGCAAGCCGGCAGCCATGGCCTCCAGGAAAGATATACCCAGGCCTTCCGATAGGGACGGCCTGACGAATATATCCGACACAGCTAAGTACGGCGGCATGGCGGCATGGGAAATATAGCCGAGGAAGTGGACGCGATTGCCTGGGGTGATAGGCGGCTCGTCGGTATAATTCAATCCGAGTTTTAGGGACTGCTGTTTCAAAGCTGTTTCAAGCGGACCCGCACCGAGTACTAAGAGCTTTATGTTCTTCGGAAGATATTGGAGGGAATCTATGATGTCGCCGACTGCATTCTTGGCAACCAGTCTGGAGGTAGTAACGAGAAACACATCCCCCTCTCTCTTGCACAAGCTTGCCTTCAGAGAGTCTGCGGCCTCAGGCTCGATCGTTTTGGAGAAGTGCTTAAAATCTACGGCATTGGGAACTACCTCTATCGGGCAGGTCGCACCCATGTCCCTGGCCCATTCCGCCAGATAGTTCGAGATGGCCTGGATGCGGTCCGGGCTTTTGAATATCCAAGTATAAGGGATGTGGAATATCCCCTGGCGCCGTTCGAAGTTGTCGCCTTCCTGCACGCTCAATATGAATGGCACGCGCGGATTGGCACGCTTGAAGAGGAAGCCAGCAAATCCGGCGTAACTCGCCATCATGGACCAGACCGCGTCGAAACTATATTGCTTGTTCAGCTTCTTCGCCTTGAGGTAAGCAGCAAATGGAAAAAGCAGCTTCTGAGACCAGTCAGAAGACTTGAATATCCGATGTACTAGGACATTGCCTAATCTCTGTTCCTTAGGAGAAGATCCGTCCCCAAGAGTGACCATCACGAACTCCATGTCCGAGGCTGGAATGCGGTCCGTGGTCTCTTTTATGGCTATTTCCGCCCCACCGACGAAGTGCGGGAAATACGAGAGCGAAAATATGAGGATACGTCTGGGCTTCATAGGGTCATCCTTCCACATCCTTAGTCTACTTTCAACACCTTCTTAAGGACGTCCTCGGGCACCTCTTTTTGGGAGACCGGGACAATCTTGACTGGTTCCTTTGGTGGTTGTGCTGGAAGACCAGCGGGAGAAGCGCTAACAGGCGGCTTGACTGCAGATGAAGCCGTAGCAGATGCCGCAGGAGCGGTCGGCTTCGCGCTGCTGCCTAGGGCTGCCGCCAGAGCGTTCTTGAGGTCATCGACATTCCTCTGGTTCGGGACTTTCGGATCGATCTTTGGAGCCGGCTTAGCCCCTAGTTCCGCGAGAGAAACAGGTTTCAAAACAGGTTTCGTGGGCGTAGCTGGCTGAGCGGTCTTTCTCATGGAGAAAACGGGTGCCGATTCGGCAGGCTTGCTGGCCTGAACAGGCTGAACAGTCGGGGTTGGTTGCAGAGCTTTTGGCGGTAGAGGTGCCGCAGGCACTGTCGGCGCGGTCGGAGGAGTTACGGGAGCCGGCGGTATCGGTCTCACAATCGGTGGAGGAGCCTGGGTGGGTGGCTTGGTTGGCGAAACCGTTGGGGCAGCTTGGGCCGATTGAGCAGCTGACACTATCGAAGCAGCAGGCTTCGCGACAGGTTGAGGAACAGACTTTGGTGTGGGCTCATGGAATTTGACTATCTCCACTTCTACCCCGGCACGCGGTTTGGCGAATTGTCTCCGCGAAGCGGCGATGATGTCCTGCATGTACGAAACTTCCGGATGAGGTATGGGGCTCATCGTCCTTGCAGAAAATGGTTGCGAAGTCAGACCGTCTATCATGAGCTTCAGATATATCTGAGCAAAGCCGAGGTTGACCAGATCCTCGATGACGAACTGGGGCGAGAATTCCTTCTCCAGCATCTCGGCGTCAGTGGCCCCGACGCGGAAAGCGATCATCGTACCCACGTTGCCGAATACAGCCGGGCGCACGAGCTCGTCCATCTGTTCGACATATTGGTGAGCTATGGTCAGATTGAGCTTGTATTTGCGGGCTTCGGAGAGGATATCGGCGAACGAAGCGTTGGCGAAGTTCTGGAACTCGTCGACGTAGAGATAGAAGTTCGGCAGCATTTTCATGACTCGGTCGGGGACGTCGGCGCGTGACATGGCCGCTAGATATATCTTGGTGACCAAGAGGCCACCTAGGAGCTTCATGTTCTCGTCACCGATCTTTCCCTTCGACAAGTTGATGATGATGATCTTGCGGCGATCCATGGCTTCACGGAAATCGAAGGAGGAGACTGGCTGGCCGATCATATTCCTGATCAGCGGATTGGCGGTGAACTGACCGACCTTGTTCTGAATGGCCGGAACAGCCTCGGCGGCCATGCGCTCAGTGTAGCCAGCGAACTCCTTGACCCAGAATGACTTGACCGACGGGTCTGATATCTTTGACACCACTTCTTTGCGGTAGTCCTTGTCGGAAAGCATCCTATTCACGCCGAGGAGCGTCGAACCTGGGTATTCGAGGAGGGCCAAGAGAGTATTGGTCAGGATATATTCCATACGCGCCGACCAGGCATCCACCCAGATCTTCTTGAAGGTGCTCATGAGGCCGGACACGACAAGGTGCCTCTTTTGCGGGTCGACGCTCTCGAGGACGTTGAATGAAATCGGGAATTCAGTGTCAAAAGGCGCTATGTATATGACGTCGTTTATGCGCTCTTTTGGAACATATTCTAGGAGGAGATCGGCCGTCTTGCCGTGGGGATCGATGAAGGCCATGCCGTCGCCGTTGGCGATATCCTGCACGGCCATATTCTCGAGCAGGGTGGATTTGCCCATGCCTGTCTTGCCTATGACATAGACATGCTTGGTGCGGTCTTTGGCCTTGATGCCGAATTTTATGCGCTTATTCCTGGCGTCAGTTTCGGCGAAGTATGTAACTCGATCATCGTTCATATTCGGGTAAATTATAGCGACAAGCGAGGACAAAAGCGAATGCCTGCAATCAGCTTTGGTCCGAGCGCAGTCGATATATGCCTCATATACCATAAAAAATATCAACCCAGCGCTCGTACGCTGGGTTGGGTTTGCAAAACGTTTTGGAATGCTTGGTTCAGACCATCGCCATGCCGGGAAGCATGCGGGTCAAGAGCGGCGAAGGCTCAACTGGGGTTTCCCGGTCGCCGACACAGCTGAGCCCGAACTGATTGGCCGTGTGCACACGGTGCTCGACCTGCTGCCGATGACCGTGCGAATGGGCATCGCGTAGTTTCCACTGCCAATCTTCGAGCTGGTCGCGCCGGGACAGCTTCATAACGGCGATCCAGACCTCATAATGAGGAGCGTCGAGGGCGAGGGCATCTTCAAACGGCATCGCGTGATACCGGTTAAATTCCTCCTGGCTCAAGCCATCGAGCGGATCGGTTGAACTGACCGGCGGGGCGCTCTTCCTGGGGTTAAACCCGAGGATATCAGCGAGCGATGCCGTTTTGATGTGCTGGGGTTTCCTGGTCGCCAGGATATCATCGATCTTTTTGTTTCGGTCGACCGCTTGACCGCCGACAGCTTTCTCGCCCGTAAAGGCGGACGCTGGAACTTGCACGACTGGAGCTGGGGCTCCTCCGACAACGAGCTTATGGCTCATTTGTTTTTTGGTGGCGCTTGTCCGATGTTCCTAAACATCTGTCAAACTGCTTGACCATTCCCTTGTCAAAATCTTTGCTCCGACAAAAGAAGCTCGAACTGCTTCGAGAAGTTGCGAAAGAACACGAGGAGTAACACCGGAATGAAATACTACCACTTTTAATCCACTTGGCAAGAGCTAGAGTGCCTCTCTCTTGTACCTATTCGCGGCATCCCAGAGCATCCAGCTGTCCAGACCAGCGTCATGCACGCCCCTTACCTGTGCGTGGACCATCTCCGGAGTGTAATCGGCACCCATATCGAAAGCCTGCAGCCAGGGCCGGAGCTTGTCTATGGACGACGAAGCGGCCAAAGTCCTCTCGACGGCGGTGACCATTGTGCCCTTTATGATCTCGTATGGTTTGCTAGCTGGATTGTCGTATCCCATGAAGCCGCTTATGTAGTGCGAGGGATAATTCATGGGCGCAACATAATCAAAGTAAGGTAGGACGCTCTCCAAAACCTGCCCAATACCCATATCATCGCGGTTAACCGTCGTCTGGCCGAAGATGTCGGCGGAAGTCACGATACCCGATGGACGTAGCTCGGAGTCCAGATAGCCGAAGAATTCAGTCATCACGTCCACACGAGACAGGCCGGACGGCATATTGAACATCATGTCCTCCGTATCTCCATCAGATGGGAATCTTATGTAATCGAAATTTATCTCATCGAAACCTATCTCGTATGCGCCTTTCGCTATTGACGTGATGTAATCCCAAAAGTCCCTAGAGTTTGGATCTATGTAGGCAAGACCATTCCTATCTACCCACGGCTTCCCCGGATTGGCGGCGCTCTGTACTGCCAACGCCGGATGTGCGTCCGCATACAGCGGATCCTGGAACACCGTAACTCTGGCTATGGCATATATATCCTTCTTGTGCAGGTCTGCGATGAAACTAGGCAGGTCTACGATCCGACAACCCCTACCCCTCGGCCCACGAACACCGGGAAAATCATAGACCAGAGTGCCAGTGTAGTCTTTGATATCTATGACTATGCTATTTATCCCTGTCCCTTTTATCGTTTCGAGGATACGACCGCGCAAAGAAGGCGTGCCGGCAATGCAGGCTGTCATATATATTCCCTTGACCGCCTCCGGAGTCTTTTTGCGTATTACGGGCGGCCGAGGGCTGGGGGCTGTAAAAGCGCCCGTTTCAAGGACGGCCGCACCCTGATCAGAATAGGCGATGTGGGAGCTCGGCAGGATATATAGCACTAAGCTCGATATCAAAACCGCGATACCAGCCAAAAGCCCTATAGCCACGGCCCTACCGGCCGTATTCAATTCCTGCCACAGACTCATGAGACCGTGCCCGGCTGTGAGGGCGGATTATTATCGGCCAGCCTATCCTCCCTCTTATCGTTATCGGACAGACTGTGATGATCGACATATGGGCGCTCATTCCTCGGCGAATCAGTAGAACCTAACTCCGCCTTCATGCGATACGCCATAAATATAATGATGAGCCCGGTCAGGACCAGAAGGAAGCGGTCCCAGCTATCGGGAAAGCCCAGCTGGAGGATCAATATGACCCAGACGCCTATTATCATGAGTACCTGACGCTTTGACATGGGATGATTTGATTATAGCTTAGACCGAGCATCGCTCACAATGACCACGAACTCCCCGCGCACTGCCTCCAGCTTTTTTTCGAAACGATCCAGGACATCGGCTGGCGAGCCCGAAACCACTTCCTCGAATATCTTGGTGAGCTCTCGGCAGATTGTCACCAGCTTCGGCTTCGAGCCTTCGTGAGCCGTATGCTCCTTGAGCGATTCGAGAGTCTTGAGTATCCTGTGAGGCGATTCGTAGAAGATCATCGTCCTCTCCGAAGCTGCTATCTCCCTAAACAGAGTCTCTCTACCCTTCTTGTGTGGCAGGAATCCTAAAAAGACAAAGGAGGCGCACGGCACGCCGGCGATGGAAAGAGCGGCCGCGAGCGCTGACGGTCCTGGCACGGATTCTATCTTCACTTTGCCGTCGGATATGTCAGCGGCCATAGCTCCACGTACACGCGCCACTAGCTCTGCCCCCGGGTCGGATATGCCTGGAGTTCCCGCATCAGAGACCAGAGCGAGGTCCTTGCCCGCGCGTAGCATCGCCATAATGTCATCGGTTCTGGATACCTTGGAGTGAGCATGGTATGAGAGAGTCGGCCTGCTTATGCCATGACGGGCGAGGAGCTTCTTGGTCGTCCTGGTATCCTCGCAAAGTATCGTATCGACTGAAGAAAGAGCCTTGAGCGCGCGCAGGGTTATATCTTCCATGTTGCCTATCGGAGTCCCGATCACGAATAGAGTGGCCATTCAGGGCACAATACCCCCGTTTGAGATTGGCGTCAAACTGTAATAGACTTCGAGCATGTCCCAAGGTAAAGAGACCATAGTATATATAACGCGCGATATAGACCGAGCACTCGGCATGGCTCCCGGCCAGGGCTATTTCATAGTCTCCAACCGCACCCTTTACGGAGAATCCATAGCTAAACAGCATCCGGATAACGTCATCCTCGTGGATAGCATGACCGAGGATTCTGCCAGCACCGGAGAGCTGATTAGAAGCAAAGCATCAGAGGATCTCGTAGCCCGCATTACAAAAGAATCAGGTGCGAAGCCATACATACTCGTATTCAAGAATACAGAGCGCATAGAGCCCATCGCCCACGAAAGAGGCTGGACCCTCATAAATCCCGTTGCCGCATCTGGTGAGAAGATAGAGAACAAAATATCCCAGATCGCATGGCTCGGCGAACTTAGTCGATATCTCCCCCCGCACAGGATAGCCCTGACCAAGGATATAAAGTGGCAGAATCAGCCTTTCATTCTGCAGTGGGCACATGGGCACACAGGAGGCGGAACCGTCCTAATAAGATTCGAGCAGGACCTTTCCACACTGCAGTCAAGGTTCCCTCATCGTGTGAGCCGGCTCACAGACTATGTAGATGGCCCGTCATTCACGGTCAATGTCATCGCGTCGCCTGACAAGATCTTGGTGAGCTCGCCTAGCTACCAGATAACGGGGCTCCCCCCTTTCACGGAGAGCGCCTTCTCGACTATAGGCAATGACTGGGGCGCGGTGAGAACCATGCTGACTGCCGAGGACAGGGCCGCGATCAAAGCCATGGCCATGGAGATAGGCACGAAAATGCAGAAAGATTTTTGGCGAGGCCTTTTCGGCATAGATATCATAAAAGAGTCATCCACAGGAAAATTCTTTCTGATAGAGATCAATGCCCGACAGCCTGCTTCCGCTCCTTTCGAATCAGAGCTTCAGCGCGCTAGGCGAGCCGAAGGAGCTCTAGGTATGACTACATTCGAGGCCCACATAGCGGCGCTCATGGGCAGGCCCGTATCGAGCTTGATCGAGATAGAAGATGGCGCGCAGATCATCCAGCGTGTGACGCAGAGCGCGCGTTCGGTACCCGCGAGCGCCGTGGCCGCACTCGAACTAGACGGATTCACAGCCATCCCCTACGAGAACCATACGATGAACAGCGACCTTATCCGCATCCAATCAAAGAAGAGCATCATGGCCGGACATGGGACTTTCAATGACCAGGGTAAGCGTATAGCAGAGAATGTATATTTAAGGTAGATTTAGAAGGATTATGGACAAGAACAAACTATCAACAGACGCGGACAGGATGATCGGCTCATATATCGATTTTCGCATCGGCAATGCCAGGACGGGCATACCCTATTTCAATAACAAGATCGGTCGCGCTAGAGGCGGCGAGCGCGCTCGCGTAGGCAAAGGCAGCCCGAAGGACATTCTGGAAGAGCTTGAGATAATCCTCGTGAAGGGACACGTAGCCAAAGACAGTCTCAGCGACGAGGCTCTGAAGAAGATCTTAGTCGACAACAACCTAGGCATCGATTGCTCGGGCTTCGCTTACTACGTCCTAGATTCAGAGAACCGAGCTAGGGGACATGGCCATATAAACCGCAGGATGACTTTCCTGAAAGGCAAGAACCCAGTAGCCAAGATGTTCTCATATCTGCGCCCGGCGCAGAACTGTGACGTCAGAGCTTTTGCGAGCGACATGAACAGCCGCATTATCGCCCTGAAAAATGCCCAGGCTGGCGATATCATAACGATGATTGACTCCGGCGACGCAAGCGAGCGCGCCGAGCGCAATCACATCATCGTCATCACTGAGGTAGTGCAAGAGAGCGGAGAAACAAAATCCTTATCCTACGCGCACGCGATAGCCTACCCCGAGGACGGCCTTTATGGCAGCGGCGTGAAGCAAGGCAAGATCGATATAGCCTATGCCGGCGAGGCGCTCACGAAACAATTATGGTCCGAGAGCGGAAGTCCAGACAAAGCCAAGAGGATATTCGAGCGGGCGCTCGCCTCCACGACGGAGTTACGCAGATTGAAGTGGCTCTCTTAGCGTGATATTCTTCACAGAATGATAACGTTTCTCCAGGGAACGGCCGATTTGGCTTATATCTTGGGCTTTACCCTGCTTGGCGCAGTCTTTGCCTTTCTCTTAGCGCCACTCCTCATCCGCTTCCTCTTCCATTTCAAGATAATAAAGGGCTCGAAAGTCGAGCTTGCCAACCTGGGCTCTCATGCTTACAAGGCCACCACTCCGGTCATGGGAGGTCTCTTGGTCGTTGCGACAGTGGCCATTATCACCTATCTGCTAGATTGGTCGCGCAGTTTCACCTGGGTGCCGATAGGCGTGATGCTCATATCTGCCGTCCTCGGCGCGCTCGACGACATCATGAACGTCTACGGCGCGGAACGGCGCTCGCGCAAGCTTGGGCACACGCTCGCCCTCATCAGAGTCCATAAAGAATGGAAGATGCGGCTCTGGTATATCGCCACCCTGCCGTGGACTGTATTCAAGAGGATGTCCGTCTGGTTCGGATCGAGGACTAGCCGTGGCATATTCGTGCACGAGAAGCTCCTGCTCCAATTCATAGCCGGAGCCATAACTGCCTACTGGATATATGACAAGCTCGGCCCAGCCTGGCATTTCGTCTACTTCCCGTTCGGCCTGACCTGGAACGCCGGCTGGTTCATCGTTCCTATCATCGTCTTCGTAGTCATGTTCACAGCAAATGCAGTGAACATCGCTGACGGAATGGATGGCTTAGCCGGCGGCATGCTCATCATAACCTTCGGGGCTCTGACCCTGCTCTCCTGGATCAACGGATTTGGCGAGATAGCCATACTCAACGCGATCACCGTTGGCGCATTAGCGGCCTATACGTATTTCAATATCAAACCGGCCCGTTTCATCATGGGCGATGTGGGATCATTGGGCCTCGGTGCTCTCCTTGCCGTGAATGCCATGGCCATCGGAGAGATAGGGACGCTGTTCTTCCTAGGATTTATGTTCTATGTCGAAGCTATCACTGTCGTCATACAGGTCATATCGCGCTATTTCTTTGGCCGGAAGGTCTTCAAGATGGCGCCTATCCACCACCATTTCGAGCTCATCGGCTGGAGCGAGGAGAAGACCGTCATGAGATTCTGGATCCTGCACTTCATGTTCGTCGTCTTTGGCTTCTGGCTGGCTCTCCACTAATATGGCCTATCTGCACTGGGATGAGAGGACCATAACGGATCATTCGGACACTGCCATCACTGCCATGTATGACCGTGGCTATGTCTTCACCCGTCTAGGCAAGGGCGTGATGCAGCAGACCAGGCTCTGCCGCATAGACCTGTCTAAGTTCGAACTGTCGAGCGAGAATAGGCGCGTGCTCAAAAAAACAGAAGGTCTAGAACTTATTGCCGCGTCTCTTCCCCTTCGCGAGGAATATAACTGGTCATTGGGCAAACTGGCTAAAGATTTTTACGATACGAAATTCGAGCCAGGCATCATGAGCGCCCAAAAGGTGAAGGAGATACTAACTGATGCGGCCGCGAGCAACTTCAATGCTCTACTCACATACTCTCACAGCGAACGACCCATAGGATATGCCATATGCTTCAAAAGCCCGACCATACTGCACTATTCCTATCCGTTCTACGACCTCAATACCGCCCCGAAAGACATGGGCTTGGGCATGATGATACGCGCCGTCGAATACGCAAAACAACAGGGCCTCAAATATATTTACCTAGGCTCCCTTCAAAGACCGGTCGACACCTACAAGCTCCAATTCAGCGGCCTCGAATGGTTCGATGGCGGCCCGGACAGCACCGGCAAATGGCAAACTGACCTTGAAGCAGTTAAAGCTTTGCTCAAATGAAGATCGCTCTCGTAGTCGTCGGTGAAACACAGTCGCGCGAGGTAGAATCGCTCATGAATGAATACGTAAAACGCCTTTCTCATTATTCATCATTCGAACTAGTGGCGACTTCAGAAGATAAATTGGAAAAAACTCTGGCAAAGTATGAGCGCATCTGCCTCTTGGAAGAGATCGGCAAGACTATGTCATCAAAAGAATTCGCCGGATTCATAGATAACCAGATGCGCCAGGGAGCGAACAATGTTGCCTTCGTGATAGGCGGACCGTTCGGTTTTACGCCAGAGATAAAGGCACTATCAGACAGCAACATTTCCTTGTCGAAGATGACCTTCCCACATGACCTAGTACGCGTTATATTCTTAGAACAGCTATATAGGGCCTTCACCATATTGAAGAACGAGAAATACCATCATGAATGAACCCAAAAAGATCCACTTCATAGGCATATGCGGCGTGGCAATGAGCGCCATCGCCACTGCCCTATGGAAGAAGGGCCACAAGGTCACCGGCAGTGATGCGGGTTTTTTCCCTCCTGTCTCGACCCAGCTCACCGCACTCGGCATCCCCTATTACTCCGGCTGGCATCCCGAAAAAATCACAGGGGAAGGCGCGCCGGATCTCGTCATTGTCGGCAATGCAGTCAGTTCCCAGAACCCAGAATTCTTGTATGTGAAGGAAAAAAATATCCCATTTAAGTCATACCCGGAGGCCATAGGCGACCAGTTGGTAAAACCCGAATCTATCGTAGTCTCTGGCACATACGGCAAGACGACCTCATCCGCCCTCTTGGCCCGCATATTCGTGGATGCCGGACTCAAACCGTCGTACATGACTGGCGGCATCGTGCAGGACGGCTCTCCGGCGGCAGTGATAGACGACAGTCCATGGTCCATAGTGGAAGGCGATGAATACTCGACCGCCAAGTGGGACAAACAGGCCAAATTCTTCCACTACAAGCCCAAACATCTCCTGCTCACCGCCGTCAAATGGGACCATGCCGATCTCTATCCGACCGAGAAGGAGTATTTCGAGGCCTTTACCAAACTCTTTGCCATGGTACCAGCAGACGGCATTATAGTAGCCTGCATCGACACCGAGACTCTGCCGAAACTCCTCGCCAGGTCCAAGAAGAAGTTCACCAGCTATGGCAAGGCCGTGAAGGCCGACTACCGATACGAGAACGTAAAGCAGACACCAGAAGGTCTCGGATTCGATATCGTAAATAGCAAGAATACATATCATGTAAAGAGCCCCCTCCTCGGGGTTTATAATGTCGAAAATATCACCGGCTGTTTCGCCATGGCCCACAAGGCTGGTATCGCACCCGAAAAGATATTGAGCGGCATCGCCTCGTTCAGCGGCCTCAAGCGCCGAATGGAAAAGAGGCTCGAAGGAGATGTGACCATCATCGATGACCTCGCTCACTCCGCAGAAAAAGCCAAATCAGTATTGGAAAACATCCGTTCTATCTATACCGGGCTCGTCACCGCCGTATATGAGCCGAATATCGGCAACAGGACTCCGCAATCCAAGCCTTCATATAAAGATGCTTTTATAAACGCCGACACTGTGGTCATACCCCGTCTCTCCAAGCTCAAAGTCGATCCCGCAAATCCGGAAAAGGCCTTTGAGGGCGACGAGCTAGCGGCCACCATCGGCGAGGATCATAAAGACGTACACTATATAGACGTTGATGAGGACCTTGTAAGATTCCTGGCCCTAGGCAGAGTAAAAGGCGATGTCATAGTCTTCCTAGGCTCCCACGGATTCCGCGGAATGATAGAGCAGACGATCACTTCCCTTCGTCAACGATAGCAGTCTTCACATCCCCGTTCACTATCTCCTTCACGAGGAGCGTCATGCCGCAATGATTGCACTCGATGACCATGCTACCAGTCAGGTTTGGATAGCGCGAGAGGTCGACTGCATTCTTGCATTCAGGACAGATGCATTTTGAGTTAGATATTTCAGAATTCTTTTGGATCATATGGTACGGCTCATGCCGTCTTTCAATGATATCCAATTTGAGCTAGTATAGCAACGATATGACAGCGCTCACTCCGCTCGAAAAATACGACGCTCTCGCTCGAGCTATCGGCGTTTCTGACCTATATTTCAAACGGGAGGATATGCACCCCTACGGCTCGCACAAAGGCCGTTCGATACCAGTGATGATCGACCACTATCTCGCCAAAGGCGACCGGAATTTCGCCATCTCCTCCTCCGGTAATGCTGGGCTGGCGGCGGCGCTCTATGTGCGCGAATTAAATGCGGAAAAGAAGGACGGCTTTACAGAGCTAGACGTATATATCGGTCTCAATGCCGCACCACACAAGGCAGAACGACTGAAGGAATTGGCCGATGATCACATTCGAGTGCTGGTAAAAGAGCGGCCTATCCAGGCTGTCACTCAGGCTGCCAATGACGGCGTAAGAAGCTTGCGTCAATCCATAGACGATGCGGCTTTGATCGGTTACCAAGCCCTGACTGATGAACTGGCCAAGCTTAAAGACGCGGCTATTTTCATGGGCACGTCATCCGGCACCACAGCCCAGGCACTGGCCCAAAGCTTCCAAACTCACATAGTGCAGACCTCATCCTGCCATCCACTGGCCGATGCCTTCGAGTCCTACGACGGCCCTGACGAGCGTTCGATCGCCGATGCGATATCAGATCTTGTCGGCCATCGCAAACCGGCCCTGATCCCACTCCTGAAGAAGTCCGGTGGCCGCGGCTGGACCGTGACTAACGACGAGATCGAGGCCGCTCGAGATTTGGTCTTCAAACATACCGACCTAGACATATCCACCAACAGCGCCCTGTCAGTGGCAGGCGTCATGAAAGCCGCCGCTCTCGGCTGGGAATTCAAAGGACCGATCGTATGCATGATTTGTGGGGAGTAGCGTCCTACAACGCCCTCACGGCTCTCACAAACCTCTCTCCACGCTCCCTTTTGGATGCGTCGATGCCAGCTGCCTCGAAAGCCGGGCTGAACAGAACCTTGTCGCCCTTGCGCGCATTGTCCAAAGCCAGCCTGACAGCTTCTTCCAGTGAAGGCGCTGACAGGAAGCTCACTCCCTCCATCCTGGAGATAGTCTGTCTCTCGCGCAGAGTGCCGCTTCCGGGGATCGAGATCGCAGTGTGGGCATACTCCTTGACTGCCGGATAGAAATTCCTGAAATCCGCCCCATGGTCGGCCCCGCCAAATATGAGCACGACATCCCTGTCTTTGGATACCGATGACATGCTCTGTATGGCCGCCGTCGGCGTGGTAGACGAGGAATCATTGATGAACTCGACATTCCGGACTTTTTTTATGAGCTCCATGTGTCCTTTGAGCGGCTTCCACGAATAGAAGGCCGGCTCAGCCGCTTCGTCAGAGACCTTGAATATCCTGGCGGCCTCCAAGGCCAAGGCTGCGTTCTCATTGTCGAACGGGGTACGGGCATTCGGCAGCCAATGGTCCGGTATGATGCTCGATTTGGTGCGGAGCATCTTGGCCTTCGACTGGAATCCGGAAGCCCGGACAGCATCGATCACGCGGTCATTGCCGATGACGTAGTTGTTGTAGGTCTGATGAGAGATGATCTCGAAGGATAGATCGGCCGGTATAGAGGTGAAAACTGCCACCTGGGGGCTCCAGCGCAGGGCGCTGATCTCAGGCATCATCTTGGCCGCTATGCGCATGACCACTATATCGCCGCTCTGCATCTTCCTGAGATTGGCCAGGATGCCATCCTCGAGCTCCGGATCGACGACAAAGCTGCTCTGGGCTCCATCCTTGGCGCAGGCTGAAGCGAGGAGAGGAGCGAGCATCGATACCACGGTCGATTTGCCACAGGCGCCCATCACCCCTACGACAGTGACTGGCGGCGCGAGCTTGAGGAAAAGGGTCTCGGGGTATTCTATCTCTATCCCGTGCTTCTTGGCTTCCGAGAGGAATGAGGAGTCCCTGGGATATTCATGCGACAAGATGATGAGATCCATGTCCATGAGATCCTCCGATGGCACCGAGCCCAGCACTTGATTAGCCAGGCCGAAAGAACGGAGCGAGGACAGATGCTCCGCTAGCCGGCCTTCACTCCTCAGGTCATAGACCGAGACGAGAGCATTGGCCTTGACCAGGAACTTTATGTCGGAAAGCATCTCGCCGTGAGGGCCTATGCCGATCACCGCTATCCGCTTTCCCAGGAAATAGTCGCGTACCCGCATGGGCACAGTATACGTTTTCTGCGGGGTTATTCAAGATTTGGACATAAGGGCCTTTATCTTTATCATCTCCTGGAGCATGGCCTGCAACCTCACCGTTTCGCTCGAGGTTGCCGAGGGCTCGAGGACGAAGGCCGAGAGCTTCTTCATGAATACCCCATAAAGGTCGTAGAAATACTGTTCCAATAGCTTGTCACGATGCGGATCCTTGCGCTTCTTGCCGCCGGCTGCCGGCCCATCTAGGGCGCGGAGAATATCGGTCGGCCTGCGGATGCCCTCATAAAGCAACGAATCATGGCTCAAAACACCCTCGAGAGAGGGGGAGACGAAAGCATAATCTTTATTCATCTAATAACTGGCGTTCACGCTCGTATAAGCGTCTTTGGTGATGATGACGTGGTCAAGCAAAGCGATGCCGAGGATCTTCCCCGCCGCGGCAAGCTGTTTAGTGATCTCGATATCCTCGGCTGAAGGCGTGGCTTCGCCGGAAGGATGGTTGTGAGCGATGACGACTGCGGCCGCATTGGACGCTATGGCCGGATGGAACACCTCTCGCGGATGTATGATATTGGCGTTTATAGTGCCGATGGATATGACCTCATCCCTAATGATGCGGCCGTGGCTGTTCAGATACAGGCCTCTCATGTGCTCCTTGGGCAGATTGCGCATGTCAGAGAGATAGTCGAAGACGTCCTTGGCATTGCGTATGGTCGTAAAGCCAGTCTCGGTCTTGTCATAGTGCCTTTTCCCTAGCTCCCCAGCAGCGACTATCTGGCAGGCCTTCACTATGGGAATATCCAGGTCGCGCGAGAGCTTAGCGGCATCCCGCTCGGCGAAAATGTTCTTCTCGCCATAATCGCGGACGATGCGATCGGTCATCTCGAGCACGCTCTCCTTGGTCGTGCCGGTCACAAGCAGCAGAGTCGTCAGCTCGCGCACGGATAAAGCCTCCGGGCCTTTGGCCAGGAGCTTCTCGCGGGGCTTCTCGTCCGGTGGCAGATCATGGATCGTGTAAACATACTCACGAGCCGATGAACGGTCGAGAATCAGCGAATGGTCACGAATGACGTACATGCTCTTCTGCATGCGGGGATTATATCACCGAATCAATAAGTCAAGAAGAGCAAACCGGATTCGGAGACACGGATATTTCGCTGCTGCGAAATTCCTAGTGCTCGCGCCAGTCGCGCTCGCAATGTCTCCTCATCCCGGTCTGCTCTTCTTGCCTCCTACAACGTCTCCACTAATATGAAATTCGTCTCCGAGGATTCGCCGAACGGCATGCCGGCGACGATGACGACCTTGTCGCCTTTCTTCACAAGCTCGTTGTCGAAGGTTATCTTCCTGACCGTATCCATGATTTCAGCCACAGTCTTCAAGGTCGGCACGACCATCGGATAGCAACCGAATGACAAAGCCAGCTTGTGGGCATTCTCCGGCTTGTCTGAGAGAGCGAGTATGCGCTCAGCCGGCCTGTAACGGGCTATCATCCTAGCAGTAGAACCGCTCCTCGTGAGGGCGACTATGAGCTTGGCGCCGATGCTGTGAGAGGCGCGCACAGCGGACTGCGAGACTACGTCGGTGACTCCATGCGACTCCGAATATTCCGCGATAGTATCCCTGGTATATATCTCCCCTTCGATGCGAGCCGCGATGCGAGCCATCATCTTGACCGCCTCCACCGGATATTTTCCGAGAGTGGTCTCCTCCGAGAGCATGACCGCGTCCGTGCCGTCTATGATGGCGTTGGCTATGTCCGAGACCTCCGCGCGGGTCGGGGTGGCCACATTGATCATGGACTGGAGCATCTGCGTGGCCGTGATGACCGGCTTGCCGACCACGTTGCACTTCCAAATGAGGGATTTCTGGACCATGGGAACCTCCTCGGCAGGTATCTCGGTGGCCAGATCGCCGCGGGCGACCATCAGGCCGTCGACTGCGCTTAGGATGGCGTCTATATTATCCACTGCCTCGGGAGTCTCTATCTTGGCGATGATCTGAGCCTTAGATCCGGCCTTGTCCATTATCTCCCGCAGTTCGAGCACGTCAGAGACGCGGCGCACGAATGAAATGGCCACGAAATCCACCTGATTCTTGAAACCGAAGGCTAGGTCAGCCTTATCTTTGTCCGTAAGCGCAGAAAGGGACAGATTGGCACCAGGAAGGTTGACGCCCCGCTTGTTCTTGAGGTCACCGCCGACGATGACTTTGGTGATGATGTCATTGCCCTTTATCTCCGTGATCTGGAGCTTCTTCGAGCCATCATCTATCATGATGAAACCACCGGCCTTTACCTCCCTAGGTAACAGCGGATAATTGATGTGAACTCGCTCTTCGTTGCCGATGATCTCGTCTGTCGTAAGGGTAAAAGTCTGACCCTCCTTGAGCACGATCTTCCCTTCCCTGAATTCACCGACGCGTATCTTCGGTCCGCAAAGGTCCTGCATTATAGCCACCACCTTGCCGGTCTTCTTCATGACTGCACGGAGATTATCCACGCGCTCCTGGTGCTCGGCGAAGTCGCCGTGCGAAAAATTTAGGCGCATGACATTCATGCCGGCGTGCACGAGCTCCGTGAGCTTGGCTTCGCTACTGGTCACCGGCCCTATCGTACAGACTATCTTGGTCTTTTTTCCGAGGTTCATTTTATTTTATCGTTGCTCTTAATATCTCTTGGGGGTAGGTGGGAACTGGTCTGGGTCAATCGTCTTCTTAAAGCAAGTGCGGCCCACCCCATGCTTCCAAATGTCCTGCGAAGGGCCTGGGTATGGCACATCGGAAGCGTAGTCTCCTCCCATGCCTCCGCCATAGTAAGCGCCGCGGCCCCTGGTGTCCTGCGAAGGCAGAGCGAAGGTCGCACAGAGCTCGAAGGAAGTCCTGCCGGTGACGGAGTATTCATAGGGCTGGCCAGTCTCCGGGTCGTTCGGGATGACATAGCCGGATATGGAGTCCGAGGTATCGGCGAGATTGGCGGGCATAGCCTCTTTGCGCTGCCAATAGTTGATGACCTGCCATTGCACATTTTGAAGGTCGCTCGTGCGCTGGTTGTCGAAGCGCAGAGCGCGCTGCTTACCTGGCGAGCCAACGATGACGAACCCTCCGACGATAGCCGCGATGACGGCGATGAGCCCGATAGCAGCGACAGTCTTCCTAGCGGCGCGGCCCTTTTCCTCCGTTATCATGCGAGCCAGGAGATAGTAAGCGAATATCAGGCCGCAGACCACGAGGAGCGCCAGGACCTTGTAGACGAACCTCGAGCTTATCTCACCAGATAGGTACGTATTTATGAGGACTATGACATCGCCGATGATAGTAGCCCCGGAGAGGAACAAAGTGAGATATATGCGCCACCTGCGTATCCAGAGATCTTTCTTCTCAGGCGTGCGTCTGATATCGCGTACGAGCAGCAATTCCAGGATGTAGAGGGTCGGGATAAGCACAATGAGCATCGAGATCGGCCAGGCGATCGAGCCCGCATAGAAATATGATGCCAAAGCATCCGGGCGCAGATAGTTTATGACGCTAAAGGAGAGGTTTATAAGAGCGACTGCGGCGGCGTAGAGCGCGATAGTGGCGCCCAGATGAAGGAAAAAATCCTTCGGTGTAGTTTTGTTATTCATGGCCGAGATTGTAGCATTTTTCACCAACTTCCTCCACCCCCCCCACCTCCCCCACCGCCTGAGAATCCACCTCCACCTGAGCCGCTATGCGAACCGGGAGCAGACGAAAGGTCCGAAGCGCTAGCCGCGGCGAAGCTCGACATGTTCATTGCGAACACCGCAGCATGGAAGCTTCCCATCGAAGGGTCGCTGTACCATGAGGGTTGTATATCTATACCCTGGAAGACCTTGCCCCACTCCTTCTCAACTCCCAGAGCCATAGCGTATGGCAAGAACTTCTCGAAAGTCTGGGGATCCCTGGCCGGCGCATTATGGAAATTGATGCGATCCTTCTCGGCTACAGACAGATATAGCTTGAAACCTTGTATATGCTCTTTTGCGGCTACGCCCTTCTCTGTGAGGCGCGGCATGATGATCGAGAATATGCTCCAGATGGCTACAGACAAGATCCAGGCGATGACAAAACTCAGGCCTGATTCCTGACCTGACACGGCCATGACCCACGGGGTGCCCCATATCGAACCAAAGATTGCCACAACGATGCCCCCAGTCACGGCCGCGGCCTTGCGCGACGTGAGCTTGCCACTTATAAGTCCTGTGGTTAGAGGACCCTTTGACGGCTTCGGGAAATATTCCTGGACCACTAGGCTCTCGACGGCTTTCTCCTGGACCAGCGCAGCCTTCGTATAGAACTTGTTCTTCAAATCCATAAGGTCCACGTAACCGCCAGCTCCGGTCGCGAACAGGTAGTCAAAAAGCGCCTGCTGGTGTTCCGGAAGATTCCCGTCGTTCTTGAGCGCGGTCAGCCTATAATCCTCGTCGCCGCCAAACCCCAGAATGCCCTCAGTCTTTATCTTGGCTATCTTCAAATAGCCCTTCGTAGCCAAGTGGACTATGTCTGCCGAGAGCGAGCTCCCGAAATCCTGCGACAGCACGAACCTCGTCTGCATAGGAGTCAGGCCATCCGGAGCTTCATACTGTGCGACGATGACACCCGTCCCTTTCGGGTCACGGCCTTCCCTCCTCCATTTTCTGAACCTCCAGATGAACACTATGACCGGCAGGATGAAGAGCCACCAGCCGGAGGAGATGACGTCCCTGAATGAGCCCGCAGCGACGTCCGAAGCAGTTGGCGGCACGACGTTACCCTTCGGGAAACCGACCGCGACGGTCAGACCCTCATTCGCCTTCAAGCCCTCATGGCTGAAATAAACTCCCACACGGTCTAGACCAGTGAGCTGGATGGAACTACAAGCTTGAGTCGAGCCACGGGTACCGGCGTAGCAGGCTATGCTTACGTTCTTTTCGAAATCTTCAGCCGTAGGCGCTGAATAAGGCACGGTGACACGGGCTTCGGCTTTGAGTATCGGCACTTGCCATTCATTGCCAGTCGCATTCCAATATATCTCGTCGTGATCATCGAAAAAGCCGACCGCGCGAGAGACGCCGTAACGTATTATGTAAGTATGAACGCCAGTGACATCAGTCTCAGGATCACCGATCTTTATTCTCCTCACGCCGCCGCTTAGAGATGTGCTGAACATGTATGCCCGAGCTTCCTCATCCTGGACAGTTATTTGAGCGAGGTCGAGGCGCAATCTTTTGCCGGAACTAGTCTTATAGTCTATGGGTATGTCCCTATATATGCCGTGCCTAGAGGCTGTACCAAAATCATAGACGATGGTCTCGTTCACATCTATAGAGGCATCGCTTTTTACTATGACGTCCGAGCTGAATGACCTTATGATCTCGCCTGACTGCGCCTGCACGCCAAAAGGCGCGAGGACGAACAGGGCCGCGAGTATGGCCAGCCTTTTATTCATGCCTAGAACTTCACCTCTACAGCCTTCTTCTCGGCCTCATCGGCAACGAAGAATTCCTTCTTGGCGAAATTGAACATCCGGGCGACGATATTGGAGGGGAAAGATTCGACCTTAGTGTTGAGGTCGCGGACATTGCCGTTATAGAAGCGGCGCGAGGCCTGGATCTTGTCCTCGGTGCCGGCGAGCTCGGACTGGAGCGACAGGAAGTTTTGATTAGCCTTCAATTCCGGATATGCCTCGGCCAGAGCGAATATGGACTTGAGCGCGCCCGAGAGCATGTTCTCGGCCTTGCCCTTCTCCTCGATGGACTGGGCGCCCATAGCCGCGGCGCGAGCTCGAGTGACATTCTCGAAAGCCGACGACTCATGCGTAGCATAGCCCTTCACGGTATTCACGAGGTTCGGTATGAGGTCATATCGCCTCTTCAACTGCACATCTATGTCCGACCAAGCCTCCTTGGCCATGTTTATGAGACGAACGAAGCCGTTGTACGAAGCCGCGAGCCAGATGAGGACGAGGACTACGATACCGAGGATGATGTAGAGGGTCATGATGATTTTTATGTATGTTAAGTCGCCTTAATAATAGCAAAATATTCTGCTGTGCGCGCACCAGGATTCGAACCTGGGACCCCACCAGTATCAGTGGTGTGCTCTACCAACTGAGCTATGCGCGCGGATATCGAGCGAAGCGAAGATATGAGCGCATGGGTAAAACTAGCAAAAAAACCGCTAAAAATCAAAGCGGCGCCGGCAGCTTCCGCAAAGTCCCCTCTTTCATGCTGACCACATACTCCAGATGATCCTTTGTCCAGTTGCTCACATCGGTCCATCGGAAGCCGTGGAAACCGAACTGCCCATTCCACTTGTTATCTATGCCATCCTTGCCCTCATAGCTGAACTGGCGGGCCACCTCGAAGGACGGGAACTTCATCCCTGCCCTTTCGAGCAGCTCCCTTTTCCAGTAGCAGATGATCATATCCTCTGGGTGATAGCTCTCGAAAGCCCCCTCCCCATCGAGCTTCTCGCAAAGCGACAACAACTTCTTGCTCCGAAGCGAGAATCCACCGTTACCCACGACCTTCTTCCCCAGGCATTCGGTCGGCATATCGAACTTCTTCACCGACCAGTCCGAGAAGATCCATGGCGCGCCTATGTAGTCATAGTCCAGGAATCCGCGTGACCAAGCCGCAGGGTTCAATATGAAGCCATCATACTGAAAAAGCAGGACATGCGGAGTGTCCACGTACTTATTGAGATCCGCGATACAGAACTTCGAATAAGCCTCTATGGAGCTTATCGGCTCGATCGGCACGACGCGCTTGTCCTCGGAAGGCAGAGAGGTCAGCAGCTTGACCTCGGCGAACTCGAACTGCTCCATGCATATATCGGCCGCCAGGATGAGGCGGTCTATGTCGACGCAATCTATTCCAAGCAAAGTGACTGTCTCTAATTTTTTCATCGCGGTGGGCACGGGGAGACTCGAACTCCCAAGTCTTGCGACATACGGTTCTGAGCCGTACGCGTATACCAATTCCGCCACGTGCCCATAGAGGGACGCTACAACTATAAGGTAATTGCCGGAAACATGAAAGGGCGCCGGTTTTTTAAGTCGGCGCCCTGTCGAACGGATCGGTCACTTCATCATCCACATCCACCAGTAGTCGAACGGCCACTGGGGATACACCGTGCGGTCCATCAGGAAGTCCAGGAAGTTCGGAACGCCAAGAAGCGTCCAGGAACCTGCGAGCGAGACGGCGAAGATCAACACGAGCCTCGCCTTCTGGGACATCCGCTTGACCGGCCTAGGCCGTGGAGGGATCTCGACCAATCCTTCACCGCTGAACATAGAGTTCATAGCTGGAAGCTTTGAGGGTTACAGAGCTGGAGGAAAACGATGCCAATGGCATCGGAATCTGACTGTCATCAATGATATCATGAAATATACCACATTGTCAATACAGCAAAAAACCGCCAGTTACGGCGGTCTTTTGGCGACAAGCCCTTCGGCTTTCCTATTAGCGCACTCTATTTTGTTCCGTTCGCCCATGAGAGATTCAATTGAGATCTCCCATGTGGTACCGGGATTCGTTCCCGGTTAAGCGCTCACATTTATGATTGTAGAGCGATCACCCATGTCCCTTGAGAGGACATATCGACTATAAGCTAGACAGGCCGAAGCCTGAAAAGCGGTTGATTCTTTGAAATATTCCACGAGCAGCTTCCGCTACCCGTGCCTTGTTACG
>CAYHNH010000004.1:29682-93324 GCA_964358005.1 uncultured Candidatus Saccharibacteria bacterium | reverse complement strand
GAGGAGAGCCCAGACTTCCATTTCTCCGAAGCGCTGACCTCCACCCAGCGCCTTACCACCGAGCGGCTGCTGAGTCATGAGGGAGTAAGGACCGATAGAGCGCATGTGGATCTTGTCTTCCACCATGTGGTGCAGTTTGAGGATGTACATGTAACCGACAGCGATAGGGGCATCGAAGTATTCGCCGGTGCGGCCATCGCGAAGCTTCATCTTGCCTGTAGCATCGAAACCAGCCTTGACGAGCTCTTCCTTGATCTCAGCGTCCGTCGCCCCAGCAAAAGGAGGGACGATAGCCTGGTAGCCAAGAGTGTTGGCGGCGAGACCGAGGTGCAATTCGAGGATCTGTCCGAGGTTCATGCGGGAAGGCACACCGAGAGGTGTCAGGATGACATCGATCGGACGGCCATCTTCCATGTAAGGCATGTCCTCTTCAGGAAGGATCTTAGAGATGACTCCTTTGTTGCCGTGACGGCCGGCCATCTTATCGCCAACAGAGACACTGCGGACTTCAGCGACCTCTATATAAATCTTCTTTATGATGCCAGATTCGAGCTTGTCGCCGTGCTCGCGAGAGAATATCTTGACCGAGATGACGCGGCCGCGCTTACCGTTCTCCATGCGCTTAGAGGTATCTTTGACGTCACGGGCTTTCTCACCGAAGATAGAACGGAGCAGGCGCTCTTCGGGCGTGAGTTGGGTCTCACCCTTCGGGCTGATCTTGCCTACTAGGATATCTCCGGGACGAACCTCGGCGCCGATCCTCACTATACCCTCTTCTGTGAGATTCTTGAGCTTGGCCTCGCCAACGTTCGGTATATCGCAGGTCGTAACTTCAGGTCCGAGCTTGGTCTCGCGGACATTCACGACAAATTCCTCTATGTGGATAGAGCTCCACTTGGAGTTCTTGACTACGCGCTCTGAAAGGATGATAGCGTCTTCGTAGTTATTACCGGACCAGGACATGAATGCCACAAGCGCATTGTGCCCGAGAGCGATCTGTCCAGCTTCCGATGTGGAAGTGTCGGCAAGGATATCCCCCTTCTTGACCTTATCTCCTACTGACACAACAGGACGCTGATGGAAAGCCGTAAAGCCGTTCGTCCTCTGGAATAGGATTATCTTGTATTCGTGCTTCTTGCCGCTCTTCTTGCCCTGAAAGACTATCTTCTTTGCATCGACGGCGACGATCTCACCATCCTCCGGTGCCACGATGACACGGCCAGTATCTAGGATTGCTTTGGCCTCCATTCCAGTCGCCACAAAAGGCGCCTCTGGAACGAGACAAGGCGTAGCCTGGCGCAACATGTTAGATCCCATCAATGCGCGGTTAGCATCATCGTGGTTCACGAACGGGATAAGAGAAGTGGCTATAGAAAATGCTTGGTTGGTAGCTACGTCGATAAAATCAACTTCTTTTGGTTTGGCTAGGGCAGGCTTACCGTTCTGACGGACCTCGATATCTTCGTTAGACAAAGTGCCATCATCGGTGCGAGGCGTGGCGGCATGGGCGATACGGAAATTCTCTTCCTCGAGAGCGTTCAGGTAAACTATCTCCTTGGTGATCTTGCCATCTACAACCTTGGCGTACGGGGTCTCGATCATGCCGAAATCGTTTATACGGGCATAGGCAGTGAGACGCAGTACGAGGCCGATGTTCGGTCCCTCAGGAGTATGGATGGGGCAGAGGCGGCCGTAGTGAGACGGGTGGACATCGCGGACTTCGAAGCCGGCGCGCTCTCGAGAAAGGCCGCCAGGACCGAGGGCTGTCAGGGTGCGCAGGTTCTCGATCTCGCCGAGAGTATTAGTCTGTTCCATGAATTGCGAGAGCTGGTTCGTAGTGAAGAACTCCTTTATACGGGCCTGCAAAGGGCGCGGGTATATGAATGACACAGGCAGGGTAACATCTGGCTCTATTGTAGACATCTTGTCCTGGATGTTCCTCTTCATCTGGGAGAGGCCGAGGCGGATGCGCTGCTCGAGTAGCTCGCCTACATATCGCACGCGGCGGCTGCCGAGGTGGTCAATATCATCAGCCTTCATGTCAGGAGTCGTGTTCAGAGTGATGATGTGGCTGACCGTCGTGAATATGTCATCGGCGTTGAGCGTATGCCTCTCGAGAGCTTTCTCGTCCATGGCCTTAGCGAAGCGCTTATTGAAGCGGAAACGGCCGACGCGCGATATATCATAACGGTCGGCATTCAATATGGCCTGGATGAACGAGCGGGCGTTGTCGGCCGTGGCCAGGTCGCCATCGCGGAGCCTCTTGTATATCTCTACGTAAGCGTCCTGTACCGTCTTGGCGTGATCTTTGGCCAAGGTGGACTCTATGATCTTGACCGCATCCGGATTACCTTTGAAAAGCTCGATTATCTTGGCATCGGTATCATAGCCGAGGATACGCAGGAGGGACGTGACCGGAAATTTGCGCTTCCTATCTATGCGGCAGTAGACGGTCTGATCCGCATCTGTCTCTATTTCCATCCAGACGCCACGGGCTGGTATGATCTTGGCGCCAAAATAATTCTTGCCCTTGAGCTCTGTAGCCGTGAAGAATATGCCGAACGAACGGGCGAGCTGTGGGACAATGACGCGTTCGACGCCGTTTATGATGAAGGTGCCGTGATCAGTCATGAGCGGTAGATCAGCTAGGAACATCTCCTGCTCCTTGACTATATTCAAGGTCTTGTTCTTCAGAGTGACCGTGATCTTGACCTGTCCTTCGAAGTTCTGCTTATTGTCCTTGGCGAAATGCTCATCGTACTTTGGACGGACGAGTTCAAGCTTGCCAAAAGAGAGCTCGAATTTTTTCTCGGCATAGTCCTTGATCGGAGAAAACTCCTTGAGGAGGCTCGGCAGTCCCCTCTCGATGAGATCAGTGAATGAGACCAACTGCGACTCGACCAGATGAGGAGTCTCGGTCAAGGGCTCCTGGTAACGTGCGAAATACTTCTTCGGTCGGATCGTTATGGGCATGTTTTATTTTATAAGATTATTAAAACGCAAAAAACGTTCTCCCCCCACGAGAACAGACACGGGTTTGGCTTACCGTTGTTTTATATTCAAGAGAATTATGGGGTAGGCGACTTCGCCAGTGGGCAAAATCTGATCGCGAGCCTTTGTAATCCTCCGCTAAAGGCAGAACTCAATCTGCGAAGTTAGGAGCACCCTATCATATGATGGTTTTAGAGTCAATTTGACTACTGGGGATAGCTGTGACCTAAAGCCAATTTTGTTCATTTCTCGTGGCGACCTAGTGTGGCCTTTTTAGTTTCCACTCATCTATCTTTGCATGATGGCCTCCCAAGAGGATCTTCGGCACACGGTACTTCTTCTTCTTATATTCAAATGTTTCAGGGCGTGTATAGACGTCGCGGCTTGCGACTCGAGACTCCTCAATTGAAAGATTGTCGCCAAGAACACCAGGCAAACGGCGTGTAATTGAGTCAATCAAGATCATGGCTGGCAACTCGCCGCCCGTGAGGGTGTAGTCGCCTATTGATACATCTATCATCGGAAACACCTTCTTGATACGAGCATCTATCCCCTCGTAGCGGCCGCTAATCAAAACTATATCGCTGAATGACTTCAATTTATCTGCAACTGCGGTCGTAAACTTTTCACCGCCGGGGTTAAAAAATACGATCTTTACCTTCTTGCGGCCGGCTGCGCCCTTCATCTTCTTCCCCACAGCCTTATCTATCGCTTTTATGACCGGTAGTGCTTCGATGACCATGCCTGGCCCGCCACCATACGGCCGATCGTCCACCCGTCGATCGGCATATGTGAGCTTCTTCCCTTTCTTTGCATCGACGAAATCGCGCGGATTGTATGTCTTGATCGCAATCTTCTTATTCTCCTGCGCTCGCTTTACGATGGAGGCACCTAGATATGAATCCAGGCTTTCAGGAAACAGGGTTATGACGTGGAAAGTGAGCATATTTTTATCTAGAGACCAGACACCAGCCGCATTTTTATTGATTTGACTTCAGTTCTCCTATATAGAATGTCTCTAGTTGGTCAGCCTGTTTCTGTTGTCCGCCATGCTGACCATTGAATGCGACAGATCCATCCCTACCACAAATGCCGAGTATTGCTCGCTGCCCTCCGGGGTGCTTGCTGATCCACGATGTTAGATCATAGACTTTCCCGTTCACAGCAGACCAACAGTTCGATGCAGTAGCATGGAGCGCGACATCTGAAAGGACGTATGATACCTGAGCGACAGGTGTCGTAGAAGTGGCGAGAGGCGATGTCGAAGTCGCGATCGGAGCAGGGACGCTCTCATCCGCTCTCTGATTCATAGCAAAAACGATGACTGCCGCGATCACTAGGACGACCACTATGCCGGACACGATTGACTTATTCATGAGCTAATCTAATTTTAGATCGGCCATGGCTTCATCTACTGTCTTTGAGGCGGACTGCACCGGTGCTAGGCCTGGCGACGATATGCGCTCGCCAGACTTGAGCCCACCGACGGGCTCATTGATCTTGAGGTTCACGCGGGAGTTATTTTTCATGCCTACAACACGGAGAAGTGTACGGATCGACTTGGCTGTATTGCCCTGGCGGCCGATTATCTTACCCATGTCTGCAGCGCTGATATCTAAGGTGAGGAGGACGCCCATCTCATCTACGGAACGGGTGACCTTTACGGAGCTCGGATCGTCTACAAGTGCCTTGATGACATACTCTAGGAATTGCTGATCTAATGGCATGTTCTTAACGCTAAATTATAAGTCGTACAGGCAACGAAACTGTACTAGCTTAAATTGTAGCAGGAGCAGCAGGAGCGTCAACTGGCTTGGCCTCAGCTTTAGCCTCCTCCTTCTTTATAGGCTTCTTCTTCGGAAGAGCGTTGATCTTCTTGCCTTCTATGACCTTATTGGATATGAGGAAGTTGTGCACAGTCGTTGAAAGTTTAGCGCCATGGGACATCCAGTGCTTAATCTGCTCAACTTCTAGCTGTTCAGTCTTGTTCTTTATGCGGCTATCGTACCAGCCGAGATTCTTGAGATATTTGCCGCTCTTTGGGCCATTCTTGGAGTCGGTCAGAACGAGCCTGAATGTTGGCTCGTGCTTTCTCCCGGTCCTCTGCAATCTGATCATTAACATGGGTCAGAATGTACCAGATTGCGGCAGGAAACGCAACTCTGCTATACTGCCGCCATGAAAGTTCTGGTCGTCGACGACGATACGAACCTGGCGGAGACAGTACGTGGCAGCTTAGCCGCCCATGCTCATGCCGTTGATGTTTCTCGAGATGGCGCAGACGGTTCTTTCCTAGCCAGAAGCTATGAATATGACGCCATAGTCCTCGACTATGCCCTGCCTAAAAAAGACGGGCTCTCGGTTTGCCGAGAGATCCGGGGAGCAGGCAAGAACACGCCGATACTATTCCTTTCAAATACCGATGATGTCGAGACCAAGATAGCGGCCTTCAAAGTCGGCGCCGATGACTACATTACTAAGCCGTTCTCTCTTGAGGAACTACGGGTGAGGCTCGACGCAGTCTTGAGACGCACGCCGCAGATAAAAGGCGCCATACTCTCTGTGGCTGATCTCACGCTCGACCAGAATACCCACGCGGTTTCCAGGGGAAAGAACCAGCTCAAACTCACTCGCAAGGAATTCCACATGCTCGAATACTTCATGCAAAATGCCGGCAAGGTGCTGTCGCGAGCGCAGCTCATGGAGCATATTTGGACAGCTGACGGTAATCCTTTCTCCAATACCGTGGAAGCCCATATACGCAACCTAAGGAAGAAGGTCAACGCTGACGGCGGGCCTAATCTCATCCAGAACGTCCCCGGCCGTGGCTACATACTGGATACGCCTGAAAATCTCGAGAAGATATAGGTTTCTTCGCTTTCTTCACGATTATTTGAAGATTTCTTCACTAAAATTTGAACTTTTCTTGAACGTTCCTTGAGGTGCTTTTTCGTACGCTATAGTGGTCATATGTCGATATGACATTACAAGTAATAACGGTTTTGATGACTAAGATCTTCCATAGATAATCAGTTCCGCACAGTGCGGCAGTGTTGCGGGACGAGGCAGAAGGGCTGTACGCCCTCGACGTACGGTCCTTTTACTTTTTAGCGACGGCAGACATGGACTTAGCCACTTCCTGGACATCGCGGGCCGCCTTCCTATAGCTGCAATAGTCACAGGTGGCAGCGGGCTTCGGAGCCTTGTCGCTCATTAGGCAATCCTTGATGTCCTCCAGAACCTCCTCCACCCACCTGTCGTCTCCCTCATAGGGTATGAGGTCTATGTCGAACTCCAGCTTCCCATCGAATGCCTTCCGGTCAGTCTTGCCGTTGCAGTAGACGAAATAGCCCGTCGGAGAGACCTTAAATCCATTCTGGCGGAACAACCACTGGTACACTTCCATTTGTCGCTTGTAGCCTATCTGCCATTCCTTGTCGAGCGTGACCTTCTCCTCCTTCGCAGTCGCCTTGTAATCGACGACGGTGAGCTCACCCTTGTCATCCACCCAGATATCATCGACCGCACCGCTTACAATCAGGTTCGTGGACTCATGTAGGAACTGTATGCCTTTGAAAGTATCGCGCCAGGTATTCATTCTGTCATCGGCATACGGCACGATTCCCTTCAAGCCATAGGAATCCATCAAGGGGTGGGAGGACTTCACGGCCCGGTGCATATCGAACTCCTTCTTGAGCAATGTATCCACTGCCGAGTTCAGATTAAAAGGAAAACCGGGTGGCCTGGCGACTCCGAGCCGGCGATCTAGATAGAAACAGAGGCCGCAGTTCAAAAAAAGATCTATCTTCGAGCGACTGACCTTGAATGGCTCGATGCTCTTCGGATCGAACAGTCCCTTGGTTCTACGGGAATTATAGTAGTCGGACATACGCCCATTTTAGCATGCAAGCCGCACTGCCGCTTCAATCGATCCTAAGAAGGACCGAGGACTCACCCTCGTGCTTGACTATCATGCGACTCTGAAGTGCTGGAGAAAATGGCTTGGAGGCATAGAACATGGCAGGGACAACGATCAGCATCGGCGGGTTTATAGCATCTCCTTCGCTTAATTGGATTATTGGCTTGTTACCGCTGTAATACCGGAGGGTTTCAGAAAAAGGATACTGGAAGACATAGAATGAGTCCACAGGCTCGGCGGCTACAAGCCTGCCGACATCGCGTTCTTCCCTTGCGACTTGCACCCAAGTCGAAAGATTTGGATATTTGTCGTAGCCGATATACACCATCATGGCCAAGCCGGCCACAAGAAAGAGAGCAGATACAGACACGACAGCTTTGGCGCTTACCTTCGGTGAAAGCATGATCTGCCAGACGAGCAGTGCGACACATATCGCCATGAATGGCGCTGCTGGAATAAAGTAATATAACAGCTTGGTTTGAGATGATAAGAATAGCGCTATTATGAACAGTGAGACCAGCACGGGCGCGACGAGAGGATTTTCCCGGATCTTCTCTAAACTGACCAAGACTCTCCGTATGGTGGCAGCAACGGCCACAACGAACGCCACGCTCCAAGGCAACAATGTCCAGCCGAGCTCCTTGGAATAACCGTATGCGCTGCCCTGATTATTCATGATGTTCGATCCAAGTCTAGTCAAAATGTTGAATCCTACGTACTTATCCCAGAACGCGTTGCCGAAAAGCAAAGTCTCGCGCCAATGCCACGGCACAGCTATTAAAATAGCGGCAATGGCACCCAGCCACGTGTACCTACTCCTTAGCCAGCCCCAATTCGTGACACAGAGCGCCCATATAAACACTATGGGTATAGCTAACAGCCCGATTGCCCCTTTGAACATGACGCCGAGACCCAGGCCTATCCCCATACCAAAATACCATTTTGGATTCTTCCAGCCCTTAATGAAACAGAGCACGGAAAATAGGATGCAGGCAGTCACCGGCACATCGAGCCGGACTTGTCGGGCAGCCTCGAAGTACAAGCCCGAGGTCAGGAGTATAAGCCCGGCAAACAAGGAAGCACCGAAACTGCCCGAAACTTCGAGAACAATGAGCATAACCAGTGCAACACTCAAGACTCCGAATAGTGCGGCAGGTAACCGGTAGGCGAATTCCTTGTGGTCGAAAATTCTCCCACTCCCCATAGCCAGCCAATAATATAGCGGCGGCTTCTCGAAGGAAGGCTCCTTGAGCATGCGCGGCACAGAGAGATCACCCGACTCCAACGTCGAATCTATGATCGAAGCGTAGCTCGCCTCGTCATAGTCGATGAATGGTTCGCTTCCAAGACGGAATGTGAGCAGGATGCCTGACAGGACGATCACCGAAAAGAATAACACCCAGTATGCTTTCTTCGAGATTGCCGTCATACGCCCTACTTGGCAGAGACTGTGACCTTCTCCATACTTATCGGCGTGACAGGCTTTTTCTGAGGATCAACTGACGTTGTTGCTATCGCATCCACGACATCCATACCTTGAACGACCTTGCCGAATATCGTGTAGCTATGAGGCAAAGGGTAGTCTTTGTGCATAATGAAGAATTGGCTTCCATTCGTGTCTGGTCCGGAATTGGCCATGGCCACTACGCCCCGCACGTATCCTGCCTTGTATGAAGGAGTAGACGCATCTAGCTCATCAGCAAATTTATAGCCGGGACCTCCAGTACCATTGCCGCTAGGATCGCCTCCCTGGATCATGAAATCCTTTATGACTCGGTGAAATATGAGGCTATCGTAGAAGCCCTTATTCGCGAGAGCTATGAAGTTCTCCACGGTCTTAGGTGCATCGGCATCATATGTCTCGAAGATTATGACTCCCTTGTTGGTCTGGATCGTGATTTTGTGCATAAAATTATTGATTGATTTGCTGCTGGTAGGTGTCGGCTGTACTGACTGCGGAGTAGCCGCGGGAACCGCCGGAGTTGAGGTTGCCGACGGTAAATCGGTAGGCGTAAGCTGGAGATTCCTGTGATCCAAGAAGAACCATAAGACCCCGAGAATCACGATGATTATTATGGCTATTGCCAATTTTGCGGCTGTGCTCATGATCTTTTTATTGCGTTAATATTAATCAGGCTAGAGATTATACAATTCTTTGGCTTTTGCGACCACAAGCCGCTTGGCTTCTTCCAGCGATTTGCCGGTGATGCCGGCGCCAGCGGCTGCCTTATGGCCACCACCCCCAAAGGCCACTGCCAGCCTCGAGACATCATACTTATCCTGATTCCGGGTCCTAAAGCCCAGCTTTATCTCGCTAGGCTTCATTTCCACCATGCCGACATCCACATCCCAACCTATGACTCGCCGCAACATAGCCGACAGCTGTATGCTGTTCATGTCTGATTCAGTGATGTTCTTCTCCACTAGAGTCCCATAAGGGACGCTCGTTATCGCCAACTTACCGCCCAGGAATGTCTCGATATTATTCATCGCTGCGGCCTGATATGCCAGGGTCGCAGGTGTGTTGGAGTTTTCTAATGGATCAAGCATGTGGAAAGGACGGGCACCGATCCTTACGAGCCCAGCCATTATTTCATATGTGTGAGCGTCGACATCCATATACTTCATGCCGCCAGTATCGCTATATATGCCCACGAAAAGATTCGAGGCTATTTCCGGCGTGATCTCTATCCCCCATTCAGTGAATAGATCGAAGAGGATTTGCGATGTAGCTGGATAATCCTGGACCACCAGATTGATATGGCCGAATCTTTCGCTCGAGCGGTGATGATCGATGATGACAGTCCTTATAGGCATCGGCGCCCCAAGGCTGCCCTGCCTCGAAACCATCTGCGGTGACGAGCTGTCCTCGCAGATGAACAGATCGTAGTCAGCAAGATCAAGCTCGAAGAAATGCTTGCCCACTATATCCTTCGCCCCGGGAAAATGCATGAACTCCTGGGGTATATCAGAATCTCCTTTTATCACAGTCGCTTTCTTGCCTAACTGCTCGATCGCTAGCTTCGTCGCTAAGACCGACCCGACAGAATCCGGATCGGGCTTCGGGTGGCAGTGCAACAACACCGACCTGGCCTTCTTTATTTCAGCCAGGATAACAGGAGCCAGCTCTTTGATGCTCGGGGACACAGGTCCTGACATTACTTGAATTTGACCAGGACTTCAACTGCTTGATCGCGAGATGGCAGACCTGAAGGATTATCGTTCCTGAACACGAGCACTCCTAGGGAACCGCTCGGCTGGGCCGGATATGATAGGGTGCCGATGAACGGCACGAATTCAGTGGTCATCCAGTTGTTCTGCGCTGTCACATATCCTTCAGCTAGGATCTTGCCCTTGGCATCGGTTACAAGAACTGGAGCAGTGGCCTCAAAATACCAAGTGCCGCGCGCTACCCCGGTTAGCGTGGCTGGCGATAATATCGATGAATTCATCGGCGGGTTGGATACCTTTATCATCGAGCTCGTCGTCGTGCTCGAGTAATAGACTGACTGACCATTGCTAATGACGTGGATAGGATAATACTTGGCCTCCTGTTTCGGAGTGATTGATGGAGTAGCCGCAGGCTTGCCTGACGACTTCACTACTGGCGCAGTGGTTGCGACAGGCTTCATATTACATGTCTTATTCGAGACATCGAATGTGCCACCGCTCTGGAGACAGGCGGCTGCAACCTGGCTTTCTACGTTAGGGCCCGACTTGGCGAGGACTGCCGCCAGTATGACGAGGATCACGATCACTACAAGGTACAAGTAAAATCTCGGCTTCATATTTTTAGGTTATTTTTTTAAACTACTTTTATAGTACCCATAGTATAGCAAAGTATGTTATATTTTTGCTCATGGAGAGAACTCTAATAAAAGACCTTAAGGCCAATCTTGGCCGTGAAGCGTTGATAAAGGGCTGGGTAGACGTGCGCCGTGACCAAGGCAAGCTCATATTCTTCGAGTTTCGCGATGCATCTGGCAAGGTCCAGGGCGTCATATTGCCCAACGCAAAAGAAGCTCATGCCGTGGGCTCGAAGCTCCGCTCTGAATGGGTGGTGGAGGTTCGAGGCAAAGTGAACCAGCGCCCGGACAAGAACGTCCAGAAAGATGCTCCGAATGGCGACATCGAGCTCGAGATACTATCTATCGTCATACTGAACGAAGCCGCCACTCCCCCATTCGACGTTACAAGCGATGGACGGGATATTTCCGAGGACGTCCGCCTCAAATACCGCTACCTCGACCTACGCCGTCCGAGGATGCAGAAGAACCTCAGGCTCCGCTCCGAGTTCGTCGACAGGATCAGGCAATTCTTGTTCAAACAGCGATTTACGGAGATCGAGACTCCCTATTTCACGAGCACGACACCAGAAGGCTCTCGGGACTTCGTAGTGCCAAGCAGGATGTATCCAGGTAAATTCTTCGCATTGCCCCAGAGCCCCCAGCAATACAAACAGCTTCTCATGGTCGCCGCATTCGAGAGATATTTCCAGATAGCGCGTTGCTTCAGAGACGAGGACCTACGTGCCGACAGAGGCTTCGAACACACACAGATAGACATGGAATTGAGCTTCGTCACTAAGGAAGACATCATGAAACTAGACGAGGAGATGATAACTACGGTCGTGGAGGCCATGGGATACAGGCTCAAGCAAAAGCCTTTCCCCAGATTCACTTACAAGGAGGCTATGAAGAAGTTTGGTGCAGATAAATTCGACTTACGAACTGAAGAGGATAAAAAGAACGGCATACTCGCCTTCGCCTGGGTAGTCGATTTCCCGTTCTTCGAAAAGGACAAGGAAGGCAACTGGACATTCACACACAACCCTTTCTCCATACCTTCGCCGGAGCATCTGGAATGGCACCTAGCAGGCACTCATACAGAGGAGATAATCACCCAGCAATACGACCTGGTCTGCAACGGCTTTGAAACAGGCGGCGGCAGCGTTCGCGCCCACAAGCCGGAGATCTTGAAAGCTACTTTCCGGACTATGGGATATACCGAGGAACAGATCCAGAGAGACTTCGGCCACATGCTGGCGGCATTCAGCTTTGGCGCCCCGCCCCATGGCGGCATCGCCCATGGCATAGAGAGGCTCATGATGATCATGACTGGCGAAAATGAACTTCGAGAAGTCCAATCCTTCCCGCAGACCTCATCGGGGCGCACCGCGGTGATGGAGGCTCCAAGCGATATTTCGGAGAAGCAGATGAAGGAGCTGGGAATAGAGATCAGGAAGAAGAAATAGTGGGGGCGTTAGCCTTCCTTTAGCTCAACTTTTTTCATAACAGTTGCCCTTTCTTGTAAATAAAATTTTATGTCTGAAACAAGAAGGTAGTCCCCGGGCAAGCGGCTTTTCAAAAACTGCTACAGACGATGGCTGGCATCTTTCAACAGGGTCGCAAACCTCTCCTGCATCTTCTCCATCTTTGGTGCTATGACCAGTTCGCAATACGGATCGCCTCGATGCAAATCGTAATAATCACGATGGTAATCCTCAGCCGCAAAAAATTCTCCGAGCGGAACGACCTCTGTCACGATCGGCTTGTCATAGGCACCCGCCCCCCCGAGTTCCTGAATGACGAGGCGAGCAGTTTCTTCCTGGGCAGGGCTGGCGAAAAATATCGCCGACCGATAATCGGTCCCCACATCAGCGCCTTGTTTGTTCAGGGACGTAGGATCATGGGTATTGAAGAACACGGTCAAAAGGTCTTCATACGATATGACGGCCGGATCGAACTCTATCTTCACTGCTTCAGCATGCCCGGTCTTGCCAGTTGCAACCTGATCGTAGGTCGGATCCTTGAGCGAGCCGCCTGTATATCCGGGAATAACTGACGCCACGCCTTTGAGCGACTTGAAGACCGCCTCTGTGCACCAGAAGCACCCTCCGCCGAACACTGCTGTCTCCGTAGAATGGCTCATGTCCATATAAACGCATTATACAAAGAAATATGATAGTATGGCGAACGCATGGAGCCTCATTCGCAAAACGAAGAAGCGCTCATCAGGGCCTCCCAAGAAGGCGTCGAAACGGCCTTCCGGGAACTGATGCTCAAATACATAGAGGCCATATATAATTTTGCTAAGCAATATAGCAAGACCGAGGATGATGCCGAGGATATAACCCAGGACACTTTCTTCAAAGCCTGGAAGCACCTGAAGAACTTCGACGCCGAGAAGCCGTTGAAACCATGGCTATATGCGATCGCCCGCAACACTGCCCTTGATCATATAAAGAGGAGGAGGTCATCGGCCTTTTCCGAGTTGGATGGCAATGACACCGAACTGCAATTTTCAGACACCTTGGAGGACGAAGAACCATTAGCCGACGAGGAATTCGAAAAGAGGGAGATAGCAGAGGAAGTTTCCGAAGCTTTAAAAACCCTCGATCCAGATCATCGGGCCGTCATGGAAATGCACTACCGCGAGGACCTGACCTTCAATGAGATAGCCGAGGTCATGAAAAAACCCATGAATACAGTAAAAAGCTGGCATCGCCGAGCACTAGGCAGGATCCGTTCGCTTTTCGGATCGGATCGCGATACGAACTAGGGCAGCTAGAGTTTATTCCCACTTTTTGACTACCGTCGGGACTATTATGTCTCCGTCAGATGTTATCTCGACTGATTCATACTTTCCCTTGAATGACTTGAGACCCTTCACATAGCGGGCTATCTGAAGCGGATCATGAGTGCCTGTCTGCTCTATCGCATTCATGAGTATCTCTATGTCAGTATAGGCGACCTGGGTGAAAGCCATGGGCTCGGAATTGAATCTGGCTCGATAGTCCGATTCGAAGGCCGGCGACTGGACATATGTCTGATAGTAAGTGCCCTTCAAGTGCTTGCCAGCGATCTTCTGTGCATCTGGCGTCAGGACTATGCCCACAGATGAGATGATATCGCCCTTGAAACCGAGCTCACGTGCCTGCTTTATTATAATGCCCGAAGGTGGGCCAGCCACTATAGTCGTTATGGAATCCGCCTTTTCAGCAATGGTCTTCGAAAGGATGACCCGGAAATCTGAATCGGTATTATTCACCGGCTGGAAGATCGCTTTGTTACCTGCATCCGCTAGCTTAGCGCCGAGCAGTTTGGCCGCAGCCACTCCCCAGTCGTCATTTTGATACATGATAGCCGTCTTTTTCTTTTGAAGCTCGATAACCTTGTTGCCTATGACGGCTGCATCTCGGTCGGAGGTATTGCTGTGTCTCAAAACTAGCCTAGCATCCTGGGTGAGGAGCGGGTGCGCGGCATCAGCCCACAGAAGGACAGACCGCTGTTCAGAGACTGGCTTGAGGCTCATGGAAACACCGGACATGGTGCTGAAGATTATGGGGACCTTTTCTATATCAGCCAACCTAATGAAAGCCGTAACAGCGTCCTTAGCATTCGATCTCGAGTCCTCGAGATGGAAAGTGACAAGCTTTCCTTCCTTGTTCAGTTCCTCTAGCTTCCAGGCATAGCCTTGTTTGAGGGCCTCGCCAAGGCCGGCGACCGGGCCAGAGAGCGGCAATATTGCGCCAAGCCGGAGCGGCTCCGATCCCCCTTCTTTTATGGCATTTTTTCTGGCATAGACGAAAAGCACCGAGAATATCGCCAAGAGGAGCACGGCCAGTACGGTAGTTCTTTTCATGTCGCTATTTAAGCATCTTTTATGAATCCGTGCGACTGTAGAGACCAGAGCTTGGCATACATGCCGTCCCTCTCTATGAGCGACGCATGTGTGCCTTCCTCGATCACCTTACCGTGATCCAAGACGACTATTCTGTCCATTTTTCGTATGGTCGAAAGCCTGTGGGCGATGACGATGACCGTCTTTCCCTTCATGAGCGAATCTAGAGCATCCTGTATGAGCAGCTCCGACTGTGAATCCAAGCTGGAAGTCGCCTCATCCAAGACGAGTATCGGCGCATTTTTGAGTATGGCCCTGGCGATGGCCACTCTCTGTCTTTCACCGCCGGATAGCTTGATGCCCCGTTCGCCGACATATGTATCGTACTGGTATGGAAGCGCGCTTATGAATTCGTGGCAATGAGCCAACTTTGAAGCCTGGATGACTTCGTCGTCAGTCGCGTCCGTCTTGCCATACTTTATATTCTCTTTGAGAGTGCGATGGAAAAGTATCGGGTCCTGCGGTACGAAGCTGATCGCCTCACGCAGGCTACCCTGGGTGACGGATCTGATCGACTGACCGTCGATCGATATCTCGCCAGCCTCGATGTCATACAGGCGCAGGAGTAGCCGTACCAGCGTGGATTTGCCGGCGCCGGATGGGCCGATGAGTGCCACACGCTCGCCAGCCTTGATGCGCATATCGATCCCGTCGAGCACACTGTGGCCAGCATTGAAATCGAACCGGACTTTCTCGAGGACTATCTCACCGGAGTGGACTTGGAGCTCCCTGGCCCCGGACTGATCCTTTATGCCATGTCCCAGCTTCAATATCTCTACCATCTCCTTGGCGTCGGCGAAGGATTCGTAGAGATCGCGCAGGATGCGGCTCCAGCCCCAGAATGTCCGCATGAGGCCGATGATATAGATCTGTATGAGCACGAAGGCCCCGACTGACAGCAGGTTCATGCCCCAAAGCCTGATGGCAATGTAGAAAATGGCAAATTCCAGCAGAATGTTTACTAGGGATTGGACGGCATCTATGGTGTTGCCGATATTCCATTTTTTCCTGATGGCGTCTCCGTGAGCCTTATTTGCAGAACCAAAAAGCACCGACTCATGGATGAAGCGGTTGAACAACTGTATGGTCGTATGATTGGAAAGGCTATCCGCAAGCGATGCCGATGCTCTGGATTCCATGGCGGCCGACTCTATGTCGTATGGGATCTTCCATCTCGCGAAGAGCAGCGACATAAAGAAGAACACGACCATCCATACAGAGACTGCCAGCACCAGCACCGGGCTGGTATACCAAAGCACTAGACAGATACCAATCACCTTGACCAGGAGAGGCACGATCTCGCCGAAAAACCTGTCTGTCAGCCTTTCGAAAGATCGCATGAAGCGGTTTATCTTTTGCACTAGTGATCCTGCGAAAGTATTCGAAAAGAAATTATACGAATGACCTATCACGTAATCATACGCATTCTGTCTAAGGCTCTTCATGATCGCTGACTGCAAGTGGCTCATCACGAATGTGTATGTCCGAAATGAGACCCAGCTTACGAGGTTAAGGACGAGGATGACGAAGATGACCCAGGTCAGGGCCTCGACTGAAAACTCTCCTCTCGTACCGTCAGTCGAGATGTCTATGAGCTTCTTATAATAAAGCGGCGTGACAATATCGACAGCGATGACTGGGATCACGACAGTTACGAGAGAGGCCCACAACCCGACCCAATGCCGTCGAGCCACGTTTAAATACTCCCCGAGGACGTCGGAAACCGTGACTTTAGGGTATTTTGGGCCAAAAGGCTGCTTATTCATATGAACAGACAGTATATATAGGTTTTAGATAAAACAAAATCTACTTGACCCTGGTGATATGAACATGTGCCGCAACTACTATGGCGGCCGCGACGATAAGAACATTCTTTACGATGTACTGCCCTTCCAGGGTCGGAACGAAGAGTCCGGTCCATGTCGCCTCCGGTAACAGCACCAGCGGACCAAGAGTGGTTATGAGATGTATCACGAGAAGAGGTATGACCACCCTTTCTGTTTTTGGTATCAAGAACAATATACCGATCAAGCATTCAAAAATGCCGAACAATATAATGAATGCTCCAAAACCCATGAATGCTATCGTGGCTTCGAACAGAGACTGCACCAGGGGACTGGCGGGGCTCAAACCTGCCACCTTCAGGGCACCAAACCAGAAAAAAACTATGAACAAAGCTACCCGCGCAAAAGGCACTGATATGCGCCTACAGAAGTGGATGAATTTTATGTCAAAACTGCGTGTCATGATATTCGCACTATGTGCTTAAATGCGTAATCCAGAGTGCCGCCGACTTTCTTGCCGGGATTGAATATCCCCTTCGGATCCCATATCATCTTCGTCTTTTCGAATAGCCTGTAGACTTCCTCGCCGTACTGCATCTTCACGAACGGCGTCCTGATGATGCCGTCATTATGCTCGCCAGTGATAGAGCCGCCGAATTCATGCACGAGCGAGTAGACCTGGATAGATAACTGTTCAATGATCTCATGCGCGCGCTCCTTGTTGAGGTCCATGAGAGGGATTATGTGGAAGTTGCCATCTCCGACGTGACCAGCGATAGTATATACAAGCTCCTTTTTATATGGCTCGAGCAGTTTGTAGAGCCTGGGTAGAAATTTCGGCAGAAGCGACGGATGGACGACAAAATCGTCTATGAATGGCGCCGTCCTCACGCCATGGACATGTTTCCGGAGCATGTTGAAGCTCTCGCGCCTTATAACCCAGTATTTGTTCTCAGCTCGAGCCGTCCTTGTGACCTTGCTCTTCTCATGCAGGTTGCGGAGCGATATCTGGGCTTCCAGGGCCTTCTCGAGGGCTTCCTCGTCCGTATCAGCCGTGAATTCTGCCATGAGCACCAGTTTCGGGACTCCTCCTTCTATCACCGCCAGCATCTCAGGCAGGAACTGGAGGCCGAGCAGGAGTACATTGCCCTTCATCTGATGTACTAGTTGTGGCAGGAATTTCAGGGCTACCTTGAATGTCTGATCGTCATACGATTCGAAGCTCTCCGGCTTGTAGCGGAGTATATCCGCGGCAGTCTCCCCCAGTTGAGCCAGGTCTGTCAGAAATACGACGAGAAGATGGGAATGTTTTTTGGGCCTGACCAGTCCGAACTCTATTTCGGTAATGAGACCCAACGTCCCCTGGGCGCCGACTATGACCTTAGTGAGATCGAATGTGCCAGTTTTCCTGTCATATACGTCCCAGAGATAATAGCCACAGGAATTCTTGGAGACGCTCGGTCTAGCCGCCTCTATAGCCTCGCGGTTACGCTCGATGAGGTCGAACATGCCCCGATATAGGCTTCCCTCAAATGTATCCAAGGCCTTTTTTTGTTCAAGTTCGGTGGCATTCAGGGGGCTGAATTGGTATTCGTTGCCGTCGGTACAGACCATCTTCAGACGACGGACGTACTTTATGGTCTTGCCGTAGGTCAGAGTCTTCTCGCCGCCAGAGTTATTCGCTACCATGCCGCCGACTGTGCAGAGCTCACGCGAGGCCGGGTAACTCGGCATGATCTGCCCGCCCTTGGACATGGTCTCTTTATCAAAATCCCGGTAGTAGACTCCCGGCTCTGTCACCGCGAATCCCTCGCCTACCTGCTTTACTTTATTGAAATATTTGGTGAATGAGACGACCACAGACTCGGTAAGCGGACCACCGCTCATATCGGTCCCCGCGGCGCGCGCTGTGAGAGTTATGCCAGGATGTTCAGACGCGTATCTGACCAATTTTTGTATATCATCTACACTCCTAGGGTGGACTACTGCCACAGGCCTAACCTCGAATATACTCGCGTCATGGCTTGCGAGCGCAAGACCATCTTCTGAAATATCAACCTCCCCTTTTATGAGTGAGCGAAGCTCCTCTGCATTGACCATCCATGAATTATATCACGGGCTAGCCAGGTGCCGAGAAGCAGAGCCAAGACTACCACCGTCTGCACACTCCAGGTGGTCTTCATATATGAATCGAGAATGTACGAGAAATATGCGGAAAAATGCGGCAAACGCGACATGTTCTCAATGACGCTCGAGATAGATACCATGAGGAGAGCACTGACGCAGCTCGCCAGGAAAACCATCGCCTTGATCATACCCGGCGACAAAAGATACCTTCCTAGGTGTATGAAGCGCACGCGGCGCATGATATCGCTAGTCAGTTGTTGGTCTAGGTTAGTCATGTGTGATCTTGAGGTTCATCTTTATTAATTCGCTCTTGGCCCTATGAATGCGGCTCCTCACCACAGCATTCGAGACTCCTTCCTGTTCCGCCACAGCTTTCTGCGGCAAGCCTTCTATAAAATGCGCTTCAACGGTCCTGCGCAATAGCATGGGCAGTTTGGATATGAGGCTAAGGAGATGATCCTTGGTGAACCGCCTCTCGAGATCCTCGATGCCGGCCTGATCTGGGATGACCTCGATCAGTTCAGGAGCGAAATCCAGTGAGACGAGTCCGTGTTTATGCTTCTTCTTATACGAGGTATAGCACTGGTTCACTAGTATCCTGTAGGCCCAAGAAGAGAACGAGGCCCCCTCCTGCTGTTTGAACTTACCGGCGGCCGTATATATGCGGACGAAGGCGTCCTGGACAGCATCACAGGCGTCATCTTCGCTTTGGAGGATAGACACGGCCTTGCGCACGAAGGCGCGCTGATAGCGCACGACTATCTCCTCGAACGCCGATGGTTCGGCTATGGAAAGATTGATCAGATCGGCATCCGACAGCGTTTTTAGGTCTTTTTTCCCCATGTTCAGTCATTATAACTCGCCCGCGAGGCAAAATGTTATGTGGCTAAGATATCCTAGTTATATCCCTAGGAAAGAACATTTGGATGAACCATTCGAACCCTATCCTTATCCGTTTTTTCCATGAGGCGAATTTGAAGAGATAGACCGTCCGCCAGAGCCACCAAGTGAATCGGCCAGCCATATGCATGGAATATATCTCGCCTATAGCGAACCATTGGCCGACTGACACCATACTACCTTTGGATTCATAATGGAAATCCTGAAGTAGCTGTTTGCGGATAGATGCGAGCACGTTCGCCGCGACGGTCTCTGATTGGGCTTCTGCTACCTGTGCGAGCTGAGGTAAAGGTTTTTGATGACTGCCCCCGTACTGGTCCACATAAGCCGCGGCATCGCCAAGGACGAAAATATCTTTGCTCCCGAGCAGTCTGAAATAATTGTCGACAGCCATGCGTCCGCCGATCAATGTCGGCTTCACGTCTTCGAATACAGGCGCCGAGGCCTTGACGCCGGCCGTCCAGATGATAGTCGCAGCAGGAATCGCCGTGCCAGAAGCAAGCTTCAATCCTTCCGCCGTAACCTCCGTAACCACAGCCTCCACCATCACAGCGACTCCCTTTTGTGACAAATGCCGATACACAGAGGCTCTCAATGACGGAGCAAACTGTTCAAGGAGTTCCTTGCCTGCATGGATGAGAGCAACCTTCGGCTCCTCTCTGCGGCAATGCCTAGGGTCGCCAACACGGCAATGAGCATCGCCGTAATATCTTTTAACCATCCCATCTATGAACTCCGCCAGCTCCGCCGCGACTTCTACTCCTGTGGCCCCGCCTCCCACGATCGCGAACGATAACAAGGCGCGCCTCTTGGCTTCATCTTCAGTCACGACAGCTTCCTCGAATGCATCTATGATGCGATCCCTTATCTTTATGGCGTCCTTGAGGCTTTTGAGTGACAGCGTATTCTCTGCAGCACCCGGTATACCGTAAAAATTGGTCTCGGCCCCGGTTGCTATGACCAGATAATCGTAATCAAGTTTCAAACTATGCTCGCCAGTCCGGACCGACAGCCGACGTCCGACAGAATTTATGGATTCAACCTGCCCTTGGATTATCCTCACGCCTGTGCGCGCGAATATCTCCCGCAGCGGTTCAGCCACTGTGCGCGGACTCAAGCCTCCGGTGGCGACCTCATGAAGAAGCGGAGTGAAAAGGAAGCTATTCGTCCGGTTTATTATAGTGAGATCTATCTCTCCATTCCTCACTGCCCGCTTAAGCCTCTTGGCAACATATACGCCGCCGAATCCCGCTCCCAATATGACTACGTGCGGCCTTCTCATAATTTTTTGTACCCGAATTCATTTAAACGGCTTTCGATATCGCTGTATTTCTTGCCACAGAGCATCCCACCAGCGAACGCATTCTCTTGGGTCACATCTACCAAGCAGAAGTTCGGCTTACTGAAAGCCTCTTTTTTTGACTCGTCCGTAAATTCAAAATCAACCAAGACCAGGCCAGCAAGGTCGTCCTGGAAAACATCTATCTCCCCCTTACTTCCTTCATGAATATATTCATATCTTATCTTTCGCGCTTTTTTGCCCACCACAGTTGAGAGAGCCTCGAACTCCCGGGGAGTAAGTTTAATGGTGTGCTCAGCTTGAGCCGATGCGTCGGTGCCACTTACGGGCACTTTCTTGGTAATCTCGAACCTGTCGCCTCGTTTACGAATCCGAAGGCACGGATGAGCCTCATCTGCTGGTATGTAAATGTCGATTATTTCCTTATGCGGAAGGCTCTCCAGGCCTTCCGGCAATCTCTTCGCCAAATATGTCTTCTCTAGTTCTATCTCTACCATTCCTGAGATTATACCATTTCAGACAATCTCCAGGTATTTTCTAACTCTTTCCAGATCATCTTTACGGCTCTCGGTTATCTTGAGCTTGGAGGCCTCATCTATAGTGAACCAGCCGTGGCCTTGGCCCTCATGCTGTACTATAGGCTGCTTGATATCATATCGCTCCGCAAAAGAATGAAGCTCGAATATGCACCCATCCTGCTCGTATTCCTTCGTGAATAAAAAATGTGGCTCGCTAAGCCTATACTCTATCTCTTCTACCAATTCGCGCCTCAAGGCCTGCAGAGGGGTCTCGCCTTCCTCTATCCCTCCGCCGAACATGCCCCAATAGCCTGGCAGGATATCGCAGTTCTCTTCTCGATGCTGCATCAGTATCCTCTTGTCTTTGTCATACAGGAATATGACTGATACGCGACGCCTCCTCATTATTTTTTCAACTTCGCCGCTCCATATACCCCCTCGACCAGCTCGACATCCTTACCAGAATCAACCAACAGCTGTATATTCTTGTCCTTCATAGAAGCCAGGAATGCACTGCCCAGTGGATCATGGACTTCGCTGTCATACATGGCGCGGAATGCCTCGAAATCCTTGATGAAGCAATGGCCTCCGGCACCGCGGCCACCTGACTTGCTGATGGGTTCCGTGTGGCTCATGCCTACACGCGGATCATGGATGAGAGCATCCCTCACGCTTTGCCAGTCACCGCCGGTCGACTTCACTAGGTCGAACAGGACGTTTATGAAAATAACCTTGGTGAAAAGGAAGCAGTTTCCGGCGTACTTCACAAACTCAGCATCATGCGAGCTCATCACGCGCTCATATGGCGCGTCCGGCAGGACATCCAGGACTGCCTGCGCTTTAGTATGGTAAAGCGTGCTATCGACAGGTATACCTACGATATTCCGGTTAGGATGCGACGCGTCATAAGCGGCGCTCGACTCCACCAGGAATTCAGGGCTGTGCAGGACGAATATATCAGGGTTCTCATTCTGGATCGAAACTGTAGTTCCGGGCAGGATGGTGGATTTTATGACAGCGATCATTCCCTTGCCTACGAGCTTGATCGCCTTGCGAACGATCGAATCATCGAATACTCCGTCCGTGGTCGGCGTGGGCACTGCGATGAATACGATATCGCAATTCTTGATCCTATCCTTATTAGCGATATACGGCTCCTCCAGCGCGAAACGCACGACATCGTAGCCGCGGGCCGTGAAGTCATCGGCATAATTCTTGCCAATCCAACCCTGACCGATGAAGCCTATTTTCATGCGCCTATTATAACCTAGCTCTAAGCTATTATGTTACTTGGCCACGAGATGCCTATTCTATGAAAGTAAGTGCCTTGCCTGTCTTATTGCCGCGACCTGTACGGCCGATGCGGTGGACATAGTCGTCGTGAGTCGCTGGCAGGTCGAAATTGATCACGTGCGATACATCGGCAATATCTAGGCCGCGAGCCGCGACGTCAGTGGCGACGAGGATCTTAGCTTGGTTGTCCTTGAACGATTTGAGAGCACGCTGGCGCTGGCTGAAATTCTTGTTGCCATGGATGGACTCTGCTTTGAACCCCTTGGAAGCCAGGGCGTGTGAGAGCTTCTCCACGCCGTGCTTTGTACGACCGAATATGAGCACCTTGCTGAATTCGGACTTGCTAAGAAGAGCATGGAGTATGTCTAGCTTGTTACCGCCGCGCACATGTACGACGTCCTGATCGACATTCCTGGCTGTTTCGCCAGTCTTCACGGATATCCTGACTGGATCCTTGAGGAAATCCTTGATGAGTCCCTCGACCTCGTGCGAGATCGTAGCGGAGAAGAATAGCGTCTGCCTGTCCTTCGGCATCTGGGAGACGACGAGGCGCATGTCCGCGATGAATCCCATATCGAGCATGCGGTCAGCTTCGTCGAGGACGATGGTATTGAACTGGCTGAGGAAAATGCACTTCCTGGTGACCAGGTCCTTGAGCCTGCCTGGAGTTCCGATCACGAAATTCTGCTGGGCCTTGAGCGCCTGGATCTGCTTGTAGATGGGCGCGCCTCCGACGCAACAGACCGAGTTGATCCTCGGGCCGGTTTTTATATTCCTTACGAATCCGATGAGCTCGGACTCTATCTGAACAGCGAGCTCGCGAGTGGGCACGATGATGATGACCTTCTGTTTCGAATCTATCATTATCTTGTTTATGAGAGGGATGAGGAAAGCCGCAGTCTTACCCGTGCCGGTGTTAGCGATACCGACGACGTCGGATCCTTTGAGCCCGTGTGAGATGGTCTTGTCCTGAATAGGCGTCGGAAGAACGTACCCCTTTGCGGCAATAGCCGTCTTGAGGCGCTCATCTATAGCAAAGTCGGCAAAGGCATGCTCGGGCTTGAAATGCTCGGTTGCCTCCGTCATGACGACGGCCTTATTGATGAATCTCGCAGGGTCTATCCTCTCGCCGAAATTCTTGCGTCCACCTGTCTGGCGACGCGGGAAACCGCGCGATGCGGTCCCGAAACGTGGGCGCGGCTTAGCACCGGAAAAGCCGGGGCGCGCGCTCTTATTAAAGCTTCTTTTATACATAGCTGTTATTTGGGAGACTGTATCTCCATAACCTCTGGCCTTTATAGTATTTAGGCGGCCACAGTCTCCGTATAGTTTCTAGATGCGAATCGACAAAACCTTAGAGATATAGTTATGTTGCAAGAATAGCAAGTATTGGGCTGTTTGTCAAATCCGGGCAAAAAAGAGCCCCGGCTTTTGACCGAGGCGCTTCGCAGAGAATTATTGACCTACCTAGATCGCCAATGGGAGAGAAAGCTGTTGCTGCCGTGATTGAGGCGAGGGACTCGCTTTAACCATGCTTACAATCTCACCGGGCTTTGCCTCCTTCACCAGCCTATGGAACGAAACCTCGTGCCAAAGGGCGCTGAAGCGGGAGCTGTAGCGATAGAAGACGACCTTTCTCATCGCAACAGGCCTACTATCGCCATTTTGAATGAAACTTGCCACCTGCCTCGCTAGGATCTCGACCTTCTCAGAAGCCGGCATCCCATCATCGATACGCGGATACGAAACATTCATACGTGGTGCTATTATACCACAATGGGTGCCACGCTGTCAATAGGCAGCGTTTTACTTCTTATTCTTCCAAGCGAACTTCTTTGCGAGGCGCTTCTTGGTTTTCCTGGAGCGCGAAGTCTTTAGTTGAGTATTTTGTGGTCCTCTTTTAGCCATGGGATGATTGTAGCGTTATTTCAGATAATTAGCTACGGTTTTGGCAGTAATGTCTTTATCGATTCCGCACTCAATGTATATGCCCTGACAAAAGAATCGTCAACGTGTGCGTAGAGGATTCCCTCACCTTTCCCCGTCTCGATAAACTGGCTTGCGAACGTTATCGTTTTTGCTTCTGTATCTCGGATAAGCGGTTCCGGTGAGACCCAGTCTATTTTCCCGCACTCATAATCGTAGATGAACAGACCAACAGAGAACACTCCATACTTTATCTCTTTGTCGACCCTGCGGTTCGCCTCCCTGCCGTTCATTATCCCAAGCCTTTTTCCTTCGCCGACATCGATGAATTCTGGTGGAAAAAGCGGCCCAGGGGAAGCATGGCCGCCGATCCAATGTATGCCGCGTTCTTTTGGGTGAAATACCGTATCACCGAACTTCCACGGTTTGCCCATGTCTTCGGCTATGGCGATTCTCACCGTCGAATATGTAAAATCCTCCTCGTCTTTCCTTGATTCGACCAAGTTATATCTGAATCCTTGCTTGTTTATCGGGGCAATCGAGAGTTCTTTGGCCTGACCACCGTCATCCACAGCCAGGGCCGGCACCGTCATCTCCATGGAGTCTAGGTCTTTTCCCACAGCATGGCCCAGATGGATCCGATTACCTTCCTCACGGTTCTTATTGATGAGCGGTATGGTGAAGTAAAGGTGAAGGAGGTCACTACTCTCGTCTATCCATATGTCCGGGTCCTCAAGGCCGATGAAGTCGAGGCCATCTCTTAGTCCGGCGATAAGCTCGGTTTTTCCCATAATTTTCAATTCGTCAGTTATCTCAAATCCTTCAAGCGTCTTTCCGCGAATCCTGTAAAGCGCGCTCCGGTCGAGAAAGCCGTGTTTCGACACATCTCCTTCACGGCTTGTTATACAGCGGATAACGCCTTCACGGTAGTCGCTCCTAGGATCAAGGGCAATAGCCATAACATGTGTGTAGCGGCCGAGGGTAGAAACGACTTTTCCGGGATGTTGAATAAATAGCTCAGACATTACTCATATCTTAGCGCATCTATCGGGTTTAGAGCAGCGGCACGTCGAGCCGGATAGTACCCAAAGGCTATGCCGATCGCCGCCGAAACCCCGAAGGCCAGGAGGACTGAACCTAGAGTGACCTGAGTCTGGAGCAGTCCAGACCAAGTGACGCCGTAGGATATGAGCCACCCCAGGATGACGCCAATGACTCCGCCCAAGAATGTGAGCGCTACGGCCTCGGCCAAGAACTGTCTGTTGATATCCCTCTTCTTCGCGCCCACAGCTTTGCGCAAGCCTATTTCCCGTGTCCTTTCAGTGACAGTCGTGAGCATCATATTCATAATACCGATACCACCGACAAGGAGCGATATGCCAGCCACGGAACCAAGAAGTATAGTAAATGTCTGAGTGACCGTGGACACCGCCGCGGTAAGATCGGCCTGGTTGAAAGTGCTAAAATCAGCAGCGGCCAGATCGCTTATCTTGTGCCGCTCAAGCAGAAGATCCGTCATCTGTTGCTGGACCGCCGCCATCGAATCCGCATCCACAGCCTGGACGCTGATGCTGGATACATAGGTATCGCCAGCCAGGAACTTCTGCGCGGTCGTAAGAGGTATGAAGATCATGTCGTCCTGGTTATTGAAGCCCGTCCCTCCCTTCGAGACCGTCACGCCAATGACCTTGAATTGGATGTTATTGATGCGTATTGTCTGACCTGTTGCAGACTCACCTTCCCCGAAAAGATCGTCGCGAGCAGCCGGGCCTAGAATGGCCACCTTGGATAAGCTGCGGAGGTTCTGCTCGGTTATCCATGAGCCCTCTTCTACCTGCACATTCCTGACATCTGGATAGAACTGAGTAGCCCCCACAACAGAAGTATTGGTATTGGTGCCGCGTGCAGTGACCTGATATCTGCTCGTCAGTTCTGCAGATACAGCTTTTACTAGGGGGATATCGCTCGCTATAGCTTCAGCGTCAGCCGGCTTGAGTGTGCGCGCGGCGCCCCTGCCTGTGCTTACCTGAAATCCTGGTCCTTGCTGAGCACCGGGAGTCACAGTGATCAGGTTCGAACCTGCAGACTGAATGCTCGACTTGATCGAACCCTGGGCGCCATTGCCAATCGCCACCATGGCGATAACAGAACTAATGCCGATGATGATGCCCAACATCGTAAGGCCGGATCGGACCTTGTTGGCCGACAGTGCGGTATATGTCTCATGGATGATATCTCTGAAATTCATAGGGCTTTGTCGGCTATCTTCCTTTGGACGTGCCTACTATCCTCGATTATGGCTCCGTCCCTGATGGATATGATGCGCTTGGCATGCTGGGCAACGTCATGTTCGTGGGTGATGAGCACGATCGTCCTTCCCAGCTCTTCGTTCAACCTCTGGAAGGTTCCGAGCACGATCTCGCCGGTCTTGGTGTCCAGATTGCCTGTCGGCTCGTCAGCCAAGATCAAGGAAGGGTCATTGACCAATGCGCGCGATATAGCGACGCGCTGGATCTGACCCCCTGAAAGCTGATTCGAGAGATGGCCGAAATGCGACTCGTCTAGGCCGGCTGCCTTCAGCGCGGCTTCGGCTCGCCTCACCCTTTCCTTTCCGTCTATTCCCGCATACACCAGCGGCAGCATAGTGTTCCTAAGGACGGTAGTCCTCGGGAGGAGGTTGAATGACTGGAAGACGAAGCCTATCTTGTCTTTCCGTATGTCAGCGAGCTCATCGTCAGAAAGGCTAGAAGCATCTTTGCCATCCAGGAGATACGTGCCGGATGTTGGAGTGTCGAGACAGCCCAGAATATGCATGAGCGTGGATTTGCCAGACCCGGACGGACCCATGATAGCCACGAACTCTCCGTCAGCAATATCGAAGCTCACCCCTTTCAGAGCCTCTAGGCTCTCGGCTTCTGTGACCCTATAGGTCTTCCTTACGTTCTTGACCTCTATCATATCTATCTGTTGATCCTTATCTGCGTAGCCCCGGTCGTGGCGCCTGTAGTTGCCCGCGGTCTGGCTGCATTGAGGATACTGGGTGCCTGTGAAGTGGCGGCTCCGTTCGTCATGACTGTCCGGGCTATGATGCGATCGCCCTCATTCAATCCAGAGACGATCTCGGTATGGGTATCATTCGACATACCGACCTCTATATCGACCGGCCCGGCGGCCGTCTCCACATATCTCTTATTGTTCAGAGTCTTCACTGCACTGTTCGGTATCATGAGCACGCCCTGTCTAGAATCCACCGTTATCTCAGCGCTCACACTCATGCCGGATTTAACGCGCATGTCGTCTGTCTCGAACACCACCTTGACGTTGTACGTGACCACACCCTGACTCACGGTGCCAATGAGGTCCACTTCATCGACTTGTCCTTGCATGGTCAAGCCTTCCACGGCATCGAAAGTCAGAGCCGCTTTCTGCCCTATCTTTATCCTCGCCACATCCACCTCATTCATGGATATCTCCGAGACCTTCTTGTCGGCGATAAGCGTAGCTACAATGCTGTTCCCAGCATCGCCAACCTTGGAGGGGACCCTGGCGATGACGCCGTCGAATGGCGCCCGGACGAAATAATTCTCATATGTATTCCTGCTCTGCTGGAGGGATAGCTGACCGGATCGGATGTCTAGCTGGTCCGGACCCCTGACAAGATCCCTTAACGCTATCTCGTTCGTGGTGATGGCATTCTGGTATGTGATCATCGTCGAGAGATGACCGTTAGCCGTAGCCAGCCAAGTGTTCACGTCACTGGCGGCAGCATTAGCGGCGGCCGTGGCATCCCTCTCTGATTGCATGATGTAGGAGATGGCATTCTGGGTGTTCTTCAGAGCTTCGGCCATGACTTTTTCCATCATAGCTGTATGGTCGATGAGGAGGCGGAGACTCGAGGTGGCGCTCAGCCGCGAGAGCGAGTTGTATTCATTTAGCGCTACCACATAATCCTTCTTAGCCTGATCGAAGCTCAAGCCAGCTCTCTGGACATATTGCCTAGCGATCTGGCTCCTTTGGGTATTCCTAGCCTCTCCCAGATATCCCGTTTGGGAATAGAACGCCAAATCCATCCCGGATATGATGCCCGGATGATCGACATAAACGGCCGAGACCTCATTCCAGCCGTCGTTATAGGACTTCAGGAGATCATCTTCGGCCTTTTTTATATCTTCGGAATCTGCGGGCTTTATCAATTTCTCATATGTTATCTTCGCTGATTCTAGAGAGATACCGGCATCCTTAGAATCCAGCCTCGCTATGAGCGCTCCAGACTTCACTGTCTGGCCTGCCTTTACGTATATGTCGGTGATATCGGCCGAAGCTTTGCCTTTCAAATCTATCTGATTCTTGGCCGACACCTGGCCACTGCCGGTGATGGACACGGACAAATCGCCCCTTGAGACCGTGGCGGATATGATACGCGGCGCCGTAGAGCCAGAAGTGGCTGCCATGACCGCCTTATAGACAACGAACACCAATACGAGCAATATGAGAATGCTCCATGCCTTGTGACGGACTATCCAGGATTTGGCTCCCTTTAAGTTAAATTTTTTCATTGACTATCTCTTTATTTTCACAGGATCTGCCGCAGGCAGAGGCATGATTCGAATAAGCCTAGCCTCGATCTGACCACTGTCATTCGGATTGCCTAGGATGACCACAAAATCGCCGACTTTAAGATCGGAGCTCCGTATCTCATCGTGATAATGTCTGACGAGGGTGCTAGTGCCGATACGGATAGTCTTCTCGAGCTTATCAGGCCCCGTCACGATGATGAGCGGGAGATTCATGCCTATGATTTCCCCTATAGTTCCATGGCCTCCCGGGAGCTCGCGATTAAAGAAGACCGTATCCATACCGCGCCGGCCTCCGATGAAATTCTTCTCAAAGTTCATACCGAATTGACCAGCGAATCTAGCCTGGCGATAGCCTATGGCGATACCCGCCTGTAATATTCCCAAAACAATGATGAGAACGACTAGGCCGATGACAACACCGCGGATCGTTTTTGATGGATGTATGCTTTTGAGATCCATAATTTGATATTATGCGTATAAAACGTGATGGTGCCGACGCGAGCTCGTCATAGCCTGGGCGCAGGTCCATATGCACAGCGTAACTGCCGCAAGGAGAATGATCATGCCAAGAATGGGGGTGGACTCAAGAATAGATATCCCGAGCTCTTTCCAATACGAAAAGAGCGTCCCGTCTGCAGAAAACACTAATGAGACATATTCATAGAATCCGGAGCGCGCAAGAGCCGAATATAGAGAATTCCCGATAAGAATGGTGAGGGCGAGAGCACAGAGAGATGCGCCACCGAATGACCAAGTTCGTATCCTAGTCCTACGAAGCTGAAATGCCTCTATATGCGATAGCACTTGCGCCTCAAACCCGCTAGGCAGTTCGACGTACTTGATATTTTTGAACAACTCCCCGTAAGTATGGCCCATAGACAATGTATACGGATGAAGACTAGAATTGGTGCAATGCAAGACTTTGATCAAATCGTTAAGGAATATAGCCTCTCTATATATAACTTCGTGTATCGCCTAAGCGGTGATAAGGATGAAACGCCTGATCTGGCTCAAGAGGTATTTTTAAAGGTCTGGAAAAATATGGGAAAATTCGACCAACAAAAGAGCTTCAAGACTTGGATATTCTCTATAGCCAGGAATACAGTCATCGACTGGTTCAGGAAAAAAAAGAGCTTGAATTTTTCAGCCCTACAAGCGGACGAAGAAGATCATTCCTTTGAAGACGCCCTCGCCGATATCGAACCGCTTCCCGATGAGGTCTTCCGCAGGAAGGAGCTTGTATCAGAACTGGAAAATGCCATGGCTCATCTTACGCCACACCAGAAGACTGTGATCTTCTTGCATCACACAGAAGACCTCACCTTCGAAGAGATATCTGAGGTCATAAAAAAACCCATGAATACAGTGAAGAGCCAGTACCGCAGAGCCCTTCTAGAACTCAAAGGGCTTCTACTAGCCGCTCACCGCTGACTTTCAAGCGCAGGGTCTTGCCGATTGAAGGCTCCGCGACCATCGGCTCGTCCGAGCGCCGGGTCGCGTAATTTACGATGAGCAAGCCGCCTCTTATCTCCGTAGTCTGCGGCGCTATCCTGTCACCCAGGATGACTGCGTTCGTGCCTCTGTATCCATCCTGCGCCTTCAGAGCAACGACAATGTACGCGAACGTGCCCGTCCCACCACCATCTTGAGTGATTATGAATGCCACATCCGGCTGGCCGTCGCCATTCAGGTCGCCGATGGCCTCGTTGCCGAAATACTCGGTAGTTATCTTGGATACCGAGCCTGGGGCGGCTTCTGTCTCGGCTTTGCCATTTATGAGCCTTATTTCCTGACCTTCGATGATATAAGACGCATTCTTATGGTCCACACCCAGGCGAGCAGCAGTCTCCGGTTGATCCTTGGTGCGTAAAACAAAGACTAGGACCACAGCGATGATTATGAGAACGATGACTCCTATTATTTTTTTCATATTTTATATTGTACCAGATGTTTAGAATACTTTGTCTTAAGCTCAAGCGCGCTCTTCAAGTGCATTTCCTTTGTAACGCCTCCTGAAAGACTCTTAGTGTGGACTCGGTGCAGATGGGAGATGAAATCACAACGATGTGGCATGTGTCCCCCAAGCAGCAGCCTGACGGCCAGATCCAAATCCTCCCCCATTTTCATCGCCGGATCAAACATGCCCGCTTTGGCGAAAGCTTCTTTTTTTATGAATATATTCTGCTGCATATAATGTTCGCCCTTAAATATGGAGTTCAACATGTCAGGTATATCCTTGAAATCCCAACCGTAATAATCATCATTGATATATTTAAGATCGTCATCTACATGCAGGAAATCCGCAGTAAACCAGGCCGAGTCAGGAAACTGCTTCGCCTTCCTGGCAAAATTGTAGAGGGTGCGCTCTAGGATGATGTCATCACTGTCCAGGAAGAACAGGTATTCCCCGGTCGCTTCGACGACAGCGTCATTCCTGGCCTTCGACTGGCCCTGATTCTTATCGTTCCTGATATACCGTACATCCGGATATGACTTTCCTGTGAATAGATTCGGCGTGCCATCAGTCGATCCGTCATCGTATATGATGTGCTCGAACGAGACGTCGGCGTGCGGAATGAGAACGCTCGCTTGGACACTAGCGATCGTCTCGGCCAAAAAGCTTTTGCGGTTGAATGTCGGCGTTATGATAGATATCTTCATTTGGATGTTGTCTATTTGTATTGATGGTTCCAGTGAATGCTCCATACAGCATCCCTAAGCGACGAGAACATCTTTTCGATCTTGAGCCGCTCCGCGACAGGGATATCCTTCAGCGTTCGCACGGATTCAAGTAACATGCCCGCCCCCTTCTCGATGTCCAACGGGCTCCATGATATGGGAGAGAACGGGCCCAGTTTGCGACCGCTTCCCCACCACCAGGCACAGCTGGCAAATCCCTTATCGAGCGTGCCTAGCGCGCGGCCAAAGTGGGGATCGCCATCATGAGCCATTACCGTCTTTTCAGCCGTATAGGCCAAAGCCCAGAGCTTACGGTGGATCACGTTACCAGGGGCGTTCCACAGGGCAAAAGGAACCTTGGCTTCCAGCTCATCCTTGGTGGATTCCCATGAAGCCTTGCGAAGCTTCACAACCTTTTCCTCTTTCAAACTCGCAAGGTATTCTGAGACGGTAAGCGTCTCTATATCCGGCGAACTGAAGGCTTTTTCATAGAAACCACCATCGTCAGCATGCCAGTGTCCGTAGAGTTCGCCATCATGCGCGGTGATGAGAGGGTCCGGCGCCCTTTTCAGGTTCCTCATGATGAATTCTGGGGGGAAAGTCCTAGAGAATTCCCTATTCCTGAAGCAGACAGTGAGCCCGCTATCTAGAATCCTGTATCGTAAATGCTGTTCGATATCGCCAGCGACATGGATATCATCGAGGATGGTCCATTCGAAGCCGAGCTCCTTGACCATCTCGCCGGCGGTGCGGCTATATGCCATCTCCGGGAAATAAAACCCCTTGGTCGCATACGAATCACCAAAATATCTTTTCAGCACGAGGTCGTTCTGCTTGATCTGCCGCCTCATCATGGCGGGCGTGATGAGAGGCATGAGCGGGTGGTACATAGCGCTCCCGACCAGCTCTATGCGCCCAGCCTTCGCTAGCTTCCTATAGCTTTCGATGACACCAGCATGTCCATATTTATCCAGGAGCTCCAGAAGAGAGCCGCTAATGCTCATCGAGAGACGCAGATCCGGATGCCGCCTCATGAGCTCCGGTAAGAGCGCGTAGCTCTCGGACACAACCTTATCTATGACCTCCTTGGATTGGGTCGGCGGCTGATATATATGTAAAAAATTGACCCATTTCATATGTTTTGGTGCGGCTATTCCTTCCGCTTAGCCAGCTCGCGCGCCATAAGCTCGCGCGCCCTATCGAACACCTTCACATATTTGGCGGCAGACTGCTCCCAGGAGAAATTCTCGGACATGCCGCGGCTGACTATCTTCGCCCATTCCTTCTTATCGCGGAAATTCTCAACGGCCCGTATGAGGGCTATCATGAGCGACGACGAATCATACTTAGAGAATGTGAACCCCGTGCCAGCCTCCTTGTTGGGATCATAGTCTTTGACGCTGTCCGCCAAGCCGCCAGTCTTCCTCACGATAGGCACTGCTCCCATGCGCAAGGCCTCCATCTGGGAAAGACCGCAAGGCTCGAATTGCGAAGGCATGAGGGCTGCATCCGCCCCAGCGAAGATTATGTGCGGCAGTATAGAATCATACGAGAGGTGCGCGGCGACGCGGCGCGGATACTTCGACTCAAGCTCATGGAAGAATCCCATGATCTCGGAATCTCCCGTGCCTACCACCGCTATCTGTAGCGGCAGCTCCTGCATGATTATGTCAGCTATAGGCACAAGGAGGTCGAAGCCTTTCTGCTTCGTAAGCCTAGAAGCAATGCCGACCACGAAGGCATCTTTGTTATTCTCGAGGCCGAGACGCTCCTGCAGCACAGCCTTATTCTTTCCGCGCTGGGCACTGTCATCCTTGCTGAACGGGTAGACGATGTAAGGATCAGTCTCCGGATTCCAGATGCCGTAGTCTATGCCGTTCAAGATGCCCGTCAGCACATTCCTGCGCTCGCGCAATATACCGTCCATGCCCTCTCCATACTCTGGCGTGAGTATCTCCCTGGCATAAGTCGGTGAGACAGTCGTGACCATATCGGCATGCATGATGCCGCGGCGCATGCAATTTATCTTGTTCAGGCGATCGCTCTCGAAAGCAGGAATGGCCGAATGACCGTCGTCGAAATCCATCTCCTGGACGAAACGGTGGTCGAACATGCCCTGATATGAGATGTTGTGTATGGAAAATACCGTCGCTATGTCGTTCACTAGCGGATCGTCCCGATAATCTGTCTTGAGATAATTGGACACTAATCCGGTCTGCCAATCGCAGGTGACGATGACATCCGGGTGCCAATCCCTATTCAGGCGCAAGAATTCGATGGCTCCACGGCACAAGAGCGCCCACCTGATCGGGTCGTCGGCATAGCCGTAGACGTTACTGCGTTGTTCATAATATTCCTGGTTCTCGAGGAAATAGGTGATGACTGGGTCAGAGGCCTTCTTGGGCGTGAATTTCTTAACATTACAGATCAGTTTGGCCGGTCCCTCAGAGTTTCCCGTAGGCACCTCAATGTTGCTACATTCCATGGACAGCTCGTGCTTACCCTCGATGGAAAGATATTTGGGTATCATGACGCGGGCGTCGCATCCGATATCTCTCAGAGCCCGCGGCAGAGAGTCCATGACCGAAGCCAGGCCTCCTACTTTGGCGAACGGAGCTGCCTCGGCACCGATGAAAAGTACCTTTGTGGACTCCTTGAATGAGAGAAACTTCATGAGTTATTACTCTACATCATTTTAACCGATTAGTCCATGCGCGGCTTCCTATAGGACCTCTAGACTACATCCTGCCACTGGCCGGACGCTTCGTCATAAAAGGCCACATTTCGGCCGCCGACGGGCTCGTCATTTTCGAAATAGACGACCTGAATCTCGTTTAGAGGACATATATTGCCACCATAGTTACCCTTCCTAGAGTATCTGAACATCGTCACCTCACCTTTATTTTCGCCTTTAGTATCGACTTCAAGTAGATAAAGACCGGATGCATCCGATAGTTCCCTTATCACATCGAACTTTGCAACCAGCCTACCGATCTGTTCCAGCACCTCGGTGCGGCTAGGAATATGCTCTGGTACTTTTTCTATAGAATCATTCATTATTTTACCAAGGAAATTTCTCACCCTTGAACCAGAATTGCCCTGTTTCTATGTCTTTCCTAGTCGCAGTATCGAAAATATATCCCGCCGCCTCTGTCGTATCCATATCACCTTCCCAGGAACCCATATCAGTCTTGACTCTGCCAGGATGAACCGAGGAGACTGTGATCTCTCCTTTTAGCCTGAAGGCAAAGTGTGAGGTGAACATATTGAGCGCCGCCTTAGATATCTTGTATGCTGGATAATCAGCATGGTGGACCTTGGCCATAGAGCCGGCAGAAGATGAGATGTTGACGATGTGGCCGCCTTTGTTCATCAAAGGGAGTATCTTCTGAGTCAGATCGACTGCACCGATCAGATTGACCTGCAAGGTCTTCCTCAATTTATCTATGACTATATCCGGCTCGCCTTCATCGAGGAGCACTCCAGCATTATTGATATAGATATCTATCCTCTTTCCGAAATCCGTCACTTCCTTAGCACATGTTTCGATGCTTTGATCCTGGTACAGGTCGAGCTTGAATATCTTCAGGTTAGCATCAGAAAAATCCACCTCGCCCGTGATCGAAGTCCCCATTACAAAATATCCTTCCTTTAGGAACTTTAGCGCTAGTCCCTTTCCTATTCCGCGGCTTATGCCTGTGATGAAGGCTGTTCCCATATCACGATTTTAGCATGTCTGGGTCAGATCCTTATCAGACTAGACTTGTAGACCTCTGGCTTGAATGACTCGACGAATCGGTATGCAAAACCCAGCCTGTCGAGCTCCCGAGCTATTCCATGCTGATCATAGCCGAGAAATATGACGTCCGGTGAATGATCTTTAAGGACCTTCCACGATCCAGGCACTGCATCTCCAGCGACAACGATGAAGTCCTGCCCATAACTCTTGATGGCCGCGATCCTCTCGGAGATATCCTGGCGAGGTATTCTGCCTTTCAATAAAGCAGCCGCCTCTGAAGTAGTGACCACCACGACTAGCTCACCGCAATTCCGGGCAGCGGCGGTCAAGAAGAACTCATGCCCCGGGTGCAGTCCATCGAAAACCCCGAACACCATGCCTCGTTTTATTTTTATCGGCTTCATCCTGCTTTCGCCAAGATCTCGTTTATGAATTCGATCTTTTTACGGTAGTAAGCTCGATTTGAAAGCCCACCTGCTTCTTCCTTCAGCTTTCTATACTGTTCTAGAGCATCCGGATGAGCACTCACGTATCCGTAAAAAGCCTGGTTATCCTTCCAGCTCTTGCATGTTTCATTCACGACCATGATCTCCAGCTTTATCTCATCTCGTTTCAATATGAACTTCGTCCTCTCCAGTGCGTATGCGCTATAAGGCTGGCCGAATGCCCCCACCAGCAAGGATACGGTGTAATCAAACTTTTCTGGCGGTACTGGTATGTAGATGTCTATCTCGGGTTGGCCTGATATCCCCATGGCAGAAGCACCACGATGTAATACCTGCGCTTCCTTCCCGAGAACGGCCTGTATCTCCTTTTTTATCCTCTCAAACTTTTGGCCGGACTCCGGATCGAACGGGGCGATCTTCACACTGCTCGTGTCGGAGAGATGATTGAGCCATTCTTCCTGTTCTTTGGTGATCATGATTAAAATTTCATCTGATACCAATCCAATCCGTATGTCTCCTGAATGAGAATCCTCTCGCCTTTAGCCCATGTCCTGTTATTTTCCAATCCCAACAGCTTCATCGCTTCTTTTACATGTTCCTCGCTATTGCCCTCTATCTCCAAATAAGCGGGCATGCCTGGATACTGGTCTAGATCAAACTGCCAATCCTTGTAACTGAATGAGGTCCTGTATTTTTCTTGATGAGCATATCTTTCAAGACCGAGCTCATCGAAGAGATCAGCCAGCTTTTCCGGCTCCTGGATCAAGAAGTTGATCTCCTTATGTCTGCGGGCGGTACCGAGAATATCCGACCTCGCCTTCCAAGTAACTTCGTATTTTCCAGCCGAGTCTGATCTGATGCGCAGGAACCATGGGTCCTTGCCTTCTTTAGTGCCCTTGAACCTATACCAATCGACGATGAGCCTCGCCTCTTGAATCCTCGCAGCACCAAGAGAGCCGAGTATTTCTTTGACCTTCGCTGTGTCTATATCTAAGACTTTTGTTTCAATCTCGTGCGCCATGTACAAAACAGTCTATCATCAATGATCCCTAAACCTTAAGGGCCTCCGTCGACGCATCCAGAAATGAATCATATTTAGACATCTTCTTGCTCCAGGCTGTTACAAATGCTGTAAGCTCTTTCCTTGCAACGGCGTCTTTTATTTTAGCGACTTTTTCAGCCAATTTCGGCCCGATGAGCGAGGCGTCTTTACTTTTGAACTGATCATTAAAAAGCTTGTAATGCGTGCATTCCAGATAATCGGCGATCTTGGCAATATGCGCTTCATCAGACTCTGATTCGAGTATCTCCCCAGCCATAGCGAGAACCTCGCTGCTATTCGCAAAATAGCTGGAAATAAACTTTTGATTCTCTTCTTCGAATTTCTTAGCTGCTGTACGTGCGGTCGGATTGGCCTTTGCATAGTACATTCCGATGTCTCCTCCGAAGAGCTCCCCGATGTCATGCAGCAAGCAAAACTTCATGACCTTATTCGCATCGATCTTCGCTCCCTGCTTATTCACTAGCTCCGAAAGCTGCCAGCCTATCAATGTGACTAGATAATGATGTTCCGCAAGATTGCCCAGCCTCATATTTCCACCAGCTATGGAGTAACCGTATTGCGGCTGAACACGTGCTATCTGCAGGAGATTTATCAGATCGACGATCTTATCCATTGCCTAAATGATTGCATAATTCATTCAGTATTACTAGCCTTTGATGGATGAGTTCATTGGATTAGTTTGGATAATAAAAGCCCGTATTCTTCTTCATGCGGCACCATCGGCTCGCCCCGGCCTTTTACCCATTCTTTGAATTCCGGAAGCTCCAGCCACCGCACCTCCTCCACCTCCTTGAGCTCTATCGTAAGATCGGATATATCCGCGTCGCAGGCCGCGATATAGACATCGTTGAATTCATCGTCGATGAAATCCTTATTATGAATAGTTCTCGGCTGCTTGAGCGTCGCCAAGAAAGTAAAGGCCTGATCCGGTAGCTCTATCCCAACCTCCTCCCTGACCTCCTTCTTCGCGGCCTCCAGGCTAGTCTCGCCTGAAGATACATGCCCAGCTACCGATATGTCCCAGAGAGATGGGTATGCACTCTTATTCGCGGAGCGTTTTTGCACCAGAATCTGCTTTTTTGAGTTTATGAACCAGACGTGCACGGTACGGTGGATCTGTCCATTTTTGTGGACATCGTTGTACTCTGCCGTTGATCCCGTCTTTTTGCCTTTGTCATCCAATATATCTAGGTATTCTGGCATGGCAATATTATAGCCCTTCACCAACAAAAAACCATTACTTCGGCGGCGTTAAGTGGCTTATGAAGAACCGCTAGTACTGCACAGCTTATACGCAGTTAGATCCAGTTGTGCCAGCACGATCGCTCCTGACTTTGAGAAGCGCAAAGAGGCCCAGAACAATGAAACCTGTTACCGCCAGTACAGCTATTCTGTATCTGTCGCTGCCAATCGATACAAGACCTGTAACCACAAGACCCCAAACAATCGGACCGACAAAGGAGGACGCGCGCTCCACCAGGCCGAAATATGCGAAGGCGAGATTGTGTCCCTGCGGCGGGGCCAGATAGGACATGACCGAACGTGACACCGCCCAATTTGAACCAAACCAAAATCCCATCACAGTTGTAGCGATTACGAATAGAGTGAAGTTTTTCATTAAACCTATAATTGGAAGTATGATGATCCATCCACAAACGATGAATATCAAAGTTTTCTTATGTCCCCAGCGGTCAGCAATCATTCCCGATATGAGACCACCTATGGCGGAGGTAAAAATGATTCCCAATAGCACGTATGTCTTGACCGTATCAGAGACAGCCCACACCTGTTCCATGAAGATTGGGAAATTATTTGACGCCGTAAGGATTGCATCGTTGAAAAGAAAGTAAGCAAGCATAAAGATAGCCACTCCTGGAAACAGGAACAATGCTTTGGTCTCTGCTTTTAATGCGTGGAATTCTGTCTTGAGCTTGAAAGAAGTATTTTCTCTTTTCGGCTCCTTGAACCAGATGAGCATAGGCAGTGCGAGAATAGTGAAAGCAATGACCGCAGGCAGCAGGGTTTCGGCTCGAGCTGCCGAATCAAATATACTGATCAATCCTTTTGAAAATGGCAGTACGATAAGCAAACCGGTAAATTGACCAAGGTAATTTGCCATGATCCCCAGGCCGGAAACCCTTCCCCTTTTTTCAGGTTTCGAAATATCGTTTATAAGAGGAGTATAGAAGGTAAATGTCAGCAGATAGACATAGAGCCCGAGGGTGAAGAAAACTAACGCAGCCACCTCTACGTTGAAAACAGCTGATAACGCGCATGCGCCATAGAATAATACTGTCGCTATCGTTGCATATCGGAGGCCCGTTATGCGCCTCAAATATTTATCCAAAAGGAACCCCGTGATGGGAACTGTAAGTAAAAGCAGGACAGCCGCGATAGTGAAAGTCAGATTAAAATAGATATCCGGTATTCCCCTGTCAACAACGATCCACTGCGCAAAGTAGAGGAAAAACACAATCGAAACGAGTGAGTTCGCAAAGTCGTACAGAACCCACAGAAATATATTTCTTTTGGTATCCACGATAGTATTCTATCAGATAAACACCCGTAAATTGGCTGCGGATGTTAGACGAAGTTAGAGCCTATTTATCGTTAAATCCCTTTATAAAATCTCTGTAGCATCCAACACAGAGATGAGACTTTTTAACCATACCTTGTAAATCAGGCGGACTAAGGAGTATTCCTCCAAACTCTTTCAATTCTTCCTCACATTTATCGCATTTCGGCCGTATGGACATGATTGCATTATACAATATTGTAAAGTATGGTTTGGTCTGATGAAAACTAGAGCTCTGCTTTTAGCATGGCCAGAATTCAAGTTCCTCCTAGAAACCAAGCGTTTCGAGAGATATCTAAAGAAAATAGGCGTCGAAACCAAGTTCATTGTCGCTAACGAGAGGCGTCGGTCCCTGCTTAAAATAGTTCGTGATGCGGCCAAGTTGACAACAAAGGAAGATGCGCTGCTCGTCGTGTTTTGTGGGCATGGCAATCCCAAAGGCTGGGGCTCGCTCGTGCGCAAAGAGCCTCGCGACGTCGCGATCGTGAGCTATTCCTACCTATCGATTGCCCTCGCTCAAGCCAAGGGACGGGTCGCGATCGTCAACGATTGCTGCTATTGTGCCCTTTTCCGCAAGGAGCTCGCTAAGCGGCGCAAACGCCGGAATACTTCCTTCATCGCGGCTTGGGACGGCGAAAATGTGACCTGGGAAGGCCCTCTCACTGATGTCTTACGATTCTGGCCCATGGGCAAAAGACCCGAGGATATGATCACCAATAATATCTACTGCCCCGCCAAGGGCCCCGAACGCGAAGTTCCACTGCTGTGCCGCTGGGGCCAGGAACTGGATCATCTTTTCTTCCCACCGAAGTCCCCCGAGCCGATCTGATGGATCGGCTTTTTTGTCCAGAAAATTCAATGATTAAGTTAGCTGCGGGCGCATACGAAGCCAGAGCTCATTTTGCTAAAGGCCCCTTAGCTTAGACAAGTCTCTGCAGTTTTGTCTCAACCAAGGAATCTCATTTGATATAGATGAACAGATATTATCGGCGGAGGTCGGATTGGTTATGATAAGCAGGTCTTCGATGCACACATCTGCAATCTTTCCACCCAATGACTTGCATCGGTTAATTTTACTCTCTGTCGAATCCACGCCTACGGCCGATATCCCACGGGTGTCATCAAACGCTCCGAGCACTTTCACAGCACAGTCGTGTCTTGGGCCATATGGATTGTATAGGGCCCCGTCAGCGTCAACCAAGGTCGAACAAAAATTCAGATCATTCAGCGAGCGTGCCACATTGACACGGCATTGGGTTTTGGAATACTCGCTTTTCAACACATCGCAGTCCTCATACTTACTCAAGGCCCCATTCTGATCGAAACAGCGATAGTCTTGCCCCGGTTCATCCACCTTATTGCACATGCCAAAAGACGCATAACAGCTGTCAGGCGAGAGCTTCACGCCCCACGGATACATAGGCTTTCCCGAGGCACATGTCGAAGGATTGACGCCATCAAAGATCCTATAACGAGCCTCGCGCGGCAGAGAATCATATATAAGCAAAAGAGCAGCCGGCACTATCAATGCGACAAAGAAGGTGATTGCCGTTTTTCTGCTTGTGAGGAAATTACCGGTCCTAGCTATCCCAATGATGATCAGGATTGCGCATAAGATTCCGACCAGGATTCCCAAACCCGATAGCGGCAATGCAAGAGTGCATCCGAAGCTGGGGCCCATAGAAAAGCCGCAAGCGAAACCGTATCCAAAGAAAACAAAGGCTGCCAAGACTGGCAGAATCACAACACCGATGATCTTGATGGATTTCATTGATTTGATTCTCCCTTATACGGATTCAGGTCTAACTATCTTTATTTCCTCGTGATCTTCTGCCAGAGGAAGATGGCCAGGAACACCAGAACAACTAATATCGCCAACCATGTAAGCCACATGAATGGCGCGAAGCCACCCATCGATCCATATCCATACATCATAGATTTTTTTGATTAGTTCCTATAATGGCTGATTATAGCACTTAGTATGATTCTGTCGTTATTGTATCAGTATCACTACTAATCCTCCGACTGAGGCTCAGAAAACAAGATTCCACTCCGGTGATTTTGAATAGCCGACCTTACGGAAGGAACAATATTGCTAGGCAGAGAGTTTAAAGGGAACCATTGCATGTCATCACACTTGTCTGGTTCAAGGATTTTGGGTTCCCCTGCCCAACTCCTGACAGCGAAAAACAAATCTATATAATTGGACTTCCTGTGCATTGCATGGACGAATTCAACATCTTCTAGGTTTAGCCTAATTCCCACCTCCTCAGATACCTCACGCAATAATGCTTCAGTCACCGTTTCATTTGATTCCAAATGTCCTGAAGGCAAACCATAATTCTCATCTTGCCAGCCGGTATTGAAACGACGGCAAAGAAGGATTTTATCCTCTTTAATGAGTAAAGCGTAAACAGCTACTTTAAGTTTGAAGCGTTCCATGTAAAAACTATACTACAAAAATCGTTTGCTGCGGGACTTGGACTCGAACCAAGATAACGACCTCCAGAGGGTCGCGTCCTACCATTAGACGATCCCGCAATTCAGGAACATCGTTGAGGATAGCGCAAAAAACCGCCGGTTTCAAGCCTATTCGTAGAGTTGAGCATGGCTACCAATACGATATAGATAAAGCTCGCCAATCGATTCATCGATCGCGTAAATCATCAGACAATCACTGGCGATGTGGCATTCTCTGTACCCCGCTAGGTCACCTTTAAGGAGGTGATCATAATAGGAAGCGTCGAGAATCCCTCCACTAGCCAATATTTCAACTGCAAACTCAGCGCGTGCACGGTCAAAAAAACCGGACCTTTCGAGCTTCCGGAGTTCTTTTTTGAACCTCTTGCTTAACGTTCTTTTATATATCAACTAAGAAAGTATATCATCAAACATTTCCTTTGTGTTAGTGTATCTCTTTCCGTGTTTTTTAGTCCACGCAGCATCTTTGAGAAGTTGTCTCTCCTGTGCCGGCGTAAAGCCATTCACTGTCCTTATCTCAAATGGAACCGAACGCGTTGATATAACCTTCGTAAGAAAAAGCTTCACCGCCGACGACAGATCTAGTCCCAGGTCCTTCAGGACTTTCTGGGCCTTGTTCTTGGTCGTGGCATCGATCCTAAGTTGTATGGTTGCGTTCATAGCCATGGAATCAGTATAGACATTGTATATGATTTGTCAATACACTGAAATCCAACATCGAAGAACGGAGCCTCTAAACCGTCGTCACAGCCAAGGCGATAGTGCACACCAAGGCGCCGATGAGCCCAATCTTCTGATGTCGCTGTAGCTTCTCCTTGCCGACGAGGAGGCCTAGGACTACTGCCACTATGATCGAGCTCTCCGACAGGCCCGTGGCAATGGCTATGGGGACCAGACTCATAGCCACCGCGTACGCTATCCAAGCAACGTTATCCGATATGCACATGATGAGGAGCGACCTGACGTTCAACGATACATCCTTCATCATGCGAGGAATACCGCCGCGCGCTACCACGAAGATTCCCGTTAGAATAGCGATGACTAGATTCACGAAAAAGATTGCCGTGATAGGGTCAGTCACCCTAGCTCCCCAACCGAGCAGGAAGTCAGCAAAGCCCATGAGAAAAGCCCCGATGGCAAAAATCAATACGCCTTTTTCCATGAATATCCTCCCATGCAGGTGCTTCTCCCGGAACGAGACCAGAAAAAGACAGACCACGAGAACAGCGATAATGGCCACCTGAAACCAGGATATGCGATCTCCCAGGGCAAAATATGCGAGCAGAGAGGCCGCGACTATCTCGAGCGACAGCAGTGGTTCCAAGACAGAGAGTTTGCCCCTTTTAAATGCTTCAAAATTCAGCAAAGCGGCGACGAGTAGGACGACGCCGGAAGCAGTTAGAATAGCAATGTTTCCGACAGCACCGAACAAAAGCGATACCAAACTCTTGTAGGTGAAAGGCAGGAGTATCAGCGTGCCGAAAGCAGTGAGCAGGAAAAGTGTCTCCCAATCGCCAAGCTTGCGCGTCTCCTTCTGTATCATAAAATCCCCGATGCCCCAGCCGAGCATGGCGACGAAAGCCAGAGCTATTCCTACTCCTATGGTCATGATCGGTGTCTCGGCCGATGTGGCTTCGCCGGGATAGCATGAGCTGGTAGAGAGTGCGGCGCGTGGCGATGCATGACGAACTGGTAGACTATCCAGACTATGAATATAGGCGCCGCCGCTATGACGATGGTCCAACTCGGCCCGACGACACCATACATGACGCCAGCCATGATCGGTCCGATGGCCCAGCCGGCGTCATTAAAGAAATTCACGACCCCCGACACTGCCCCGTCATTGGCATGGTCCTTGTCGAGCGTGTGGAGCCATGACCAGAGCGACAGAGAGGCCATCTCGTCCCCTGTCGTCGCTAGGAAGCCGAACAGGAGGAATAGCCAGCCGAAGTCTAGCCCGGCGAGCATCGCCGACACAGAGAATACCAGCAGGCCAGTGAATACCAGCTTGCGCCTGTTGAGCCGGTCGGCAATATTCCCGAGGATGAAGCCCAGCGTGATGACAGCGAAGTCGAATATACCTAGCCCAATGCCGAGCCAACCATTATTCGCCTGATGCGAAAGGACCAAGGGCACGACGAACCAGATGGCCCCATAGAAGGTGGCGCCAGCAACGCTGGACAAGAGGAGCATGCCCGAAGCAGGGTTGAGCCGCCGAAGGGCCCTCCATGTCTCGGTTATGAAGCTTCTCTTTATATAATGATGATGAGTCTCGATCTTCATGTTCGTATGATGGACCCTCTCGTGGTCCTTAGGAGAGAACATGAGCCCTATCAATGAACAGACGAAAAGCACGAAAACTATATATCCGATATTGTCCGGCGACAGCAGGAAGATGAAAGGCAAAGCTATGCTAGAAAGCACCACACCGATCGAGCCGGAAACATCCTTGAGAGACATGAACCTACCGGCATTCCCTTTCGTAGCATGAGACAGCGCGTAGGCGTTTATGCCCGGCCCGAAGAACAGCCAGCCGAAGGTGCCTATGATGAAGCTCAAGATGAACGTGAATTGTGTGAGGCCGAACATGTAGCAGACCGCAGCCAGGCCGAAGGTGATAGTCGTCACCTTGAGGAACAGCCTGTATCCATACCTGTCCATGATATGGCCAGCAGGCACGTCGAGGAGCAGCTGGACGATGGAACCGCCGCCCATGATGAGCCCTACCGCCCAGAGGGGCAGGAATTGCTCGCCGAATGGGGCCGTCAACGAATAATGTATATTGCCGCCGAATTTAAAGAATAGGACGAAGAGCCAGAATGGTAGGAATCTCATCTAATTAGGCAAAAAGCTCCTTCTCTATCGAGATGGGCTGGGTATTGAGCTCTATCGAGACTTCATCATTGACTCGCTTGGTGGCCTCGTGTTTCTTGCGATCTTTCGAAGACTTTATGAATGAGGTGAAGAGCGGATGCGGCGACAGCGGACGAGCCAATAGCTCTGGGTGGAACTGCGTTCCCAGGAAGAATGGGTGCTCATTTTGAGGCAACTCGGCTATCTCCATAAGGATGCCGTCCGGGGACTTGCCGGAAAATACCAAGCCTTTCTTCTCCAGCTTATCTATGTATTTTGGATTGACTTCATAGCGATGGCGGTGGCGCTCACCGATCTTGGAAACACCATATGAGCTGTGAGCCACGGTGCCTTTCTTGAGTTTAGCCGGGTAGAGACCAAGTCGCATCGAACCGCCGTAGTTGCCAAGAGCTACCTTCTTCTTCTGGTCCGGCATTATGTCTATGACGAGGTGCGAGGCATTCGGGTCGATCTCTGCAGTATTTGCGCCCTTGAGCCCGAGGACATTCCTGGCAAACTCTATGGTCATGAGCTGCATACCGTAGCAGAGGCCGAGATACGGTATCTTGTTCTCGCGAGCATAGCGTATGACATTCAGTTTACCCTCTATGCCCGTCTGACCGAAGCCGCCAGGCACTATGATGCCATCGAACTTATCGAGCGATGTATAGTCCGGTACTTTGGCCTCAAAATCGCGTGCATTGACTGGGTGGATGACTGCTCTTACGCCATTCACATAGGCCGAGAACTTCACCGCCTCCAGAACAGACAAGTATGAGTCGGTGAGGATGAAGTCGCCAGTATTGAAATATTTGCCGACGATACCTATAGAGACCTCGTTCTTCTTGTGGTTCTTTATGCCGCGGGCGAACTTCTTCCAGACATCAAAGTCCTTGTTTTTCTTCTTTCTTATGGGCAACTCCAGGGCTTCGAGCAGAGTCTCGCCGAGCTTATCATGATCGAAATTGACCGGAACATCATAGATACTCTCTATATCCGGGGCAGAGATGACACGGTTCGGCAGGATGTTGCAGGCAGCAGCTATCTTCTCTTTCCTGCGCTGGTCGAGCGGGATCTCCGCGCGGCCGATGATGATATCTGCAGTCACCCCGTATGAGGCGAGCTGATGCACGGCATTCTGGGTCGGGCGCGTCTTCATCTCGCCTAGCTTCTGTGGCACGGGCAGATAGGAGACCATGATGAAAATAACATCGTCCGGATGGTGTATCTTGAGCGCGCGAGCAGCCTCGATGAACATGATGTTCTGATAGTCACCGATCGTGCCGCCAATCTCGATTATCGATATGTCTGACCTGTTCACCTTGGCAGAATGCTCGAAGCGGCTGATGATCTCATCGCGTATATGAGGAATAGCCTCCACGCATTTGCCGCCGAAGCCGAGGGCGCGCTCTTTCTCTATGACGTGCTTGTATATCATGCCGCTCGTCAGATAATCAGCGTCCGATAGGTCGCGGTTCAGAAAGCGCTCATAGTTCCCCATGTCCTGGTCCGTCTCGAGCCCAGAGTCGAGCACGAAGACCTCGCCGTGCTCGGTAGGATTCATGGTACCAGCATCTACATTCAGGTAAGGATCGACTTTGACCAGGTTCACATTGAAGCCGCGCGCCGAAAGGAGCGTGCCTATGGAAGACGCGCATATGCCCTTACCAACACCTGACATCACACCGCCGGTGACGAATATATACTTATGCCGCCGCACTTTTTTCGTTCTCGATGCCCTGCTTCCCTTCGCCCGGCCGGTTTTTTTCATAGGCCTATTCTATTTAATAGAGATGCGATTGTCCAGTCATCTACACATGCAGGTACCTCCTAGCCGCGACATAGCTCGAACCGCCGCCGAGCACGATCCCGGCTCCCAATATGATTCCGAAGATCTCACCGAGATGGAGAGTGAAGTAGCTCGAGAATACATTGATGGCAAACTCATAATTCTGTGCCACATCTATCCCTGCCAGTCGCAATATGAGCGCATCGCTCCAGAAAGCGAAAGCCGCCAGCAGTATGAGCGAGATCACCGCCGAGACCACTCCGTACATTATGCCCGAGATCACTAAAGGTCCCCGGACGTAGGCATTGGATGCCCCGACTAGCTTCATGACCGATATCTCGTCGCGAGCCGTGAAGGTCACTAGGCGGATGGTATTGAAGACGACGATAGCGGCGATCGCAGCCAAAATGATCGCGATCACGGACCCGGTCTGCTCGACCGTCGGTATGATCCTGCTCAATCTATCTATTATGAGCTTATTCTCCGTGTAGTTGTCCTTCACGACGATGGGCACGCCGCTCTCATCGGTGGGATTCTTTTTCTCTATATAATCCACGATGCCACCATACTGGGTCGGCTCTTTTGCCTTGATATTGATCGAAGCTGTAAAAGGATTGTAACCGAGCTCGTCGAGCCCATTCATGATGAGAGAATTATTCTTCCATTTTTCCTTGAAAAGGGCCAAGGCCTTATCCCTGGATATATACTCTGTAGTGGCAACTTCCGGGAGTCTACCTATGTCGCTATTGACCGCTAGGATCTCCGCCTCGGAAGCCTGTAGAGAGAAATACACGTTTATATCCACCTGGCTTTTGACTTCCTTGAGAAGCGAACGGCCGAAGGCCCCGGCAAAGATGAGGCCACCCAAGGATAGGAGCGACAGCGTGATGACTATTATAGAGGCGAACGAAAGGAAGCCGTTGCGCCAGAAATTGACGAATCCGGTCTTGATTATGCGCTTAAGCGTCGTGAATATCATATGGTCAGTATATCAGCTCTTATAAAATGTATTGGCCGTTCTTGTCGTCTTTGATGATCTTGCCCTTGTCCATAGTGATGACCCTGCCACCTACGGTGTCCACCACGCCCTTGTTGTGAGTAGTGAGCAGAACTGTGGTCCCGAGCTCGTTGATCTTCTTTAGGATGCGCACTATCTCGAAGGTATTTGTCGGGTCTAGATTGCCGGTAGGCTCATCCGCTATGACTACATCAGGCTGTGTCACGATGGCGCGAGCTATGGCGACGCGCTGGCGCTCGCCGCCGGAAAGCTCCTTGGGGAAATTCCATATCTTATGCCCTATGTCCACGAGCTCTAGCACATGCGGAACATCCGATGCTATCTCTGCGTCAGTGCGCCCGGCCGCCTCCATGGTAAAGGCGATGTTCTCATATATCGTCTTGGTCGGTATCAACCGGTAGTCCTGGAATACAGTGCCTATCCTGCGGCGGAGTTTCCCTACCTCCCTCTTGTTCAGTTTGTGGACATTCGCTGATTCAAAAAAGATCGAGCCGTGCGAGGGCCGGTCCTCGGCTATGAGCAGTTTCATCAAAGTAGTCTTCCCCGCGCCTGACGGTCCTACTATGGTCACGAACTCCTTGGGCTCGACGCTGAAGCTGACAGCCTCCAAAGCTATCGTCTTGTCGGGGTACGTTTTACCAACTTTGTCGTAATGGATCATGTGTTGATTATAGCTCTTTTTCAGCCTCGATGAATGCGTCCAGGTCGCCCTCAAGCACCTTGTCTACTTGCGACGTCTCCTGGTCAGTCCTGTGGTCCTTGACCATCTTATAGGGATGAAGGACGTAGGACCTTATCTGATTCCCCCATTCTATAGACGTAGTAGAGCCCAGTTGCATTCCCTTCTCCCTGGCGATGCGCTCGTCCTCCATTCGCTTCCATAGCTTTGCGCGGAGTATATCTAGGGCCTTCTCGCGATTCTGGGCGAGCGAGCGCTCGGAGGTTACATGCACCGATATACCTGTCGGTTTGTGGAGCATGCGTACGGCGGTCATGCGCTTGTTCACATTCTGGCCACCTGGACCACCAGACTTGGCTATAGATATCTCGACGTCGCTATCACTGATAACCAAATCGCTAGCATGCGTCTTTTCGAATTTCGGAATGATCTCAACCAGGGAAAACGAGGTCTGTCTCTTGTCATTGGCATTGAATGGCGATATGCGGACCAGCCTATGCACACCAGACTCGTTCTTGAGCGTGCCATAGACATTCTTGCCGGATATCTCGACAGTGACATTGCGATAGCCGCCATGGTCATTCTCGTTGGCGTGGATCTGTGACCAGCTCCAACCCTTCTTGTCGGCATAGCGCCGATACATGCGGATGAGCATGGCCGAAAAATCCTCGGCATCATCGCCGCCGGCGCCGGAAAGAATGCTCAAAATAGCGTCGCCCTTATCATACTTCCCTATGCCTTCGAGGCTGTCTTTCAGTGATTGGAGCTCCTTCACGGCGGCCTGGGCCTTGCCCTTGTCCGCCCAAAAATCCCCGGCTCCCATAGCAGTCTCGAGCTCCTGTATCCGCGCATTGATCTTTTCCTTGTTGTCAGCCATTTGGAGCCGAAGGCCGGGATTGAACCGGCGACCCTCGCTTTACGAAAGCGATGCTCTACCAACTGAGCTACTTCGGCATATCTGATGCCCGCTTACTCTAACAAAATACGCCTGTCTAAACAAATAAAAGCGGCTTGAACACAAGTCCAATATATGGCATTGTGGGCTCAGATGAACCCATTGTTATTGGTGTTGGCCGGCCCCGCAGGGTCGGGCAAAAGCACTTTATGTGACAGATTGGTCAAGGAACGCCCGGAATTCTCGCGGGTAGTCACTACGACGACCCGGGCTCCTAGAACTGGAGAGATTGACGGCGTCCACTATCATTTCCTCGCGCCATTGGAATTCCGCCGGCGTATAGCCAACGGCGACTTCCTGGAATGGACTCAAGTCCACGGCGATCAGGAGGACCGGCTCTATGGAACGCTCAGGTCGAGCGTCCTCGACCCACTGGCGCATGGGCGCGACTTGGTCATGAACATCGATGTCAAGGGAGTCGATGCCCTCCGGCAGATAGCTAGGTCCGAAGCGATCCTCCGCAGATCCATGGCGACCGTATTTATCAGAATCGACCACGCGCGGATCGTCGAACGTATGAAAGCGCGCGACGGCGAGCAGATCGAGGAAATCAGGCGCCGGATAGCGACAGCCGACCGTGAGCTGCTCGAGGCACCGAAGTTCGACTTCGTGATCGAGAGCAGGACTCGCGACGAGGATTTCAGTGATCTGCTCCGCATCGATAGCGAAGCCCGGCGACGACTGGATTGCGCCGCCTAAGCCAATCCAGTCCCCTTTCCGCACAATAGCGTGCCTGTGATACGTCACCGGCACGTTTTTTATTTTACACCTGAGCCGACGTCCGGGATTGAACCGGAGACCTCGCCATTACCAATGGCGTGCTCTACCAACTGAGCTACATCGGCCTCTCACACTGCGCGCCCGATGGGACTCGAACCCACGACCTCTCCCGTGACAGGGGAGCGTTCTATCCAGCTGAACTACGGGCGCATGTGAGCAGTAATGTATCAGAATATGCTCAAAATTCAAAGTGCCGAGGGTGGGACTCGAACCCACAACCTGTCGCTTATGAAACGACTGCTCCAACCGGTTGAGCTACCTCGGCTTTTAATATATCTATCATCTTCAAGACTTTGTACTTCAGCAGAGTACTTCTCTTTACACCGAGCCTAAATACGCCATAGTGCACAGAATGATTATCGTATACCTTTTTCTGCAACGATTTTGCGAAGAAAGTCCTTGAAAACGTGTCTAACGGCAAGTCTAGCAAACGGGACCAGAATTTCAAAACCTTGTTTATTCTATATCGGTGAATCTCATTTATCGAAACCTGCGCCGTAATATCTTCCTTTGGGATCTTGATGACATCCGTAAGCCACTCATACATGAATCTTATCATTACAGGATCGGAGTTCACGAATATAAATCCAGTTGTAGAAACAGCCTTGCTCCCCTCCGCCCAATATAGGGCTATCCCAGCGACCAGCCGATCCCGCTCGGAAATACTCGAGACAAAATCTTGAGCCCAAATATTGGCATTATTTTGAGCATCAATTTTCTTTTGCCTATTCGTATCGGCTCCCTTCTGCCTTCCAACCAAGCCTCCTTTTATGCTGTTTCTCTTAAGATTCTCGGCCTGCTTATCCGTCAACTTAATCTCTCGACACCATAAGGAAGCGGTGCTTTTCGAGATGCCCAATGTTTTATATATTTCTATTATACTCTTCCCCGCCCTGCGCATCGCGTAGGCCTTTGGTTTTAACTCGAACCTAGACATAAGTCTATGTATTATAATATCGGCTGTGCATATTTCAATATTGTATTCAGGCAATGATTGTGGCATAATGGGCGCTCCAAAGAGAGCCGTGCGCTTCCCCCGCGGGGTAGGGTAACGGTAACCCGTCAGGCTCATAACCTGAAAATTGCCGGTTCGATTCCGGCCCCCGCAACAAGTTTTTCCTGAGAATTAATCAGTGATCATATCTCCAAACACCACTAGTCTACTAGGGTAGCTCTGCTGCATCGCATTCCAGGGACCAACGCATGTGATCAGATTGAGATGCGCCTTGCCATCGCTTGAGGTAAATACGCTCGACGTGCTCTCGTCCTTGCCAAATGTCCGCACATCCCGAACGACGAATCCGACAGTCCTCCCATCTCCGTACTCCACGTATATCCTGTCTCCTATTTGGAGCTCTATCAAAGAATCGAAGGCTGCCGGCATGCGGTTCCACCAACCAAAATGCCCATCTATCACAGAACTGCCTATTTGGCCTGGTAGAGGCCCATTCTCGAACCAACCTGCATTAGCGGGATCTTTTGGTACGCCCAGAGATTTGTCCGGCATTAGACCTACTCGCTCTAGCCCAGCGTCGACACTGATTCTGGGGATTTTTAGGCGCAGAGGTTGACCCAAGCTCGCCTGTGTCTTGATGGCTGCATGCTGTTCCTCCGATCTAGCACTATCGCTTATCGCGAAAGATACAAAAGCCAAATATGCCACAACGAGTATAATTGCTGGGACATTCCCTTTTAATGAGAGCGACATTTTTTAAACCCCATAAATGACGTCGCGACAGCGCCGATTAGTAAGATCGCATATCCCAGGGCTTGGCTCTGATCGGGAGGCAATCCGGCATCAGGAAAATTCGGCGAGACAAAGGCTATCACAGGAACAGTAGGAGCGGCGGGAACAGCAGCAACAGCTGTTACAGGTAGTGCGGTGGCAAGGATGGGCACAGCTATCGGCTGAGCCGCTAAAGCTGCAGCAGCTTCAGACCTAGCCAAGGCAGCCGCTATTATATTGGCAGGTATCGGCATGGTTGGCTGATTCAAGACGCTAAAGTTGACAGCCGGGCCATTCACAGAGGGATTAATACCTGAGGAACCCGAACCCGAACCTGACCCAGGACCTGGTACGATCGGGCATGTCGGCGTTGTTATCGTATCAGTATCAGTCGTCACTGTTCCGCCGAAGGAGAGCGCGCGTCCCGTCCATGTGGTATTGGCGCCGACGGTGATACCAGCATCATCTATAACAGTGCCAGCGAATGTAGTATTAGCGGCGAGAGTAGTAGCCTGAGTAGGAGTCCAGAATACATCGCAGGCGGATACCCCATTCAAGGAGACTATCGAGCCTGCAGTCGAAGTAAAAGCTCCGACAGGCCTGAAGATATAAGTCCCGCCGCCATTGAAGCCGAGAGCGCCTCCTATATTCATGGCTCCGGTGCTGCAATATACACCCGGAGTATAGACTCCGATCGCTCCGTGCGTGATGTCAGTAGAGAGATCCACAGCCCCGGCAGCGAAAGTGAATGTGCAAGGCTGTGAAGCCAAGGCACCCTGGGCGCTACCTTGATCAGCACCAGCTGCAGCATAGGGAGACATCGAACCGTAGTTCGTGTGGGTGCCCGCTGGAGCAACAGCCGGTCCAGTCGTAAATCCGACCTCACCGTTTATCGTTGTCGCCGTGGTGTTTGTATATGTACTGCCGAGTACACCATAAGGTGCCGCCGCCCCGAGAGTAGGAGTGGTCGCCGCAAGAGCAGAGGCAGGCCATATCATTGCCAGCACGAACAATGCCGACAATGTGGCTTGTATTAGGCACGTATTGGTTTTTGTCATATATTTTGCTTTTATTATTAGGCGACAGTAAAAAGCTACCTAATAGACGCTCAAAAGAGCTTTAATTTACAAAGGCCACGTTGACAGTCCCCTTGCCGCGCGTAATATGGCTACCAGACTCTTACAGAACTATCTGGAGGACAAAGACGGAACGCGATCGTTCGCGGCTCCCTCGCCAGTTCAACAAAACCACAATACAACCATGCAATCGAAAGACCGGATCATCCTGGCTGTCGACGTCGACAATCCCGATGCCGCCATGAAGCTCGTCAGCACGTTGGGGTCGGTAGTCGGCTCCTTCAAGTTCGGACTCGAACTCATCTACGCGATGCTCGCATCGATCCTGGAAGGCGACGCGGAACAAGCGGCAAAGAATGCCGCCCACATCCGAGACCTCTTCCGGCTCGCTGGACGTCAGCTATTCCTGGACGGAAAATTCGACGACATTCCCAATACCGTCGGCGCGGCCGCGAAGATCGTCGGCCAGAACATCAAAGTCGGAATGTTCAATGTCCACGCCTCGGCTGGAACGGAAGCCATGATGGCCGCCGCCCAGAACGCCGGGGCATCCAAGACCCTGGCCCTGACCGTTCTGACCTCTCGCGAGGAGAACGATGCGCATTTGGATTTCGGCAAACCAAGCAAGGCTGCCGTGCTCCACTTCGCGCGCAATGCCAAGATGGCCGGACTGACAGGCATCGTCTGCTCCCCCCAGGAGCTCCAGCTCCTGAACAGCCGGCCCGAGCTCAAAGGTCAACTCAAAGTCACGCCTGGTATCAGATCGCCCGATGACCCACCGGATGACCAGAAGCGAACAATGACGGCCCGCGAAGCCATTGCGATGGGCGCGGATTACGTGGTCGTTGGTCGGCCAATCACCAAGGCGGCTGACCCCGTTGTGGCCGCCCAAAAGATGGCCAGCGAGATCTCGCTCGGCCTCCGTGACCGCTTCGCCCTCGAACTCTTCGGCTTGAAGAACATCAAGTTCGGGGCGTTTAAGCTGAAGCTCCACGAGACCCAGCCACAGGCGCCGCTCTCCCCGATCTACCTGAATATCAGGGGCCTGCCCGAATGGCTATATGCCCTGGCCGGCGATATCCTGCATGATCTCGTGATTCACGAGGGCATCACCGATTTCGATTACGTCATCGGTATCCCGAAAGCGGGAGAGCCGATCGGCATGGCCCTGGCCAAAGCGCTCGGCAAGCCCCACATCCGTATCAAAAAGGAGGAGGGCGACGGCGGGCGCCATATCAGCTCCCAGATCCTCGACCCGTTCCAAGGCGGTTCACGAGTGCTACTGGTGGACGACCTGGTCACCAGAGCAGGGACGAAGCGCGAGGCAATCGCCTCAGTCGAGGCCAACGGCCTCAAGGTCGTCGCTACCGTCGTCCTTTACGACCGCGAGCAAGGCGGTCTCGCCGAACTGAATCGCGAAGGGCACAAGGTCGTCGCGGCTTCGAAGCTCAGCGAGGCACTTGAGCTGCTGGTCGCCAAGGGAAAAATCACGTCCGACAAGAAGGACGAGGTGACGGCCTACATCGCCGCCAACTGACTGCCGGAAGCTTGCCAATTGCTACTGCCGTACACCCATGGTGTACGGCACTTTTATTTAAACGAACCTTATCTGACTATATATAGTAAAACTCTTGGAAAACATTCCTGTATCTCTGGATGGCCTGGTTGGCCCGGTGGTGGTCGAGATCGTCGCCGCGGCCGTGGGCGATGTCATTCCTGACTTTGTGCGCCTCCCAGGCGTCGTCGATGCTTTTGAATTCTCCGGACTGGACGCGCTTCAATTTCTCCCCCACACCGTCCCCCTGATAGCCTAGACCGGTCAACATGTCGAGGAGCATAGTATCGGCTTCGAGTATCGCCTGCTTCCAGTCGCTAGGAGCCGCTGAATTCATGAGCGAGGTCACCTTCTGCCAGCGGACGGTCAGGTCGCGGTTGCCCTCATGGGCGGTCACGGCCTCGAAAGCTGGCTCTATCTTCACGTCATACTTCTCCTTTTCCTTAATCTTGATCTTCTTCATCTGCTCCACGCAGTATATGATCCCGATGAAAAAGAATAGCGAGAGCGGTATAGAGATGACCACGAGAATGCTAATGGTGTCTTTCAACCACTCGTACATGTACGGCCCAGAATCAATGGTCTTGCGGAACACATCGGCGGCCGCGTCAGTGACTCCAGATCCGGGGAATGATAGGACAGGTTGATAACCTTCTTGCATGCCGATTAGTATATCATTTTACGTCACTCGCCGAGGAATTCCTTGCCAACCTCGAACAGCGTCTTTTCGTCGCCATGTCTGGCCGTTAACTGGAGTCCCACAGGCAGATCCTTACCCTCCTTCCTGCTCGTTCCACAAGGGATCGAGATCGCTGGCATTCCCGTGATATTGGCAGTCACCGTAAATATGTCCTCCAGATACATCGAGATCGGGTCGTTAGCCTTCTCGCCTATCTTGAAGGCAGGACCAGGAGCTGTAGGTGTCGCAATCAGATCGACACCCTCGAAAGCCTTCAAAAAATCTTCAGTTATCATCCTGCGCACTGCGTTGGCGCGGTTATAGTATGCATCGTAATATCCGGAAGAAAGGACGTAAGTTCCCAAAAGGATGCGCCGTATCACCTCTTTGCCGAAGCCCGTCCGGCGCGTCTTGAAATAGTCTTCTATGACGTCCTTGCCGTCGATATGTAGGCCGTACTTGACGCCATCGAACCTGGCGAGGTCAGAAGAGATTTCGGCTGGCATGACAATGTAATAGACCATGAGGGCATAGGAGATGTTCGGCAGCTTGATCTCCTTGACCTCATAGCCCATGGATTGATATTTTTCCATGCTGGCATTAAAAGCCTTCATAGTATCCTTATCTATCCCATCACCGGACAAAAAGTGGCGCGGCACTCCAATAACCGGTTTCTTCTTACCTATCCGCTTTTTTGGATAGGTATCGTCCGTGATGGTCACGCTATCCTTAGCATCTGCACCGCGTATGATGTTGTAGACTGTCTCGCAATCGGTCACCGTTCTCGCCAATGGAGCTATCTGATTGAGCGACGCCGCCATGGCCATGGCGCCATAGCGGGATATTGCTCCATAGGTAGCCTTCAAGCCGACTATCCCGCAAAGGCTCGCTGGCTGTCTCACTGATCCGCCTGTATCAGTACCGAGAGAGAAGAGAGCGCCATTCATAGCTACTGCCGCAGCTGATCCGCCAGAAGAACCTCCGGCGACACGTTCCAAATCATGGGGATTCCTCGTAACACCATACGCAGAATTCTCCGTCGAACCCCCCATAGCGAATTCATCCATGTTAGTGCGGCCCAGGAATACAACACCTTCTTTTTTGAGCCTTTCTATCACAGTAGCATCGTATGTCGCGTGATAGTTCTCAAGGATCTTCGATGCCGAACTGGCAATCCTCCCTTTTATGAGTATGTTGTCTTTTATGGCGCATGGGATGCCTGTGAGCAGGGTGCCCTTGCCACTCTTTATAAGCTCATCGGCCGCTTTCGCCTGATCCAAAGCATCTTTGAATACCTCTAGATAGGCGTTCACGTCTGAATTCTTCTTGTTGATCTCATCCAGGTAGGCTTGGGTCAGCTCCACAGAGGTAAAATCGCCCTTTTTGAGGTGCTCATGAGCCTTGGCGATGGTCAGATTGGCGAGGTCGATCTTCATGACATTAATCTTGGGCAATTATCTTCTTTACGGCAATAAAATCCCCTTCCCTGTGAGGAGCCTCCTTGAGCAGGCGTTCGCGATCTTCCGGCGAAGTGTCTTCGGCCTTATCCTGGCGCATGACATTCCTCACGGCGCCGACCCGACCTTCGGCGTCCATTGAGACATCTACTTTCTTGAGTTGGTCGACATAGCCCAGAATGGAATCGAACTCCTTTAAAAGAGAGGCTTTATCGGCATCGGATAGCTCGATGCGCGACAATTTGGCTAGGTGTTCGAGTTCTTTCAGGGTGATCATAGTTCGATAGTAGCATCTCAACCCAGCATCTTCAAGAATTCATCTTCAGTCAGGATATTTACGCCCAATTGCCGCGCCTTATCCAACTTTGATCCAGCATCACCGCCCGCGACCACATAGGAAGTCTTCTTGGACACCGAACTGGAAACATCTCCGCCATTGTCGCGCACCATCTGCTGGGCTGCCTCACGCTCGAGAGTCGGCAACGAACCTGTGAATACAAAAGATTTACCAGAGAGCTTTTTGCTTGCCCCTTTTTCAATTTCAATAGTGACACGCTTCAAAAGGTTCTTGATCAGTCTCTGATTATCTTTCTCGCTGAACCAGTCAACGAGAGACCGCGCCACTACCTCGCCAACTCCGTATATGGATTCAAAATCTTCTTTGGTAGCAGCCATGATCTTTTCGGTGCTCCCAAAATGCCGCGCCACATCATATGCTGTCTCCTCACCGACTTGTGGTATGGACAGCGATGCCAGGAATCTCGGCAGGCTGACCTTCCTAGACTTTTCTATGGACTCCAATACGTTATCGGCCGACTTCTCCGCGAAGCGCGGCAGATTCAGCAGGTCCCCTTTCTTCAAGGTAAAGATATCATCGAATGTGGCGATCAAACCGCTCTCTATGAGCAGGTCTATGGTCTGCGGACCCAAGCCGTCTATGTCGAAGCATTTCTTGGAAGCGAAATAGTGGAACTTCTTCTTCTGGGCCTCGAATGAATCCTTATTCACGCATCTCCAGGCCGCTTCGCCGGGCACGCGCTCAATCCGGCCATCACCGCCGCAGGCAGGCACATGCGTCGGCCACACATACGGTTTCTCCTTTCCAGTCCTCATATCCTTCAACACGCTTACTATGTCAGGTATGACATCCCCTGACTTTTGCAATATCACCGTATCCCCGATGCGGAGATCTAGCCTCTTTATCTCATCCTCATTGTGGAGCGTCGCCCTAGATACAGTCGAACCAGCGACCAAGACCGGAGTGAGAACGGCAACTGGCGTGACGACTCCAGTACGGCCGACCTGGAACACTATATCCTCAAGTATGGTAGTCACTTGTTCCGCCGGGAATTTGTAAGCCACGCCCCAGCGCGGAGACTTGCCCGTATAGCCCAGAGCTTCCTGGATCTTCCGGGAATTAACCTTGATGACTATCCCATCCAGCTGATACGGCAGACTATGGCGTTTGACCGTCCATTCTTTGTAGAACTTTTGGACTCCGTCGATAGAATCGAATACTTTGAAATGAGGATTAGTCTTGAATCCAAGATTCGAGAGCATCTCTATCTCACCTGATTGAGTGGCAGGAAGTTTGCCCGATATACGCTCTATATCATATATGAATGTATCCAAGCGCCTAGACGCGGTTACCTTCGGGTCCAACTGGCGCATCGAGCCGGCCGCGAGATTGCGGGTATTGGCAAAAAGCGGTTTATCCTCCTTAGACCGCTCTCTATTGATACTCTCAAGATCCTCAACGCTCATCCAGACTTCGCCCACTGCGATGAGATCGACATTCTCGGCGAGGGACAATGGTACGCTTCTTATCGTTTTTACATTCTGTGTGACATCTTCGCCGACGGAACCATCGCCGCGCGTCGCACCTTGTTCGAGCTTTCCGTCTTCGTAAGTGAGGATTATCTTGAGACCGTCTATCTTAAGCTCGCAACAATATTCCAGCTTCTCACTGGATATACCGGCCTTCGCCATGAAACTCTTCACCCGCTCCGCCCATTTCACGAGCTCGGCCTCATCGAAGACATCGTCGAATGACCATTGCTGGACCTCGTGCCTCACTTTGCTGAACTCCTCCAATGGCTCGTCTCCGACGCTCTGGCTCGGGCTGGCAGTGCTCTGCAATTCCGGATAGTTGGTCTCGATCTCCTCGAGATCCCTCATAAGCGAATCATAAGCCTCGTCGCTTATCTCGGGTTTGTCCAGAGTATGGTAGAGCCGCCTATGGTGCTCGATCGTTTCCTTGAGCTTGTTGAGCCGCTTTACGACATCGGCAGGGGGTTTCATGCAATGATTATAGCCTAAACTACCACACTCCAGTCTGTATCAGCCTCAAAGCGCGCTCCACGGTATCAGTCTTCGCGGTATCCGGCGCCGGAGCCGAGGTGCAGAGATTATAGCCCCTCGAATCGATTATCGTCTTTGGCTGGCTCGTCGTTATATCCTGGCCAGTCGTGATTATTATTTGCGCACAGCCATTCGTGGCCGGAGTACCAGTGTTCGGGAACTTCATCGAGACATAGCCGCACCACTGCCTGATGGGGTTGGTGGGCGTACCTCCGATGAGAGACGTTGGATAGACCAGCGGGCATCCCGACTGCACAAGGACGACTCCATCGACATCGCCGCCACAATTCAGAGTTCCTCCAGTAGTCGAGGCAAAGCCTGGGGATTGCCAATTCGAAGTGCTAACCGCGCATTCTATGCCTCCATCCGCAGCGTAGTATGCATATATAGAATTCCTGGCAGAAACTGCCAGCTCATGCTGTTTCCGAGTGAGATCGACGATGAACACTGCCACGCCTAGGACCAGTGTCGCAGTGAGGACCGAGAATAACAGAGTGTATCCGCCCTGTTTGTTTTTCATCATCATCTTAGGCTGTTGGTTATCTCACTTGTAAGTATCACGCTATAGGCGACACTGCCCTCGCTCCAGAGCACCTCGACCGTCACGCCGCACTCTTCCGCGACCACTCCGCCCGGATACACTGTGGCCCCGCTGCAAGAATTCGTATTCCCGGGAACATGAGTGTAGAACCTCCTAGTGAATGGCGTGGCCGAACCCGAGCTGTGGCCGTAGCCATTCGTCTCGGTATAAATAGCGCATGGTGCGCCCGAGCATGTCCGGATGTACGGAGCTGATATGGCACTGGCATCGCAGGAGCTCGCGACCGTGCACGCACCAAGTTCGGAAAGCCATCCTCCCGCGACTCCGGCCTGGATGTTGGTGTCACGGATATTCTTTATGACTTCCATGCTCTCCTGGGCCAGATACGACGCGATCATCTGATTCTTCGAAACTGTGGCACCGAACAATCCCCTGCTCGCGACGACCAGCGGCCCGGCTATGGCAATCATGAGCACCGTGATCGCGACCAGCGTCTCGATTATGGTGAATCCTCTTTGTGGTCTTGTGTGTGTCATCTTATGGTATGCGCGGTGAAGCGGCCGTCTGTAAGCTGAAGAAAGTCTTCGTGTTCTCTTTCGTTCCAGAATTGCCCTTGAGGTTCAGGAAGAAGAGTGGCGTGGGCGTATTCCTAATACGGAAATAATAGTCCGTGAGCGACAGCGAACTGGTATCTATGACCGGCACAAAATCACTTCCAGTGAGGTTCTGGTTGCAAGCTGTCTGCGCGGCCTTTTTGAAGGTGAATGTTCCATTGAACGTCCCGCCCGAAAAATTCGGCACGATCTCATAGGCGTATATCAGCCGACAGCCATTCTGGCCGCTTATGATCTGGTCAGAGCGGAAGGCTATGCCCGCCCCGGAACTGCTTGTGGGCGAGCCTGATACTCCAGCCTGGCAGGCCAGGACGCTCGAGCTCATGTTGCTGTTCACCGTCATACCGTTCTGACCTAGGGGATATTCGCAATAATAGCTCGAGCCAGAACGGAGCTCGCGGGTCATGGATTCCAAGGTGAAGGACATGTTGACAACCACGTCTTGGATGGTCTGCGCCTTCTTGTTCGCGTCTATGATCCTCACGAGTGCGGTGAGAGCCACGACAGCCACGATCGAGAATATCATGAGGGCAACCATCATCTCTACCAATGTAAAGCCTTTTTTCATTATCGTTGGACGGATATCTGGCCGTTCTGCCTCATTACGATCACACGCGTGCTGTTATCTGTCCCGCGGATTGTGGCCTGGGCATAGGCATAATTACATTGGGCTGCTCCGCCATTGGACGCGCATATCACAGCGGAAGGATTCGGCCGACGGAAGCTCACGTCTAGACGCGATACCGAAGAGCAGGCAGAAGCGTCAGCACCGGCGCAAAGCGCCGATACCGTAGCCCCACGTATTATGATATATGGGTTTATCGTCGCGTCAGAGGAAGAGCACATCCCATCGGTCGCGCCGCCTGAATCAGGTATATCCGCGAAAAGCACTAGCGAGGAAGGATTGGAGCTAGCACCACTGCCGCAAGCCGCACTCGTACCAGCGTTGAAGTCGACGCCATATGGAAAATTGAAATTGGCAGTCCCGGACTGGGTCGTGCTTTTGACCGAAAGGCCATAGGTCTGCGCCAAGCGTACGACCAGAGCGATATCATAAGCCGTGTCCGTCAAAAGAGTGCTCTGATTGAAATTCCCGAACTTGGCGACGATCACCGATGTCATTATGACGAAAATAGCCATCGACACGAGGAGCTCGACGATTGTAAAACCTCGGTTCATTCAGTCTATTATAGCAATATATATCTCAAACCGCCTCTAAAAGAGAGATGCCAAGAGACGCAGATCTAGGACGTTGAATCCGAACAGAAAGACCAGATAGGCGCCAAGGACTAGGAATGGGCCAAACGGTATCTCCATTCCCCGCTTTATCTTCTTATATGAAAAGATCATCCATATTATGCTAACGCCTGCCCCTATCCAGAACGAGATGATGATGGAGCTGGTTGCCGCCTGGAGCCCCAGGAGCCACCCTATGCCCAGGACCAGCTTGGCATCGCCCAGACCTATCCACCTGCCCTTGGAGATGACCCACAACAGAGCAAAAGGCAGAGCCAGGATCGGCCCAGCTAGGATAGTCCAGACGTGGGGCGCGTGCACGATGGTACTGCCACCTATGAATACCGTCACAAAAGCCAGGAGGTCAAATGTGTAGACAAGCGAATCAGGGATGATCTTGTGCTTAGAATCATAGACGGTTATCACTATCAGAATGCAGGAAATGATGAGATATATGGCGAGCAGGATGAGGCCTGCCTCCGATGCCGGAGGAAATCTATAGAAAATGAGGGCGAAGAGCGTAGCCGTAGCAAGCTCAACTAGAGGGTATTGCCAGGATATCTTGCTCATACAACCCCGACATTTTCCTGACAGGGATATGAAGCTGAATATCGGGATGAGCTCGCGCCAAGTGAGAGACTTGCCACAGCTCATGCACATAGAGCGACCTCCTATGCCCATGCCGGTCTTGAAGCGACAGATAACGACGTTCAGAAAGCTGCCGATGATGGCCCCGAAGACGAAGGCGATTATTATGGGAACGGCCATGGTATGTAAGGCTATTTGGACGTCACACAATACTGTATAGGTGGTGTACTGCTGGTGGAACAAGTAAAGCTATTGTCATTAGCCGAACCATATCCAGCCGGTCTGGATGACAAGCCCTTGGCGACCGCGGGGTTATATGATTCTAGGATGGCGTGCAGTATGAAGTTCGTTGGAGTGCCATTCGCCCCGGTGGTCGCATAGTTATATGCCGTTTGTGTGGTCCCCGAAGGCGGCGTAGGTATCTGCGAAATGAATGTCCCCAAAGTCACTCCGGACGGACAGTTGTTGCTTATATTGATATTCAGCACCGTGCCTCCCTCGGGATAATATCCACAGCGATCATAGAAGAGGGCGAAGGCGAGCTGGAGTTGAGACAGATCAGAAACTCGCTGGGCATCCCTAGCCTTGGCTCGGGAACCGGAGGTATTGACGAGAAGGATGCCGGAGAGCACTGCGATTATAGCGACAGTGACCATGAGCTCTATCAGGCTGAATCCGCGGATTTTGAGGTGTTTTGTTTTCAGATTTTTCACTGGCATAATGCCGTACTAGGTGAGGCGATCGAAGCGTAATCAGGTATAGAGGCCGTAGTAGTTGAAAGCGTGTTGCCATATGAATCCACGCAAACATATCCACTCGGAGTAGTAGTGGCATATATTCCATAATTCGACACGGTCGATCCTGTACCCGTCGAGTAAATTACGACTCCCGATCTAAGGTTTGGCGTCCCGTCACAAGTCACCTCAATATCATCGGTCACTGTTGTCGGATATCCATTCTGCTTGCCTATGTCACAAACCAAAAGAACGAGATTATCATATGCCGTGCTGCTCGATACCAGCATATCTGCATTGCTCGCAGTCCCCTCCAAATCAACATAGGTATCATCCATAAATCCCTGCTCAAATTGGGTCCTTAGTTGTACAACTTCCGCAAGAATGCGCGTATTTGTTCCCTTAGTTCGAGCCGAGTTGAGCGAAACTAAGATAGTTGCTGCCAATATCCCGATGATGGCTATGACCACGAGCAGTTCGACGAGGGTAAAGCCGCTCCTCGACGATAAGTTTTTTGATTTCATATAAGTTGATTTATAAACTAGGGACAAACGATAGTGTTGTTTGTAGCTGAATTTTGATTGGCCTTCCCTGTTGAATCAATACAAAAATATTTTGAATTGTTCTGACTCGGTAATGAGCCATACAACGCATAAGCGCTCGTGACATTTGTTGCTGTGGTGGTTACCCTGTATGTTAGCGTCGCTCCCTGGGTCGTCGCATCAGTAGCAAGAGTGGTGAGTGTCGTGTTATTCGGACCACTAGCAAGCAATGAACCAGCCACGTTGGTCTGGGCGCCGGTACCGGCCGTTTGAGCTAGATCAGAGTAGAAAGAGCCGTTGTAGCCCGATTCAATAGCAAGACGAGTCTGCTGAACATCGGATATGACACGCGCGTCCTTGCCCTTGTTTCGGGCAGAGTTCAAGGAAACGAGCACGATGGAAGCCAGTATGCCGATGATGGCTATGACGACAAGCAATTCAATAAGTGTGAAGCCACG
>CAYHNH010000004.1:0-29582 GCA_964358005.1 uncultured Candidatus Saccharibacteria bacterium | reverse complement strand
CCAGTATGCCGATGATGGCTATGACGACAAGCAATTCAATAAGTGTGAAGCCACGTATGTGTTTATTCATATGGTAATGATATCAAGTTAGGGCAGCCCAATACTAGGGCCCTAATGTGGATAAAAGCATAAACAAAACATCCTCTTTTGAGGATGTTTTGTAGAGAGCTAGGCTATAACAATAAGGTTATGGGCAGATAGCTGCTGAGTTTGCGGCGGCATTCTGATTCGTCTTTCCTGTTGAATCGATGCAGAAGTACTTTGTACCGCCTTGGCTAGGAAGAGAGCCGTAGATCGCGTATGTTGTCACTGTTGCGCTAGCGTTGGTCACGATATTTATCGCGGCGCCTTGGGTGACAGCGTCAGCGGCGAGAGCTGCTGTTACGGTTGTGTTCGGGCCTGCGGCATCAAGAGCGTTCTGGTTCAAGTCTGCGTAATCCGAACCGTTGTAGCCGGACTCGAACGCTGTTCTCATCTGCTGAACATCGGATATGACACGCGCGTCCTTGCCCTTGTTTCGGGCAGAGTTCAAGGAAACGAGCACGATGGAAGCCAGTATGCCGATGATGGCTATGACGACAAGCAATTCAATAAGTGTGAAGCCACGCGTGAATTTTTTCATAGTGAAAATTGAGACTAACTATTAATTGATAAGAAACGGGTTAATACCATTGTTTATGGTCGCCTGATATTATAACATCGCTACCCGCGGCCATGAGCCGACATGTGGATAACGCCTTTCGCCGTATTACGCCCCTGAAGCAATGCTATATATAGGCACCAGGACCGCGGCTAGGAGCACGGCGACTCCTGCGCCGAGCATTACTATCATGGCCGGCTCGATAAGCGACACTAGAGATTCCACAGCAGTTGAGACTTCCCTCGTGTAGAACCTGGCCATGGTCTTCAACATAGAACCCACTTCCCCGGCCTCCTCGCCCACTTTCATCATCTGCGTCATTATGCCTGGAATCTCCTTGGGCGAACCGGACAAAGAATCAGATAGGGTCTTACCTCCTTTCACGCTCTCTACCGCAGCATTCAATATCTGCTCATAAACGCCGTTGTCTATGACAGCTGACGTAAGCTGTAGGGATTGGACCATGGGTATGCCCGATACCAGCATAGTATTCATATTGTCAGCAAATCGAGAAAGGTAGAGCTTCTTGTAGAGAGTGCTCAAATAAGGGACGTTCAGCTTGATGCGATCGAAGGCAAAGCGGCCCGATGGAGTCTGAAGATATTTGATCAGGAAGAATATCGCCACTATGAGGACAGCGAACAGGACAAAGCCGTATTTGACCAGGAAATTCGACATTCCTATGATGACTTTGGTATAGGACGGTATATCTGCTCCTGATTCTATGAGGATGGGGCTGATCTTCGGTATGACCATGGTGAACATCAGGATCATGACTGTTATGAAAGTGAGGATGATGAAAGCTGGATATATGAGAGCGCCTCTCACTTTAGATGAAAGCTCGTACGAACGGTCGAGGTAATCAGCCAGATATTCGAAGACCTCATTGAGCTTGCCTGACTCCTCGCCAGCCTTGACCATGTTCACATAAAAAGCATTGAAGACCTTCGGGTGCTTGGCAAGCGCGGCTGAAATAGAGTTGCCGGACTGCAGGTCGTCGGCGATCTGGGTGAGCTTAACACCCATGGCGTGATTCTCTATCTCGGAAGATAGGAGCCTAAAGATTCGCAAGGCTGATATCTGCGCGCTGAATAGGCTAGATAGCTGTCTGGACAGGATGACTACGTCCTTGGCGCTGATCCTTTCAAAAAAACTTATATTCCTAGTGAAAAGGCCGCCTTCGGATGCTCCCTTGATGGAGACCAGGACGAGCCCGCGCCTCTGAAGCGAAGATATGGCTATATCAACATTGACGGCGTCTATGGACCCGTTCTTCTTCGATCCTGCAGTATCTACGGCTTCATAATTGAAAAGCATATGTCTATTAGATCATCTTCTCCAAAACCTTTGGGTTCAGAGAATGCGTATAAGCAGTCTCCACCGCGATCTCGCCTGCGCGGACAAGGTCGGCTAGGCAGCGATTCAGGTCAATCATCCCCTCCTGCGAGCTCGTCTCTATCACAGTATCTATCTCATGCATGCGTTTTTCTCTGATCAGGTTCGACACGGCCTGGTTGCTGATAAGCAGCTCATAGGCCGGGATCAGACCGCCCGATATGCGTGGCACCAACCTCTGGGAGAATATGCCTGTGAGAGACACTGAAAGCTGCGTCCTGATCTGGTCCTGCTCATTCGCCGGGAAGGCGTCGATGATGCGATTCAACGTCTGGGACGCATTGTTCGTGTGCAGAGTCGAGAAGATGAGGTGTCCGGTCTCCGCCGCTGTCACTGCTGTGGCCATAGTCTCAGGATTGCGCATCTCTCCTACCATGCACACGTCTATATCCTCGCGGAACATGGCGATGAGCGCATTACTGAAATCTGGGGTGTCTATCCTGATCTCCCTCTGATCGATGATGGACTTTTTGGACTCGAATTGGTATTCGATCGGATCCTCGATAGTGAGGATATGCTCGGTCCTGGTCTGGTTTATCATCTCTATCATCGCCGCTAGAGTCGTCGTCTTGCCCTGGCCAATCGGGCCTACCACTAGGAAGAACCCCTGAGGTTTTCTGGTGAATGTCTCAAGTATCGGCGGCAGGTTGAGCTCTGCCAAGGTCTTGATCGTCATCGGTATTATGCGCAAGGCTATCGATACATAGCCCTGCCGGAAGAATATATTGCCCCGAAAGCGCGTATCCGGCAGACTGTATGAGAAATCTACGTTCTTCTCTTTGTCGAGCAGCATCTTGCTCTGTGGTGAAAGCAGAACGTCCATGAACCCCCGCATGTCATTCTTGGTCATAGCAGGGACCTTAACGAGCGGTATGAGATTACCAGATACTCTTATTATGGGCTGTCTACCCTCGGATAAATGGATGTCCGATCCTCCTGCTTTTACGACTAGACTGACTAGATTTTCGATCTCTTTCTTGTAATCCATATTATTTTTGCCTGCTAGCCGATATCTTCTCGACCTGGGCCAGTACCTCCGACGGTATGGTGGTCGCCTTCACTATATAGCCATCTGCCGAAAGCTTCCTAGCTTTGTTTATATCGTCCGACTCACCCTGGTTAGTGAGGAATATCACGACCGCATTGGCGGCGAGGTTTTGCTTCCTCACCTCCGAGATGAACTCCAGACCATCCATGCCGGGCATGATGATATCGACGAGCATAACATCTGGCACGTAGCCATCCTTTACCAGCTTCATGGCCGCTTCGGTAGAGTCAGCCGTCTTGACCTCATAGCCGGCCTTCGAGAATTTGAGAGCATACATATCCAGAAGGAACTTGTCATCATCCACGAAGAGGACTTTCTTTTTATTCATAAGGAGATTATACAGCAAGCCTATAGTTTATTCACCTCCTCGATAGGTATCTTCTTCTCAAAGGCCTTGATTATGGCGTCCTCCTTCATGGTGAGCATGCCTTTCTTCCTAAGTATCCTAGTGATCTCCACCTCCGTCGCATTCTTGAGTATGGCCTCCTCAAGGTCCTTTTCCATGTTAAACACCTCGTATACTGCCATACGACCGCGCGTGCCCTTCGGAGCCGAAGGTGTTGGACTGATCTTATATACCGTATCCGTGAACGGTATCTCTTTTTTAAATTCTTCTGGCAGATCTGAGAACGTCTTGTCTATCATCACCTTCAGGCTCCCCTCTATCTTCACGGGCTCGGAGGCTTCTGGCACCATGAGTCCGACCAGGCGTTGAGCGATACCGAGGACCAGGGTCGGAGCAATGAGATAAGGATCGACGCCCATGTCTATGAGACGCGGGATGATACCGGCAGCATTGTTGGTGTGGAGCGTAGAAAAAACCAGATGGCCTGTGAGAGCCGCTTGAACGGCCAGCTGGGCAGTCTCCTTGTCGCGAATCTCACCGACCATGATGATATCGGGATCCTGGCGCAGAGTGGTGCGTAGTCCGGAGCTGAAGTCGTAGCCTATCTCTGGGCGTACCTGGCTTTGAGACACACCTTCGATCTCATATTCAACCGGATCTTCGAGGGAGAGCACGTTGTAGCTTTCCCTGTCCATCTCGTTCAGGATCGAATAGAGAGTAGTGGATTTTCCCGAACCAGTAGGGCCAGTGATGAGGATGAGCCCATATGGCCTGTCCATGGCATTCCGCAGCAGCTTCAGATTCTTGGGGGTCATGCCGAATTCATCTAGCGTACGGACGCCTTTGGCCTGATCTAGTATACGCATCACAACCTTTTCGCCATAATTGGCCGGGAAGGTGGAGACGCGGAAATCTATCCTACGTCCGTCTATCCTTGCCGAGAATCGTCCATCCTGTGGCTTGCGCTTCTCGTCGAGCTTCATGTTCGAAAGCACTTTGATGCGAGCCACGACCGCCGAGTGCACTGCCGAAGGCAGGACTAGCGAGGTGTTCAGGATGCCATCCACCCTGAAGCGCACTCTTATCTTCTCGCGCATGTGCTCGATATGGACATCGGAGGCATTGCCCTCAACGGCGTATCTGACTATCGTTGCCACTATCTTGACTATAGGCGCGTCCTCTACGATGAGAGTCTCTTCTTTTTCTTTTTTCGAGTCATCTGTAACCTCGCTCTTGCCAGATTTCCTGTCTTTTTCCCTGGTTTCGTTCTGCAGCTCGATCTCTAGCTCCGATAGCGCGTGGGAAACCTCTCCAGTTATACCTTTGTACATCTCCAAAACCTTGTCGTAGTCTTCGCTGGTTATCAGGAATATCTTGTAAGGGATGTTCTTCTTGGCCGCGAGGAAGCTCAAGGCATCCCGGGCTTCCATATTATCCGGGTCCACGATACCAACTTCAAGAGTGCCGTCAGCGAGGCCTATAGGCACGAATTTGTAGTGCGCGGCTGACTCTTCTGGTATATAGCCGAGCACGTCAAAAGGGACCGGCACCTCCCCTGCTGCCCGAACCGGTATGTTCAAGAATTCGCCGAGAGCCTCTGTTACAGAAGAGGCCTTTATGCCGCGAGCCATGAGAGCATGGTTCAGGCTTGTGCCCGATGCGGTCTCCTTTCTGATTTCCTTCAGATCGTCCTTGGTAATCTGTTTCTTCTCAAGAAGTATGTCGAGTACGCTCATAAATCTTTTAGCGTGCCGGCGGGGTCTGGCCGCCTGTCGGCTCAGGCGCAAGAGGGTTGGAAACCCCGGGGACAGGAGCGAATGGGTTCGGACGTCCTACATTCTGGGTCGTTATATCGACTGAATAGTCGACAAGAGAAACATATTCCGGGCTCTTGAAAAAAGAGGTGTCGATCTGCAGGGCTTTGAGCTGGTTTAACAGAGATGCGTCCGCGCTACCGCCGTAGCCGCTGCTCGAAAGCAGGCTGTTATTGGAGACGGGCTCATCGCCGCCGCTCAGGTAGAAGTAGCCCCCCACTAGGATGATCAATATCACGATGATGTATATTGTCTTTTTGCTCATGGGTTTGATATTTATTGGCGCAGCCAGTAAGTCTGGAATTGCACGGTGAATTCGTAATTCCCCGAATCCGAGGCCTTGAGGGAAAGCCTGGAGAGATCCATTATCCTCAAGCTCTTTTCAATAGCCTGGAGGAATTCCTGGAATTGCTCGTAGGTAGCGACTGCCTTGAAAGATATTTCGACCTTGTCGAGTACTGGCTGTGAGACAGCCCCAGAGAATGACCCCGGCAAAAGAGGGGCCGGCGGCGCAGATTGGGATGGCTTGCTAGAGCTCACCGATTGCCCTGCATTAGAGGGCACAACCGCTTTTACATCCGATATGGAAACATGCTTCTGCTGTGCGAGATTGTCGAGGTCGATGACAAGCCTGATATTGTCCACAGCTGATGGTATCATCTTGTCGAGCTTCGTCCTGTCTTCCTCGGGTATACCCAGGTATTGTCTCGTGATCTCGTTCCGGGTCCTAATTACCTCTTCAGCATTATTGAGATCGGTCGCGAGCTGGTCGTTCTTCGCTTTGACAGCTCTAGCATCATCTATCATCGGACTAGTGAGAGTGAAATATATTCCTCCTCCGATGACGATCAATATGACGGCTATGATGTTCTTGTTCATATTATTGGCTTGTGGTCGAAGCGTTAGGCTGTCCTACAGATCTCATATCTTCCGATCCGTCCAGGCTTTTGGCATAGGTAAAATTCGTCGGGTCGATCTGCGCCGTAAAGCCGAATGAGACCGTGCCGTTCCTGTTGAGCGAAGGGTCGGAGACGATCGCGTTCCTAATGGTAGCTCGAAGCCCGTATTCATCGAGCTGGTTCAAGACGTCGGACTGGAAAGCGACTGACTGAAAATCCCGGCCATATCCTATGAGCGTAAGCTGGAATGGAGCATCTGCGCCAGCCGGAATGCTGAGATCCATGCTCAAGAAACGGACGCTCTCTGACGTCAAGCGGGAGATGACGCTAAATATCTTCGAGGAAGCCATGTGGTTCCGGAGGATCTGCCGAGCAAGGTTTATCTTGGTAGCCTGAGCTCTCATCAGATTGATCTGATCAATCTGGAAATCTCTCTGGCGCTCGGTCAGACTGGTCTCTGATTTCGCCTGTGACCCCAGCAGATATTGCTTCCAAGAGAAGACGCCTCCCAAACCGATGAGAGAGAGTACGAAAAGTGCCACTGCGATGGACATGAAGACGCTAGCACCATCACGATGCTTCTTCGGGACCTGGGGAGCGAGGGATCCGGGATTAGCCGGTAGGGGCCTTCTGGGAATGAACGATGTTTGGAATTTTGTTTCCATGAGGTGCTTGTGTGGAAATTATAACATACTATTCTACTGATTGGCCTCCCCGAGACAGCGCAGGGCTGCGCCTATAGCAACGGCAAACTCAGGCCCAGCGGACGCAAGCTCCTCTACTAGGAAAGCGGGAGTCTCCAGCTTGCTGAAAGGGTCAGCGTAGGCAACATCTGTCTGAAAGCTGATGCGGGCAAGATCGATGAAGCCCTTGAGGAGCACGCCGCCACCGGTCAGGAATACCCTGCCGACATTCTTCTGGTATTTCTTTTGGTAATTCAGGAGAGTGGCGTTAGCTTCATAGAAAATGTAATCCAAATTGACGGTGATGATCTCGGTGAGCTCCTTATATTCTGGGCCACCCTTCAATCCCTTGGTACGCTTCAGCGTCTCTGCCTCATCCGGAGGTATGGAAAGAGCCTTCGACAAGGCAAGGCTGATATCCTGACTGCCCTTGTTTATAATATGCGAAGCTCGGAGCACCCCCCTCTCTACTATATATAGCTTCGTGGCCCGCGCTCCCATATCTATGATCATAATAGTGGATATGCCGTGATCGGCCACAGCCCTGATGGCGCTGAATATCTCTATCTCGTAAAAGACAGGCTCGAGGGCGCTACCTGACATCACCGCCTGATACTCGCTCAAGTATTGGTTATGGATGGCGACCACCAACACTTCCCGATTCTCGCTAGCAGGCTTCTCCGGTTCACCGAGAGCGCTGAAAGGCTCTTCTTTCGGTATGACCGAATAATCTAGGAATACCTCATCCAAGGGCACGGGTATGTACTTGCGTGCCTCGATCATGACCACGTCGCCAATCTGCTTTTCTGGAACCGGTGGGATAGAAATGAACGTGATGAGACTGGAGGTCAGGGGCAGAGCGGAGCCGCATTGAGTAGTAGTCGTCTTGGATTCTCGCAAAAGGTCCCTGATGGCTTCGGCCTGCTTTTCCGGAGGAAGGGCGACTGCCCTTCCAATCTCGGTCCCGCCATAGGGTCCCAAGGCCAGTTCGCCATAGGTTTCAAGCACGGCCTTGCCGCGCTTTTTCTTTATCTGAACCACCTTTATAGACGATGAGCCTATGTCAACGCCCAATACACTGATGTCTTTTTTGAAAAGTGACGAGAGAAATCCAGCCATGGCGATATTATAGCAGATTTATAGCAGATTTTTTGCTTACAAATCCTGTATACTATCTCGCATGAAATTTTTAGAAACCGCGTGGAAAATCATCGTCGACTCGCTTTTCCCCTTGTCGAAGACCGAGGAAGAGCTCCTTTCGATGTCTAGAGAAGAGGCCCTTGCTAAATTGCCGCCAGCACCGGGATATGACGCAAGCGTAGTCCCAATCCCCGGCTCCAGATCCGTGTTTGCCTACAAGGATGAGCGAGTCTCAAAGCTCGTCTGGAGCATAAAATACAAGCACTCTGCCCATTGCATCCGTTTGGGAGCCTATGCGCTGTACAAACATCTGCCTATAGCCGAAAACCTCATCCTAGTCCCTATACCTATAAGCTCCAGGCGGCGCAGAGAGCGCGGTTACAATCAGTGCGAGCTTCTCATCGACGAAATTATGATGTTTGATGCCGGAAAAAGTCTCATTCACGAAAATAAATTACTTAAACGCATCCAGCACGCATCAAGACAAACTTTAAAGAGCCGCGCGGATAGGCTAACTGGCTCAAAAGGAATCTTTGAGGTTGACGAGGATGTCGCTGTGCGCCTAAAGAAAGCTCACGCGGGAAAAATAAAAGTCATTGTTATTGATGATGTCGTAACAACTGGGAGCACTATGAAGGAGGCTCTGGACATTATTAGGGCGGCGGGCTTTGGTGAAGTCACCGGTCTCTCGTTGGCTCATTGATTGTCGAGGGCGTGCCTGCTTAGCCTGACAAAACGATGTGTCCATCAAAACCTCAAAAAATCTGAACGGTATATTTGTGTCGCACAATATTTTCATCGCCCAAAAACTCTTGCGGCGCCTATTCAACTAGACAATGCTTTTTGGATGTTGTCCGTGATTGTTTTTCGGGTTTTGAAGAAGGCTTCGCCGCCGCCAACGACCCAACGGAAGGGGGTTTCCCCCACCACTCAAATTTTTATATACAGTAGCGGATATATGTGATGCTGTAGCTAGAATTACCGCATCAAACCAGAGTTCCGGACGCAGCTTCCTTGCTCTTTTGGGAGTACATATGTACAAAAACTCATATAACAAAACATCCTGCTGATATTGTATATGAAAAAAGTACGTGATAGCGGGCATGGCAATGGCCCCGGCGTACAAGCCACGCCGAGCCACCCACCGGATGACGCACGCGAATTGCGAATATACAAGGAAAATACCTCAGCTGATTTTCAACCTGACGAATCTGCGCTTGCCTATCTTCAGGACGACATCAGCAGTCGGCGACCATGCGGGATCATCTATCTTCTTATCATCGACAGTTCTCACTGCGCCATCGGTCACGAGCCTGCGCCATTCAGTCTTCGACTCTACTATCCCAGCCTTTATGAGTGCCTCGGCCACCGGAACAGCCTTCGAAATCATCACTTCCGCCATTTCGTCTGGTACGCCACCTTTGGCGAATGTCTTCTCGAAAGCAGCTACGGCTTCGTTGGCCTCGAGTTCTCCATGGAATCTCTTCACTATGTCGAATGCAACTGCGGCCTTAGCATCCCTGGGGCCTTTCTCTAGAAGAGCACTCATATCTGACATCGGCAGGCGCGTACAATTTAGGAACAACGGCTCGATCATAGGGTCGGGCAGAGACATGATGGCGCCGAAGAGATCCTTGGCCGACTGGTCGATGAATACGCCCGTGCCGTTGGACTTGGACATCAGCTCGCCTGTTTTCGGATTGGCTATGAGGTTGAGCGCGATGACGAACTTGTCCTTGTTCTTATAGCGCCTCATCAAGGTGCGACCGGCAAGAGCGTTGAATATCTGGTCGGTGCCGCAGAGCTCGGCATTGACATCCATAGCGACACTGTCGTAACCCTGCATGAGCGGGTACATGAACTCATGCAGATGTATAGGTGTGCCAGATTTCATGCGCTTATCGAACATATCGCGCTCGAGCATCTGCTGGACAGTGAAATTCGAAGCGGCATCGAGAACCTGCTCGAAAGTTAGCTTCGAAAGCCATTCGGAGTTATATCTGATAGTCGCGGGATTGTCTTTGTCGCCGAAATCTATGATCGGCTTGATCTGGCGCATCCAGTCAGCGACATTCCTCTTCACATCCTCGGGCGTAAGCTGCTTCCTGGCAGCGCTCTTGTCGGAAGGGTCACCAATCATGGCAGTGAAATCGCCGAACAGGACTATGACCTCATGACCGAGCTGGCGCAATTCTTCCAGGAACATGAAATTCTTGGCATGACCTAGGTGGAGAGCGATATAGGTCGGATCAAGGCCGTAATATATCTTCAGCCTCTTGCCACCCACAAGTGCTTCGATAAGGGCCTCCTTGGACGGGAATACCTCGACCACTGTTCCGCGCCCAAAGGCTTCTTCTATGCGTTTTTTATCGGTTATCGTTTTCATCACGGTCCAATTGTAACACAACATTTTAACTGGTTGGCGAGTGATATTTATCGTGAACGATTTGACATCATACCCCCAGGGGGTATACTACCTGAATGATAAAAAACAAACAAAAATTGCTTCGGCGCCTCAAGATAGTTGAGGGTCAAGTCCGCGGACTGCAGGAGATGATCGACAAGGACGCATATTGTATAGACGTCATAACGCAGACCTCAGCAGTGAAGCAGGCCCTGTCCGGCATAGAGGACTCTCTCATGGAGAACCACCTAGGCACCTGCGTAGTCGACCAGATGCAAAAAGGCAGGCAGAGCACATCCATCGCAGAGATACTCAAAGTCTACCGCCTCAAGCGCAAATAAGATGAACAACGCAAAGACATTCAAGATAAAAGGCATGCACTGCGCCTCATGCGCAGCCATCATCGAGCGGGCATTCAAGAAAGTGCCCGGTGTGCATTCAGTCGATGTGAACTACGGGACGGAGAGCGCTAAAATATCGTTCGATGAGGCCAAGACTAGCACGCACGATCTATCGAAGAAGATCGAACCTTTAGGCTATTCCCTGCAAATGTCGGCGGCCGATATGGGGATGTCAGAATCGGAGCATCGAGCCCATACAGGTGCCGGCCAATCGAAGAAAGAAAAACTCCATGAGATAAAAGAGCTTAGAAATAAAGTCATTTCAGCGATACCACTCGCTGTCATAAGCATCCTAGTCATGGCTTGGGAGATATTGGCGCAGTACAGCCTGGTCCCAGAAATGACCTATGCCACCGTAGAATTCTTCCATCACCTGCTCCCTATCATTGCCACCTATGTGCTATTCGTCGTGGGCAGGCCGTATCTTCTCGGCTTTTACAGATTCCTGCGCTACGGCAAGGCCAATATGGATTCGCTTATCGGCATCGGCACAGTGGCCGCATTCCTCTATAGCTTCGCGGTCACTGCCTTTGAGGATGTTTTGAAGCCTTTCATTAATGTAGACCAAATATATTATGACGTCACTATCATCGTCATAACCTTCATCGCCCTCGGAAAATATCTGGAATCGCGCTCAAAGCTAAAGACTGGCGACGCTATAGAGAAGCTCCTGAACCTCCAGGCCAAGACTGCCCTGGTCGTACGCGGTGGCCGTGAGATCGAGGTCGCGATAGCCGACGTGAAGCACGGCGAGCTCATCATAGTAAAGCCTGGCACGAAGATACCCGTCGATGGCACTGTCACTGAAGGGTCTTCATACGTCGATGAATCCATGATTACTGGAGAGCCTATGCCTGTTGGAAAAGGCTTGGGTGACGCCGTGGTCGCCGGAACGATCAATACCAGCGGCTCATTCACATTCAAGGCCACCAAAGTCGGATCAGAGACCATGCTGGCTCATATCGTAAAGATGGTCGAGGAGGCGCAGTCGAGCAAGGCCCCTATACAGGCGCTGGCCGACAAGATATCGGCCGTGTTTGTGCCCATAGTCATCGCCCTAGCTTTCATCACACTCATCTTGTGGCTCGCCATAGGATCTGGCCCGCTCGGCTTCGCCAAAGCTCTTTCATTCGGGCTGGTCTCATTCGTAGGCATACTGGTCATCGCCTGCCCTTGTGCGCTCGGCTTGGCCACACCGACAGCAATCATCGTAGGAGTAGGAAAAGGCGCCCGTGAGGGTATTCTCATAAAGGACGCGGCCACTCTCGAAACCCTACACAAAGTTAATACCCTGGTGGCAGACAAGACTGGGACCATAACAAAGGGCAAACCAGAGCTAGTTTCCATAGAGCCGAAAACCGGTATGTCCGAGACCGAAGTCGCCCGCATACTGGCCTCGCTGGAATCGCGCTCTGAGCACCCTATCGCCCACGCGATCATGAGTTATGCAAATGAAAAAGGCCTGACCCCGGCACCCGCTCACAATTTTGAGATTATAAAAGGCCAAGGGCTCAAGGCGCACATCGATGGTGTAGAATATTTTGCCGGCAATGCTAGGCTCATGGATGAGCTCGGGCATGCATCGAACAAGGGTGAGATAGAGAAGTCTACGAGCCAGGGGCGCACGCCGATATTCCTAGCGACAAAAGAAAAGCTCATAGCAATATCATATGTCGCTGATGCAGTTAAGCCAGAGGCAAAAAAGGCCATAGCAGAGCTACATCGTCTCGGCATAAAAGTCATCATGCTCACAGGCGACAACAGGGACACCGCTGCATATATCGCCAAACAAGTCGGTATAGACGAGGTCATAGCCGAAGTAATGCCGCAAGACAAGCAGAATAAGATCAAGGAATTGCAGTCCGCAGGCGCCATAGTCGCAATGGCCGGCGACGGAGTGAACGACGCCCCTGCCCTAGCCCAGGCTGACGTCGGAATAGCTATGGCTACTGGCACGGATGTAGCGATCGAATCGGCCGGCATCACCCTGCTCCATGGCGACATCTCGAAAATCGAGAAGGCTGTAGCGCTATCGAAGCTCACTATGCGCGGGATCAAGCAAAACCTTTTCTGGGCTTTCGCCTACAATATCGTCGGCATCCCCCTTGCAGCCGGTGCCTTCTACCCGCTTTTCGGATGGCTATTGAATCCTGTCTTTGCGGGTCTGGCGATGGCTCTGTCCAGCGTGTCCGTTGTATCTAATTCGCTTAGAATAAAAGCTAAAAGACTATGAAAAAACACACTTTTCACATACAAGGCATGCATTGCAACGCCTGTATCCTACTCACCGAAAGCATGCTGAATGAACTGTCCCATGTGAAGGAGGCCAGATCCGATCTCACGCGCCACGAATTAGAGGTTACGGGCGATTTTGGAGAGAAGACCGACCAGGAGATCGCTGACGAATTGACCGCTGTTTTGAAACCTCACAGATACAGCGTCACGGTGGAAAAGGTTCATCTCGCCAGAAAATGGTCTGACTTTAAGGTCGCCGTCCCTATTGCCTTGGGATTTGCCGTGGTGTTCGTCTTGCTCCAAAAGCTCGGGATAGTGAATCTGGTCGATGCTACCGATATCAACTATGGCACTGCCTTCGCGATAGGCATCATAGCTTCCCTATCGTCATGCATGGCGGTGGTCGGTGGGCTAGTTCTCTCTATGTCAGCGACGTTCGCTAGAGAGGGTGAAAGGATCAGACCCCAGCTCATGTTCCATGTCGGCCGCCTGGTCTCATTCTTCATACTAGGCGGAGTGATCGGCGCCATAGGCTCGGCGTTCACGCTGTCAGCAGGAGCCACATTCGCGCTAAGCGTGATCATCGGCTTAGTGATGCTCATCCTCGGCATAAACTTACTCGATGTATTCCCCTGGGCCAAGAAACTTCAGCTTTCGATGCCCAAGTTCCTATCTAAGCACGCGCTCGGAATATCGAAGTGGAACCACACGCTCACTCCCCTCCTAGTCGGCATAGCGACATTCTTCCTGCCTTGCGGCTTCACCCAGTCGATGCAGCTCTTCACTCTATCTACAGGGAGCTTCACGGCCGGAGCACTGACAATGCTCTCGTTTGCTCTAGGGACTCTGCCAATCCTGGCCTTGGTCAGTGTGAGCTCGCTCGGCATCCGCAAAAGCTCCAAAGCAGGGGTATTCTTCAAGACCGCCGGCCTGATCGTCATCCTCTTCGCCCTGCTCAACCTGCTCTCAAGCTTCGTAGCTATCGGGCTGATACCGCCTTTGTTCGATCTCTAGTACAATAGTCATATGAAATCCATCGGAATCACCCTCATAATCATAGTCATATTCTTCGGCGCAGCGTATCTGCTCACAGGAGGACCCGCTGGGGCCATCCAGGCCCCTGTGACTGCTGACAACGTCTCCATCGTAGACGGCGTCCAGATAGTCGAGATAACAGCGAAGGGTGGATATCAGCCAAGATCCAGCGTGGCCAAGGCCGGCTTGCCGACCGTCATACGCTTCAATACCAGCGGCACCTTCGACTGCTCAACTGCCTTACGCATACCGAGCCTGGGCATCAGTAGGACGCTGGCGCGCAATGGAAATACTGATGTGGACATCGGCACATCAAAAGCAGAGACGCTCAAGGGCAGTTGCAGCATGGGCATGTATAGGTTCGAGATAGATTTCCAAGGGTGATTATCAATAATTAAAAACTAACTTGAAAAATACGAAGGCTTTGGAGTGGGTCCTGCGCATCGGCGTTGCTGGCGAGTTCCTGGGTCATGGGCTTCTGGCGATGGGAGGAAAAGCGGACTGGATAAAATGGATCGGCATGATGATCAATACCAGCCCCGAGACTTCCGGCACACTGCTTTGGTGGATCGGTATCTTAGACGTCATCGTGGCCATCATCGTGCTCTGGCGGCCTATCAATATAGTATTACTCTGGGCAGTCCTATGGTCATTCTGGACTGCGCTGGTGCGACCACTCGTCGGAATAGGTTGGCTAGACTTCATAGAGAGGTTTGCCAACGTAGCGGCTCCTCTGGCACTCCTCCTTGCTCTCGGTTGGCCAAGAAAGTTTAGAGACTGGTTCCGTTAGACCCAAAGTGCTATCCTGCGCTTAATCCAGCACAAACAAAAAGGAGTCAATGACAGACCAATCTCGCCGGCATCCGGACCAACGCGAGAAATATGAATGGCGGAGTTTCAAGAAATGGTTAAAGGGAAGATGCTTAGCGGTATCGGCAAGCATAGGCCTGCCGGTCACAGTGTTTTGCTATTCGATCATCGGACCGATAGCAGCGGCAATAGCGGCTGGAAGCGTCATCCTCCTGACCCTCACTGCATATTTCGTCATCAAAAGACTCAAAAGGCCCTGGCGATGACCGGCACCATTGCCAAAACCGCGGCTCCCCTAAGGACGCCGCTTTTTATCAGCTATTCAACGATTGCCTCACCTGGGAGATCTTCAGAGAATCCTCTGACCTCGACTCGACTACCTTGGCCTTGTCGAGGAGATCTCCCGCCTTGGCGAGCGAATCCGCATATGACCGGTTTATCTTATTGGACAATTTCAGATACGCCAAAGCATAGTCTATAGCGGCATCAGCTCTCTCTGTCGGTTTACCCTCCCCCGCAAACACCGACCGTATGTATGCCTTGGCCTCCTCGAGCTGGCCGCCCGCGAGCATGGCATCTAGCTTTTTTGAATCAAAATCTTTCATATGCTTGTTCTATTAGCCGCAGACTTCCCTGAAAGGCGCGCGAGCATAAACCGCAGTAGGATGCCGCGAGCCTTATCCGTGGATGAGATCTCGGCCGCTATCTCCTTCAGCGTGTCGAAAACGAAATCCCGTGCGTCCTGGCCTTCCTTACTGCCAAACTTCTCCTTCGTCATGAACCTTTCCAGGGATTTTACTAGCTTGTCGTAGGGTCTGCCGCCAAAATGCGTAGTCTCTATAACCTCCCTCATGTCCTCCATCAATCTGTCCTCGATCCGAGCGTCGATCTCGGACTGAAGCTCCTTGTCCCGGCCTTCTATATAGTCGATATCAAAACTGTTGCCGGCGCTCACTGTGCGGAGATTATCGAAGAAAGACTGCGCCTCCTCTGGGTCAGAATCCATGAGATCCGACAGTTTCTGAGCCGCTAGCCTTTTGGCCGAGTCCCTGATGTGATCATTAGCGCCGATACCCGCGAGGAGAAGCTCCCGGAGAGACTCGAACTTTGCCTTATTGGATGAATTCTCTGCTTCGAGGCGCCCAAGGGTCTTTAACTGTTTGAATTTCTGTTCGATCTGGAATTCAGTGTCGGAGAGCGCCTTCTCTATAGCCTTGCGATCTGGTTCTATCGAGTAATCCTTCTGGATAGCGACGCGGGCTTCATGGCGTTCCCTTGCCGCAGACCTTTCGGCAATAAAGGCTTCCATCTCTTCCCTCGTGGTCACTGTCGGCGAACCCTCGTTGTTCGCTAGCCACTCTTTGGCGTGTTCCACCGAAAAGCCGAAGGCGAACTGCTCATACAGAGCGACAGCTCTTGACGCGAATCCGGCGCCGGTCAAGAATTCTTCGGTTTCCGCCGCTTTCACGAGGGTCTCCTTCTTCTTGTAGAGTTCCTCGATAGCCTCCTCCAGATCGCCCTTCTTGTAGAATCCGGCTACTCTCTCTTCGCTTCTTTTTATCTCCTCAGAAAGACCTTCGAACTCTTCCATGGCATCCGCGATCTCGTTCAGCTTTTCTGGGTCCTCATGCGCTATCTGTTCCATCCTAGCGCCTATCTGTTCTTCGAGGACGCTATCGAAATCCATGCCTATACCCTGATTCTGTATCTCGGTCCGCAGGAAGACAGGCAGTTTCGCGGAGGTCTCGTGAACATTGCCGAAAGCGTCGAAGCGCACCTTGAGCTGTTCCAAATCCTCGACATCGAATGTCTCGGCATCGTCGAACTGCGCCAGGAACTCCGCGAAGCCCGGAGTATTCATCGCTTCCTCGGCATCAAAACTTTCGGCCGCTACCATACGAACCTCTCTTTGTTCCCTACCATCTGGCAATTCCATCTCGATAGGAGGCTCTACTAGCTTTATCATGTATTCAATTAAAACACATACAGCCTATGCCTGCAAAGGCTTGATTGGCGCCGGTTTGGGCTCTTCCTTTTTGTATTTTGCCATAATCTTCACCTCTACTTCAGACCTGTTCCTGCCGTAGGTGAGATACGAAAGCTCCTTCAACTTGTCGGCCTTCTGCGGATCCCCCTTCTCTGGTGCAGGTACACGGATATTGAACGGCTTCATCGGTATGCCTTTGGCTAACATCTTCACGTAGGCGTTGTAGTTATCGATATTCATGATGTCCTTAGCGGTAAAGACCGGCGAGAGCTGCTTCTCCAGATATTCGGCATCCTCAGCGCCGACACGGAATACAGCCAGCGAGCCGACGTTACCGAAAACGGCACTCTTTATCTTCTCGTCTAGCTGGGCGATAAATTGGTGGGCGATATTGAGCGACAGCTTGTATTTGCGGGCCTCAGAAAGAATGGTCGCTATGGAGTCGGTGGTTATATTCTGGAATTCATCTATATATAGATAGAATGGCGGCAGATCTTTGCCGATGGAATCGACGCGCGACAGCGCCGCCATCAAAATCTTGCCCACCAGGATGAGGCCGATCAGATTGGCATTGATATCGCCCAGACGGCCCTTCGAGAGATTCACTAGCAATATCTTCTTCTGATCCATGATCTCGCGGAAATTGAAAGCGGACTTCTCTTGAGCGATAACCGGCCTCATGATGTCGTTCGCCAGGAAGTTATCGAACTTCGAAACGATATATGGCACGATATTCGCCAGCGATGCCTCGCCCCCTGCCTTAGATGCCACTTCGGTCCAGAATTGGACGACGAGCGGGTTCGTGCATTTCGAGAGCTTGAGATCGCGGAAAGTCTTGTTAGACAGCACGCGGGACACATCCACTAGAGTCGAACCCGTCGTAGGGTCATCGATGGTCAGCAAGACTGCATTCCTGAAATATTGTTCGAACATCGGCCCGCCAGCCGTCTTCATATCGAAGAGCTTGTTGAAGATAGAGAGCATCTCATTCACGACGAAGGTCTTCTGCTCGGGAAAGCGCACATCATATTCGAGCATGTTGAGGGCCATGGGGCGGTCCGTGTAGGCCGGGTCAAAATATATGACATCGTCTATGCGCTCTGGCGGTATGATGGCGAGTATGTCCTGCACGTCAGAACCATGCGGGTCGATGAAGCATAGCCCCTGTCCGTCATATATGTCCTGGGCGATCATATTCTTGAGCAGAGTCGTCTTGCCAGTACCAGTTTGACCGACAACATAGAAGTGGCGCAAACGGTCCTCCGGCGTGAGGAACACCTTCGTCTCACGGCCGCGATCGCTGTTCATGCCGAGATATACTCCGTCTTGCGGCAGATCCATAGGGGCCGGAGCAGTGCCCGCTTTCGATAGTTTGACCTGTGAGGTGGAAACTCGCCCAGTAGAGGGTAGATGCATGATCGTCGTAAGCTCCTTCAAGGAAAGCGGCAGAGCATAGCTATCTGAAAATGACCGGAAGGAGAAAGCATCCAGGGTCCCTCCAAGCCAGCTCTTCTTGACCCTTTCCCATTTGAGGCTGTTGCCATGTGGATCCTGGAATTGATTAAAAGATGACTCCAGATCGGCGAGAACCGACTCAGCCTGTTCTGGCGAAGCGGCCGAGGCTACTATGCGTATATTCGTTTTCATCACCGGGGCGGAAACCTTACGCTCAATAGATTCGATAGCGAGCTTGTCTTCCGCCCGCGGACCCGGAGGAGACTCTGGTTCGCCTTCTTTTTTCTTTGGTTCGCCCTCGATGAGGTTGCCGATGCCTTTCAGGACGGTCATTCCGAGAGAATATGGTATATCTATGGCCTGGCTCAATTTTTTCTTGCCTTTATTTATTTCGGCCAGAGCGCCCTTATATTTCTTCAGATAGAAATCGCCAACCGGTTTGAATACGAACTGAACTGCCGCCCCCTCGCCGTCCTTGGCGATCTTGGAGAAGCTGTTCAGAAGGACATTGAGCGGGTCGAAATCGAAGCTCTCATAAGTCTTGAGCGAGAAGATGTGATTCCTCGTCTGGTTCGCGTATGAGGCTGCTGAGACGCCCTTCGTCGCGAAGATGTTGTAATCGTCCTTTTTCTCTTTTACGTGCGCGTCTGGGAACATGGACAGTATCTGCTTCTCGAACAGACTCCTCTTTTCGTCCGGGACGCCGCAGTAAAATATGAATTCATCGCTACCATTGGCGACCGCTACCTCGAGAGTGAAAACGTTCTCATTGTCCTCGCCCTTCTCTGCTACAGACATCATTCCAGCATAGAATTGCTCCATGGAAGAGACCAACTCCTTCAGTGTTTTCTGCGGCGCTTCCTTGCCTGGCTCTGGGAGAGCTATCTCATAGAGAGTCATGTGAAGAGCCCTCCATAGCGCAGACTTCTCCTTCAATCCGCCGATGGCAAAGCCGGACTTCACATACTGCACTAGGAAGCGATGGAAATCATCGTAGAGGTGGGGATCATTGAACTTATCCAATATGGAGAGCACGTTAGCTATGCCTTTCGCATACATGATGCCGACCAACTCCTCCATCTTCGCATCATGCGTTTCCGGTGAGAGCTCTAGGACTATGGAGTCGGCCTCCTTGCTCGAGACCTGGTAGTCCGGGTGCAGGACCTCGGCCGGCTTCTTCTCGGCATATGCGGATATGGCCTGGTGCGCCGCGCTCTCGAGGCTCTTATTATCACGCTCACTGGAGGAGAGCGCCTTCTCTTTCAGAGCTATCTGCTCGCGTAGGTATGCGAGCTCCTCTTCGGGCCTCTGAAATTTTGATTCTGGAACATGCGGAGATAATGTTTCCATGATGAGCTTTGATAGGGATATTCTAGCACGCGCGACGCCTAGCCTTATCCGACATTGGGTATATAATAACCGAGCCATATATCATGAGATCTCCATCACCAGAGCTTTTATTCAGGAATGAGGAAAACGAGGAGAAGCCTCTCCACTCCTTCGAGGCGCGTGAGGCCGACGAGCAATACAGCATAAACCTAGCAGAAAAAGCCTGCGATGCCCTACACAGATTCGCCTTGGACAAGACGACTGTAGGTTTGGCAGAGCTTCATTCGGACATAACAGAGAGAGCCTACTCTCTCATAGTGGAAGGATTGCTTCCAGCCCGCGCGATCACCACGGTCGTCGAACCTATACGTTCGCAACTCCAGGCCATGTTGAGACTGGGAAATTACGCCTTCACCAACGTAGATATATTCGCCCAGCTGGGCAAGGCATTCGAATTGGGCCTCTCCAACGATCTCGCCTGGCTTGAAGGAAAATTCCAGGAAGCACCGGAGGAAGGAAAGACGCGGCAGATATATACGTCCAGCGAACTGGACGACAAATATGCCATCGATTTTATCGAGGCTATTTGGCAGGTCAGCCCTGACGGCGAGCTGGTGCTCGAACGCGTCGATCTAGTCCAGAAGAAATCCAGCAACAGACTGCCAGATGAGAAGTGCAGAGACATAGCCTGGAAGCACCGCGATTTTGTGAGAACCAACGAAGCCGTCATCGCCGAGCTCAAGGCCATCGAAGCCACCGAAGATCAGATCAGGGAATTGAAAGGTAAACTTGGCCAAGAGAATGAGGTGTACCTTGCCACCTCGTTTAGGGAAGCTTGCGAGGGATCGGCCGATGACGCTCTACCCTACTTCAGATCAGCCCTCGCCCAACTCAAAGAATACGTGCTATTGAGCAGCGACTTCATATCGGCTAGCAAGCCCTTGAAGCGGGCATACATCGAACAGCTCTCGGTTTTAGATGGAGATTTTCCCGGAGATCAGCCAACGCCTCTTTCCCATGAATTCAATGCCTGGAAAGCGGAATGGCTAGTAGAGATAGGCGAAAAGAGGAAACGTGTCCTATCTCCGGCAAATCCGGAAACGATACGTTCGATCATCTCCTTCGGTAACGGCGAGGAGAAGGTGGAAATCATATCTGGTTTGACAAAGATGCAGTTTTAACATATTATATTTTCAGTATGAAACCAGCCAAAAAACCTGGAACCCTTTCAACCCTTGGCTTCGCTGTTGTGGCCAAGCCCAATCAAGTCACCGAAGCCGGGCGCCGGGCTCGTGCCCTTGCTAGCGCCGCCGCCAAGAAGCCGCTTCACGGCAGCGAAGCCGCGAAAGCCTCGGATCGTCGGGCTGACTAGCCGGCCCAAGCATTATTCCTTCGCACCCGCTCGCGCGACACCTTCCCCGTCGCGCATTTTTTATCGTTTGACAATAGCTCTGTGCAGGACTAATCTGCGCACATACCCAATCGCACATAGAAATAGGAGTTTTGTCATGAAAAAACTGAACCTGTCAGGATCATACGTGGCGCTTGTTACGCCATTCAAGGACGACCAAGTCGATGAGGAAAGAATCAAAAAGCTGGTCGAATTTCACGTCGAATCCGGCACCGATGGGATCGTCCCCTGCGGGACCACCGGCGAATCGCCGACGCTGACCCACGAAGAGCACGAACGCGTCATCGACGTCGTGGTGCAGGCAGTCGGAGGCCGGATGTTCGTCCTGGCCGGCACCGGCAGCAACTGCACTGCGGAGGCGATCCAGCTGACGAAATCAGCGGTCAAGGCTGGCGCGGATGGCTGTCTCATCGTCACGCCCTATTACAACAGGCCCTCCCAGGAAGGCCTGTTCCTCTACTACAAAGCCATCGCCGAAGAAGTGGACGCCGCGTTGGTTCCCTATTCGATCGAGGGTCGCACGGGTGTGAACATGATGCCGGAACTTGTCCAGCGCCTGACCGAGGCATGCCCGAATATCGTGGGCATCAAGGAAGCTTCCGGAAATCTGAACCAGATGAGCCAGATCATCCGATTCACCAGACCAGACTTCCAGCTGACGTCCGGCGACGATTCGCTGACTCTGCCGGTCATGGCGATCGGCGGCGTCGGGGTCATCTCGGTCCTGGGCAACATCTGCCCGCTGGTGACATCAGAGATGGTCACCGCCTTCAGGAACAATAACATCGTCCGGGCTCGCGAGCTTCACTACAAGTATTGGGACTTGATGAGGGCCCTCTTTGTCGAGACCAATCCGGTCCCGGTGAAAACCGCCATGGGATTGCTCGGCCTCTGCAGTCCCGAAGTGCGCGGGCCGCTCTGCCATCTCACGCAGGTCAGTCGCAACAAGCTGTGCGAGGCAATGAGACGCCTCGAGCTATTCCACTGACCAAGGCCACCAGCGCAGACACGACCTTGCCCTCCCCCCTGCAGCGATGCTCTCGCTGCAGGTTTTTTAATCCTTCCTAATATATAAGCTTACATTGCTGGACTTATGGACATAATCAAGTAGTATCTGCCCTAGACAACTATAACCATATTAGGAGAAAGTTCCATGAAAAAAGTAGCCATAATCGGCGCTGGCACTATCGCCAAGCCCCTTTCAATCCGGCTCAAAGCAAAAGGGGTCAATGTGTGCTTTTCTCTTCGGAGAAATCACCAAGGACCAACATTCGAGGAGCTGTTAGCTCGTGAGAAGCCCCAAGCAGTCTTCGTCGCCATCTCGACTCTCGACAAAGGCGAGGCGGCCAGAGATTACATCCTCGCGAGCGTGAAGGCTGGGATTCCCGTGATTACCTGCGAGAAGGGTGCATTCGCATATCACGCAAAAGCTCTGCTTCCTCATCTCGACAAGATCGGCTTCAGCGCCACGGTCGGCGGAGGGACCAGGATGCTGAAATACGTGGCAGGTCGGCATCTTGCCGACAAGCAGGTCGAGATCCACGCTGTGGTGAATGGGACGCTAAACTTCATCTTCGACAGCGAACAGTCTCTCGGTGAAGCGTGCGGTGAAGCCAGCAGGTTGGGCTACGCCGAACCGGGCGCAAGCGACCCCTTGAGCCTCATCAACGGAGAACTGAAAGATGTGGGGATGAAGATCTGCGACTTCTTCAATACCGTCCTCGCTAAAAATGAGTTCATCACCCCCAAGAGACTCGGCTCGTTTACGCTCACAACCAAAGACCTGGAGGAATTGAGCCGGGAAGGCGGGAATCGGCGCATGGTCGTTTCATTCACCAATAAAACACCGCCGAAGGAGCTCCACCGGCTCGGAAAGCAATTCGGGCCGCGATGTATCGATGGCTGGCACATCACCGGATCGTTCAGGCAGGTCACCCAGGCTTCACAGCTGTCATCTTGGCTTCCCGGCGGGGTCGGGAATGCCGTGCACATCATCGAGGGCAAGCTCGGTTCAGGCGGCATCTATACGCTATCTGGTCCTGGCGCAGGACCCGAACCGACGACATCGGCCATGCTGGCGGATTTCGACGAGCTGTGCGGCTGATCGAAGCCTCCAATGACGTCCGCATGGAAGAGACCTTCTCTTTCATGCGGTTTTTATTTACATATTCACGTACATATTGATGACCCAATACTACTGGACTTATGTCAAAAATTGAGTAGTATCCTGTTTAGACTCAATCATTCTTTTCAATCAAAAAACACCACAGGAGAATTATCCATGAAAGTCTCAAAATTCGGAGGAACTTCGCTGGCTAATGCAGATCAGATCAGAAGGGCCCTCGCCATCGTTCGGTCAGACCCGGAACGGCGATATGTCGTAGTGTCGGCTCCGGGTAAAAGGGGTCCACAGGACCAAAAGATCACAGACCTTTTTTATGAGTGGCATCGGCTCTCTGCCCTCCGCCTCTCGTCAAATGAAATCCAGCAGATAATCGGCACCCGCTATGCTGAAATCGTCCAGGATCTAGGGATCGAGTTCAACCTCAAAAGTGAGCTCGCCGATATCAGCTCGAGGATCAATAGCGGGGCGTCATCAGATTACGCGGCCAGTCGGGGCGAATACCTCAACGGCAAGATCATCGCCCTAGCGCTTGGATACGAATTCATTGATCCAGCGACCTGCATCTGCTTTGATCGGCATGGACGCTATCTGAAGGCCGACGACAAGCTCCGATCTGCTATTCAGGGCCGAAGGACAGTCATCCCCGGGTTCTACGGCTCGCTGCCAGATGGTTCCATAAAGACCTTCTCGCGCGGAGGCTCTGACATCACGGGGGCGATCGTCGCTCGTGCCATCGGAGCAAGCCTCTATGAGAATTGGACGGATGTATCAGGTTTGCTCATGGCTGATCCACGCGTGGTCGAACACCCGAACAAGATCGAGGTCGTTACTTACGGCGAACTGCGCGAACTCTCGTATATGGGAGCGAACGTGTTCCACGAGGAAGCGATGTTCCCTGTTCAGGAAGCCGGTATCCCAACCTGCATCCGCAACACCAATGATCCGAGCGACAGCGGCACTCATATCGTCGCTGATGGCAGTCCGCGAAAGGACCCCAGGGTCATCACCGGTATCGCCGGGCGCAAGAACTTCACCGTGATCACGGTCGAGAAAGTGATGATGAACCAGCAGATTGGATTCGTCCGCAGGATCCTCACTGTGCTGGAAGCGAACGGGATCAGCTTCGAGCATATGCCGAGCGGCATCGACACCTTGAGCGTCATCATCGACGACAGACAGCTCAACGGCAAGCTCCAAAAAGTCCTGGATGAGGTAAAGGCCGAATGCTCGCCGGACAAGATCGAGGCCGAGCCGGGAATGGCGATGATCGCCATTGTGGGACAAGCGATGTCCCACAAGCCTGGAGTTGCGGCGGACATCTTTGCCGCACTGGCCAAGGAGAAGATCAACATCAGGATGATTAACCAGGGATCGAGCGAGATCAGCATCATCGTCGGCGTCGAGAATGCCGATTATGAACGCGCCATCCGGGCAATCTACAGGGCCTTCGTGAAGTAAGCCTCCCGAGAGCGATTCTGACCGTTACGCATCACAAGATGCTGGCGGTCTTTTTGTTTGAGGTCATACTGATCTCACCTCGAACTGACACTTAAACCTTCCTGTAATATATCTTTTTTGGGTAATGCCAAAATACGAAGAGAGTCACTGGGCAAAGCCATAGGTTGTTCTCCTGAAGGATCGAATGATGTATTTTTATGTTGTTCCCCTTGTATATTGAGCCTTTTGCGAGCCCAAGCCTTTTTACCCTGTCTAACACGTCGGTATAACCAGGAATCGGTCGGGTAGATGCCTCAATCCAAATTTCACCCATTTTTTCAGCGAGTTGGTCCAGCAATACATCAGCGCCTTTAACCATAGACAAATGTGCTTTCGAAAATGGATAGCCAGGTAGATCGACAAACCACCCTTTGCTATTTTTATAAAATCTGTAAATCATTGGCGGAGACGGTGGGATTCGAACCCACGAGGCCCTTGCGAGCCTAACACCTTAGCACGGTGCCGCTTTCGACCGCTCAGCCACGTCTCCATCTTTTTCGCGCGGGCGAATGGAGCCATTCTGGCACAATTCAGCGGTTTTTCAAAATATCAGCCGTGAAATATCACCCTTTTGATTCCGTTACTTACTATAAGCGCATACAGCGCTTTATCAGACCTAACCAAAAAACATGAGCAAAACAGCAACAGCCATAGGGGCCATCGTTGTGCAATAGCCATTCCATGGCTTACAATTAGCAGAATGCCGCTAAGCCTGAATACTCCCGTTGAAGACAGATTCCGACTGACGCCGCCCTCGCGTGAAGCGCTTCGGCGGCTCGGTATTTCCGACATCAAGGACCTCATATACCATTTCCCTGTCCGCTACGGCGACACCGTCGAGGCGCGGAGCATAGAGACGCTCCAGAAGGGCGATGCGGCGGTCATCTTCGGTAAAGTCTCCGGACTCAAAGCGAGCAAGGGCTTCAAGACCAAGGTCACCATGGCCGATGGATATGTCGAGGATGAGACTGGACGCATCCATTGCGTCTGGTTCAATCAGCCCTACATCGCCAAAATGACAGAGGAAGGCAGCTTGGTCCGCATAGAGGGCAAGGTCAGCGAGCGACGCAACACCGGCGAGCTGTATTTTTCTAATCCAAAAATTGAAGCAGTCAATCAACTACCAATCGGCTCGGCTGATTCTCTCTTCAGCGACGGCTCACAGGCGCACAATTTGTATCCCGTCTACCCAGAATCCAGGGGCGTGAGCTCAACCTGGCTATATCACAATATTCAGAAGGTATTCAAAAGCGGCATACTCGATGAGCTCGAGGATCCCCTGCCCGGGCATATCCTGGTCAAATACCACCTGCCGAATATCCGGACAGCCCTCATATGGATACATGCTCCGCTCAAAAAAGAGGATGCCGAAGCCGCCCGCAAGCGTTTTGCTTTCGAGGAGATATTCCTGATCCAGCTCGCCAGGCAGAAAGCACGGGCGAAATACCGCGAGAATCCGGCTTTCATCATTGAGCCGGCCAAAAGATCTGTGGATGAATTCGTACGACGCTTCCCTTTTGAGCTGACCCCTGCCCAGACGCGCGCAGTCCAATCCATCTTCGACGACTTTGCCAAAGATCAAGCCATGAGCCGACTGCTCGAAGGTGATGTAGGCTCTGGAAAGACAGCGGTGGCGGCCGCTGCTGCGTTCGCTGCAGTCACGACCCAGCCCAGCATCGTAAAGCCGGACGGGACTAGAGTACAGCAGAAATTTGGCAACCTGCAGGTTGCATACATGTGCCCGACGGAGATACTGGCCACCCAACAGTACGAGTCTTTCATACAATATTTCTCATATCTAGGGATAAGGATCGCTCTCATCACGTCCTCGGGATGCCGAGTATTTCCATCGAAGGTCAATCCGAAGAGCTGGACCGACATCTCGAAGGGCCAGCTCCTCACTTGGATCGACAACGGCGAGATACCGATCGTCGTCGGCACGCATTCTCTCATCCAGAGGTCTGTGAAGTTCAAGCACCTGGCATTCGTCATCATAGATGAACAGCACAGGTTCGGGACCGGACAACGTGCCAAGTTATTAAAGAAGCATCTAGGACTGGAGGAAGCGGTGTCTGCGCAGGACACGGATATTTCGCTGCTGCGAAATTCCTCGTGCTCGCGCCAGTCGCGCTCGCAAGGTCCTGCTCAACCACTGCTTCCCCCAGTCCCCCATCTCCTCTCAATGACCGCCACGCCCATCCCCCGCACCTTGGCGCTCACCATGTACGGAGACTTGGACCTGACTCTGCTCGACCAATCTCCCTCCGGACGAAAACCTATCATCACCGAGATCGTCTATCCCTCGAAGCGCGACCTAGTCTATGTGAAGATACGCGAGGAATTGAAGGCAGGCCGGCAGATGTATGTCATATGTCCACGTATTGACGAACCCGACCCAGAAAAAGAAGCGGCCATCATCGCCAAATCAGTGAAAGAAGAAGCCAAACGCCTAAAGAAGGACGTCTTTCCTGAATACGAGATCGGCGTACTTCACAGCAAGATGAAACCGAAGGAAAAAGATGACATGATGAATGAATTCAAGGAAGGACGCATCCACATACTCTGCTCGACATCAGTAGTCGAAGTCGGCGTGAATGTCCCGAACGCTACGGTCATAATAATAGAGGGGGCCGAGAGGTTCGGGCTCTCCCAGCTACACCAGCTTCGCGGTCGCGTGATGAGGAGCTCCCATCAGGCCTACTGTTATTGCTTCTCCGAGACTACCAGCGAAAAGTCCGTCGAGAGATTAAATGCCCTAAAAACAGCCAAGAATGGCTTCGAGCTGGCCGAGGCCGACCTAGCCCAGCGAGGCGCGGGCCTGCTCTCTGGTGCCAAACAATGGGGCGTATCAGATGTCGCTATGGATGCTCTTCAGAATCTCAAGCTGGTTGAGGCCGCCCGCAATGAAGCGATAAGGCTCATCTCTCAGGATGCAGAGCTTCGCGCCTATCCGGGCCTATCGGCAGCAATCGAGAAAAAGGACTCAGAGATGCACTTTGAGTGATCAGAGTAGGGGGTTTCAAAAAAACCGGAGTGGAGCTATCATTGGAACATGAGTCCAAACGTAGAATTTGATGAGCCTGGATCTGGCGCTAGACCATATAGTGGGACACCGGCACAAGCCGGAGTTCCCCAGATGATTAGAAAAAACAAGACAATGATCGTTCTGTTAGGTATATTCGTGATTGTTTTAATAGCCACGTTTGTAATGTTCCGATCTAACTCTCCTACTGTCGAAGAGAGGAAAATAGACCCACGTACGGGATATCCGGCTATTCCGGGGCAAACTCCAGGACAAATATGAAAAAACCCGTAGCAGATAAAATTATTAGAGGATTCACCCTCATAGAGCTTTTGGTTGTTATAGCCATTATCGGTCTATTGGCCTCGATAATCCTAGTGGCCATGGACGGAGCAAAGAAAAAAGCTCGCGATGGCAAGAGAGTTGCTGAACTACGACAACTATCGACAGCCCTTGAATTGAACTACTACCGAAACGCGAGCGCCTATACCCAGCCCGAAGCCCTGTGCTCCGACACTAGCAATGGAGGCGAAGGTGGCTGTGGAGCGGCCGGAGGAACCGGCGATTGGGATGCAAATAGTGACATGCGTGATCTTTTGACTCAAGGACTTATAGGTACACTGCCGAAGGATCCGGTAAACAATACGACTTATAGGTACACTTACGAACCCATGAATGCCGGTGAAGCGGGATATACCACTGCTGGTCAGGGGTATGACTTATGCGCAAATCTCGAAATGGGCGGCAGCTTCTGCATCAACATGAGGAAGTAGCCTTGAATAATCCGCACACTGGAGTAAAATCTAAACATGCCTGCAGGAATAGAATTCGATTCTGACTCTCCAAAGACCACTGTGCGTAACCCCATATACGCCAGCACCTCCACCGGAGAAAGGGGCATCGTCGGCTGGCTCGTAAGGAAGGGGGTTGTACGAAACAAGGCCCAAGCCGGCTATATATTGGTTGCCATTATAGTGGTCAATGCGATAGTCATGTGGATCGCCTTCCGCGAGTCCTTGCCCCGAATAGGCGGCCAGGGCGCAGATCCCATACTGGAGACCGTGAGATCCGAGGAAAATTTGGGACCCCTTCAACGAAATGCCATATAAAAGAACAGATGGATTCACGCTCATAGAGCTTCTGGTAGTCATATCGATCATCGGCATGCTCGCCTCGATCATACTGGTTTCTCTGAATGGCGCCAAAGAAAAAGCCCGGATAGCTTCGTCGCAAGCCTTTGCGGCCAATATGCACCAGGCGGTCGGAGACAAGGCCGTAGCAGTTTTCTTCCTCAACGAAGGAACCGGAAGCATTGCTAGAGATGCCTTAGGAGGGACGAATATCCTGACTCCAAGTGCAGCCAACTTATGGACGCCTGGACCGTCGGGACCTGGGTATTCGCTAACCTTCAATGGAACGACTAACTATGCCGCGACTCAGGGAACAGCCATGAATGGCACCAACGAAACTGTCGGCGTATGGGTCAAGACGTCTGCCAATGCCATACTGGCTGGACAGACTTATTACCGAAGGCTGTTCGCTACAGGCTGGCTCTTCGTCGATTCAGCCAGTAACTATACTTGGATATATTTCCCAGTATCAATCGATGACGCTAAATGGCATCACACAGCTTATACGCTCTCTGGGACATCAGTGCGTATTTACTTAGATGGAAAGCAGATAGGAACAGTGACGTTGCCTGCAGCCATGGCTCCTCTCTCAGATGCTTGGCAGATAGGCGGGCAGATGTGCGCTGGAACATGCGGCAACTATACAGCGAGCTCGATCGGCGGCTTGCACATATATAATTCGAGCATATAGGACCACAGGTACTGTTGTCCGCCCTCTTGGATTCGAACCAAGGACCCTCGAGGTATAAGCTCGATGCTCTAACCAACTGAGCTAA
>CAYHNH010000003.1:0-110259 GCA_964358005.1 uncultured Candidatus Saccharibacteria bacterium | reverse complement strand
CTCCGGGCCTATAGTAAAGTGGCATTACGCGGCATTCGCATTGCCGAGGCGGGGGTCCGATTCCCCCTAGGTCCACAAAATCAAGGAGCATAGCGACTATATTTCTGGTGGATAGACATGTTTGTGCCTCGGTGCTACTGTCTTTACAGTCTTCGTTCCAGAGTCAAACCAATATGTGTGTATCCCATGAAAACAATAGCCATCGCATTGTTTATCGCAATGTCCGCGTTTGCCGCTGAGCCGGCTCGCGTTGCTTCAGTCGAGCACATCTTCAAAGGAAGTTCCATCTCCTTCCTCCCGCCCAATTTCAATTCTCTCACAGGCCTTCGGGTCGAGCCAGCCGAGGTGAAGCCAACCCCAGCTCCGTTCACATTCTTGGTCGCACAGTCTCCGGCGGGTCCACGCCAAACATCTCCACTCCACCGTGACTCACCGGAGTTACCGCGGATTCACTCTCCGGCAAAGCTCCCACCGCGTGGCTTACGGCTCTTCGCCCGGGAATTTTGATCCCACGCCGCCCATCAGCGCCTGACCCTTCCCTGCATCGCACCGCCCCCTCCGAGGCGGCGCTTTTTTTACAAATAGGCCATTGTCATGTATATTTATGCGCGTGCCTGCCTGATAGCAGACAGGGGCCCGTAGCTCACTTGGTAGAGCGCCGCTTTTGCAAAGCGGAGGCAGCTGGTTCGATCCCAGTCGGGTCCACAGTAGATTAAGGACAGATATCTTGTGTGGATAAGTAGGTAGCGTGTATTTGCTGCAGAGCTATACTGAACACAGTTTCGCTACGCAATCTTGAAAATTCATCAGGAGCAACTCCCATGATCTCATCCGAATCGAACTTGGGTTCAGTCAGGGTGCAACGCATTGCATTCTTTGCTGTGTTTGGCCGCAACCACGATGAATGCCTCGTGACGAACCGCGGCCCATTTTACGGGCTTCCCGTTGCAGTCATAAGCAGCGATCAACCGTCCATTCCGGACTTCAAGGCTGCCGTGGCGCCTCTCGCATACACGGCCGGCCGACGCTGTGAGTTTCGCCGAGTGACGGAATTCGATGGCGACTGGGCTGGTCAATCTGCCCGCTTCACTGTCTATGAGGTGCTCGATACGTTCGTGGTCGCCCGGCTGGGTCTCGGCAGACTCGTTCAACCCGAGGTTAATCCGGGTTTCGGATTGCCGGACGTCAGTATCGAGAAGCTCGTCGCTTCCCGCAGGCATGTCGATGTGTCAGCTCTCGAGCCGGTCGCCGCCGCCTGATGCGCTTGCCTCGTTTCGTTCCGTTTGCCCGCCTAGCGTTCTAGGCGGGCTTTTTATCACTTCACAAAAAAGCGCAGCCATGAGAGACCGCGCCGTAGACCTGGACCTTATGCATCATTCCTCACTTTCCGGCCGATACACTATCGGGTGAGGAACTGACTTGAATGTTCCGCGCTCAAGCGCGATGCGTTCCCGGAACGCTTCCAATGATAGTTCTATCCGTTCGAGCGAAGCCGCAGTGAGGGAGCGATCATGTTCGCAAATCGTGCAAAACGCCTCGGAACCCAGGCTTGTCTGCGCCCGGTGCTTCGCACACTTGAGGCGCCCACAGTGCTTGCAGAGGAATGAGCCTGGCAGGAGGTAGCGCACGCTGAACCTCCATGCTGCCCATGTGCATGCCGGAATCCAGAGATATATGGCCCACTGGGGCCAAGCGATGAGGACAAAACCGGTCGCAGCGACAGCCAGGACCGACAAGCTCATCGAAAAGAGCTTCTGACGAAAAGTTTTCATAACGAGCCTTATTCGCCAGTATTATACACCCAATTCTCGCCTGATGATATGGTCTATGAGCTCATGTAAGCCGCTCCCCACGGCCCGCAAAGATTTTGGCAATAGCGATTCCTCCGTGAGCCCAGGCAAGGTGTTCGTTTCGAGGACGTATATGCCACGCCGAGGATGTATGATGAAGTCAGTCCTGGAATAATGCTTAAGCTTGAGCAGTTTGTGAACCGCACGCGCCAGGTCTTCTATTTCTCTCTTAGTCTTTATATCGAATCTTCCTGGAACGATCTCTTCAGACTGGCCATTATATTTCGCGTCATAATCAAAAAAAACATTTCTGGGTCGTATCTCTACCGGCGGTAGAGCATAGAGCTCCTCGCCTCTGAATCCATCTATGACGCCGCATGTAGCCTCGACCCCTGGTATGAATTCCTCGATTATCACCTGGTCGCCGTGCTCTATGGCAGCTTGCAAAGCTGGCCCGATGTCGGCCTTAACCTTGACCACCGAGACTCCTACGGATGAACCGCTCTGGGCAGGTTTGATGACACCGGGTAGCACGAATGTAGTAAATATATCCTCTACTGCCCCATGAAGATCCCTCCTTATGTCCACAGTGCTAGCCTCCTTCCAATACGGCGATTTGATGCCGTGATCCCGGAGGATTTTTTTTGTGAGTCCCTTGTTCATACCAATGGCCGAGCCTAGTGTGCCGCTTCCGGTAAAAGGTATGCCATGAGCCTCGAAAAATGACTGTATCTTACCGTCCTCGCCATAATTGCCGTGTAAGGCATTCCAAGCTATATCGAAATGATGGTGGCTGTCTCTGGGGTCTATCTCCTTGCCCAAGATGTGCCATTTTCCGCTTCTGTCTATGAATACATCCACAGGTTCATATCGTTCATCCAGTTTCTCGCGGATAGCAGCCAACACAGCAGCCCCTGTATTCAGGGAAACTTCATATTCATTGCTTGGTCCGCCGCGTATCACGCCGACACGGATGCGATTTGCCATGGGATTATTGTACCACGCGGTCACGCAGGCCTTCCCGGCGCTTGCGGTGATATTTGATGGCAAATCTGTGTGCTTCGGCATTTAACTGTATAACTTCAGCACGGTAGCGTTTTGTTATATCCGGATTGCCCACTAGTGTTTCTGCTTTGTGATGCTCATCCTTTGTCACAGCGACAATAGGTATATTTATGCGGCGAGACATGAGCACTGCCTCTGCGTGTTTGGCCTGCACCTTACTGCCGTCGACGATGATGAGGTCAGGATATTGCCACTCGGAATGATTGAGTCGGCGCGAAAGTATCTCTACGAGCCCCGCTATATCATCGTTCTTGTTCCGAGAGATCTTGAACTTGCGATATTCTGACTGTGTCAGCTGGCCATTCATGGATACGACCATCACCCCGACATTCTCGGTGCCGCCGAGGTGCGCCACGTCGTATGCTTCTATTCTGAATCGCTTCTTACCATCAAATAGCATAGCGTTCGTCTCCCTTTTTATGAGGGCGATGTCGTTTATGTGATCGAGAGCATGGAGCAGCCGCTTTGCCTGATCGGCTTCTTCGAAGCGTAGCTCCTTGGCGCACGCCTTCATCTGCCGTTTGAGATCGGCTTCAAGAACGCCCTTCCGGCCCTGGAAAAAAAGGATAAGGTGTCTTATCGTACGGAGATAATGCTGGCGGTGATCCTCGTCGCTGCCGTCCGGCGACTGGCCGATGGCGCGGTAGAAAGCCTCATGACGAGGGTCAAGCGACTTCTTGTCCCTAAATGGGAACAAACGTCGCAGGATCTTTAATGCCTCCTTGATGAGGCCAGCCTCCGGGAATGGACCGAACTTCTTTTTTATCTTATACGGAACTGTCCCGTCCTTGATCTGTTGCTCCAGGTCACGAGCTCGCGCCAGGAATACCCGCGGCCAAGCTTCCTCGGTTATTACGACATATTGGAGGCTCTTATCATCACGCTCGTCGACATTGTAGTAGGGCTGGTACTTCTTTATGAGTTCGGCCTCGAGCAATATCGCTTCGAGCACTGAGTCCTGTTCCTGCCAAGTCACCGTATGGGTCTTGGTGATCATGTCGACGATGCGCGGACCGCGCGTTGCTATGAGTTCAGCCGAAAAATAGCTGCGGATGCGGCTCTTGAGCGACGTAGCCCGGCCGATATACATTGGGCGTCTCTTTCCGTCCCGGAATATGTAAACTCCAGCCTCCTCAGGAATATTCAGTTTTTTGAGCTTATCAAGCGTCATATCCTTTAATGGGCAGAATCGTAATCAGCAGCGTCAAGAGATTTATTTTAAGTGCTTCTTCAAATACTTCCCAGTATATGACTTCTCATTCCTTGCCACATCCTCGGGAGTCCCCTTTGCCACAAGCTTGCCGCCGTGCTCGCCACCCTCTGGTCCGATATCGAGTATGTAGTCGGCATTCTTTATGACATCGAGATTGTGTTCGATGACCACGACGGTATTGCCCTTATCCACGAGCTTTTGCAGAATATCTATGAGCTTGCGCACATCTTCGTAATGCAGACCGACTGTAGGCTCATCGAGCAGATAGATAGTCTTCTGAATGTGAGCGCGGTATAGCTCTGATGATATCTTCACGCGCTGGGCCTCACCGCCGGAAAGCGTGGTGGCGGACTGACCGAGCTTCAGATAGCCCAGACCGACTTCTTGTAGGGTTTTCAGTCGATCATATATAGCCGGAATGTCCTCAAAGAACTCGATACCCTCCTCTACAGTAAGCTCAAGGATGTCGTGAATGCTCTTCTTCTTGTATTTCACATCTAACGTTTCCTTCATGAAGCGCTTGCCATTGCAAACATCGCAGGTGACATACACAGTCGGTAGGAAGTGCATCTCCACCGCTATCTCGCCATTACCTTCACAAGCCTCACAACGGCCACCAGGTCTGTTGAATGAGAACCTGCCAGGTCCCCAGCCTCGGGCTCGCGCTTCCGGTTCGGCGGCAAACATGTCGCGTATGTGTGTCCAGGCACCGGTATATGTGACAGGATTTGATCTCGGAGTGCGGCCGATGGGCGATTGGTCAATGAGGATAGCGCGGCCTATGTATTCAGAACCGGAGAATGATTTGCAATTTATTGCCTCATTTGTACGGTGCCTACTCTCGAATCTCGACTGCAGGTTGCGATACAGGATCTCGTACATGAATGAGGATTTACCGGAACCTGAAACGCCTGTTATGGCATTCAAGCATCCCAAGGAAACATCGGCATCGAGATTTTTGATATTGAAAATATGCCCGCCTCGGATCATTACCTTGCCCTTCGGCTCCCTACGGCCGCGAGGTATGTCTATCTTAGTCTCGCCGCGCAAATACGAGAGTGTGAGCGAGCCGCTAGTATTCTTCTTGGCTGTTAGGAGATCCTCCAGCCAGCCGGATACGACAACTTCACCGCCATGGACACCTGCCTTAGGCCCGATATCGATGATGTAATCCGATGCGAACATCGTATCCTCGTCGTGCTCCACGACCAGTATGGTATTGCCGAGATCGCGCAGGTGCAGGAGAGTCTTTATGAGGCGGTCATTATCGCGCTGGTGAAGGCCGATAGTCGGCTCATCTAGCACGTAGAGCGCGCCTACGAGACCAGAGCCAAGCTGTGATGCCAGCCTGATGCGCTGTGCCTCGCCGCCAGAGAGCGTGCTGGCGCGCCGGTCGAGCGCAAGATATTCGATGCCTACATTCACCATGAATGAAAGGCGGGCCCCTATCTCCTTCAGGACCACCTTCGCTATCTCCTTCTCTGCATCTGTGAGCTTTATGTCCTTGAAATACGGCAGTGCACGCTCGATGGAGAGGCTCACTACATCGACGATGCTCTTGCCATCTATGAGCACATGTAAAGCCTCATCTCGTAGGCGAGCGCCTTTGCAGGTTTGACATGGGGCGTCTGACCATATACTTTCCGTGCCTAGTCCGTTGCAGGCAGCGCAGGCTCCATAGGGAGAGTTGAAGGAGAAAAGCCTAGGCTCGATCTCCGGGTACGAGAAACCGTCGTACGGACACATGAATTTCACAGACATGAGCTTTGTTTCACCGGGGTACTCAAGTTTGATAAGGCCATCAGCCTCATGGATAGCGCGCTCGAGAGCTTCTGACAGGCGTTCCCGCGCATTCTCGATCTGCTTGGTCTCCTGGAATTCGCTGACGAATATCTCATCGACGAGAACGTCGATGTCGTGCTTCTTATTCTTCTCGAGGATTATCTGGTCGCGCAGGCGGTATGGTTTACCATCTATGACCACGCGCTCAAAGCCCTTGCCCAGGAGATCATATAGCATCTGGTAGTATTCTCCCTTGCGGCCGACCACAACTGGCGCGTAAACCTTTATCTTTGCATCAGTGATATTCACGCCGAATACATTCTTGGCTCGGCCAGTCCTCTCCTTTACCGACTTTAGGATAGTCTCCAATATCTCCTCCTTTGATATCCTATGGATTTCCCGATTGCAGATGAGGCAGTGGGGCTTGCCGACTCGGGCGAACAATATGCGCATATAGTCATATATCTCTGTGATTGTTGCGACTGTAGAGCGCGGGTTATTCGAGCGCGATTTCTGGTCGATCGATATGGCTGGAGACAATCCGGAGATTTCATCCACATCGGGCTTCTGGAGCTTGTGCAGGAATTGGCGAGCATATGCAGAAAGCGATTCTACATATCGACGTTGTCCTTCGGCGAATATCGTATCGAATGCGAGCGATGATTTCCCAGATCCAGACAAGCCGGTCACGGCTATCATCGCATTCCGGGGCATCTCGACTGTGATGTTCTTGAGATTGTGCGTTCGCGCCCCTTTGACGACGATCTTATCGTCTGGACGGCCTACTTTTCTCCTCGGATTCGACGAATGTCCTGGCATAGTTGCCGGATGCTATCACGTTTTTGGGTATAAATCAAGATACTGCTCTAACCTCCTCCACTATCTGGTCGAGCGAAACAGCGGCTTTTACTAGGAATTTTCTGGCCCCGAGGGCTTTTGCCCGCTCTATGTCGCTCTGACGGCTCAAGTTAGATAGGATTATGACAGGAATGTTATTCATGGCCATATCCTTCCTTATTTGTTGAAGGATCTCGAACCCACTCATCCCGGGTAGCACTAGGTCGAGCACTATGATATCGGGTATCACCGATTTTAGGATCTCCAGGGCTTCCTCGCCGTTCTTTGCGTGAAATAGATCGAAACCAGACGAGGAGAGCTTCTTAGACAATATCGTGCCGATGAGTCGGTCATCCTCGACCCAGACTATCTTCTTTTTCCCTTTCTCTGCCTCGATGGGAGATTCTGGTATGGAATTACCCAGGCGTCGATTTACTTTCTCCACCAGCTGTTCAGGTTTCAGATCTATTGCCATGAATATTTCGGCAGCAATACCTTTAGGTATGCGGTGCATATTTATGGGTACAGAGGACAAAAGGAAAGCAGGTATCTTCGCGAGTAGAGGCTCGGCCTGCTTCTTCTCCAGGATGTCGTAGGCATCAGCGCCGTCTAAGGCAATATCCATGACGAGAAGGTTCGGTATATAGTCATATATCGTTTTCATGCTCTCGGCACCATTCTTGACGAGCTTAGTTTCATATCCCTCCTTCTTGAGGGCGTCTCTCAATCGTTCGCCGAACGGGCCATTGCTCTCGATTATGAGTATCTTCCCGTTCCTAGAGAGGAGAGGCGATGGCATGGACTGAATTCTATCACATCAGTTCTTGTGTTTGATCGGTCTGGAAATCCCCAATTTACCCTCCAGGGCGAATAACTCATCTCTTATGAGCGCTGCCGTCTCGAAATCCAGATTCTTCACCGCGGCTGCCATCTGTTCTTCCTTCTGTTTCAGGAGCTTGGTAGGGTTATTCCTAGCCAGATCCTCATCGATCTTCACCAATTCATCGACTGCCGCATCATGCTCGCTCTTCAAATGGTCTGTTATGTCGTGGATCATCTTCTTGATGGACTGCGGGGTTATACCGTGAGCCTTGTTGTGCGCGACCTGTACTGCCCTACGCCTGTCAGTTTCGGCTATGGCATTCTTGAGCGAACCAGTGAGCACGTCGGCATAGAGTAGGACCCGGCCAGCCACGTTCCTGGCGGCACGACCAATCGTCTGTATCAAAGCCGTCTCTGATCTTAGGAAACCCTCCTTATCAGCGTCCAGTATACCTATGAGCGATACCTCCGGCAGATCGAGCCCCTCACGAAGCAGGTTGACGCCCACTAGGCAGTCGAATTTTCCACGACGGAATTCCGTGAGGATGGTTATCCTGTCTATGGTCTTTATGTCGCTGTGCAGATAGTTAGTCTTTATGCCCTTCTCCTTGAGGAATTCAGAGAGGTCCTCGGCCATCTTCTTAGTTAGTGTAGTCGCTAGCACTCGCTCTCCCTTTGCGATAGTCTTCGTAGCTTCATCTATGAAATCAAATATCTGGCCTTTGTAGCCGGCCTTTACATTCACCGGGCGCAATTCCAGGACTGGATCTACCAGGCCAGTCGGGCGTATGACCTGCTCTACTATCTGCTGGCTTATTTCTCTCTCATAGTCGCTCGGTGTGGCAGATGTGAATATGATGGGACCCACGCGTTCAACAAATTCATCGAATTTGAGAGGACGATTGTCTTTTGCAGATGGCAGTCTAAAGCCATGTTCTACTAGAGTGTCCTTTCGGGATGCATCCCCGGCGTACATGCCGTTCAGTTGGGGGACGGTAACGTGTGACTCATCTATGATGGTCAGGAAATCTGCCTTACCATCCTTGTCGTGAGGAAAATACGCGAGCAGAGAATCTGGCGGTTCCCCTGGCATCTTGCCGGAGAAGTGCCTTGAATAATTCTCTATCCCATTTGTGTAGCCGATCTCGCGGATCATGGACAGATCGTATCTCACGCGGCGCTTCAGGCGCTCAGCCTCCAGAACCTTGCCCTCCTTCTCGAGCACCTTGAGCCGGCCCTCCAGCTCTGCCTGGATAGTTTTGGCGGCCCTCAATGTCTGTTCATCGTTAGATATGAAATGCTTTGCCGGGAATATGAATATCGTCTTGTGATTTGCCCTCACAGCGCGAGTTACGGGGTCGATCTCGATGATGTTCTCGACTTTGCCAGCATCATATTCGATGCGATATACGGTTTTCTCATTCACCGGCATGACCTCGAGATTGTTGCCGATTGCCCTGAATTGGCCGGGCTCCAGATCGGCCGAAGTCCTCTCGAAATGTATATCGATGAGTTTGCGGAGCAGTTCCGTACGAGAAAGTTCGATGCCTGCAGTGATCCTCAGATTGACCTTTTCGTATTCTGCTGGGCTGCCCAAGCCATATATACAGGACACTGAGGCTACGATGATAACATCCTTGCGTGTGAGGAGGGCCTGGGTCGAAGCATGGCGGAGCCTCTCGATCTCGGCATTGATCATCGCCTCCTTTTCTATATATGTATCTGACGCTGGGATGTAGGCCTCTGGCTGATAGTAGTCGTAATATGAGACGAAGTAGTGGACCGCATTATCTGGGAAGAACTCCCTGTATTCCTGCGCCAGTTGGGCAGCCAAGGTTTTGTTGTGCGCTATGACCAGGGTCGGCTTATTATATGAAGCGATGATATTGGCTGCAGTAAAGGTCTTACCAGACCCAGTTACTCCGAGCAGTGTCTGGCGGTCAAAACCCTTTTTGAGGCCGTCCCGAAGGCTAGCGATGGCCTTTGGCTGGTCACCAGCCGGCGTGAATGTAGTTGAAAGCTTGAATAATCCCATTCAGAGAATATAGCACGCACAGCCCCGAAGCGTCATTTCCTACGGAGAATTACCCTTTTGACTGCCTCTTCTATATGGCTTGCTCCCATACCATAGAGCTCTATCAATTCTGCCGGCTTTCCTGACTGTCCGTACAGGTCTTGCACCCCGATGAATTCAATAGGCACCGGGCAATGCGCCGACAAGCATTCCGCAACGGCAGATCCCATACCTCCGGTGATTTGATGTTCCTCGACAGTCACTATAGCGCCCGCCGCACCCGCAAGCTGGATCACTGCATCGCTATCTAGTGGTTTTATGGTGGAGAGGTTCATTACGGCAACTGACTTTCCTTTTGCCTCGAGCTCCTGAGCGGCTTTTAACGCATTGTGCAGCAGAGCTCCTGTGGCGATTATAGCCGCGTCCAGCCTTGTTCCAATCTTCTGCGGCCTGAATATTATCTGGGCCTTCCCTATCTCAAAAGGTGTTTCCTCGGTGGTCATGACCGGAGTCTTTTCTCTAGCCAACCTGATGTATGTAGGATCATCTGTTTTAGCCGCAGCCATGGTCGCTTTGCGCGCTTCGATAGCATCGCACGGCGATATCACCACCATGCGCGGCAAAACACGAGTGATGGCGATGTCCTCGATTGCCTGATGAGTGCCGCCGTCTGGTCCTACCGATACGCCCGCATGCGAACCGGCGATCTTTACCGGTCGGTTGTTGTAGCAGATGGTCGTCCTGATCTGTTCCCAATTCCTGCCAGGACTGAACGTCGCGTATGAAGTCATGAATGGGATTTTGCCCATAGCGGCCATGCCGGAAGCGACAGTCGCGAGGTTCTGTTCCGCCACGCCTATCTCTATGAACCTCTCTGGGAACTTTTGCTTGAAGGCCAGCATGTGAGTCGATTCAGTGAGATCAGCGCAGAGGCCCACGACTCGTTTGTCTAGCTCGGCGGCTTTGAGCAAACCTTCACCATAGCCCTTGCGTATAGGTTGTTGCTCGACATCTGCATCGAACATCTTCGGATTTAGTTTTGGGTCGGGGTTAAGCATGATTATTATTCATGGTGCGGTGATTTGACGCGGCCTCCCAGTGTCCGCACGTCGTTCAATGCTCTGCGAGCCGTCTCTATCTCCTCTGGCGTAGTCGGTGGCTTGCCGTGCCATTCGAATTTGCGCTCAAACTCGGGTATACCTTTCGATGGCGTCGTATAGGCGATGATGACAGAAGGTTTGTCAAAAACAGAGTGCGCCTCGCCTATGGCACGATCTATGTCCCTGAAGTTGTGCCCGTCTATTTCCTGGACGTGCCAATTCCAGGCGCGCCATTTATCTGCTAACGGGTTTAGCGGCATGATATCCTCCGTGAATCCGTCGATCTGGATATTGTTGCGGTCGATGATTGCCGTCAGGTTTTGCAGTTTTTCCTTGCCAGCCAGCATTGCTCCCTCCCATGAATTTCCTGCATCGAGCTCTCCATCGCTCATGAGACAATAAAATTGTCTGCCTGATGTGCGCCCATTATCTATCCTGTCCGCGAGCGCCATCCCTACTGTCTGTGAGAGGCCTGATCCCAGTGGACCGGATGAATTCTCGAGCATGGGCAAAAAATCGCGGTGAGGATGGCCCTGAAGACGACTACCGAGCTCGCGCAATGTCTGCAATTCGACGACAGGAAAATATCCGGCATGAGCCATGGTGGCATAGAGGACTGGACAGATATGGCCGTTTGATAGCACCAGGCGGTCGCGATATTCCCAATGTGGCTTCTTGGGATCATGCTTCAAAGCATGGAAATATAGGTAGGTGAAGATGTCAGCCATGCCGAGCGGGCCGGCGGTATGACCAGACTTGGCCGTGATGAGAGATTCAATGATAGATCTCCGGATCTCCAGGGCTTTGTCTTCGAGGAATTTTACTTTTTCATCTGTCAGAGCCATTTGCTCCAAAGTATACCATTAGATCATTTGGACAGGTGTCTGAACTTTTCCACGGCATCTGTAGGATTCTCATCAGCAAAAATGGCTGATCCGACTACGAGCCTAGTCGCACCTGCAGCAATGAGCGCTGGGGCGTTAGCGAGGGACACCCCTCCATCCACGGATATCGGTAGGTCGGGATACTTGAGGCGGACCTCCCCGACTCGCCCTATAACTTTGTCATCAAAAGGCTGATGCTGGAATCCGATCCGGTCTATGCCCATGAGCTGGACAAAATCGATGTGCTCTCGATATTGAGCAATAACTTCTAGAGAGGTTTCTTCATTCAAGGCTATGCCCACCTCGATCCTGCCAGACAAGCTCGCTATGACATCCCTACTGAAACCCTTGGATTCTACATGCAATACTATCCGGCTCGCTCCGGCCTGTATCCATTCATCGACTCGCTCTCCAGGCCTGTTGGCCATAAGATCGATCTCAAAGTTCAATTCCTCCCAACCAGGCAGCCCAACCTCCTCTTTTACAAGTTTCTCGAAGGTATCGTCATGCTTTCTATATGGCCAGGTCGCATTTGGCACGAATTGGCCGTCGCAGACATCTATCTGGACAGTCCCTACGAAACCGGTCACTAGCGAGACCTGATTTTCCAATTCCTCAAATGTCATCGGAAGGATGGCAGGTATTATCTCAATCTTAGCCATTATTCTATGTTATCTATCTGAAAGTTCCTGCGAGCATGCCGTTCGTCGCCGGAAAATGCTGTCGACAGCCAGACCTCTACCGCTTTCTTTGTCTCATCATCCTTCACGAATCTCGCGCCTACTGAAAGTACATTAGCGTCATTGTGCTCGCGCGAGAGCTTCACTATTTCGATATCGCCTCCATCCCATACTGCAGCTCGTACCCCGGGAAACCTATTAGCGACCATAGCCTCTCCCTGCCCTGAACCGCCGAATATTATCGCCTTAGTCTCGCCTTTGGTATCCTCGACCACCTTCATGGCCGCAGCCGCCATGTATACGGGGTAGTCGTCTTCAGGAACAAGATTGTGCGCCCCTACATCTAGAACCTGAAACTTCTTAGCCTCGAGGTAGCTTTTGATGGATTCCTTTAGTTCATAGCCTGCATGATCGGCAGCAAGGATTATATTCATGACATGATTATACCTCAATGGACAATGCATATCCAAGAATGCTTTAATGCCAGCAGAAGGAGAATTATCATATGCCATGCTGCATCAAATTTGTTTCTTTTCAGATAAGGTCACTGGCGGAGGCCGAGAAACGAATGTCCATACCCATCCTAGTGAAGGTCCTACGCGAAGAAGGTTTTCGTTTGGCATCCACCGGCGAGCTCCGGGGCCCGGGTTCCGAATGGATCATCTACAATTACCCGCACGACTTCTGCATTCTAGCAGTCGAGGATGAAACGACGCGGGTGTGCCTTTGGAGTCCAGTTCTCAAGACTTATGAGAGGATTTACAACGGGATCATCCCGTCCGAGGCCACGGATATTGCCCTCGTGCCGTTGGAAGCATAACGATCCTCCTGCAGTCCGGCGGCCACCATCCTGTGACCGTCGTTTTTGATGATGTTAGATCAATCTCCCAGCCTTTATGACGTGATCAACTAGCGTATACGTATACCCCATCTCATTGTCATACCAAGCGAGAACCTTAACTAGATTGCCTCCGGCGACGCGAGTCATGGCGAGGTCTGCTATAGAGGCATGCTTCATACCTACAATATCACTCGATACAAGCGGTTCATCGGTGACGGTGAATATACCGTTCCATCGCGGCTCTGAGGCGGCCTTCTTGAGGATACCATTGACCTCCTCGGCTGTTGTCGCGCGCTTAGAAACGAAAGTCACATCCACGATAGAGCCCGTCACAATCGGCACACGGATGGAGATACCGTCAAACTTACCCTCCAACTGTTTGATGACCTTGGTCACGGCTATAGCCGCTCCAGTCGATGATGGCACTATATTCTGTGCGGCAGCGCGGCCCTCGCGGAAATCCTTTTTAGAAGGTCCATCTACCAGAGACTGGCTGGCCGTATAGGCGTGCACGGTATTTAACAAGGCCTTTTCTATGCCCAAGGCCTCATCAAGGATGGCAATGAGTGGACTGCCGGCATTCGTCGTGCAGGAAGCATTTGAGGATATCCTGCAACCCTCTAGTTTATCCTCATTCATGCCCATGAGGATGGTCTCACCGTCCTTGATCGGGGCGGTCACGACAACGCGTTTTGCTCCGGCAGTTATATGGGCCTGCGATCCCTCCGCAGAAGCAAACAACCCAGTTGATTCGATGACCACGTCTATATCCATCGCTTTCCACGGCAGTTTCGACGGGTCCTTCTCGGCAATGAATACGATCTTCTGCCCGTCGACGATGAGAGAATTATTCTCTGTGTCAGCCTTAATATCGAAATCGCTTGTACCGTAGGCCGTGTCGTACTTGAGGAGATAGGCGAAATTTTCCACACTGCCGAGGTCATTCACAGCGACCACCTCTATCTCCTGTCTTTCCCTAGCGGCCTTGTAGAACGCCCTACCTATCCTACCGAAACCGTTTATTGCTACGCGGATTTTTTTCATGTGGTTTATTTGAGTTTAATGGCAAAATTATAACACACTAGGTATCCACAGTTCTGAGACAAAATCTAACGGATATGGTCTATAATCCGATGTGAACTAGCGGTCACATACAACTACATATGAAATCTATCCCTGATACTGGCCTTGTCGAAAGGTTGGAAGAGATCAAAAAAGCGCTTCTCGTCGAGCAGCGCAGATTCGGTCGGAGGCACGCGAGGCTGAATTATGGCCCGCGCATTACTCGAATCGAGTTGGTCCGTATCCCCTACAAGCCCGAGGATACAGCGGTATTCGAGGTCGACATCCTCGAGAGCGGAGTGACGCGGAGCACCAAGCTCCGCTTCGAGATGACAAGCCATCGCCGCAACTCGACCGAGCAATTCCGTGGCAAGCGGGATCTGTCGCTCATGGTCATCTTCATCCGGATCCGCGATGGCTTCGGCCAGATCATGAATCGCATCGCCAAGCGTATCGGGCTGTTGGTTTCGGATATCCGTCGGCAGCTCGACTTCCTTCGCCGTAACAGGAATGAAGAGCTTGCCCCTGATGAGGCAGCGCGCAAATGGCGCCGCAGGCGTCGTCACTGGTGTCACCGGCCATCGTTCCTGCCGGCTCCGACTGGTGCCTGGTAGGCTCGCTCCTAGCTCGTATTTCCTCCGCGGACCGTTTCGGTCCGCTTTTTATTTTACAGATTTACCGTCGCTGTATGCCTGACATATCCTCCTCACCAGCCCCGGTCCCTCGAATATGAGCCCGCTGATGAGCTGTACGAGATCTGCTCCGGCATCGAACTTCTCCATGGCTGTCTCTGGCGACATGACTCCACCAACGCCGATGATCGTGAATCTAGAGCCATATGCCTGCCGGGTCCTAGCAATGAGATCAGTGGATAGATGGGTGCAGGGCCTCCCGGACAAGCCTCCCTTGAACTGCGCCGGGGCTTCGCTGCGGAACTCGAGGTCATCATATTTTTTATTCAGATTGCCGATGACTAGTCCCTGGAGGTCAAACTTATCGATGACCTTGAGCAGTGAGTCGAATTGCTCCCACGGCAGATTGATGGGCATTTTGACATAGACAGGCTTGTTGCAGGGTATTCCGCGCAGGGTGGAAAGGAGTTTGGTCAAAAGCTCCGGTGTGGTGAATGCCTCGCCGCCAAAGGCGTTCGGGCATGAGATATTGATCGTATAATAATCCCCGACACCCTCCGCGTTCAATCGCTTGAACGAATAAGCGTAATCTGCGATACCTGCGTCAGTATCGGCACAATCCTGATCATTTGTGCGGGCAATGGATATCCCGATGACGAATCCTGCCTCGCGCGGCGTTCCCTTCAGCCTATCAATTATTACTTCGACTCCATCATTGCGAAGGCCTTTATTCACTAGGATACTGCCAGATCTCGGTAGTCGCGTCAGGCGCGGAGCCGGATTGCCATCGCACTTCCTTGCTGTAACAGACCCAATCTCCTCACCTCCCAGGCCGATGTGAGGAAGCACTCGCGTCAGGCGGCCATTGTAGTCAAAGCCGGCTGACAGGAGGAATGGTGTTCGGTATCTGATCCCGTCTACGGTCTTAGATATGTCCGGCCCTCGGTAATCATACATCGCGCTCAAAAGCGGCCTACCGAGAACATTTCCTCCGGCCATTTCCCCTGCTGTAGTCATGAAATCATGGACAGATTCGGGGTCGAACCTGAACAATATCGGCTTTATCAAGCTCTTATATATCATGTCATCAATATATCACAATTGTGATAAACTCTGGTCATGCAGGAATTCCTGATCAGTTTGAGCCACCAGTATTCGGTCATCACATATATAGTCATAGTCGTGGTCGCTGCGCTAGAAGGACCGATCATATCGATGATCCTCGGCGTCTTGGTCAAGCTCGACTATTTCGCTTTTTTACCTATATACCTAGCTTTGATGGCAGGCGACCTCATGGGCGACGTAGTCTGGTATTATGTCGGGCGCCATTTTGGCTATAGGTTCGTAGATAGGTTCGGAAAATATTTCAGCGTGACACCAGATAGCATAGCCAAGGTATCGGCGATATATCATAGGCATAAGGACAGCATCATGTTCATTTCCAAGATAACAAACGGTTTCGGCTTTGCCCTAGTGACCCTCATCACAGCCGGTATCGTACGCATACCCTTCTGGAGATATTTTGCCATCAATGCCGTCGGGCAGCTCGTCTGGACTGCGCTCCTCATGGGAATAGGCTACTTCTTTGGCAACCTCTACCAGCAGGTGGATACATGGCTCGGCAGGCTGTCGGTCGCAGTCCTGTTCGTGGTGGTCTTTGCTCTGTTCCTTGGCTACCGCAGATACCTCAAACAGAGGGCGGAAAAGATGACACTCCAATAAGATGATCTCCATAATAATACCTACATACAACGAGGAGAAATATATTGAGGCCACTCTCAAACACCTGAAGCAGAACCTTACGCTACCTCACGAGATCATCATCTCAGATGACAAGAGCACTGATGGTACTGTCGCATTGGCTGGAAAGTACGCCGATCTTGTACATGTACCGGAGGTAAAGCATGTGACTATCGGCGCAAATCGGAATGCTGGGGCAAAATATGCCCGGGGTGAAGTGTTAGTTTTCACTGATTCGTCATGCATCATTCAGAATCCCAATGATGTTTTCGAACGGGCTCTGGCCGGTTTCGCCGCAGATCCAAAGCTCGTCGGCATTGCAGGCAAGCTCGGTGTGATACCAGAAAAAGAGACCCGTAGCGACAAGGCTGTATATGCGATATTCAATCTAGTTCACCTAATAAAGAACAATATCCTGGGCATGGGAGAGGCCCCTGGCAAATTCCAGGTCATTAGGAGGTCGGCTTTTGAGGCTGTCGGAGGCTACCGTGAGGATCTGGTCACGCGAGAGGATGGTGATCTATTCAGTCGATTGTCTAAGCTTGGCCGTACGCATTATGACTCAAAAATACTAGTGCTCCACTCTGGGCGGCGTGCCCATCAGGTTGGCTGGCCGAAGCTCCTGTACGTCTGGATGCTCGAGACCTTCTGGGTCGCGGTCTTCGGAAAGTCGCGTACGGCGGATTGGCTGGGCACGCGCTGAATATATGAAGGTAACAGTTGTAATACCCGCGTTCAATGAGGAGAGGAACATCGCAAAGACGATAGAGGCGATTCTCGCTCAAGACTATGCTGACCGTGAAGTCATAGTGGTCGACAATGCCAGTTCCGATAGAACCGCTGTGGTAGCTTCGAAATATCCGGTCAAAGTCGTGTACGAGCCGGAGAAGGGCCTACTGAATGCGCGGGAGCGTGGTCGGCTTGAAGCCACAGGTGAGCTCATAGCCAACATAGACGCTGACTGCCTTCCAGAAGGAGATTGGCTATCTAGAGCAGTTCGATCCTTCGGCAATGATGGTGTGACAGCGGTCACTGGGCCATACGACTATTACGACGGTAGCCCGTTATTTAGGCGCTCGTCCCTAGCTACACAGAAGTACGTCTACGGCTTTATGAGTAAACTCCTCCAGTCGAAGCCGATAAGGAGGGGCGCCGTGCTCATCGGCGGGAATAATCTCATAAGAGCCAGCGTGCTAGAAAAAGCAGGCGGCTATACCACTGCAATAAAATTCTATGGTGAGGATACGAATACTGCCCGCATCATTGCGAAGTACGGGCGTGTTCTATTCGATCCTGATCTGGCCATGAAAACCTCAGCGCGCCGATTTCAAGATGAAGGGACTATACATTTAATGCTCAAGTATTGGTATCACTTTTTCCATCAGATACTTAGAATTGATCGGAGTAGACATATGCCTCGCCAATCTCCTTAAGGAGCTCGGCTGGTCGGATATCGATAGCCGCGGCATCATCTCGAAAAGCCATGAGAGCCTTCTTTTTACTCTCACCAAAAGCGAATGCGTAGGCGACCTGGATTTTCCTTATGACGTTGGGAGTCAGAGTTATGCGTATGTATGATCCAGCTTCGTATCCAGTAACACAGCGGGGGTCGTCTATAGCTGGTGAACCGGGCAGTATCCCCGCGATATGCCCATCAGCTCCTATTCCGAAAATAGCGAAGATGACACCACGAGCGCCTAATGCATCATCCATAGCGATCTTCAGGCGATCATTATAGTCGCTCACGGTGGCTTCTAGCGATTTGCCGACCAGAATAGGCAACGTGTTCACCTTGTGAATATTGAAGCCGGCCTCCAGCATCTGTGCCCAATTCGAATCAGCATGCCCTATCTGCCCGTAGCGCTCGTCTGTCTGGCCCACAGTCAGATTACCCAGATCCGCTTCGGATACTGATGCCCTGATATTATCCATGATCCTAACGGCCGCCGGAATATTGGATCCCCCGCAGACCAGCCATAATACCTTCCGTTGCCTCTTTATGATTTTGGAAATGGATTCAGCGAACTCTAGGATGCCTTGGTCTGCCGTCTGAGCTTTTATAAATTTGGCTGTCACGCTGGTTATTCATATAACGCATAGTCCAGCATTTTCTTATCAAGATCGGCTGCCATAACCTTGAACTTTATCTTATCGCCGAGAGTAAACCTTTTCTTGGAGCGTTCTCCCAGGATCGAGTAGGTCTTCTGATCGAATACCCAGTAGTCATTGCCCAGATTGTCGAAGTTGATCATACCCTCTGATTTGCTCTCATTCTCCTCGACATAGATGCCCCACTTGGATACTCCTGATATTTTGCCATCGAAGGCCTTACCGATACGGGTGCTCATATATTCAACCTGTTTCAGTTTCTTGGAGGAGCGCTCAGCCTCGGCTGCGTCTATTTCACGTTGGGTAGAGCTCTCGGCTATCTTTTGGAAAGAGGCTATCTCATTGTCTCGGAATGGCTCATCGTGTAGGTGTCGCGCCAAGATCCGATGGACCAGGAGGTCTGGGTAGCGGCGGATGGGTGAAGTAAAATGCGTGTAGAATTCAAAAGCCAGCCCAAAGTGGCCTATGTTCTTAGTGGAGTAGATGGCCTTCTGCATGGACCGTATCGTTGCAGTACGTACGAGAGACTCGTGCGGAGTACCCTCGATCTGATCGAGTAGATGATTTATATCCTGGGCAGTGACATTCCCGGCCTTGCTCCGCAGGTCGTAGCCAAGAGCCTTAACGAAGATAGTCAGCTCCATTATCTTCTCCTTATCTGGAACGTCATGTATGCGATATATGGCTCCGGTATCCCTGGGGCCTTTCTTCTTCATTGAATCAAAAATGAACTTCGCTACCTCCCTGTTGGCGAGGAGCATAAATTCCTCGACCAGTTTGTGGGTGTCGAGACGGGGCTTTATGTATACCCCCACCGGCCTACCCTTGTCATCGAGTCTGAACTTTACCTCATCCTGCTCGAATTCTATCGCCCCTTGGTGGAATTTATCTTTCTGAAGGACCTTGGCAATTCTATCGAGAACAGTCAGCTGTTCCCGGTACTTCATGCCGGCCTCCGCGCTAGCGACCGTCTGGATGCCATTTGAATATTTATCTACAGTAGAGGCGTCGCCGTCTATAACAGACTGAGCGGTTTCGTAGGTGAACCTGTGATCAGAATTCATCACAGTCCTTCCGAACCAGCGCTCCTTTATCAGAGCCTTGTCATTCATGACGAATATAGCAGAGAAGCTGAGCTTGTCTTCATTCGGATTGAGGCTACAAACATCATTCGATAGTACCTCCGGCAACATCGGTATAGTCCTGTCGACGAGGTATATGGAACAACCGCGCTTCACCGCCTCCTTGTCCAAGGCAGAACCGTCCGTCACGTAGTGAGATACATCGGCGATGTGCACCCCTATCTCATATAGTCCGCCAGGCATGGCCTTGAATGAGATGGCGTCATCGAAGTCCTTGGCATCATGAGGGTCTATCGTGAATGTGAGCGTGCCCCTCATGTCACGCCTACGCGCTATCTCCTCACTGGATGGCTTTTTGCCAGCCAATCCGATCTGTGTCGCCTCGTCCTCAACCTCCGGCGAAAATCCTATGGCGAATCCCTTGTCCAGGACTATAGACTCCATTTCGACATCATTGTCGCCCTTTCTACCGAGCACCTTGAGGATCGTTCCGATCGGGTTCTTCTTGGGATCCGTCCAGGGCAACAGCTTTACGTATACCTTGTCGTCCTTTTTGAGTCCCTTGACGCCATCCTTAGACACATCGATGCGCATATACATCTTCTTGTCATCTGGGGTGATCCTGCATGTCTCCTGCTCAAAATCTACGACGCCGACATATGCTGTCTTGGAGCGCTCTATCACCTTCACGACCTCGCCTTGGACCTCCTTCTTGCCGCGCGAACTAACTTCCTTGAGCGCGACCTCCACAGTATCCCCGTTCAATGCTGTATTCAAAAAGCCTGGCTCAATATATATAGAGTCCTTGTTCGGATCCGGATCATCTATGAAACCGGCGCCTTTGGCTATGGTGGAGATCCTTCCTTTTATCGTGGCTAGCTTGTTCATATTCGCTCATCCTCAATGGGCATCATGCAATACTAGCACAACTCATTTTGCGACGCCTATTTAGCCAGCTCGGCTGTTATTACCACTCTCTTGTCATATGTCTTTCGTTCCGGCATCCATTTGCCGCCGCATGTGATTAGCCGTATGAGTGATTTGTCGTCTTCAGGGGCAAATATCAGATTGCCGTCTATATCATTATAGTCTATGGTGCGGATATCATTCACGCTGAATTTCATCAAGTGGCCGTTCGAATCCTTCACATAGATTTCATCTCCCACCTTAATCTTCGTCAGGTTTTTAAATACTCCTGCAAGCCCCAGACCATTGTCTAGATGCCCTGCCAGAACTGCACTTCCTTTGTTACCAGGAATCGTTCCATTCATATACCAAGCCACCTCGCTATACTTGGTCGGAGCCGACATTGCTCCGTTAGCATTCAGCCCGACCTTCTGTATTGGCGCATTTATATCCAGGGCAGGTATCGACAGCCTTGCGGGCACCGTCGAGCTCGCAACAACGTTCCGTGTGCTCGTGGCAGTCATGTCTTCGAGTAACGCGCCTTTAGTGTCATATAACAATGCTGACGCGGTGAATGTCCTCCAGAGCACTATCGCCGCTGCTACCACGATCGCTGTCGTGCCATATTTTAGAAGTCTGTTATTCATGATTATTTTTGCTGACGCTGTCCGGAAGCACAAAAATGGATGCCGCCCAAGCGTCACATCCACTCCTGTGAGATTGACTACCTGTATGCATGCTTTCGAGTAGTCCAGAGATAGACCACTCCGGATGCCACTATGAGCGATGCTAGAGCCAGTGTGACCCATGTCGCTAGTGCTCCGCCACCCGCGCCTGTGTTCGGCACGCCCGGATAGACTGCAGTGCCGCTCGTCACATAGCCGAGATTGGCTCCGGCAGTTCCGAACGGGTTACTCACGCTTCCCCCATATGTGCCCGTAGCGGCATTGTAATAGGTACCATTACCGTAGTAATAGACCTGTTGGGTGCCGTTAGGAGCGAGGTAATAATAACCTGCTGGTACCGCCGTAGTGTTCCCGGCGTTGACCTGCTGTCCACTCGTATTATAGAGGACAGGCATCGTCGCATATGTCTGGGCGAAAGCAGCCGTCGGAACGAGGATGCTCACGACCAAGGCTACAGCTAAGATGGCATATGATGTTGATTTCATCATGGTGTTTATTGTTAAGCTTATAATCGCGACCTACAATTAAACCTGACGGAAAAACAGGCTGTTTCTTACAGTCTTCTGAGGATAGCGTGCCACACCCTTCCTATTTGACGGCAGCTAGAGTGTGGGATTTTTTGACTGCGGTCACTATGAGCCTCTGATCATATGTATCCTCGGATTTCAGGAATTTACCATGGCAGGTGATTATCTTCAGGACCGATTCCTCGTTACCACGGAACACGCTCTCCTTTGGGAACTTCTTGTAGCTAGAAGTAGAAAGGTCCTTGATCGTATAGGCTACTATGGAACCGTCTGTCATAACCACGTATATATCATCTCCAACTTTAGTCTCCTTCAGGTGCTTGAATGGGCCATCTATACGACCTCCATTGTCCACATGACCGTCGATGACCGCATTACCGGGGTTGCCGGGCAGTGATCCATATTTGTACCAGCCCGCCTGGTAATAATTAGATGGAACGTCGAGATTATTGGTCTTCGTGACTCCGATATCTATGATTTCAGCATTTACCCTGATGGAAGGGATCAATATGCGGTTGGGTCGAAGGGACTGTGGTGACTGCTTCCTACCTCCGCCAATCACTTTTCCTCCTCCGAGAGTGCCGGGCACGGTAGAACCTGAAGCTGTGCCTGACGGTGCCGGCGCAGATACTGCCTCTGCGCCATTGAAGGCAAAGAAAAATAAAAAAATCAGCGCCGGAATAGCGTAGCCGTATACCCTATGATTCATATTGTTGGCATCATGTTAGCAATCGATTCGATCCCGCACAATATGCATGTCATTATTTTTGTGGGCTAGTTGTGGCCTTGTTGAGGAACGGCACGAGGCAGGCCCCAGCGAGCAAGATTCCTACGGTGTTACTGATGAGATCGAGCCATGTATCATTTGGATTCGAGTAAAAAAGGAGCCGTATATAGGTCTGGAGGAAAAGCTCTATGTGTTCGTTAAGAACACCCAGGCTAGTTACTAGTAGAGCGCTGAAAATGAAGAACTGAAAGCGGCTTATCCTGAAAGCCCCATCCGTGGCTGCCAAAAAGCAGATAAGAAATGTCAGGAATCCCCCGACGAAGCCGTGTAAGACACGATTACCCCATTCTAGGTCAGGTATATAGAGGGCGACGGCATACCCCAACAACGCCAGGACGAAGATGATGGCGACGGATCTGATAGCCTTTGGGCCAGGTCTAACCGTCTTACCGTCGAAGAATATAGAAAAGAGCTCCAGAATCACGAAATATGAGGCGCAGAGGATAAGTATGACTGCTGTTAGATACATTGGTGGATATTATAGCGACAAGCGAAGATCTGTCTACTTTATCCCGCACCTTTCCTTGATGGCTCCGATATCAGCTTTGGTAAGCGTCATATTCGTACCCTGGTTATGCGAGTACATGATCGCATTTTGATCCTCCACATGGTCGAGATCTAGCGCATGTCCAAGCTCATGCGCTAAGACCTTTAGCAGACTAGTCCTGTCCTTAAATTCATAGATGTCTATCTGTTTATCGAATCCTCTCGAGTGGTATAGTCCCTCCTCAAATGATTCGCCCAATGTCGAGCCTATAGTGTTGTACTTATCCACGGTCAGGTTTAGAGACTTGGCCACGCTGTTTATCGTGACGGCCAGAGCGTTTATCTGGTCGACCATACCAGCGAGCCTCGATTCCTGGAGCTTGAGCCTGGTTAGCTCCTGATTCACGGCAGTCTGCTCGGCCTGAATCTCTTCGTACTCACGCCGTGGAGCACCGCCCTTCTTGTTCCAGTAGTCAATCTTCTGTTGCAAAGCCTGGTACCTAGCCTTTAGAACCGTCGCCTCCCTTTCGTATGTAGATTTTGCTGTCGCGTATTGTGCCTTCGCAGTATCATACCTAGCTACCAGAGTATCGTACGAGGCTTTGTCGCTATTTACGCTTGCACCAAGGTCAGTGAGCTTGCTCGAGGCCTCCTGTCGATAGTCGTATATGAGGTTAATCCTCATGCGTCCGTTCTCGGCATCATACACGAAGAACTCCTTATCGAGGGGCCTCTCCCATATGGCTTCGGATTCTTTTATGACCTTGATGAAATCAGCCTTGGATATGCCGAATCTGTCGTCGAACGTCCCGATCCTATACGTGAGCGGCTGAGAACAAGGCGCGTAATATTCGCGGATCTGAAAAAAGGTCTCCTTGAGATAGAAAGATACGGGGCCACGATACAAGTACGCTGTCGTCAGAACGGCGATCAGGACGAGAGCCTTTGCTATGGTTCCAAGAGTCTTCATATGTTATTTATGAACAGCGTGCCCTCCAAATTGTTTGCGTAGGAGAGCCACTATCTTATTGGAGAATTTCTTCCGATCCCTCGGCCTGGCAGATTCGACCCGTACCTTGAACGCATCTTCGATGACACGAACGTCAACACCGAGTTCCTTGGCAGTTTTTATTGTCCACTCTCCCTCACCATTCATGTCGATCTTTCCAGATGTACCTGCCACGTCCTCATGCTCGAATATGTTGCGACAGAGGTCGATGAGCCAGCTCCTGACCACTGACCCCTTCTGATATACGCGGGTGACTTTTGCCAGGTCAAAATCGAACCTGCTGGCTTCCAAGACCGCATAACCCTCACCTATGGCCTCCATCATGCCGTATTCTATGCCGTTGTGGACCATCTTGGCGAAATGTCCTGCGCCGGCCGCTCCAAGGTGGCCATAATTATCGCCAGCAGATAGAGCCTTCATGATGGGTTCAATGACGGGCCATTTTGCCTTCGGACCTCCGATCATGAGGGCAAAACCGTTCTTCTCACCCCAAACTCCGCCGGAGGTTCCGCAGTCGAAGAAATGGATGCCCTTTTTCCCTAGCTTCTCTGATAGCTTCATCGACTCCTTGTAGAAAGAGTTGCCCCCATCAATGACGATATCGCCCTTTCTCATGTATGGTCCGAGGTGCTCCGCGCCCAGAATGAAATCGGCAGTGATAGCGTGAGGTAACATTATCCAGAAGATTCTCGGCTCTTTTGTCCTGGAGACAGCCTCGTTGATATCACTGGTCCCAAATATTCCTGCTCTCCTTATCTCTTTCACCGGTTCTGGAGAACGGTTCCAGGCAGTCACTTTGAAACCGCGATTGTGCAGCCTCCTAGCAATCTGACCGCCCATGCGACCGAGTCCGAAGATAGTAATAGCAGGCTTTTTGCTCATAGGGGCAATTATAACCTATGCAATGGACGCTTGTTCTGGGGTTATCCTCAAAGGAAAAGGGTTGCTGTTAGCGAGTGGCCGCGGATAGCGGGCGGGGGCAAGTTGTCTGGCAGCTCTAAAAAATTTATTTACATGTTTGTCCAGATATTTTGTGGTTAGGTATATTTTTGGCTGACAGGATGTAATATCTATGGTTTTTAGGCCTATTTTCAAAAAATCAACTAGAAAATTCTTTACTCCATCACGTTAAGCAGTTCGTGTAAATAAATTTTTTCCTAGTACCGGAGGTAAGGGTGGAAATGGTGCAAAAAAAATACGGGGCATGGCTGCCAAGCCGCTCCTCTTGTCTGTATGCGATTCCATCACCCATCCTACAAGGCTCTAGCGACAGTGCCGACTATAGCAATGCCGATGAAGTTGAATACGAATGATAGCACAAGGAACCAGACGGTTCTCATCTTTGAAAAGCCGAGGAGGCTCAACCCAACCTCGTCAGGTATAGGCGAAGCTATGATGAGCCCTCCTACCAGGAAAGTCAGCCAGCGGAAGTACTTATTCCTAAGATGCGCCTGGAGCCTCCTCATGCCACCCTTTATCTTAAGCAGATCAAATACATGAGTAGACAGCCGGTCCCTGACGAATTGGAATATGATGAAGTCACCGCACATAGCCCCGAGGCCGCCGAAGAACGAGGTGGCTAGACGCGAATCTATCTGGCTGATCTCGGCGAGCGCGGCAATGGCCGGGGCGGTCGTAAAGACCGAGGTGAAGAAGAAACCTGAAATGAAGCTATTCAAGAACGAGATGTGCCTAGTCGACATAAACAGTTGCTCTAGGGCCTCGGTCTTCACCAGAATGACAGCCACAAGCACGCTCAAAGCGATGATACCGAGATCGCGCATGATTCCGGCACCATTTCTATTAGTCGTCATTCGATCTGTGGGGTTTTAGGAGAAATACGCGAACCAGGACACATATAGGCCGATGATGATTATGATAGTGCCATTCCATGGCAGCATCTTCGAGTGCGACACCCAGTTGCCCCACCGGTCGGCCGATCTAGGAATAATAGCCATGAGCACTCCTTTTATGAGCATGCCCCAACCAAAAAGGCTGATCAGGAATTCCGGCAACGTGCCCCACGTATTGTGGAAGGTTATGTGGATTATACCGGCGGCTATGCCGAACATGGCATACAGGACGCCAGCCAGCGTCTCCTTCTCCATATCGCGATAGAGACGCTGATAATAGGAGCGATTGAGCCAGAAGCCTAGGCCGAGAGCCAAGAGAAGGGGACCCCATATCTTGGCGAGGAATATTGTTATGTCCATAAGATATTATTAGGACGGATAATGAGATAATTATAACTTATTTATTCCTGTCCAATATCTTGTCTATATCAAAACTGTGGAGAGCCGCGTTCTGCACCTCGTCCATGAGAACGCCAGTTTCCAATAGGTACATCAGTCTCATAATGCCACCGTGTGTGACCAAGAGCGCCGCGCCATCGCTCTTTATGTTCGGCCTGATGTCTCTCAGCAACTTGAGTAATCTCCCCTTAACGTCAGCCACTGACTCCCCTTTATGCGGACGCCAGTCGTATTTTTGAGATTTGTGGATGGCCTTGCGCTCGTCTGTAAAAGGCTGGCCATTCAGCTCGCCAAAATCTACCTCCATCAGCTCCGGGTGGAAGGTAATCGGTGCTTTTAGATTTGAATTGAGTATCTCTGCTGTATGCCTAGTCCTCTTTAGCGGCGAGCAGTAGATGTGCCTTATAGTTCCAGGCAAGGATCCTGATGCGATCTCAGCCTGCTCGATGCCCTCCGGAGCCAGGTCGTCATCCAGGTGGCCATTGATGATGCTCTTCCTATTGAACTCCGTGAACCCATGCCTTATTACATATATTTTCATGTTATTTTATCGCCGTAAACCGATAATCAGGTATGCCGGCCAGGTCTATCCCGTAATATTTCTTGTGCACCCAGAACTGGTCCACGAAGATTGCATCGTCCCACGATAGCCCTAGGAGCTCTGCTCCATTCCTGACCTCATCCTCCGTGGGGGCTTCGATCTCCAGTACCATTGGTATCTGAGGCCAGCCGTCCATATCGAATACAATGTTCCCGAGCTTGAAAGTGCGCCTCTTGTGCTCTGCGTACCTCGTCTGTGGCACTCCCAAAGCATTGACCAATCTGATCGCGTCTTCAGCAGATGGGACGACAATCTCGACTTCCTCGGTGCTATCTATAGTCCAGGTCTTGTTGGCTTTGTATGTTATCCAATTATTTACGCCATCCGTGCGTATCCGTAGGCGGCGATTGTCCTTCTTCCATTCAGGGTGGGCGAATATCCACTCCCGAAAGAAAAAATCACCGGTCATCTTGGCACCGATCTTCTCAAGTTTGCTGGCGATATCGTCCTCATCTAGATTTATCCAGCGAGCCTCTATCTCCTTGAATTTATCTGCCCCTTTGCTCATGCGAAAATCATAGCATGAATCAAATCCTCTGGCCTATGATCTGAAGCCAGTTAGTCCTGCCGACAATCTTTTCATTCTGGTAGACGATCTTGAGCTTTTGGGCCTTAAAATAACCGACTAATTCCTCCATAGTGTAAAAGCTGAAGAATCTTTCATAAGGGTACCCATAATCCTTCTCCTCGATCACTTCCTCCTCTTTCCCGTTTTGTTTTATACCCTTCACTGCGATATACAGATACCCTCCCTTATTTATGAGATCAACAAATTTTCCGATCATGTTCGAAGCATCCGACTTAGGCACGTGTAGCAGAGACGCTTGAGCGAACACGGCATCATACTTTTGATTCAGCCTACCGACCTCATTCATGTCCATAACTATGAAATTAACCTCCAGGACATCTCTCTTTGCAATCTCAATGAACTTCTCAGAGAAATCTATCCCGGTCACATTTAGGCCGTTCTCATGCAGATACTTAGACTTGAAACCGGCACCGCATCCGACATCCAGGACAGTTGCACCTGGCTTAAGGAGCGCCACAAAGCTTTTGGTGCCCTCAATCCACCAATCATCCTCCTTGTGATCCTTATACCAGTCATTGGCTATTCTGTTGTAGGTTTCCTTTAGGTTCATTGCTAGCTGTGTCTATATACGAGGTCAGGAATCCTATTTGATCAACCCTCCATGGAAAACAGCATAATAGATGGACTTATTATCCTTAAAGACCTCTTCTCTGCCTTCAAATCTATCTAGAGTCCCCCTGACTATATTCCTGTATTCGTAATTGTCTATTTTGTAATTCTTTGGTCCACGGACAGGGATGATATCTGCGTAGTCCAACTGCTTCAATGCTCCGCGCAATGATTTGTCTATCTCCGCTTCGGAAACAGTCGCATCGGTGACATAACCGTTGTAATTCATCCCCCAGAGTGGTTTATTGTCATTATATACGATCTCCTCGCCTATAAAGTGAATGCCACCAAAATAAGTATCGTGATAGGTCCATGGGCCATCCCTATATTCATAGTCTTTTGAACTAGGCCGCTGTGAAGCGACTTTCTTTGCATCTTCAGACACATATGTGTACTTCTTCGCCTTCTTCAAGAATTCGGATAGCTGATCTGTATTCATGCCACTAGTATAGCTCAAAACCTGGATCTTTCTACCCAAGATGAGCATGGTCATTCCAGGTGATAAGCTGCCAACGACCTGGATGCTGCTTATTGTCGTATTCGACCCAGGTGATCCCTGTATTTTCGGGAAAGAAGAACTGACTGATCTCGTCCAGAAAATCCGGCTGCAGATCCTTGCCCCTCATCATCACAGCGAGCATGGTTTTGAGGATTGTGCCGTGCGTCACCACCACCATGGTCTCCTCGTCTCGGGAAATGAGATAGTCTAAAGCCTTCGTAGCACGATCTTTAAGGTCATAGAAGTTTTCTTCATCAGAATGCCTTGCGCCCTCCTCCGCCCAGTATGAACGTGCAACGCGTAGTGTCTCTTTTACTTCTGGATCATTGTGAGCTTTTCCACGCACTACGCTCGGCTGTAGCCGTTCATGAAATAATGGTTCGGATATAACATCGTGGCCTGTCTTTTTGGCGATAGATCGGGCAGTTTCTTGGGCGCGCTCCATGGTGCTGGCTATCAGCACATCGAAGGATATCTTAGAAAACCTTTCTGCCAGAAAATCAGCTTGTAAACGCCCCCTCTCTGAAAGAGGGGTATCCAGCATCTGGTAGGTAAAAGTTTCATTCCCTGCCGTCATGCCATGTCGGATAAAATATATTCTTTTCATTGCTGCGGGACTTGGATTCGAACCAAGATAACAAGCTTCAAAGGCTCGTGTCCTACCATTAGACGATCCCGCAAATTAACGTGTAAACAGTAACATAGAAAAAGCAGTGCTTCTAGTTGCTGAAATCAGCTGCTGAAATTCAAAATAATCTGGAGTTCAAGCCCCGATAGAGCAAATCTTCACCACGGCCAGCTCGAGTGGCAGTTGCTCGATGCGCGCGCGGCCTACTCCGTCGGCGGCTTCGAGTAGCACCATGAGCATCTGGGGCGTTAGCGACTTCATGGCGGCTTGGGCAGCGATGAATTCCCAGTCGTCTGGAGAAACCCTCTCCTTTACTGATACCTCGGAGGACCTGGAGTGCTGAACGAGCAGGATGAAGCGAGCCTTTTCGAGGATGAGCGTAGTGAATGTCGCCATCGAGACGCCGGAGCCTTCGGCCTCGGTGATGGCCTTAAGCGCTGCATCCTCCTTCTTGGAGATCAGCGACTCCACGAACTGATTCACCAGCCCCGCCCTGGGCGCACCCGTTATAGTTTCGACTTCTTCCCTAGTTATCTTCTTGTCAGATGATGCCGCTATCACCTTCTCGAGCGTGCCGAGAGCATCACGGAATGAGCCATCGCCGAGGAGCGCTATCAAATCCGCGCCGCCGGCATCTAGGTCACAGTTTTCCTTCTTTGCTACGAGAGCGACCTGTTTCCTTATGATCTCCCTCGAGGGCTTCCTGAAGGCGAAGGTCTGACAGCGCGAGACTATCGTCTCTGGAACTTTGTCCAGCTCCGTGGTCGCCAATATGAAAATGACATGCTTGGGCGGTTCCTCGAGAGTCTTCAAAAGCGCATTCCAAGCGTCTTTGGATAGCATGTGGACTTCGTCGACGATATACACCTTGTAGGCCGAGGAGAACGGCAGAACGGAGACATGCTCGCGCAATTGTCGGATGTCATCGATGCCGCGGTTCGAAGCCGCATCTATCTCATAGATGTCATCTGTCGCTGTTTTGACTTCTCTAGCGAGGATACGAGCCACGGTCGTCTTGCCGGTGCCACGCGATCCAGAAAAAAGATAGGCATGAGCAATTCTCTCGTTTGCTATCGCATCCTTGAGCGCGTCTATTATGTGCTCCTGGCCCATGACTTCGGGCCATTTTTGGGGGCGATATGTGCGGTATAGGACTGCCATGAGGTTATTTTAGCATGATTTCAAATAGGCCTTAACGATAGTCGCCACCCCTTTCGCATCCTCGGCAGTCATGAGCTCGGCCCTTAGCTCCTTAGCCCCGTCCCAGCCGTTCACATAGGCCTTGAAATGCTTCCTCATTACGGCGAAACTTTTTACGCCCTTGAATGTCTTCTCGAAAAGCTTGGCGTGTTCAACCAGGATCTTCAAACGCTCCTCCGGCGTACGCTCACGGGCCGATTCTCCAAAATCGTGCAAAGCCTTCTTCTCGAAGAGCCATGGCTTACCGAATATTCCGCGACCTATCATCACACCATCACAACCGTATTTCCTTATCTTGGCACGGCCGTCCTCTATCGACTCGACATCGCCGTTACCCAGAATGATCGTCTCCGGGCTGATCTCATCTCGAAGCCTGACTATCTCTCCCATGTGCTCCCAATGCGCCGGCACATCTGACATCTCCTTGCGTGTCCTCAGATGGACCGTGAGCGCCGGCAGTTTCTGCTCTAGGAGCAGTCTTGTCCATCCAATATCATACGAGTTATAGCCGATGCGAGTCTTCACGCTCACGGGCAGGCCTTTTGCACCTGCGCGCGCCGCCTCCAGGACCTCTATCGCCAGCTTCGGGTTCTTTATATGTGCCGCACCACCGCCCTGCTTCTCGACAGCACGATCGGGACAGCCCATATTGATATCTATGCCATCGAATCGCAGCTTTGCCGCAAGCGCCGCGGCCTTCTTCATGGCTTCGGGATGACCGGTAAAAAGCTGGGCCACAATCGGCCTCTCCTTCGGCGAGAACTTCAGATCTATCATCAGCTTCTTCCTGCCTGGAGATATGAGCCCGTCGGCAGACACAAATTCGGTCCAGGTCACATCCGGCTTGCCGTATTTGGCGAACAGGCCGCGAAAAACAACGTCTGTCACGTTCGCCATCGGAGCCATGACAAAAAGCGGCTTGCCTGCCTTCCTCAAACTATTCCAGAAGTTCATCGGCCTAATGTATATTATTTGACCTTGTTTATCAAACGCACCACATCAGCATCTCTGTTCTCGCTGCCAAGTACTACTATGGCGTATATGTCTTTTTCATAGCCCAACCGGAAGAGCGCCGCGGCAGTCCTGCCAGCCTCGTCGATGAACCCATTCTTGCCACCAATATAGTACGACCACGAGAGGAAATGCGTGGGGTTCACCCAAGTATGATTGCGCACAGTCTTGGTCTTCGTCAGCGTGATATCGAGTATGCTGGGTTCATTCTGGCGTATCCAACCCAGGATCAGTGCCAAATCACCAGCGGAGGAAACATCGTTCTTCGACAGGCCGGAAGGATCCGAAAAATATGTCTTGTATGCCCCTATGGATTGCACGAAGTCATTCATGGCCCTCACGAATAGCTTGCGGCCAAATTTCCTGGCGAAGGCTTCGGCTGCGTCATTCGATGAGACCATGAGAAGCGGGTACATGAGGTCAGATGCAGAAAATGTTTCGCCCTCTCTGAAGCCCGCAGTGTTGCCGAAAGTATTGACGATAGCCGCTGAGATGCTGATCTCGGCATCTTCGGGAATGAGCTTGCGCGCTATCACCGCAGTCACCAGCTTGGCGACCGAGGCTATGGGCCTGATCCTGTCCGAGTCGTATTCAGTCCACACGCTGTTCTTGGTTAGATTCTTGACTATATATGACGATGCGGTTATACGATCCTCACCTTGTGGCAAACTGCCAAGCGCGGAATTTATCACGTCCTCCTCCTCATTAGCAGTGTAGCGTATGAGGCGGCTCAGCCCATCATTCACGGTGCCATCGGTATTTGCCACCGAGGGCTCACGCTCTGAGATACGATCCAGCCCCCACATGATCAGGATACCTCCGAAGACCAGCGCCAGACCATAGAACAGGACCATAAAAAAACTCCTCATTTTGATTCGAGTCCGAAATCTGGGCGCGAGTAGACATTCGGAGGGTATTGCAGTTTTATCTCATCCCAGGCCAGGTTGACGCTTTTGGTTTTTGCCAGGGCGACCATGCGGTTCCAGTAGGCGATGAGGTTCTCTTTTTGTACTTCAAGCCCCGCATCCTCATTCATGGTGATGACGACCAGAGACCCACCGGCGGGATTGTCGGCATACAGCTCGTAGTCATGACCATTCTCAAGTAGGATGCCATGGACACCTATGCCGGCCTCTTTCACTGACGAGAGCAGTTCGAAGATAGTCCGGAATTTCTCCGTGCTCGTCGCGAATGATCCATCCAGCTTCTTGCCAGCCAGGTCGGGAATGTAATATCTAAACAAATCGGCTGAAGGCGAACCGCCCACGGGCTTGAATACGTAGCCGGTAGCGTCGGCTTCGTAGCAGTTCTCATTCCGGTCGAGAGAACCATCCGAGAGATCGGGCAGATCGGCACAGATGATGGCGGCCGTGGCCTTTTCTGACACTGACACCACCAGCTTGTGCAGGCCGGATCTCCTCACGCTGACGTTCATCACACGAGGCGACGACGAAGCTACCCATGCAACAATCCTGGCTTCTGGGTATGTGAATGCGTTGCCTTTGGAGAATATGCCCAGGTAGGCGCCACTCATAGCCTCGAGCGCAGCGGATCGCATGACTGGGGCAAGGTCGGCTTCGACGCCATACACCTCTACATCCTCGATCGCCAGAGCCGATATGAATGAGAGCCTGGAGAGTGAGAACAGCCAGGATGCGACTGCCAACACACCGGCGATCGTGCCTATGATCGCGCGCCTGCGACGCCTCTCCGCGAAGGGCTTCGACTGGCGTGAGTTATTGGATCGCATTCTTGCCTAGATATTTAACGAGCGCCTCCGGTACTCTGATGGTGCCATCAGCCTGCTGGAAGTTCTCCACGAGCGACACAAGTATGCGCGGCGTCGGGATGGCGGTGGAATTCAATGAATGGCAGTAGTTCATCTTACCCGCGGCGTCCTTGTAGCGGATATTGAGGCGGCGGCATTGGAAATCGTGGAAATACGAAGCAGACGAAATCTCTCTATACTTGCCTTCCTTAGGAACCCAGAGCTCTATATCATATTTTTTGACCTGCCCGATACCCAAGTCTCCACCACAATTGATGACAGTGTGATACGGGATACCCAACGATTCAATGAATTCCTCCGTGTTGCGATTGAGCTCCTCATGAGTCCTCACCGAAGTCTCGTGGTTGGCCTCGCATATGACGACCTGCTCGAATTTCTGAAACTCATGGACACGAATTAGACCCTTGACGTCCTTGCCGTGGGCGCCTATCTCCCTCCTATAGCTCGGAGAGAATCCGAGGTATCTCTTGGGCAATTCGGCTAGATCTAGGATCTCCTCGCTATGCATGGCCATAAGCGGGACCTCCGCAGTGCCAGCGAGCACATCGCCGTCTTGAATCGTATAGAAATCATTCGCGTCGCCTGGGAGATAGCCGGTGCCGTACAAAAATATCTTTCTCACTATCGCCGGGGGCATGATCGGGGTGAAGCCCTTGCCAGAGAAGAAATCCATGGCGTAGCTCCAGATAGCGAAGCAGAGCCTGGCGCCATCCCCAGTCAGATAATAGCCTCTGAACCCGTGGACCTTCGCCGCTCTCTCGAAATCCACCATCTTTAGGTTGGTCATGAGCTCTATATGGTCTTTGGCCTCAAATGAAAATGCGGTCTTTTCTCCCCAGACTTTTACCTCCTTATTGTCGGCATCGCTGTCACCCTCCGGGACGGACATGTCTGGAATGTTGGGCACTCGGAGCATGAGATCTTGCCAGGCTTTCATGATCTCCTTGAGCTCTGTTTCGGCCTTTTCGAGGTCGGTCTTGACGGTCTTCATCGACGAGATGAGTCTGGCGCGGTCATCGGCAGAAATGGCGCTGGCTATGCTGCTGTTAGCGGCATTCTGCTCAGCCCTTTTTGCTTCGGAGGCCGCCATAAGCGCTCGCCGCTTTTCATCGAGAGCGATGAGCTCGTCCACATCGAAGGCTATATGCTTCTTTTTGGCCGCAGCCGCCACTATGTCCTTGTTTTCGCGGATGAATCTGATGTCTAGCATGTCAGTGCGGTAATAATAGCAATATATGGACAATAAAAAAAGTGTTATAATGGTGCCCACTGCCGCGCCTGTGCGCGATTTTTTGCGTGGCTGCGCTTTTGGGCTTTCGATTTCCACACGCCGGCTGCCTCGCGGGAATCATTGTGTTGTCTTATTAACCAATAATTTTTATTGACATGAATGAAATAAATATTCTGAATAAGAGCGATTATCCAAATACTCTAAAAAATATGCCTGGGTCTCCCAGAAAACTCTATATAAGAGGCCATTTTCCTGTTGATGAAGACAGAAAATACCTATGTGTCGTCGGTTCGCGTGATTGGACGACATACGGAAGAGATTCCGTCAATAAAATTTTGAGCGGACTCCGAGGATACCCTATCTCCATAGTCTCCGGTCTCGCCCTGGGAATAGACAGCATAGCCCATATGGCAGCTCTGGATGCCGGCCTCCACTGCATCGCTTTTCCAGGTTCGACCCTAGAATGGAAGGCTATATACCCGCCTGCGCATACCAGGCTCGCTCGAGAGATCGTGGATAAGGGAGGGGCTCTCGTCTCGCAATGGAGGGTCGGCTACGACACAGGCAAATGGGCATTTCCTGCAAGAAACAAGCTCATGGCCGGACTATCGCATGCGACCCTCATAGTTGAAGCCGGCAAGGGGTCTGGTTCTCTAATGACCGCAAAACACGCCGAGGAATATGACAGAGACATTATGGCGATACCTGGGCCGATATCAAATTCACACTCATATGGACCGCACATGCTCATCAAAAATGGTGCGTTGATGGTGAGCTCAGCCAGAGATGTGCTTGAAAACTTCGGTTTTGAGGCCAACAAGCTATCCTCCGAAACCCTATCTATTGTAGAGAAGCTGGACCAAGACTCTCGGAGCATCATCGAGGTGCTCAAAATCTCTGAATACACTATCGATCACCTTTCCGAAAAATTACGGATGTCACCCACTAAACTGAATGAGAAACTTGCCTATCTTGAGCTAGAGGGATTGGTCAGCATTTCGGACGATACCGTCAGATGTATATAGCGTAAAATCCGCCACCATATTTGCCTTGCATGAAATTATAATGTAATACTGAACGCACCCATGAAATTAGTCATCGTCGAATCGCCATCGAAATCTAAGACCATCTCCAAATATCTTGGCGATGATTTCATCGTCCGCGCCTCCGTCGGCCACGTCCGTGACCTGCCCAAATCAAACAAGAAGGCTGTCGACATCGAGGGCGGCTTCGTTCCCCACTATGAGATCGTCGCCAAGAAGATGGATGTTCTAGACGACATATCCACCCAAGCTGCCAAAGCCGATGAGATAATACTAGCGACAGACCCCGACCGCGAAGGCGAAGCCATAGCCTGGCATATAGCCGAGATACTGAAAGAGCGCCTCGGCCCCAGCGTGGCACAAAAAATAGAGCGAGCCGCCTTCTATGAGATCACCAAGGAGGCAGTGAATGAGGCGCTCCAACATCCACGCGAGATAGACCAGAATCTACGCCAGGCCCAGGAGGCCCGTCGTGTCCTCGACCGCATCGTAGGCTATGACCTCTCCGGCCTAGTTTGGAAGAAAGTCCGCTATGGCCTCTCGGCCGGCCGCGTCCAGTCACCAGCCCTGCGCATCATAATGGAGCGCGAGCGAGAGATCCGTGCATTCGTGCCAGAGACGTATTGGGCCATCGCTGGCATGTGGAATACAGATAGCGAGCAACCGCTAGCACTCACCTGCTCCAAGGAGCCCCGCGACAAAAAGGAGGTAGACTCCATTCTAGCGACTGCAAAAAAAGAGAAGTGGACGATCACAGATATTGAGGAGAGCGAGGTCAAGCGCTCGCCCAAGGCGCCTTTCATCACCTCTACGCTCCAACAGACGGCCAGCACCCGCCTCGGGTTTACGCCTTCCCGCACCATGGGCATAGCCCAGAAGCTTTACGAGGCCGGCCACATCACCTATATGCGCACGGATTCGACCAATCTCGGCCAGCAGGCACTCGACCAGATTGGCGCGACCATAGAGAAAAATTACGGCAAACAATATCTCTCATTCAGGAAATTCACCACAAAGAGCAAGAATGCCCAAGAGGCTCACGAGGCCATACGCCCCAGCGTATTTAAAAAAGAATCCGCGGGCGCCAATGACGAGCAGAAGAAGCTCTACCGTCTCATATGGCAGAGGGCCGTCGCTTCACAGATGAGCGACGCCATCATGGCCAGGACCAAGATCTCCGCGAACGTGTCCGGTGATAAGCTGCCTGTCTTCGAGGCAAACGGCTCCCGAGTCCTCTTCGATGGCTGGCTCAAAGCCGACCCAGAATCAGTCGGCGAGGAGATGACCCTGCCTAAGTGCAAGAAGGGCGAGGCTATCGCGCTTGTCTCCATCGCCGCTGAGGAGAAGCAGACTCAGCCGCCTTCCAGATACACAGAGGCCGGCCTCATCAAGGAACTGGAGAAGCGCGGCATAGGCAGACCTTCTACGTATGCATCTATCTGCAAGACCATCGAGGACCGCGGATATGTCGAGCGCGACAACCGCTCGCTCAAGCCGACCGACACCGGCGATGTCGTCTCCTCATTCCTGGAGGAATATTTCCCGTCATACATCAGCGACTCGTTCACTGCCGACATGGAGAATCAGCTCGACGAGATAGCGAGCGGCGAACGCACCTACTTAAAGACCCTCTCGGATTTCTATGGACCATTCCACAAGGACGTCAAATCCAAAGAGAAGCTGGCCAAGGCCACCAACCTCGGCAAGGCTGACCCGAAGTTCAAATGCCCTAAGTGCGCCTCACCCATGGAGATCAAGCTCGGCCGCAACGGCAAATTCCTGTCATGTGAGAAATATCCTGACTGCGACGGAGCGCTCACTTTGGAAGGCATGGAATTCAAGAAAGACGAGCCCATAGGCACTGACCCCACGACAGGTCTGCCGATCTTTGTATTGAATGGCCGCTTTGGTCCATATGTCCAGCTCGGATTCAAGCCAGAGAAGAAGACCAAGGGTGCTGTAAAACCAAGAATGGCATCCATTCCAAAAACAACCGACCCATCGAAAATCACTATGGAGGAAGCTCTTAAATACTTGAGCGTGCCACGTAAGCTCGGCATAGATCCAGCTACCAGCTTGGAGGTGACGGCATCGATAGGACGCTTCGGCCCTTATGTAGTCCGCGACAAGGATTTTAGATCCATAAAGGCGCCCGACGACGTCTACACCATCACTCTCTCGCGCGCGCTCGAGATGCTCGCCAAGCCCAAAGCCAAGCGCGGCTTCCAGAAGAAGGTCAAGGCTTAGTTCAGGCTAGGCTAGAATTCAGGGATAGCCTATTGACTTTATATAATTTGTGTGCGAAAATGCATCTCGTAATGACAGGCACTCCGCCCGTCATTTCCAGTAACAATCAGCCCTTTTAAAGAAAATGCGTACGAAAACCATCATCATCGTTGATGACGATCTGCCCCTGCGGGGTGTCGTAGCAGCGGTATGCAGACAAGCCGGCTACAATGTGCTTGAGGCTTCCGATGGGATCGAAGGCCTGAAGGCGATAAAAGCCTTTCCACCTGACCTCGTTATCACCGATTATCAGATGCCCCGAATGGATGGCATCATCATGGCGGAGGATATCAGAAGGCTTGGCCACACCTTCCCTATCGTCTTTGTCTCCGGTGCCTTGAGCCGAAGCACAGCTGATCGGATGGCCAAATTCAGCCCGCACATGCTGAATAAGCCCTTCACGATCGAGCAGGTCAGGTCGCTGATCAGCGATCTTCTCGCCGACATGGCTCCGGTGAACTAGTTCGAATCTATCCAGACATTCTCCTCGATCACGCTCCACCTGGGGCGTGATTTTTTGTCCAGCGCTCTCAGACCGAGCTCCTCCTTACAGTGAAAAATTCTTCAGAGAATACAGCTCCGTATTGTCTTCCTTGACTACATCCGCAGGCGCTCGGTCATCCATGGGCTTTTGGTCTTCGCTAACTGCGACTGCCGGCATGGCCGCTACCACTGCCTCAGTCTTATTGAGCTTCTCGAGCAGCGCCCGCAGGTCATCAGGGCTGAAGAAGTCGATCGTCACAGTGCCTCCTTCCTTGTTCTTTTCGATACGGACTCGTGTGCCAAGCGATTCCGTAAAGTTCTTTTCCATTTCAATGATAGCCGGATCGAGATATTTCGTTTTGTTGCGTATCTTCTCCGTTGCTACCCGGCGCGACAACGACTCTGCTTCACGCACTGTGAGCTTCTTCATCATGATCTCCTTGAATAGGACGATCTGCTCCTCCGGCCGGTCGATGAGCATGAGGAGGGGTCTCGTATGTCCCTCGGATATCTTACCTTCCTCGAGAGCAGTGATCATCTCATCAGGCAATGAAAGAATGCGGACAGAATTGGAGACATACTCCCTGCTTTTGCCGACCTTCTCGGCAATCTCGATCTGCTTGAGTTTAAATTCCTTAGCCAAACGCTCAAACGAGCGTGCTCGGTCGATCGGGTTTAGATCCTCGCGTTGGAGATTCTCGATGATGGCGAGTTCGAGCTTGACCCGGCCATCATCCTCGCCAGTTCTGATGAGCACAGGCACCTGCGACAGGCCGGCGAGCTTCGAAGCGCGCAAACGACGCTCACCGGAGATGAGCTCATACTCGACATTCATGCCACCGTCCGCGCGATATACCTCTTTGCGGCTCACAGTAAGGGGCTGCAACACCCCGTACATCTTTATGGAGTCAGCGAGGTCACGCAATTTGTCGACATCGAATTCACGGCGCGGCTGGTACGGGTTGGGCGCGATCTTTTCGATCTCCACCCAGAAGACAGCGTTATTTACGTAGCCGGTAGACATGGATGTATTTTAACACAAAAATATTGTAGACTTTGCCACACAAGCCGGGATGGCGGAATTGGTAGACGCACACGACTCAAAATCGTGCGGAGTAATCCATGGGAGTTCGATTCTCCCTCCCGGCACAGAATGAAAACAGAGAGACCCAAGATCCTCGTAGTAGTTGGCCCGACAGCCTCAGGTAAGAGCGACCTGGCTGTGGAGCTGGCCCTCAAATTCGATGGCGAAGTCATATCCGCTGACTCGCGCCAGGTCTACAAGGGTCTCGACATAGGCACCGGCAAGATAACCCCAACAGAGACAAAAGGAGTCAAGCACTATGGACTAAGCATCGCCGATCCCCACGAGAGATACACCGTTTCCCAATGGAAGCACCTCGCCGAAGATGCCGTAGCGGACATCCTCCATCGCCGAAGACTGCCTATCATTTGCGGTGGCACTGGTTTCTATATCGATGCGCTGATCAACGACACAAAATTACCTGAAATCGAGACCGACCATGAGGTCCAGCAATCCCTGGAACTACAGCCCCTAGAGGCCCTCTACAAGGAGCTCCACTTCCTCGATCCACGCCGCGCCGAGGAGATGAAGTCGAACGGAAGCTATAGCAATAAGCGCCGCGTCATTCGTGCCCTTCTCATCGCCCAAAATCTCGGGCAAGTCCCCATGTTGGTATCGCACGCCAAATACGACCCGCTCATGATCGGCATTATGCCGGCCGACGATGAGATACGGACAAGGATCGTGAACCGCCTCTCCGCACGTCTGCAGGGCGGCATGATAGAAGAGGCCCACAAGCTCCATGCCCCAGGTCCCGAGGGATACAGCCTAAGCTATGCCCGCATGAAGGAGCTCGGCCTCGAATATAGATACCTGGCTGAATATCTGCAGAACAACCTCACCCTCGAGGAGCTCCAGGTGACCCTCACAACGAAGATCTGGCAATATGCCCGACGCCAAAAAACCTGGTGGCGCAAGAATACGGCCATCAGGTGGTTCAGGCCCGGCGAGAATGCCGAAGCGGAAAAACTAGTTCGAGCCTTTCTTTCGGAGGAATAGGGCCGAGAATCTGCCAGCGCCTATGAAGTACAGGGCGATGAGAGTGACCAAGAGGATGAACTGGTAGTTATGCCCGAAGAATACGTCATACTTACTGCCGGGAGTACCCCAGACAACGACTGCCATGATGACTGCGAGAGCTACCGAGGCCGGTTTGATGAACAATCCGAGGATGAGCAGCACGCCGCCGATCATCTCGACCCAGGCTACGAGATACGCCTGCGAAGCCGAGAAGCCCATCTGAGCGAAGAATCCGACGGTCGCGGTCATGTCGGACATCTTCATCCAGGCGGCTGATACGAATATGATACCGATGGCGAGGCGGATGATGAGAGCGCCCGTGTCTATGTTTCTGTTGTGATACACCCTAGCAAGTACTTGTTTCATGTTAAATGAAAGATGTTATTGATTAATCCTAATACCCATACTCTATCACCTTTCCCCTCCCTCGTTTTTCCCCAAGCCCTTATCCGGCCTTTTTATATACTTCTTCCCCTTCAGCTTCTCCGGCAGATAGCTCTCCTTGTCATACTTCTCATAGCCGGCGCCATAGCCCATCTCCTTCATCATCTTGGTTGGTGCATTCCTGACCTTCATAGGTATAGGCAGATTGCCCGTTTTCTTCACGTCGCCGAGAGCCTCGAAATAGCCGTCATGAGCTGAACGATCCTTAGCGGCCAGAGCCAGATACGCCGTTCCGTGCGCGAGGTTGATACCAGCCTCCGGCATCCCTATCGTATCTACAGCCTCAAACACCGCATTGGCCACGACGAGCGCGGTCGGCTGAGCTAGTCCGATATCCTCTGAAGCAAATATGACCATCCTTCTCGCAATGAATTTGGGATCCTCCCCTCCCTCCACCATACGCGCGAGGTAATACAAAGCCGCGTCAGCATCACCGGCACGCATGCTCTTTATGTATGCGGAAATAGTATCGTAGTGCTCCTCCCCTTTCTTATCGAACCTGATGAAGGCGTGCTCGAATGTATTCTTGAGATTCTCGAGGGTGATGGCTCCATAGAGGCGCTTGCAGTTCTCGATCGCCGTGATGGCTATGCGGGCGTCGCCATTGGCCAGACCGACGAGCCAGTCCTCGGCGGCCTTGGGCACCTTCAGCTTCGTGCGCTTCACGATAGCGCGGAGGTCATCTTCGGTCAGTGACTTGAGCACGAATACACGGCAGCGCGACAAAAGTGCCGGTATGACCTCGAAGCTGGGATTCTCGGTGGTGGCGCCGATCAATGTGAGCTTGCCACTCTCCACATGAGGCAGGAGGAAATCCTGCTGGGCTTTATTGAAGCGGTGGATTTCATCCAGGAATAGCAGCTTCGGTCGCTGATCGAGCATCTCGGGATCGTCGATGATCTTCCTGATGTCGTCTTTGCCCGCGGACACGGCCGACAATTCATACAGCCGCGCATCCAGGGCGTTCGCATATATGCGCGCTATCGTCGTCTTGCCCGTCCCCGGAGGTCCCCAGAGCACGAATGAGAACAGGTGCTTGTCCTCTATGGCTTTGCGCAAAGGTTTCCCCGGGCCCACCAGATGCTCCTGCCCCACGAACTCCTTCAGGTTTTGGGGTCGTATTTTGTTGGCTAGGGGTTCCATGCAAACAGTATACGCCTTTTCACAAAACACTAAAATCTAACGGCGTGCACGCACTTAATAGAAGATAGATATTATCTGTAAGATAAATCCCAAGGCTAATAGAATTAGTCCTATTTTATTTATACAGCTTTCCTTTAAGTCCTTAACCTGAATATACTCTGGTGACCCTGGTTTTCCAGAAATGACCTGATCATCATTTAAACTCTTTGTTGGGCTAAGATTTGGAACAATTAATACGATGGCAGCAGCCGTATTTAGTATTAAACCGAGCAAGTTCAGCACTTGTGGGGTTGGCATATATTTTAAAATTAATTATCAATTATATTTACCGCCAAACCACCAGTTTCGTAGTAGGAAACAACCAAGCCTTTATTGATATAGTAGTATTTAAATGTCTTGTATGGTGAATTTCCAGACTCGTTGGTCTGATCTGGCTTACCAAATCTAATAATAATCTCATCCTGACGAAAAATACCCATCCGGGCGAGCACAGAACTGTTTAATGAAATCTCCACAACTTTATTGTCGGCAATTCGATATCCAATTTTATTTGTAGTATGAATCCAACCAAAATATTCCACGCCTTCTACAACTGATGAAGGGTCGATTTTACTCTGATAATCTCCAACTCCTACTCCATACACCTTTACAAGGCTGGGATCAAAATTCTTACTAAACAAATACTCTGGGTTCTCCGATAACTCAATACTCGTCTTAGCGGATTGATTGGCGGGATTTTTTTTGGCAACTGGAGTCGGCACAATATAATTCGCTTCAGTCTTAATAGGAAGAGGCTCCTGAACAGGACCCTTTGAATTTTGGCCAATATAATATGCCCCAATCAATGCAATGGCGACTATAATGATAGTACCAATAAGTTTATTGTTCATGGCCTTAAAACATCATTTATAATTTTGGTAAGCATAATTTATCAGTAATGACTCTTGTACAGATAATCTATATCCTCTAGCCGGAATTATACTAATCATTAATGCTTTTTTATTATGATCACTCAATATACCCTTCTTAACATATTTAGGAGATAGAAACACTGGCAAGGACTCTGTATCTACTCCATAATGCATCATAATACATGTGTCTTTATGTAATAAATTTAAATATTTTCTATAGTTAATAAAGGAAACTGTATCAACATCAATGAACGGGGCCTTGGGCGAGTTTGGATATAAAAATACTTTATTAAGGCCCGATTCCAGAGTCTGATACAAAATTGAGTTTGCTTTTGTATCGACTCCTAGCACAACCACGTAGTGACCATCGGAAGATCCACTAAGCTTGTTTTTGAGTTGGCCTCTTTTAAAATAAATTTCACCAAACTTTACTGGAGGCATAACATATTAGGATGAAACAAATCTTGAGAAGGCAATTTCCTTATCGAAAACTACAGTCCTACTTGGCAATATCTGCCTTACATCTAATTGAAATGCAAGATCATATGGAATTGCCTGACTAGGTGAGGTTTGTGCATAAGGTGGTTCAGAGTGCGTCATATTAACAATTTCCTGCACTGTTTTATTTCCAAGATCTCTGACAATATCGGCCAAGAGATTCTTTTCATATTCAGAAATTTTATTACTATCAAAAGCCTGACCATTAACCACTTTGGCAATTTTACCTTTCCCCCTAGTGTTTAACTCGAGAACCCCGTCAAATATACTAGAAATCTTTAACCACACCGGGGTACCGGTTTGATTTGGATCAAGTATTTTTACCTCCTCCGCCTTAATACCAGAATCTAGAGAATCAATATTATCCTTTATAAAGCTCGGTATTGGTCCGTATGGCAAATGAAAATAAGTATCATTTGTGACAGATTTACCTGTCTCTCTTACAGAAATGAAATCTAGATAATAGAAAAGCTTCATAAGCTTAACCAGATATAGATCGCTTACGCTAGATGCAAAATACAAAGCTGCTTGCTGTGCCCTCTGTATGTCCATAGACTAATTGTAGCCTAATTTTAAAGTCAATACCAGGCAAACCAGGGTTCTATTTCTTAGCCTCTTTAGGCTTACTTTTTACTTTTTCTAGCTTTGCTACCCCTATCTTAAGTAGGTATGTATTGTGTAGAAGGTTTTCGGCTATATCCATTAGGACCCCCAGATCCTCAATCTTTGCCGCTTTTGCTTCGTGAGCCGCATCATTACCATAAAGCCTAATTTGCTGAAGAATTTCAGCGCCTTTCTTGGTAAGTAAATCAGCTTCAACTAGGTTATCAATCCTTTTCTCCAAGTTTCTACCCTTTATTTTTTCTTCAACACATACAGCTTCAACCAACGCCCTGATTCCCATTCCGGCGAGAATCGGTTGTTCGCCATTAATAGCACGATAGGTCTCACGATATACTCTTCCGACATCCAAGGGCAAAAACCTATTATCCTCAAGCTCTTTCCTTCCACTCAATCTTGGAGGGAACAACTCCTCTTCCTCCTCGTATATGAAATTTCCCTCCTCATCTTGTCCAATTACATCATCAGTCCCTAAAACTTTTCTAAAGGAAATATATCTACATCCCTGACATATAATTATTTCATAATTACCCCATGTAATTCCCCAGTCCCCAGATTCAAGATAATTAATCGATTTTAAGACCTTGTGATAAGTTTTGGATGCACATTCTGAACAAGGCACTTTCCTTTCTTTATTAATTGTTCCGTCTTCTTTTATATTTTCCATGAAAATTATGCTTTACACCTCATACCCCCACCCTGGCTGCCATTTGAAATGCGTGGTGGTGAGCTTCTCGTACGGCGTGCCTTCGACGATGTTCTGGATGCCATACTGGGTCGCGCGATGACCGATGACCATGACGCGCTTGCCATTGTAATCGCGCTTCAAATCATCCAGGAATGACTTCATACGGACATTGGTCTGCATATAGCTCTCCCCGTTCGGGAATGGCGTATGTATCCTCTGCGGCTTTTCCCTGTCGACTATTTCGCTCGGGCTCTGGGTCAAGTCGCCGTAGTTGCATTCTCGTAATCGGGCGTCGCGGATGATCGGCCATTTGTCCCCAAATCCGATCTCGGCGCTCTTGTAGGCGCGCTGTAGGTCCGAGCAGAATATGGCGTCGAAATGGTCGTCCTTGTAGCGCTCGCCCATCTCTCGCGATTGCCGCTCGCCCAATGGCGACAGAGCCACGTCATTCCAGCCCGACGAGAGATGAGCTTCGTTGTCGAATGTCGTGCCGTGAGCTTCGAAGATGAGGGTGACGGACATGGCTTAAATATTACTCCAAATCGGATTTATGTCCACTTTAAAATCTCCCTATCTTTTTTGCTTTATTATCCCTCACAAACACCATCTGATTGTCGGTAATTTCAATAACCGGATAAGTGGCCCTCTTCTTGAATTCCGCGACCTCATCTTTTTGTGAAGTCTGATAATGAGGAAAAACTGCTACGTCAGTAAAACCGAAGCCAGTGAGATCCTTGAGGCCGACCTCATTCTTGTCTCCGGTCGAGCCCCATCCGGCAATCTCGATGGTCTTGCCAGCCATAATGCTTCCCGCGGAAACGCCTATGTACAAGGCACCCTTATTCACTGAATCAATTATAAATTTATCGACACCCGTTTCTTTCATTTTCTGCAGGATCGCAAAAGTATTGCCGCCACAGACATACACAATGTCGGCAGGATCAGGCTTCATCGGTTTGTGCAGATCAAGAACCTTTATGTCCTTGAAACCGAGTGATCGAAGCTCATTCTTGGACTCATTCACATAGGATTCCTCAGTCTCATCCTGGGTGCAGCTAATCATCAAAACCTTACACAATTCGGCCTGCTTTGGGATCTCTTCCATCAAAATATCTGTAGTTTCAGAGTTAGTAAAACCTGCAGATGTTAGAAACAATTTCGTAATATTTGATTTCCAAACCTCCACAAATGTCCCATCATCAGCCGACAAACTGCCATCGAGGGGCCATATCTTTTTCGACTCAACCAGAGAAAAACCTGCCTCTTTTAGTTGATTGTAGGCATACTCCTTGGAGACTTTAAATTCAAAATCATCGCTTTGCGCAGTCTGCCTTAGAAAACTGACCAAAGCAGGATTATCCTTCGATCCGGGAATCGAAGCGATCAAATCCTCATAGTACTTCAACGTATCCGCCTTACTCTGCATGAATATCTCACCTAGAAGAAGCAGGCCGCCAGGCTTAAGAGCCTCCTTCGCCTTCTTTAGATAATCAGCCTTCCTATTATTTGGAACATGGTGATAGGCGAACATCGAGATGACTAGATCATTATTCGCTGACACGTCAGCCTCCAGAATGTCAGAGCAAATCGTCACGATATTGTGAACTCCAATGTCCTTCTCCTTAGCAATTCTCAAAAAGTCCTTGTTTATGTCTATGAGCGTGGCCTTATCAATCTTCACATGTCCGGCGAGCGTTTTGGTGTCTTGACCTGTGCCGCAGCAGAAATCAGCGACAGAGATATTCTGTTTGCCGTTCAAATGTTGTACCGCCAGATCTATAAACGCCTTTTGCGCACCGACATAGTCCGGGCGCATGTGTTGGAGATCATCGTATGATTCGGGAGATTTGTTGTATAGGTCGATGTCAGGCATGAAATTATTTCTGAACGAGACCACGGCCTGGTCTGTGAATTATTTTCAATACTAGTAGCATGACTATAGTGTCATAAATAAACAAATATAGTGGATATGCCACCTCATGGAAAACGAATTGCTGGATAGCAAGCAAGCTAAGAAAACCAGAAACAGAGGACATTAGCCACACAAAGAATGTTTCTGATCCCGGATTCTTGTATGATTTTATGATCGTCGGAATGCCAAACGACAAGTCAGCTGCAATGGCACAGATAATCGCCAGGACAGGCATATCCAAAACCTGCCACAGGACTAGTCCCATGACGCCTAGCCCGAAAAAAATATAATCATAGATACCAGTCGACCAGACACCAGTTTTCTTAATAGCCGAGTACGCCGCTATCAGGAAGGAATTGAGCGCATTCGCCCACAGTATTCCGACCACCCAAGTGCTGCCTTCAGCCTGCATCGCGCTGGCACCGAGAGCAGTGATAAAGGTCCAGCCCAACCAGCTCAATATATGAGGCTGTGCTCTATTTAGGTGAATGTCTCGGAGATATGGGATGCCACCGATTAGGACTGCGATTCCAGATAGAACTCCAAAAATTGCTGTTAATTCAGTTGGCATAGAGTTGCCTTATCGTACAACGAATTTATGCCCCACACACGGACTTGACAAATCATTCCTGCGTGGTATACTACCCACATAACGTTCATTGAGTCACTCCACGTGTATCGCGCGTTCCATATTGGCCTTGTATTCACGGCATTCTGCCAGATCGAGGCCAGCATGGAACGCGCGTTGGGACCACTCGATTGGCCCCGCTGGAACCGCGTTTCCGATAAGGGTACCGATGCTTCTCGGTACTGGATCCCGTGACCACGGGAAGGACAGTCGGTGCTCCACATGAAGCGCGAGCCGTCAGACGGTTTGACGGTTAGTCATCAGTCGCACTGGAGTAATAAGGATGCTATCCACCGACCGCGACGCAAGGCGTCGACGTTGGTGGTCACCATCACGAAAGCCCGGTCGCCCTTCGGGGGTCCGGTCTCTGCCTCTAAGGGGTTGAGTTGTGGGCGCGTAACCGACATGGGTTGGTTACGCGCTCTTTTATTTATATTGAAAATTCCTACGCATTGACGAGACGATTGGCAATATGTAGCATTGTGTACAGATCAATTTATGGCTAATCCAACGAATGTCCCAGAGCGTATCTTCACTGTCGCAGGCCGGGGATATATCCTCGAGTTTCTGCCGAGAATGGAATTGTCCTTCGGCGCCGATGGTTTCGTAAACCGGGCCAACGGAGAGGCGATGACTGATGCCCAAGTGCTCGATCTCCTCATTCATCGCGACAGCATCGAAACACTACAGCCGGGGAGCGTCCGGTTCGAACCGGCCCGTGCCTACGAGGTCGAACTGCTCCTAAATCCACGGGGCACGGAATCATGACTCCCCTTACAGCACCGACCGGTGCTCCATCCGTCGATCGCAGGCCCTCACCTGCGATTTTTGTTGTATTGATATTTGCTATTCCCAGACATGAATCAAAAAAGGGCGGAATTGCTTCCGCCCCGTGGCGATCATGGAGGTCTTCAAGCCACCTTGACCACCTTGTCCCTGAATGAGTTCCAGCCTCTCGTTGCAACATTCAACCGCTTCAGGAGGTCGCTGGTATTGACCGTCGTCGACCTTGCGCAGGTCGCAAAGGCCCTGAGATCGGCATCCGTAGCCCTCTCGATGAACGCGACGCCAGCCTCGAGGTTCTGTAGGACCCTCAACAGCCGAACCGCATTATCGCTAGGCTTGCGGACGCGACCTTTTACCGGGAGGCTATGCAGTATCGGCGCAGTCAGCTCATCCACCTTGAGCTTCCGAAGGCTCGGGGTGCTCTCCTTCTTGGCGATGCCCCAGATGCGCAGCTGCTCCTTCTGGTCAGGCACACGGGAGAGCTTCTTGGCAGACTCCACGCTCAGTCGGTCCTTCTTCGGGACAGACAGACGCAGTAGCTCCAAGAGCGACGGCTCGAGCCTTTGCATCTGGAGGAATTGGTAGACCGCACAGTCGGAGAGCCCGGTGCCGATGCAGATCTCCTGCACCGTCTTGCCGTCGCGCATGGCCCTGCCGATATCGCGCACACATTCGTAAGGAGTGTGCCCGCGGCGATGCATGTTCATCGTCAGAGAGTCCCAGAACATCTCCTTTTCAGAAGCGTAGCGCCGGACAATGGCGAACATCTTCTGCTTTCCTGCAGCGAGGCCGCCGCGGAAACGCCGCTCTCCATCCACGAGCTTCCAGCGCTTGCCTGGAATACCGGTGATGGGAGTGACGATTATGAGCTGCTTCTGGCCGTCCTGCTTCAAGCCATTGACCATGTCGAGATGATCGGATTCCGACCACTCTAACCGAGGTTGGCCCTCGAACGGGATGACCTCAGCGAGCAGGACCTCGACGATCTCGATGCCCTTGGGCGACGAGCCGTTGCTTGATGGAGCTGGAGGAGGCGGGGGCGGAGCAGGCGTTTCTGCCGCTTCCGGCCCTTTGCGCTCGTGGATAATGCTCCTGTTCTTGGCCAACCACTCGGAGAGGAATCCCCTCACGCCATCATTGATAGCAGACTTGAGGGAGAACGGGTAGGTTTTTGTAGATCTGATTCGTTCGCCATTGGACAGCTTGACGCCGTCCCCTGTAACCATCCAACCAGTCCCTTGAGCGTAGGTCGCCATCCAGATATGGCTCTCGTCGCTGGCAGTAGAGCTGTCCTCTAGCGTGAGGCGGCCACTGAACTTGTTCGAATCGCGAGAGGTGATCGTCACCTCGGTTATATAGCAACTGGTGCCATGAAGGAGCTCCTTCATGGCTACGGGGGTACCTATGTAGATCATGAGATGAACTCCTCCCTAGCGGGGTTGTTGATGCTGTGACTATTTCAATTATCTGGCCGCATATTACTATTACCACGACAAAAGGCAAGGCGCTCAATACTTCCTCACCACACCCTTCACCACAGCCGCTATTTCCAATGCCGTCTCGGGATAGATAGGCTTATACCTCTTATTGGCTGGCTCGAGGTAATTCTTGCCGGCTTTTGTGCGCAGATATTTCATGGTCCAGGCCCCATCCACGCACGCTATGACTATGTCACCCGGCTTGGCAGCGCGGCCGCGTTCCGCTATGACCATATCGCCCTCATGTATGCCAGCCTCGATCATGGAGTCGCCTTTCACGCGCAATAGATACGATGACTCCTTGTGTTCGAAGAGATATTCATTGACGTCTATGGTATCGAGCGTCTGTGCATCTGCTTCCGAAGGAAATCCTGCTTCCACGAGGCCGAGGAGAGGGACTTCATCCATAAGCTTGGTCGGTATGAGACGGCCAGTGGCATCCTTGATCACTACGCCCTGCTCCACCAGATTCTCTATGAGCTTGTAGACGGCATTCTTTGACTTGAAGCCCACTAGCTTCATAATCTCCGCATAGCTCGGCATGCGCTTGCGTGATGAGTAGAAGCCCAAGATCTTATCCTTGTATGAATCCATGGGTCTATTAGAGCATGAATATCGAAACGAAGCTCATGGATCTGCTGAACCAGCCAATCCTCGCTGGTGTCAGACGTTTGAGCTGTAACACCAGGAATTTGTGGCGGCGACTGTCATCGCTATATGGCAGACCGAGCATGATCTTGCGGTCTATGATCCTATTAAGCTTCTTGATCTCCGAACGAAGGGACCTGACTAATTGATGCTTGCTCATGGGTATTTGATAGTTAACCTCTAATGGATATAGTATAGGTGAACTATCGTTCACCTGGCAAGAGATCCCTGGGGATAACATATTTAGGCCAAAATCTGCGGGCGATGGAGGAATCGAACCCCCACCAGTTCTTTTGGAGAGAACTGTTCTACCATTAAACTAATCGCCCTTAAGGAACTTTGTGAGTATAGCAAAGAAGTGTTTGTGAGAGAACTTATTCTGAGGGACCTTGCGAGCCGGGTAGGCGAGCACGAGGAATTTTCCAGCAGGAAAATATCCGTGTCCCGAAGAGTAAGTTCTCTCAGAAACACGGATATTCCCTTGTACCTATTGTTTATTTCTTCGCTTCCTTGAAAGTAATATGCTTACGGAGCTTGGCACTGTATTTCTTGAGCTCGATCTTGCGCTCGACTTTCTTCTTGTTCTTGCGCGTAAAATAGACCTCGCCGGTCTCCTTGTTTCTGATCTGTATTAGCTGGTCCTGGGACATGTTTTTATCTTATTTATCGAGGTTGTAATATAGCGGATTTCGGGACATAATGCAAATATGAGACGACTCCTCAACTGGCTCTCCAGGAAGCGCTTCCCCTATGAGCCCCTCATCGCTGTTTCCATTTCCAGGGAGCGCCTGCTCCATAATCTACAGGAATTCCGCAAACTCATCCCCCATGGCTACGTCGCTCCAGTGCTGAAGAGCAACGCTTACGGCCACGGGCTATTCGAGGTGGCCGACATCCTAAGGCATGACAAGCGAATCCCATTTATCGCCGTCGATTCGTACTTCGAGGCTGTGGCTCTGCGAGCCCGAGGCATCAAGACCCCTCTGCTCATCATCGGCTATACCAGACCGCGCACGATCATGGAATCGAGCATCAAGCGCACCTCCTTTACCATAACGAACATTGACACCTTGAGGGCCATAAAGAATATCGCATCGGTCGTGCATGTGCACATAAAGATAGACACTGGAATGCATCGCCAGGGCATCCTCATGGATGAGGTCCGATACGCGATAGAGCTGCTCGAGAAGAATCCCTGCATCAGACTCGAGGGCATATGCACTCATTTTAGCGACGCCGACAATGCCGACGAGTCGTTCACCGAAGCCCAGGTCGTGCATTGGAATGATGTGGTAGCTGAATTCAAGACTGCCTTTCCGAACATATGGTACATCCACGCGGCCGCGACCGATGGCTCTAGGTTTAGCGATGACATACGCGGCAACGTGATCAGGCTCGGCATCGGCCTCTACGGCCTCTCAGAAAATCCGGTGCTGAATAAAAAGCTTGACCTTCGACCGGTCCTCAAAATGACGACTATCATCACAGGCTTGAAGACTCTCCTACCAGGCGAGACTGTCGGTTACGGCAATACATTCAAGGCTGATCGCGAGATGTGCATAGCTACTATACCCGTCGGATACTATGAGGGCCTCGACCGCAGGCTCTCGAATAAAGGGGCCGTTCAAGTGATTATCCAAAATCATGCAAAGCTTGATGCGAGCGGCGGGAGCGAAGTGATCTGCCCCATCATCGGCCGGGTCAGCATGAACATAACAACTATAGATGCCTCCACTGTCCCAGGAGTCTGCGGCCTGAAGCTCGGCATGTCAGTGACTGTGGTGAGCGATAGCAAGGATGACCCTAACTCCATATTAGCCCATGCCAAGAATTGTGGGACTATTGCTTATGAGATAGCAGTGAAAATCCCTCAGCAACTAAAGAGGGTCATCGTCAAATAATCAGACTCCTAGATAAAATCTGTGTCCACATACCACTGATACTACTGTGCGCCGGGAGGGATTCGAACCCCCGAAGACCAAAGGTCGTCACGTTTACAGCGTGATGTGATTGACCACTCCACCACCGGCGCGATTCAAAATGCGAACGCTTAAGAGTGTACCATATGATTCAGCCTTTTCCAGTCGCTTTTGAGATCTCGGAGCCGATGAGCGCCATCCGCCTAAAAGAGGATATACGGTGCCAAATGATTATCGCGCTTGCCTGGCGGACTACCTTCTTGTTCCAGACAGAAAATTTTATTTACAAGAAGGAGTAACTGTTATGCAGTAAAACACTTTTTGAAATTATCAGCCAAACAAGCAAGGATGCTGCGTTAGTAAATATTCGTGACGGTGTAATATCCTCTGATAGCACCACGTCTGTCTATTATTGTAAATGAAAAAAGTTGAGCTGAAGGAAGGCTGACGCCCCCCCACTTGCCGACAATCAAAAAATACCGCTATGAGTGATTATTTCTGCGCCACAGCCTCCCTCATGATTATCGGGCTCTCTCCTTTGCCTTGCCTACCCGCAGGCACATGCTTCTTTTTGACATCAAAAGTGAATTCCATCTGGCCTTCCTTACCAGTTCCCATCGCAGGCTTCAGACCCACCATGATCACGCCTCCCTTCGACACTGACTGGCTGATGAGCAGATTGGCCACAGGAGTCAGTATCCTATTCTGGATCAAACGGCGCAGGGGACGCGCACCATACTGCGGGTTGTAGCCCTCCTTGGCGAGATAGTCGAGGACGGCCGATGACATCACCAGCTCTATATTCTTGTCTGTGAGCCTCTTCACCACCTCGGCGACCTGGATAGTGACGATCTCCTTGATGGCTGCCGGCGTAAGGATATCGAATATGATGATATCGTCGATGCGGTTCAGGAATTCCGGGCGGAAATAATCCTTGAGGGCAGAATTGATCTTGTTCTTGGCTTCGGCATAATTCTCGATATCGCGACTCCGGCTATCTGTGCCGATGCTCTTGGCGAAGCCGAGCTTCTCCATGCGCTCGATGTGCTGAGCGCCGATGTTAGAAGTCATGATGATGACTGTATTCCTGAAATTGACTACGCGGCCCTTAGCATCCGTCAGGCGACCATTGTCGAGCACCTGGAGGAGTATGTTGAAAACTTCCGGATGGGCCTTCTCTATCTCATCGAACAGGATCACGGAGTACGGGCGATGGCGCACGGTCTCTGTAAGCCCGCCAGATTCGTCATGACCTACGTAGCCAGGAGGAGCGCCGATGAGCTTCGAGACAGAGTGCTTCTCCATGAACTCCGACATATCTACGCGGATGAGAGCTTTCTCGTCATTGAACATGAATTCAGCCAGAGCCTTGGTGAGCTCGGTCTTACCTACACCAGTCGGACCGAGGAATATAAATGAGCCGATCGGACGATTCTGGTCGGCGATGCCGGCGCGAGAGCGTCGGATCGTATCGGCTATCTTCGTAACAGCCTCATCCTGGCCCACTATCCTATTCCTGAGATCCATCTCCATGCGCATGAGCTTCGCGGCCTCGGACTCGAGCATCCTCGAGACAGGTATGCCTGTCCAGCGCGAAACAACGCCAGCGATATCTTCGGCAGTGATCTCCTCCTTGAGTATGCGGCGAGAGGCCTGAAGCTTTTTGAGACGCTTGCTCCTGGCTTCTAGGTCCTTCTCGAGAGCCGGTATGCGGCCGTAGCGCATCTCTGCGGCCTTTGCTAGATCTGCGCGCGCCTCAGCCATATCAGCCTCGATGCGTAGAGCCTCCAGCTCCTTTTTCATGCGCTTCATGTCGGTGATGGTCTCCTTTTCATTCTTCCACTTGAGCTCGAGCTCCGAGGTAGACTCCTTGAGATCGGCTATCTCCTGCTCTATCTTGGTCATGCGTAGCTTGGCGGTCTTGCCTGACTGCCGTTCGGGCTGATCAGCCTCTTTCTTTAGCGCCTCGCGCTCTATCTCTAGGCGCATGATCTTGCGGCGTGTCTCCTCTAGCTCAGGCGGCATGTTCTCGAGCGATATGCGCAACGAGGAAGAAGCCTCATCTATGAGATCTACCACCTTGTCAGGCAGGAATCGGTCGGAGATATAGCGGCTGGCTAGAGTAACCGCGGCCACGATGGCATCGTCAGTGATCCTGACGCCGTGATACATCTCATACTTGTCCTTGAGCCCACGAAGGATGGCTACTGCATCCTCGATCGAAGGCTCATTCACATGCACGGGCTGGAAGCGCCGAGTGAGAGCCGGGTCCTTCTCTATATATTTCTGATATTCCTTGATCGTGGTCGCACCGATAGCACGGAGCTCGCCGCGCGCGAGAGCCGGTTTCAGCATGTTCGATGCGTCCATCGAGCCTTCGGAGGCTCCAGCGCCGACAATGGTATGTATCTCATCTATGAAAAGTATTATCTTGCCATCGGCGCGCTCCACTTCCTTTAGTATGTTCTTCAGCCTCTCCTCGAACTCGCCGCGATATTTGGTGCCGGCGATGAGCTGACCTAGGTCGAGCGACACGAGCTCCTTGTCCTTCAGAGATTCTGGGACGTCGCCCTGCGACATGCGCAGAGCCAAGCCCTCGACAATAGCAGTCTTTCCGACGCCGGCCTCGCCGATGAGTATCGGGTTGTTCTTGGTGCGACGCGAGAGTATCTGGATGATGCGCATGATCTCATTGTCGCGGCCGATGACTGGGTCGAGTCGGTTCTCGCGGGCGAGCTTGGTGAGTGAACGGGCGTATTTATATAGAGTTCTGAATTTCTTGGGCTCTGACTCCTTGGTCGGCGGGTTAGACTTGAGCTCTTCGACGATCTTCATGACGGCATCGCGCTCTATCTTGAAGCGGCCGAGGATGTCGCGGGCAGTGCACGGTATATCGAATATGGACAGGAATAGATGCTCAGTCGAAATGAACTCATCCTTGATGAGGCCAGCCACGCGCAGAGAATTATCCAGGATCTGGGCCAGATCCGGAGTGAGATATATCTGATATGAAGGCGAAAGCACATTCGAGCCCTCAGGAGCCTCGATATGCTCGAGCACGATGTCCGTGAGCATCGGCGTATCTACCTCGAGCTTGTCGAGGATGGAGGCCACCATGCTCTCCTCCTGCAGTATGAGCGCACAAAGCAGGTGAACCGGGTTCACATGATTCTGGCCGCGCTCTATAGCGAGCTCGTGGGCGCGCTTCAGGGCTTCTCGGGCCTTGGTTGTGAGTTTTTGGATGGGAGGCATATGTTTATGCTAGAGCATTGTACGATGAAATCTGACTAAAATCAAGAGCTGACCATCCCCCTTGGGTTCCCTTGGGAATGCCCCTACTTTGCCACTTTTACTGCCTCCTCGAATGCGATGGACAATAGCTTTGACGCACCATCACCCCCCATTGTTACACCGTAAAGCACTCCGGCGCGTGACATCGTCTCGCGGTTATGAGTTATCAGTATCAGCTGTGAATTCCTGGAAAGGCTTTCGATCATATCTCCATATTTGCGTGAGTTGGCCTCATCAAGCGCGGCGTCAGTCTCGTCCAGAATGATGAAGGGCGGCGGATTGACCTGAGAGATCGCAAACAGCAATGCGATCGAGGTCAGCGCGCGCTCGCCGCCAGAGAGCATCATGAGACCTTTCACCTTCTTGCGCGGCAAACTGACGTTCACCTCCAGACCCTCCGGACCTTCCTCCTGGTCGTCCTTGTCTGCCGGATTCTCGATCTCGGAGTCAGAAAGCACTTCGGCCAGATCGAGGGTGTCTGACTTCTTCTTGCGTCTGACCTCCCTGACCACCGTAAGCTCCGCCTTACCGCCGCCGAACATCAGCGTAAAGAACTTGTGGAACTCATTGTTGATCTTCAGGATGCCCTGTTTGAACTCTACATCTATGCGGACATCGAGCTCGGCTATGAGCTTGTGGAGCTCGCCCTTGGCTTTAGCCAGATCCTCGAGCTCGCGTGCCAAGAATGCATCGCGCTCCTCGGTCTCCTTATACTCCTTGAGCACCTCGGCACTGCCGCCAAGGCCGGAATCCTCGAGGCGGATCTTGATCCTCTCTATTTTCTTGCGGCGATCCTCCTGGGCAAGGCGACTGGACTCATTCATGAGAGCCGCTCCGAGCGCCAGCCCCTCAACTCCGCCGTACTCGACAGCCTCCCTGCCGGCTATGCTCCCGGCCTCTCCCAGTTCTCTCTTGAAATTGTCTTCGTCATGTTGGACGACACTCATGGCTGAAGTCAGCCCGGCGATGACCCCGCGTATCTCATTCTGACGGGCGATGATCCTGAAGACATCCTTCTCGGCGTCCCGGTTGGTGTCCTTTTCCTTCTCTATGTTCTTCTTGAGCGCCTCGTAGTCGGCGCGCAACTTGTGCTCGGAGCTCGTCAATGCCCTGAGCTTGTCGTCATGCTTTGATTTATCCTTGAGCAGGCCTTCAATCTCCCTCTCGGCTTCACCGATCAGGCTAGAATCGCTGGCTACCCTGTGCTTCTTTATGAACGTCCGCAGGAGCTCTAGGATGTCGCCGATGCTCTTCAGTGATTCAACGGTCTTCACCACGTCCTCCAGGTCCTTCAGGTAGACCGTCTTGAATTCATCCTTCTTGAGCTTGTCTTTCTCCTTCTCTACGGCGCGGCGGTCAGCGTTGATCTCACCCTCGATGCGACCGAGCTCGCGCATGATGTCATCCTTCTCTCCGCGTATGGCGGCCAAACGGCTCTCTATCTCTATGACCTCATGGCTTTTCTCGTCTTTGCCTTTGGCCGCTGTGAGCACGGCTTTGGCGCGCTCTAGCTCGCGTTCGAGTTCGCCCAGTTCTTTTTTCGGACCGGAGAGCTCGTCTGTCAGGCGCTTCTTTTCGGATCCGAGATATGCTTCCTCTATGGCGAAATACTCCTTATACAGATTTACCAGCTCTACTCGCATCTCGCGCGACTTCTCTATCTTTTCAACCTGCTTCTTCAGAAACTTTATGTGAGGCGCGATCTCGCGGCGGAGCGACTCAACCTGTTTCATATTCTCTTCGGTCCGCTCCAGTTTGCGGGTGCTCTCGAGCTTCTTCCACTGGTAGATCTTGAGACCGAGCGCATCCTCGATCATCTCGCGACGCTCGCGTATGGAGGCTGTAAGTATGCGGTCAGCCTCGCCCTGGGAAATGATGTGGTGGCCCGTCGCACCGATATGCGCACCAGCCAAAAGCTCGATGATGTCTTTCAGGCGAACTTGCGTGCCATTCAGGAGATATTCGTTGGAGTTATCGCGGTTCACCACGCGCTCGAGAGTAACTTCATCGAAATCTATGGTCGGGAATATCCTGCGTGAATTATCGAATGTCAGCCTTATGTTGGCGCGGTTGGCTCGCGATCCGCCGCCACTGCCGCCACCACTACCGCCGCTCCCACTAGCCAGTCCACTGTCGCCTCCGCCGCCGTTCCAGATCATGTCCTCGCCGCGCTTGCCGCGCAGGGATTTGATCGACTGCTCGCCGAGGACGAACTTGAAGGCCTCGGCTATGTTGGACTTTCCAGAGCCGTTTGGTCCCACGATGCCGGTGATCGGCGAGGTAAACGAAAGGTTCGCCTTTTTGGCGAATGATTTGAAACCCGATAATTCCAGGGACTTTAGATACATTCTATTGGGATGTCGCCTAATTGTAGCGTAAAAAGTCGAAAATTGGGCGTGAATATGTGGAGCACCGCGTTTGGTTGTGTGCGCTTCTGGCAGGGGGCACACGTTCTCATTCCCGTGGGCTATATCATATATGATATAGGGAATTCTCGTCGTTTTACGCGAAAAACCTATATCAAAGATGATATAGGGCCTGTACTGGAACACCCTTACCCCCCGCCTGCCCTTGTTCCACCTATCTGCATTTTTTGCTCCCAGTTATTTTTTGATGCACAATCTCAACAGAACTGATAAAATGCCCGCGATGTCATACGTACCATTTGTTCCACCACCTAAAAAATACACCGAATTCATCTTCACCGACCTTAAAAATTCTAAGGACGGCGGATCATTCGGCTACCTTAGCCTTATGTTCGAGATTTTTAAAGATCTCGCGCGTCACCGCGAAGAAAAAGGATGGAGCCAGAATGACCTATCGAAGCATTGTGGCATACCACAGTCAAACATCGCGCGCATCGAATCAGGACGCACTAACCCGACTCTCTATCAGTTGATAAAGCTGACAAAAGCGCTAGGTGTGAAGATAAAGTTTGAGCCGGCTAAATACGACAACGGCGATTACGAGGGTTATATGGAATAAAACTCAGGTCCTGCTACGGTTGTTGATAGATGAGAATAATTACCACCCCTTCACCTCAAGCCCCTTCTCAGCCGCGCGCTGTTCCGCCTCCTGCTTAGACGGCCCACTGCCTATGGCAACCTGCACATCGCCTAGAAATACCGCCAGAGTGAACTGTTTGTCATGATCCGGTCCCGCCTCCTTCAGCGTTCTGTAAGTCGGCGTGACACCAGTCTTCTCCTGCGCCATCTCCTGGAATCGGCTCTTGGCGTCCATCCAAGATTTATTCTCGACTATGTTCTCTATATCTATGACATTCAGGATATGATCCGCTACGAACTGCCCCGCCGCGTCATAGCCCTGGTCTATATAGATAGCGCCGATCGTGGCTTCGACAGCGTTCGCTATTATGACCGACCTCGCGCGGCCGGTATCCTTGGATTCGCCACGGGACAAAAGCATGTAGTCGCCCAAGCCGATCCTCTCCGCGACCTTCGTCAGGCTCACGGTATTCACGATAGCCGACCGATAGGCCGTCAGATCCCCTTCCTGCCTCTTCGGATATTTTCTGTATAAAAAGCTGGTCACCACCAGCTCGAGGACCGCATCGCCCAGGAATTCAAGGCGCTCATTATGCTCCATGCCCGAGCCGCGGTTCTCATTCAGATACGACCGGTGCGTGCAGGCCGTCCGCAATATGGATATATCAGAAAAAGCCACGCCGATATGCTCCGCCAGAGATTCGAAATTTATGGTCGTCATTTTTGTTCGCTAAGCATAGTCACCGCCTTAGTGACGATAGGCAGGATGTCATTATAAAAATTGAGCTCAAGGATGTCGGAGAGCTTGAACCATTTGGCGTCATCTAGACCGGGCTTCTTGGCCAGCTTGAGATCGACGAACGGCGACTCGGCCAGATAATAGTGCACCTGCTTCCTGATCTTGCCGAGCTCCGGGTCGTTGGCCACGTATTCATTGGAGCCAAGGTCGGCTTTTATCCTGACCTCGAGACCGACTTCCTCCATGACCTTCGCTACTGTGCCCTCGGTCGGATCTATGCCCTCCGCTATCTTGCCCTTAGATAATGTCCAATGCCCAAATATGTCATGGACGAACGCGAGATATATGTCTTTGCCGCTTTTCGCGTATATCACCGCCCCGCCGAGATGCTGGATGAGCATGCTCTCGAACGGCACATCTGGTATCTTCTTTTTCTTCATCGGCGCCGCCTCTTTGCCCGGCTCGCCTAGTTCCTTATAGACCGCGCCGAGCACGCCGTTCACGAATCTTCCGCTCGTATCTCCCCCGAATGTCTTGGCCAGCTCGATGGCCTCGTTTATAGCGACCTTGGCTGGCACCTCACCGCGGTCAGCGAACAGGAGCTCATACAGCCCCAAGCGCAGGACATTCCTGTCTACCGGCGATATCTTGTCTATCGGCCAATCAGGAGCGGCCTTCTCGATGATAGTATCGAGCTCTTTCTTCTTGGCGATGACGCCTTTTATGAGATCATCTACAAATGACTGATCGGTGAGTCCTGGTGCGAATTCCTTGATATTGCGGGCGATAAGCGGCTCCAGATCGGAGTGCCCTCCACAGAAATCCCATTCAAAGAGGGATTGCAGTACGACTGAACGTGAGAGATGTCGATTTGCCATGTATTAAAAGTTCTGAAACTGCCAGACCATGCCCATTTTGCAACGCGCCACCTGCCCTGCCTACTTCGCTGCCGCCTTCTTGGCCTCTATCTTCTTCGACTGCTTGGCCGCCTTCACGGCGAAGTCGATGACCTTGCGTCCGTTGTACCAGCCGCAATTCATGCAGATCGCGTGGCTCTTGTGAGCTGCGGCGCAATTGCTGCACTTCGAGACGCGTGCCGCATCGAGCGAATGATGCGACCTTCTGTTATTGCGGTGGGAGCGCGTAGAGCGCATTCGATTTACCATGGAATGCAGTATGACATATGGGCGGTGGGATTTCAAGGGTACGCCTCGTCAATTGCCCAAAAGCTCATTTTCTGGTATATTTTTTCTCACTCGCGCCCATATGAGGACATATAGGCGCGTCGCTCGGACTAAAGCTGAGCGTTGGAACGCTCGCTTTCGTCCTCACTCGCGCCCATAGCTCAGCTGGTAGAGCAGGTCCCTCTTAAGGACAAGGTCGTAGGTTCGATCCCTACTGGGCGCACAAAGGCAAAGGTTTCGTGTATTATTATCGAGGCATGGGCACGTGGCGGAATTGGTATACGCGCATGGCTTAGGACCATGTGTCGCAAGACTTGGGAGTTCGAGTCTCCCCGTGCCCACAAAATTGACATTTACAGAGTATATTGACTTATAGCTTAATTATGTGATATAATGCGCCTCAGCTGGTTTCTCCGTTCTTTACAACATATCTGAGAGAACAGCGCTATTTCCCAAAACCAAAAACGAGGCATGGGCCTCATCAACCAAAGGACTCCCATGATAGCGTCAGCAGGGTTCATAAACCCGACGTTCACCGGGTTCGCATACCCGGTACCAGTGATCCCAGTCAAGAAACTGGCGATGCATCCATCGCCACACCTTGACGAAGTCGCTGGAGCGATAGTGGCGGCACTGTTCGGCGAAGACGTGTTCCCCGGTATCCGCAAAGCCTTGCGGGACCGGAACATCGTCTTCGGCGACATGACCGGCACAGAGGAACAGTTCGACGCGGACGGCATCCTGCCGTTCGGAACTGGCGACAAGTGTCGCTTCAACGAGCACCTGAAGGAAGGTGGCGACCGCATGCCCGGATGGTGTTCGACTCGGCTCGTCGCGAACTACCTTAAGAAGGAGGACGTGGCGGCGCTGCGGCGGCTTCTGGCAGAAGTCCTGCGGTGCGACACCGAGAGTGGTTGTCGGTCGACGATGCTAGCTGAGCTCATCAAGGTGGACAATCGTCGAAATGTCGACGCCGCCAAGAGGATCTTTAGCTTCATTGAGCCGCTGATCATTGCGATCATCACTCGCGAGAGCCAGATCATGGCTTCGGTCAAGCTGGAGCGTCCCCCCGGAGAGAAGAACCTCGTCGACTACTTCCGCAAGTGGCTCGGCGATTGGGAGGAGGCCAACGGCCCGATGGAACCGCGCATCCGCAGCAGCCTGTTCCAGCGCATGCATGGCAGCATGCAACGCAAAGCGACATTCGTTCCCGACAAAGAAGGCGCAGACCGAACTTACGTCACGGAACTGGCCTTCGGAGTCGAAGCGATGGCGCGGACCAGCGCCAAGGATGTGGCGACCACGGAACAGGACATCGCAGACCTGCTCGAGTATGCCTTCGTGGCGATGCATATCGACCAAGCGGACTTCTGGTCCGAGGTCGACAGGCAGAGCAAGGAGGCGCCCATCTTCGTTCGGGCGCTTCTCGATGGCGAGGAGCGGATCATCCTGCTGAGCGCCACGACGACGGACAGCCGGAATGCGCACAAGGCGGCCAGGCATTGTCGGAATCTGCTTCAGAAGCACATCCCCGACGACAAGAAGATGCCAGGCGTCACGGTGGTCCGGGCCAAGAAGACCGGTAACGTGCAGATCTTCTCTGACGAGGAGCTCAAGCTGTGCGTGACTGGTTCGAAGGCCACCTATCGCTATGCCGGCATCCTCGAGTATCCCGTGCGCATGATCCGTATATTCGAGCTGAAGAAGCTCGGACGGAAACTGCTTCCCTCGTTCGAGCAGTGCGGTCAGGAAGGCGATGGTGACGACGGTCTGTGGTACTACTTCAAGAAAGGTGAAATGTTCCTGAATGGCAGTAACACGATCGACCGCCACCCCACCTACATCCCCTGGGAAGAACTGGTCGGAAGGGATCCGACGACAGGCGCGCTCGGCCTGCTCCAGTCAGCGTTCCATCCGGTTCCTGCCAGGAACTGGTGCGATCGTAACCTCAGATAATGTTTATCAAAAAGAGTTAGTTTCAATCCTCTACGAGGAGGGCCCAGCCGTCATTTATGACTGCGGGCCTTCTTTTTTTCTAGAAAACAGCAAACTTGAGCCTTTATTCGATATTATAGTTATATTTCATCTGCCCTTGACTTTTACCTCTATATGTAGTATCATTGTACAAGAATTCATAGTTCAGGGCTGTGTAGCCCCAGGATCAAGCATCCTGTTGACAGCCGAATACTTTTGTCTGTGAAAGCATCAGTTCGGCCCCTTTCGCGCAAGCGCAGGTGGGTTGAAATGAACAACTAAACCCGACCTGCGCCTTCAAAAAGCGCGGTCATTACCGGAAGTCAGAACCATGCCAACGAAGCCCAATGTTACCAAAATCGAGGGTGCCCAAGTCTACTTGGAAAGCCTCTCTGCAGATACCACCCACGTCACCGCTACGGTCACCAACGCCAAGGGCACGCTGCTCTGGCTTGGAACGATCGCTCGCAGTGACATGGTGTCGGACAAGCTGCAGTTCGACATCACCAAACTCCAACTCCAAACCAAGAACCCGATCACGGACATCGTGGTCGGAGAGCCGATCGATGTCGAGATCAAGGTGACGGACGCCAACAGCACGCCCGCCGCCGAAATGGCCACTGGCCAAACCACCCTCGACGCGATGACCGTGACGGAAGTCATGGCCAATGCGTCCGGCACAAGTGGTGGCGGCAGTGGCGCGAGCGCCGGCAAGAAAGCCGTGAAGAAGCCGGACGTCAAGCGCACGAACAAGCGGAAGGAAGAGACCCGTGGTGGGCTCTTCCTCCGGATCACGACGGAAGAACCGTCCGTCGTGAAGCACGTCATTTCGGCCAAGAACAAGGCCGGTGACAGCTTCGGGCCCATGACGGCCAACGCGGCCGACAAGGCGATCGACAAGGACGGGGTGACGCACGGTCATCTCGAGGTCCTGCTCGGCAACAAGCCGAAGCTGAACCCCGCGGGCGACGAGCTCGTGGTCTCGGTCGTGTCGTTCGACAAGGACGGCAACAAGAGCGAGCCGGGCACCTGTGTGTTCGAACTCCTCCCCGAGCACGTCCTGGCGTTGCAACACGTTGAGAAGCCGAAGCCTGGTGACAACACCGGCGGCGGCAACCAGCCTGCTGGCAACAACGACGCCCGTATCATCGCGATCGAGCGCGAGATGGCCGAGCTTCGCACGAAGATCGGCAACGCGGCGACCAAGGATGAGGCCACCAAGCTCCGCACGGAGCTGGAAGCGCTGAAGAACCAGGTCACGCAGCTCGCCGGCACCGTCAACGACGGTTTTGCTCGCTCGGATTCCGATGCGAACAAGCGCCACTCCGAGCTTCTCGCGAAGTTCGGTGGTGGTGGCTCCGGTGGTGGCAGTTCGGATGACGACGATGACAAGCGTCGCGGCGGTTCGCGGAGGTCGGCAACGACCACCTCGGAGCGCACGACCAAGTCGTCGAAGTCCGGGTCCCCGTGGCTCTGGGCGCTGGTGTTCGTCATCGTGCTGATCCTGGGCTGCCTGGCCTTCATGGCCTGGCAATCCTACAGCATGCATGCGATCCACCAACCCTGGGCGCCCGTTCCGTCGCAGCCGGCTCAACCGGCAGCGGCAGCGCCTGCCCCGCAGGTGATCTACGTGCAGCCCGCGGCGCCCCAGGTCGTCCAGGGTCAGCCGCACCAGGGTCAGGGCTTCCAGCCCGCCCCAGTCCAGTCCGGTCGCTCGCGTCGCGAGATGCCGGATGAAGGACCGCGGGTTCAACCCGAGTCGGCCGCTCCGCAAGGGCCGCAGCTGGGGGCGAAGCCTGTAAGTGCCATCGTTCCGCACCCCTACCCCGGCGAAGAGCTTTACCGCTCGCCGCCGGAGCAGAATGGGACGCTCGTCCGAGCGCCCCAGCAGCAGACCAACTACGGGCAGGTGGCCTACGCCGATTACGGCCAAAGCTACAATCCCGCCTACTGCGCACCGGTTGAACGGATGCAGTATGTGGTGCCGGTCGTGAACCCGCTGCCGCTCCCCCCGGCCTTCCGAGGCCACACCCGAGTCGATCCCGTCGTCTACAGCGGTCATTTCCGCTACTGACGAAGGTCTCTACTCGTGACGTTCTTCCTCCAGGGTCCGCAGGGATCCATAGCGAAGAACACAACGCCCCTGATGCTTGCATCGGGGGCGCTTTTTTGTCCCAAATTTGAGCTGCCTACGCCCAATAACCCATATTTTGAGCCATTTTATTACTTGACAAACATACCCAAAAGTGCTACTATTAACACCAGTCAATACCAACGTACGAAAGCACGTTGAAAACTCAATCCTCAACCAATGAGCCTCCCATTCCGGGACGGCTCGAAACTAGCGTCCAAATGAACATCGGTAACATACTGATAGGGATCGGACTGATAATGGCTGTCGTTGCCATAATCATGCTCATGATCAACTCGCGTGCTTCCCTGGCGAAAGCCGAGAAGCCGCAAGTGACAGACGATGGTCAGAAGGCGAAGCGCAAAAAGCGTCACGAGACGTCTGCGCCGAGCCTGAAGCCATTTGCGAACGGCATTACGCTCTCCATCCTCATGGTCTGCATATTACTCGTCGGGTCAGGAATCACCCTGTCCCTTCTCGGAAATCCCTTCGGGCTTCCGCCATTGGTGCTAGGTATCCTGATCTGGTGGAAAGGTGAAAAGGTTCACCCATCCGATCCACGGACTGCCGGCCTCCTCAAATGCTGGGATGCCTACATTGATCAAGAGAACGGCGGTATCACAGTAGGAGGAAGAACCTTGGTCTTACCAATCTGGCCATTCCACATCGATACCGACCCGATCGACATCACGGACAAGAATCTCGAATTTCACATGCAGATAATCTGCGGGGTGGATCAGGTTCCCTTGGATGGAGAGATCGATGGACGGTTCGAGGTTGACCTCAGCGATGCGGTCGACTTCGTCCAGGCCGGAAAGTGGGATGGCATCAAGCCCCTGCTCGACGGCATCGTGGTCCAGGACACCAAGGCGCGGGCGGTAGGACTGAGCAGTCATCAAGTAGTCACCGACCCGAAGCAATTCCTGGCAGGCCCGATGGAGGCTGAACTTGAGCACATCTTCGAGGGTGAGACGTTTGGCATCGAAGTCAGGCAGATACAAGCCAAATTCGATCTGCCGGATGACATCCTGGAGGCTATGAGAGCGCAAGCTCGCGAAGTGTTCGACCGTCTGGCCGAAGTGGCCGAGACCAAGACGAATCTGGAGATCGTCGAGATGTATATGAAGGCCTCCAGGATCGGCACCTGGGAACAGATGTGGGAAAAGTTCCAGAAGGCCCGCCTCATGCGCGATCAGCGCGTCACCCGCATCGAGGGTGGCAGGGGCGGCATCAGTAACATAGCGTTGACCGACACATCGACGCTGGGCAAAAAATCCAACAACAAGAAAGGCAACTAATGAGCGCAGACAAAAAAAACAACAAAACTCAGAACCCGAAAACGTTGAAATGGCTCCTGATCGGGGCCGTGGCACTGGTCCTCCTGGGAGTCCTCATCAATGGCTTTCGCGTGAACTACGCGGAGGTCGAGGAAGCCAAGGCGGCCCGGCGCGAAGAGGCGGCGGCGAAGCGGCAAGCGGCCGCGGCGCAGCAGGCCCAGCGGGCACTGCAGGGGGGCGGACAGTTCCAACCCCCGCCGGCCATGGCCTATCAGCAGCAAACGCCGCAGGCGTATGCTGCTCCGGCCATGCCATCTCGGCCGCCGATCCTGAAGTATGGTAGCTTCACGGTCAGCACAGGTCGCACGATCGAGGAGATCGACGTGCCGGCAGGTTACTCGATCGAGGTCGGCATCGTGGACAATGTCCCCTTCCAGTATTGTGTGGATGGCCAGGCCGTCCACACCTTCCCGAAGCGGACGGTCAGTTATAACCCCGACAACGAACAGAAGTTCAAGGTCGCCCATACCCATAAGGCGGGTTTCCGGATCGTGGCAGGTGACTCAATCACCCGTTCACGCCTCGGTTATATCGTCTTCATGGGGGCACTCCCCAGGAACTGGTGGCAGCTCGCCCTGTCGAACCCCGAGGATTGAGAGTTCAGCACATTCTCTACCACACGAGTGGCCGCGCCGTCGTTTGAATTCAAAACTCAAACAGACTGCGCGGCCTCTTTTTTTACCCTAAAAACCCTTTACCGTGTTTGCCACCAGATACACTATTCCCCAGGCGCAAACCATTATGACCATACCGATGAGCCCTCCCAGCATGCTCCACCTGGCTTTCTTGTGAGATTCAGCGTCTGTCTTATTCAAGATCATTTGTATCACCCCATACACGAACACCACCACTGCGACCGCGAAGGCCAGCTTGACGATGGGGTTTACGATATTAGTGATTATCGGATTCAGGACATTGCCAAACGCCGCGACGTTGCTTGTCGCGGCTTGGGCATGCGCTTCAGATACCAGTGATGGGAGCAATCCTCGCATTATTTATTGAGCTGGTACCGGTACTGGATTGACTGGGTAGAGAGTTGCAGGACCTACAGGGTTGCCGGCTGTGCCGAAGGTGTTCGTAAGGATGGCGACGAGACCCCAGATCGAGAGGATAACAGCAAGACCGACGATGCCCCAAAGGATGGCCTTCTGATATGTCTTCCTGTCGTCCGTTCCGGCCTTGACGATGAACATCAGAACGTTATAGACGATGAATATGACCGCGATAGCTATGAGCACGCCGATGATGGTGTTGCCGATACCTATGGTCTTCTGGGTCAGGCTATTGAAATCCCTGACAGGGGCGTTTACCTGGGCGAAAGCTATGGCTGGCGCGAGGGTGAAAGCGAGTGTTGTTATAAGCTTTTTCATACTAATTTAATGATTTTAATAAGGATGCTAAACGACAATTTCTAGCTGTCTGCAATTATAGCAGTATTACGGTTTTATTTAAGCCTAGCTGTGGATTACTATCAATTCGATCCGGTGCCAGTACCCGGGCCAGGGGGGTTAGATCCAGTGCCCGTACCAGGTCCAGGTGGGTTGGATCCGGTGCCAGTGCCGGGTCCGGGGGCAGGCGTAGGATTAGATCCACCACCACTCTGGAACGAGCTCCTGGGTATGATGAGCTTGTTTATATTCCTCGCCGCTTCATTCTGGCCTTCGACATTGCCGACATTAAATGTATTGCTCAATATGGCGACAAGTCCCCAGATCGAGAGGATAACCGCAAGACCGACGATGCCCCACAATATAGCGTTCTGGTGCTTCTTCCTCTCGTCGCCTCCCGCTTCCCTTATGAACTGCAATGCGTGCCATACGATGAAAACGATCGCCAGGGACACCATGAGCCATACAGCCGAACGGAAAAGGTAATCGAACTTGCTTATCAGAGTGCCGGCATTTGTGACTGCTGCGCTATTCATGGATTTTCTTATATATTAACGGGGAAATATGTTCCTAAAATTATCCCAAGTCTGGGGGCCAGCTCCTCCTATGTCCAGTGTATTCGAGATCACACTAACTATCCCCCACATAGAGAGTATAACGAAGAATCCGATCAGGCTGTACATGACATATTGACCGGCCTCCTTGCGGCTCTCATTCGGCATGATGAAATACTTGATCACATACCAGACGAATATGACCACAGCCAGGGCCATGAGCAGGAAGAGAATATCGCCGAGATAGGAAACTATTGTATTTATTATGTCGGAGAGCTTTTTGTCAGCGGCGAAGGCGGTCAATGGAAACAGTATCGTCGCTCCTGTCATAGTCGCCATCTTGATTCTGGAATTCAACATGTTTTTTATCATCTTATTATGGTCTGCCATCTAATGCATTACGAGCGCCCCTGATGACTCCTTGATTTACTACGCCAGTCGCATCCAGGGTACTAATCACTACTGCAACGACAATTCTAGCACCTATTACGAGAGCTATGCCGACCACTATCCACAGTAGCCATTTCTTGAGCTCCTTCATCCTTTCGGCATTTCCCTGGGCCAGGACGAACTGCAGACCTACCCAGATGAGCATCAGAACCGCGAAAAGTATCACCAGATAAGAGAATATCTCCAGAAAGCCGCTGACTAGACCCCCGACGCTGTTGAATTGTGGATTGAGGGGGTTCTGGATATAGAACATGTTTTGCGTGCCAGTACTGCCAGTACCGGTGCCTGGGGCACGTGTCGGCGCAAGTGTTGGTGCAAGTGTTGGTACTGGGACAGGCGTCGGTGTGGGGGCTGGAGTAGGTGCAGGGGTTGGCGCAGGGGTGGGAGATGGAGCAGGCGTAGGGGTTGGTGGAACCGTCCCTCCCAGTGTGCGAGCGCTTACCGCAGTCTGCCCATCATATGAAGCGCCATCCATCGATACTCCCACAAAGACCTCGTATTGAGTGCTTGGGGTTAGGTTTCTGAGCGCATAGCGAGTAGCCGCCGCCGAAGCTAAGATCGGGCTAGACTGCCTGAAGCTCGCCTCGGATCTAGCTTTCCAAAAAACCATGTACCTTTGTGCACCAGTCACGAACGTCCAATTCACGTCGAAGCCGGTCTCTGTGACCTCCGAGATATTCGTCGTAAAGCTCTGGGCGCTGGCTGTAGATATCGGCAGAACCGCAAAGAGACACGCCAGAGAGAGCGACAGTGCCACGATGACCTTTGTTCTAAATGGATGCATGTTGTTATTGCGGCAAGTACGCCGACGCCGCAGGCGTTAGCCAAGCTAATATCTGATAAACGATGAACCAGGCCATGAGCATGATCACAAAGCCCCAGAATATCTTCGGGAATATAGTGTGGGCCTTCTTGAGGTTGGCCTGGGTGCCGGTGATATAAAGGAAGCCGGCGTAGGCAAAGCCGATGAGCGCCGCCAGGACGCCGATGACCACTGCCGCATTGATGAGGAACTGGATCTGGATCATCAAGCCGCGGAAATCGCAGGCTACGAATTTCGGATCTGGCGTCCACGGAACTCCGTTCACAGTTTCAACCTGCCAATTGCCATCGGTATTCTTGACCCTGTGCGTTGAGACATCGTTCAATTTAGCCGGCCCATCGCACTGCAGTATCTTGAAAGCGCCAAATGGCCCGCCAGCGTCAGGCGTCTTGGTGAGATTGACCGGAGGCACATCAGCGGGATTGACCGCGCTTGCTATGCCAGCGAAGCTGAAAAAGCTCACACCTAGTATCGCCAGTATCACGCCTTTTTTTGATATTTCCTTCATATGTTATTCGCCGATTGCCTGTAGGAGGGCCGCGTCATATTCCTCCGATGCTTCATCTAGTGCCTCCGCGACAGACTTGCGGCCTGTCGTTATAGTCTGCACCATTGACCCGAATATTCTCGACGAGACGCTCGAATCGGCGTCCCTCCAGGTCCTAGATATCAGAGCCGCTTCATTGAACCTAGAGACATATGGGTCTTTCGACCCGGCTGATATGATGGCCCGGCTTACGGATGGCAGATACATCCCATTGGATATCTCATACAGGAATTGAGGGGCGGTCAGGGTATATATCATCTGATAGGCGGCATTCGACACCTGCGATTGCTTCACTATCGAGAAGCCATATATCTTGCCATAGGTGGCCGCGACTCCCCCGGTCCTGTATTGCGGTATGGGAGACACGTCAAAATTCAGGTTCGGATTCTTGTTCCGCAGGGCAAAAAGCTCGGAGGCCATGCCGAAGTATGTGGCCAGCTTACCCGAGACGAAGGCCGTCCTAGAGTCTGGCCATGAATGGTTCCAGGAATAATTCTCATTGCCGGGATCCACAAATTGCGTAAAGAAAGTGACAGCCGCCACGGGACTGCGTTCTCCGGTAGACTTTAGTAGGCTCTTCAATCCCCCACGCTCGCTCGGCCCAGTCACCGCATTGCCCGACTGCAGTATGAGACTGCCTAGGAGCTCGCGAGCATTTGTGACATTGCTAAAATCGCCCATAGCCGCGCCGCTCCGCGTTACAGTGCCATTGTCGTCCTTCGTCGTGAGCTTTTTATTCACGACCCGGAGCTCATCCCAGTACTTCGGCGGCAGAGGTATGCCGGCCGCGTTGAAGGAGTCTTTATTCCAATACATGACCATAGGATCTACAGAGAACGGTATGCCGATGAGACCATCGTTGCCGAGATAGACCTGCGCCTCGTCTATGAACTGGTCTATGAAGGCCCTCTGCGGGTAGAGGTCATATGGGATAGCCGTGAGCTTGTCCTGCAGTGGCAGGATTATGTCAGCCTCGACGAGTATGGCATCTGGACCGGCGCCCTTAGCTAGCGCCGATACGAAACGGTTCAAGAATGACTGTGCGCTCACCTGCTCATACCTGATGTTGAATTGCTGGGGCAAAGCGTTGTTCACTTTTACAACATACTGATCGAACTGATCCTTGGGAAAAGTGCCCCACATGGTGACTGGTGGCAGTGACTGCTCTGATTGGCTGCCTTTATATGTGGCGAACATGGTTACGCCTGCGATGATGAAGACGATGAAGACTATGAGCGTTATTACCTGGAATTTAGTGGTTTTCATATGCGCGTAAATATCATGCCATAGTGACTAGCACCCGCCGGGAAGGTCTCCTCCAGCTTGAAGCCGCTCTTCTCGAACAACGTCTGGACCTTTATCTGGGGCACCTGGGTCTTGGGGGCGAGCGGCGTAGTCTCATTCCATTCGATGATAAGGAGCTTGCCTCCGGACTTCGTGATCCGCTTGACCTCCAGAGCAAAATCATCCATTTTGGCGACCTGAAAGAGGATGTTGGAGACTATGGCTCTGTCCACTAAGGCATCCTTGAGCTTGGTGCCGCCTATCTTCTCGGCGTTGGCCCATATGACCTCGACGTTATTGAGGCTTTGGGCTTGAGCCACCGAACGCAGCCTCTCCAGGAGGTTCTTCTGGACATCTATGGCGTAGATGCGGCCACTAGCGCCTACGCGCTTGGCTGACTCTATAGAATAGAAGCCCGACCCGGCACCGAGGTCGGCAACTTTCATGCCGTCAGCGACGCCTAATTTAGCGATATTTGCTCCAGGGTCGGAGAACATGGTCCCGTAATTTTAGCATGGATCATCTATTGGCAGGCTTGTCTGTGTGGACAAAGCAAGCAAGGGGAAGCAAGTGTCATCCAGGGACACGGATATTTCGCTGCTGCGAAATTCCTAGTGCTCGCGCCAGTCGCGCTCGCAATGTCCCTTCATGCCACTTGCTTTCCCCTGCTTTTTCTACAAACAAATCAAGCTTGCCAGTGAATCCCCCTCACGCAGCTTCATGACGCGCACGCCCTGGGTGGCACGACTCAATGTCGGTATCTCCTTCAAATCCACGCGGATGACCTGGCTCTTCTTCGACATGGCGACGACCTCTTCTACTTCATCAGTGACGACGCGCGCGGCCATGAGCGGGCCAGTCTTGGCCGTTACATTCATAGTGAGGATGCCCGAGCCGCCGCGCTTCTGGACTTTGTATTCTGAAAGCTCGGTCTTCTTGCCATAGCCATTGGCGCCTAGTACGAAAAGCATCGGATTCTTGGCCTCCTTCGATACAACATCGGCAGATATGACGTGATCATCCTTGTCGAGACGGATGACGCGCACACCAGCTGCATTCCTGCCCATCTCTCGGACGTCAGCCTCCTTGAAACGGATGGATTGGCCTTCCTTCGTCGCGATGACGATCTCATCCGACTTGGACGCGAATGAAACAGAGATGAGCTCATCGCCGCTGTCGAGCGATATGGCGATCAAACCGGATCGGCGCACGTCCTTGAAATGCTTGGCTGATGACTTCTTGCCAGTGCCGTTCTTGGTTATCATGACGAGCGTCAGACCATCAGCCTCTTTCTTATTCTTCGGCATAGGCAGGATGGAGGTCACGCGCTCGCCGTCCGAGAGCGACAGGAAGTTCATGATGGACTTGCCCTTGGTGGCACGCTTGCCTTCTGGTATTTCGTGCATCTTTATCTGGTAGGCTTTGCCCTTGTCCGTGAAGAAAAGCAGGTCGTTGTGGGTAGTGGCATACACGAGATGCGAGATGAAATCCTCTTCCTTGGTGTCGAGATCGACGACACCGACGCCGCCGCGCCTCTGCTTGCGATACTCCGACGGATCAGTGCGCTTGATATAGCCGCCCTTAGTGAGGACTAGCACCGACTCTTCGTCAGCGATGAGATCTTCGACGCTGAATTCTTTGACGCCGTGCTTCACTATCTTGGTTCTGCGCTCGTCGCCGTAGCGAGCTTTGATGTCGGTGAGCTCATCCTTGATGATGGTGCGGACGCGCTTCTCACTGCCTAGGATGCCCTTCAGATCTTCGATGAGGGCCTGAACTTCCTTGAGCTCGTCGAGCACCTTCTTGCGCTCGAGGCCGGCTAGCTTCTGCAGGCGCATCTCCAAGATAGCTGTAGCCTGAAGCTCGCTGAACTTGAACTTCTTCATGAGGCCGGCATGGGCTTCTGGCGCATCCTTCGAGCCGCGGATGAGCGTGATGATCTCGTCTATGTGGTCGAGAGCCTTCTTAAGACCGAGCAAGATATGCTCTCGCGCTTCGGCCGCAGCGAGGTCGAATTTCGTCCGGCGTCGTATGACCTCTATGCGGTGGGCGATGAATTCCTGGAGGATGGACTTGAGGCCGAGGGTCTGTGGCACACCACCTACGAGCGCCACGGTATTCATGTGGAACATCTCCTCGAGCTGGGTATGCTTGTAGAGCAGATTGAGAACCTTTTCCGGATACGAGCCTTGCTTCAGATCGATGACGATGCGGATGTCCTTGGTCGATTCATCCCTGATACCTTTGATGCCTTCGACTATCTTGTCGCGCACCAGGTCGGCGATCCTGATGATGAGCTCGCTCTTGTTCACGCGGAATGGTATCGAGGTGATGACGATCTGATATTGGCCCTTCTTGTCCTCGGTGATCTCGGCTTCCCCGCGCACGGTCATGCCGCCGCGGCCGGTAGTGTAGGCGTGGTGGATGTCCTTCTCACCGTAGACGACTGCTCCGAGCGGAAAGTCAGGGCCCTTTATGAACTTGAGCACATCCTCGGTGGTCGCGTCCTTGTTATCTACGAGGTGCGTCGTGGCGTCTACGATCTCGCCGAGGTTGTGCGGAGCGATATTGGTAGCCATACCGACAGCGATGCCGAGCGTGCCATTCAGGAGTAGGTTCGGTACAGCGGTCGGTAGGACTGACGGCTCTTTCTTGGTGCCGTCATAGTTGGGGCGGAATTCGACGGTGTCCTTGCCGATATCCTTCAGGAGCTCCGCTGACAGGCGAGACATGCGAGCTTCGGTATAGCGCATGGCGGCAGCTGGGTCGCCGTCTACAGTACCGAAGTTACCCTGCCCCTGGATGAGCGGGTAGCGCATGGTGAAATCCTGGGCCATCTTCACTAGGGATTCGTAGATAGCCGCGTCGCCGTGAGGGTGATAGTTACCCATAGTGTCGGAGACCGGCACTGCGGATTTGCGGAATTTGGCCGAGGCGGTGAGACCCTTCTCATGCATAGAATACAGTATGCGGCGGTGCACCGGCTTGAGACCGTCGCGCACATCCGGGAGGGCGCGGTCAGTGATGACCGACATAGCATAGTCGAGGAATGACTCACGCATCTCGGTCGTGATGGAGCGCGAGACGATGCCGGGTCCGACTCTAGGAACGCCGGTTGATTCTTTCTTCAGGGGTTGATCTTCGTGTTTCTTGGCCATGTGTCAGGTTTTGTAATCAAAAAAAGCTTCAATTAAAGCTATAGATTTGTGTATACATTATAGCAAAAAAGGGACTATTTAACAACCGATATTTTGATATTTTTACCTCTTCCCCGGCGTAACCTCTACCTCTTGGTATGTGACAGTTTTCGGTCCCACGATCATGCTCCAGACATCGCCAGCGAAGGCCCCCACTCCAGCTACCAGCGACTGACCTGGCGTGACGATCTTCTCGGCAGTCACGCTGACTGCCCTCTGTGCTCCACTGCCAAATCCGATGCCTATAGAGGTAAAAGAGGCCACCCAGAACGCGAACACTATGATAGTGAAGCCGAATGACCACCAGAACGCGGCCCGGCGCCTGATGTGTTCAGGCCTTTCTCTGAGATTTTCTATATAGGAAGACAGGCTCATGTACGCGAATTGTACAACGTTTATTCCTTTTCTAGCAATAGGATATCGGCATCCTTGCCTTCGAGATCCTTCTTCTTGAGAGTGAGCTTGGTCTCAGCTTTCGGGGATTCCCCTGCTTCCTTGAGGAAGGCTTTGAGTGCATCCTTGCCACCCATATCGCCATAATGCATCGGGATGATCAGCTTCGGACCTATGGAGATAGCGAGCTTGTATGCCCTCTCGGCATTGAGCACACCGTCGCCGCCCACAGGCACGAACAATATATCCACGTTATCAATAGCCTCATCTGCTTCCTTTGGCAGTTCTGACTGATCGATCGCCCCGAGGAAACAGATATTCATGCCTTCCAGCTCCACCGTATATATAGTATTGATCCTTTTCTCGCCGCCGTAGCCAGACTCTGAAGCATGGCCCTTTATGAAGACGCCTTTGACCTCGTACTCTCCCGGGCTATTCACTGCAAAGGCCTTTTTGTCGCCAAATGACACCTGATCGACACCATTCATGTCCGGATGATTCAAGGTCGAAAGGACGATATCAGCGCCAAATTTCGCCGTCTTCAGAGTAGAGTCCTTGGAGATAGGATTGAAGGCGAGAATAGTGTCGCCGAACTGCACCTTTACGAATTCTCCGCCCAGAAATGTGATAACCATGATGGATGGTAATTTAGCATGGAATATGATAGTTTTCCATTGTTCCCTATTAACAATCTGTGTTATCCCGTAGCGCGCTTATTATAAATTCGACGCGGGGCATAGAAAACAAACATGTTCAATAAATTAAAGAGTGCTTTTAGTAAAGACGAGCCCAAGGATGACAAGCCTGCAGAGGGCACTACCGCGGCCAAAGCCAATGAAGTAAAGGAGGCTGGCAAGGAAGCCATAAAGCAGGGAGAGCTGAGGGACGATAAGAAGCCGCTAGGCGTGAAGAAGCCTGTCATTGAGGTCCTCACAGAGGCCCAGCAGGCCAACTCCATGGCCCCAATGTTCCTGGCCATGAAGAACCCGCCGCAGATCGGTGATCTCGTGGAGGGACCTGTCATCGCGCTCGATAAGGCGTCAGTCTATGTAGACCTCGCGCCTTTCGGCACAGGTATCATATATGGACGCGAATTCATCATCGCCCGCGACGTTATCAAGAAGATAAACATCGGCGACGTCATAGCGGCTAAGGTCGTAGACAATGCGCACAAGGAAGGTTATCTCGAGCTGTCTCTCAAGGAGGCTCGTCAGGCCATCATCTGGAGCGAGGCCGAGGTAGCTATCAAGGAAAAGAAGGTCCTCGAACTCCCGGTTAAAGAGGCCAACAAGGGCGGATTGCTCATCGAATGGCAGGGTATCGTCGGATTCCTGCCGGCATCCCAGCTCAAGGCCGAACACTACCCTCGCGTATCTGACGGCGACAAGGACAAGATCCTTGATGAGCTGAAGAAGCTCGTCGGTCAGCGCATCCAGGTCTCTATCATCACAGCCGACCCGAAGGAAGGCAAGCTCATATTCTCTGAGAAGGGCGGCGAGCATAAGGAAAAGGAGAAGATCGTCAGCAAGTACGAGATCGGTGATGAAGTGGATGGCACAGTCACTGGAGTCGTGGACTTCGGAGTATTCGTCAAACTCGAGGAAGGCCTCGAGGGTCTCGTTCATATCTCTGAGATCGACTGGGGCCTCGTCGATGATCCTCGCAACTTCGTGAAGTCAGGTCAGAGCATCAAGGCCAAGATCATAGAGATCAAGGATGGCAAGATCTCCCTGTCATTGAAACAGCTCAAGGCCAACCCATGGCTCGAAGCAGGCAAGAAATACAAGAAGGATCAGGTGGTCACCGGAGTCATCATCAAGTTCAACAAGCATGGCGCCCTCGCTTCCATAGAGGAAGGCGTGGCCGGTCTCGTCCACGTCTCAGAGTTCGGTTCTGAGGACAAGCTCAAGAAGACTCTCGAGCTCGGCAAGACCTACGAATTCAAGATCACTCTCTTCGATCCTAAGGAGCAGAAGATGGCGCTATCATTCACGGGCAAGAAATAGTCACTCACAAACAAGAGGGATCCGGCATCGGCCAGACATGGCAAGGTGCCGGCCTTTTTGTTAGAGAACTATCATCGGTACCACCATACCTATAGGTTTTGAGACAAAATCTGTCCCAAAATGCATAGGTACCTAAGATGAACTACTTCTTCTCCTTGAGGTGCCTATTCAACTAGACAATACTTCGCACCAGCGTCACTACCCTGCATTCACCACTCCAGTCGCCTTCTCCCTGCCATCCTTAACAAAAATCTCGACACCCTCGGCAGCCCGCTTTCCAAGCTTCTTTATGACCTTCATCTCCTCATCCCTGAACTTACCCAGTATGAGCTTCAAGACCTTCTCTTCTCCGTGAGGGATCTTCGCCGCACCCTTCGCGGTCGCCGGCGCCGTGCCGACACGCAACCTCGGGAAAGCCTCCGTTTTCACAGCCTTGATCACGGACTCGAGCCCGTTGTGCCCGCCACTCGACTTGTCATATGAAATCTTCATCCTCCCTATCGGTAACTGAAAATCATCGTATATGATCAGCATCCCTTCGGCGGCCTTCTTCGACTTGACCAGCGATGCGACGGCCTTGCCCGAATTATTCATGAATGTGTCCGGAGCTACGAGCAAAACCTTCTCCTTGCCGATCTTAACCTCCGAAGTCTCCGCGTTCAGCTTCTTGTCGAAGACGAAATCATCACCCTCGAGCTCCTCGCGGATGCGATCGAGGATGATCCTACCGGTGTTATGTCGGGTAAGAGCATACTCCTCTCCCGGGTTGCCTAATCCGACGATTATATATTTCATGGCGGAAGTATAGCAAAAAAAACCCTCAAACTGCACAAGCTTGCAATAGGCCAAAAAACCGAGTAGAATAGGCCCTAACATGAATTCTGAGGAAAGCATAAAGCCTAATGCCGACCTAGAGATTCACCGCAAAGCCTTCTGGAAAGGCGTCAGAGAATGGGTCAGGGTCATAGTGATCGCTTTCATCATCGCCATACCCATAAGATTCTATGTAGCCGAGCCATTCATAGTGAATGGGCCATCCATGGACCCCACCTTCTCGACAGGACAATTCCTGATCGTCGACAGGCTGACCTACAGGTTCGCCCCGCCCAAGAGAGGCGATGTCATCGTCTTCGAATATCCTGGTAACCCTAGCGTGTATTACATAAAGCGCATCATCGGCCTCCCCGGGGAGAGGGTCCGTATGACCGATGGTAAGGTGACCATAGAGTCCGCCTCATCCACCGACAAGCACATTCTGGATGAACCCTACGTGGAGGCATATCACAGATCGCACGACACTGGCGTCTTTCCGGAGGACAAACAGCCTCTCGGCCCGGGCCAGTACATAGTCATGGGAGACAATCGCGCCGAGAGCTCTGATTCGCGCAATTGGGGGTCGCTCGATGCGCATTTCATCATCGGCAAGCCAGTCATACGTTTGACGCCATTAACAGCCATCTCATTATTGCCGGGACAATACCATGAAGCAATCACATCAAAATAACAAGAAGATAGTCAGAACCCCAGCCGAGATGAAAGCGGAGGCTCTGAAGGAGTCGAAGCGCGTATATCGCGAGATCAAGGCGCCGGTCCACAGCAAGTATGTGAACATCGACTTCCTGGACAAGATTGGCGAAACAGCGGTCTACTATGGATTCTCCCCCGCAAGAAGCCCGGCTATAGAAAAAAGCGACTTAGACGCAGCCAAGGACATAATCGAGGACGATTTCGTCGATGACGAGACCGAGAGACATGGACGGCTTCCTTTGCGCGTCGAGGAGAAGATCGCCCTGGTCCGCAAATACGAATCCGACGATTGGGCCTCCAAGCCCCAGCCGGTGATGATATATCTCAAGGACCCTTGTCGCCTGCCGGCCGGCAAGCAAGCGAGCGCGATCAAGAAGAACACCTGCCACAGATATGCCGACCTGGAGATACTGGGAGCATCTGGACCTATAGCCGAGGCTACGCTCATCCAGGCAGGGCGCGCCATGCTGTCTGAGGAAGGATATGCGACCACGCGCGTCGAGATAAACAGCGTCGGCGACCGCGAATCCATGACTAGATGGAGCCGCGAGCTCACGGCGTTCTACAGGAAGAACATAAACGAGATGACAGCCGAGTGCCGCCAGCTATTCAAGGAGGACCCGTTCCTGTTGCTCACCTCCCACGATTCGGCCGCCAAGACCCTGAATGAGCACGCCCCTCGCTCCATGGACTTCCTCTCCGAGGAGAGCCGCAGGCATCTCGAGGAAGTCCTGGAGTACTTGGAAACCCTCCAGGTCCCCTATAGCATCAACAATTCTCTCATAGGCAACCGATCATATTGCACCGAGACTATCTTCGTCATAGTGAACGCCGATACAGCCGCCCCAAAGGCCGACCAACACATTCTGGCCGTAGGAGTCCGCTACAACGGCCTCTCAAAGAGACTAGGTATGAAGAAGGACATACAAGGTGTCGGCCTGTCTCTCACCATCAAGGGCAACGGTCACGGTATGCGCGAGATAGTGAAGAGGATGAAGCGCCCCATAGCCTCATTCGTACAGCTCGGTATAGAGTCCAAACTGCTCTCCCTCGACATCGTCGAGAAGTTGCGTCAGGCCAAAATTCCGCTGTATCTATCGCTTGCCAAGGACCGCCTGGGTGCGCAGGTCTCCACCATCGAAAAATACCACACGCCTTACGTCATCGTCATCGGCAAGAAAGAGGCTATGGACAAGACTGCCATCGTGCGCCATGTAGAGACTTATTCGCAGGAAACTGTTTCCATCGAAAAGCTGTCCGATTATATGAAGAAGGCCGAGAGGGACTTCTGGGCGAAGTAGTCACGAAATAGCCCCTTAATTTGCACAGAATCCGCACTCGTGCTACTATTTTCCCCATGGTAAACGTAGAAATCTCAAGGAATCCTGGCGAGAACGCCCTCGGCGTATTGCGCCGTTTTAGCCGCAAAGTCCAGTCATCCGGCGTCATACCGCGCGTCCGCAGCCTCCGTTTCAATTCCCGCGTCCAGTCCCACTACAAGGTCAAGATGAAGACTCTGAAGTATCTTACGCGCCGCAAGGACATGGCAGAGCTCATCAAGCTCGGCAAGGCACCGGCAGTTGAGGTGCGCGGTAGGAGGTAGAGGCGATGGTGCCCAGGATATTCAAAGACATCAAGAAAGAGGCGCTCGGCCATGATTATGAGCTTAGCGTCGCTTTTATTTCCTCACGGGAGATCAGGAAGCTCAACAAGATATACCGCAACAAGGACAAGCCTACAGATATCTTGAGCTTCCCTCTCGACAAGAAAGAAGGTGAGATATACATCTGCCCTTCCGAGGCGCGCAAGGAAGCTATCAAGTTCGACCGCCAGTACGACAATTTTATCAAGTTCCTGTTTATCCACGGCTGTGTGCATTTGAAAGGACACGACCATGGCGGTACAATGGAGCGTATAGAGACTAGGATTCGTCGTAAGTTCAAGGTTTAAATGGCAAGAAATATAATCACAGGAATCGACGTAGGGACCAACTTCGTAAAAGCGGTCATAGTAGACACGCGTGAGCGTAATGAGAGGGGCCTGCCCAAGGTCATCGGCGCCGGCATGGCCGAATCCCGCGGCCTCCGCCACGGCTACGTGACCAACGTAAGAGACGTCTCGGAGAGCATCAGGAAGGCCGTTACGGCCGCCGAGGAGAAGGCTGGCGTCAAGATCAAGAAAGCCTTCGTGGCCGTCGGCGGCATCGGCTTGGCGAGCACCGTTGTTTCGAGCTCGATCGTCACCTCCCGCGCCGACGCAGAGATAACCTCGCTCGACATAGAAAAACTCAAGGAACAGTCGGAAAAGGACATCCCCCGCGCAGCCATAGCCAATCGTAGGATCATCTATGACATACCGCTCGAGTTCAAGATCGACGGAGACTCATCCCTGGGCAGCCCTCTTGGTCTCATGGGCAACAAGGTCGAGAAGAAGACCCTTTTTATAACCTGCCTCGAACACCATGTCGCCGACCTCATAGCCGCAGTGAACGAAGCCGGTATAGAGGTCGAGGACATCATGGCCGCGCCCATAGCCGCGAGCTTCGTCACATTGAACAAGACCCAAAAGATCGCCGGTTGCGTGCTAACGAACATCGGCGCGGAGACGGTCTCGATCGCTGTATTCGAGAACAATATACCGACCTCGCTTGAGGTCTTCCCTATAGGTTCGACCGACATCACCAATGACATCGCCCTTGGCCTGCGCGTACCGCTAGAGGAAGCCGAGCAGATAAAGATCGGCGCCATAACCGGCAGTTCCTTCCCGAGAAAGAAGCTCGAGGAGATCGTGTCGGCGCGCATGTCCGACATATTCGAGCTCATAGAGGCACACCTGAAGAGGATAGGCAGGAATGGCCTCCTGCCGGCCGGTGTCATCATCACAGGCGGCGGCTCGAGCCTGAATGCCCTCGACACCATGGCGAAAGTCGCCCTCAAGCTCCCCGCCCGCATAGGTTCGATCGGCACCATAGACGGCAAGTCCTCGTTCAAAGACGCCACCTGGGCCGTTGCCTACGGACTATGCATCTGGGGCATACACGCCGAGGAAGGTCCCGAGATCGACACCTCAGTGGAGTTCATGAAGAATTCTTGGCGAGCCGCCAGCCGCTGGCTCAAGCAGTTTTTGCCTTAGAGATAAGAGCCATGGTCTTACCCGGTCACCTAGCAGGAGGCTTTCTGGCAACGAAGCTTCTTTTATTCATAGGAGGAGCAGTCTTCGCGCCAGCGCAGATGACTGCGCTATATGTGATCGGACTCATTGCATCGGAGGGACCCGACTTCGATCTCATCAAATTCTTTTTCGAGCACAGATCGATGAAGCTACAGAAGGCCGACAGCCACAGGAAGTACTGGAGCCACGCTCCCCTAGTCTGGCTTATGGCTAGCCTGACCATTGTCCTCGCTGGCTATATCGCCGGCAGTCAGTTCACTTCCTACATCGGCTGGACCATATTGTTCGGATCCTGGAGCCATTTCATATTTGACTCCATAGAATACGGCATCATGTGGCTGTGGCCATTTTCTAAAAAACCTTTCTATCTTCATACGGCCCCTGTCGAAAATATAGACGAACGAAAAGGCACGCTTGCCTACTACTGGACATTCATCTGGAAATACTACCTAAGGCTGTGGACTTTCTATCTCGAGATCGCCGTCATACTACTAGCGCTCTGGGTCCTATTCTCCGACTGACCCGCCGGTCGTCGGTTGCATTTCACCGATATCTTGATATGATTGAGCCCTATAAACCTGCCCAGACCTAATCCCCATCATGCCTAATATAACGCCAGACATCGAAGCCTTCGCACGCATAAAAGTCCTCGGTGTAGGCGGCTCCGGCGGCAACGCAGTGAATCATATGATCAACTGCAAGGTGAAGGGCGTCGATTTCATCGTAGTCAACACCGATGCGCAGGATCTCCACCGTTCTCTCACCAAGAAGCGCATACACATAGGCAAGAATATAACTCGCGGCCTCGGCACTGGCATGAATCCAGATCTGGGCAAACGCGCCGCCGAAGAGACTCGCGACGAGATCCAAGAGACGGTAAAGGGGGCAGATATGGTCTTCATCACCTGTGGCGAGGGTGGTGGCACAGGTTCGAGCGCTAGCCCCATCGTCGCTCGCATCGCCAAGGAGCTCGGCTGTCTCACTGTCGCCGTAGTTACGAAGCCTTTCTTCTTTGAGGGCAGACAGCGTACACGCATCGCCGACGCCGGCCTAGAGGAACTCCGCAAGGAGGTGGACGCCATCATAGTCATCCCGAACGACCGCCTTCTCGCAAACATCGACAAATCGACTTCGGTCAAGACCGCTTTCGCCATGTGCGATGACATACTCCGTCACGCAGTCGAGGGCATAGCAGACCTCATCACCACACCTGGACTCGTCAATATCGACTTCGCCGACATCCGCACTGTCATGGAGAACGCCGGCTCTGCGCTCATGGGCATCGGCACTGCCACCGGCGAGAATCGCGCTATCGAGGCAGCCAAGGCCGCCATCAATTCCCCACTCCTCGACGTTTCCATCACTGGTGCCAAGGGAGTCCTTTTCTCCATCGCTGGCGGCGAGGACCTCACAATGTTCGAGATCCAGGATGCCGCCAAGGTCATCACAGAGTCTATTGACCCTGATGCCAAGATCATCTTCGGTACCGTCAGGAACGACAAGCTGCGCAAGAATGAGATCAAGATCACAGTCATCGCCACAGGCTTCCCCGAAGGCCATCCGGCAGCCATAGCCGCACAGTCCCGTCCTACCCCTATCACCGCTGAGCCTTCTGTTGCAGCTATCATGAAGGGGGGCTCTGATAAGCCAGAAAAAGGCAAGATCTACAACGGACTGAACGTTGATGCAAAACGCGAACCCGTGGCAGTTAAAACAGAGCGCCCAACAGTCGAAGCCAAGAAGGAGGCTAAGACCGATGACGATGACGACTGGGGTGCAGTTCCGGCATTCTTGAGGAGATCCAGGCTCAAATAACCTACGTTTTTTAAATGCTCTATGACCTTGCAATCTTGGGTGGTGGACCAGCCGGCGTTGCAGCCGGTGTTTATGCCGCCAGGAAGCGCCTCAAGACTGTTTTCATAACCAAGGACTGGAATGGCCAGTCGACCGTATCCGAGGGCATAGAGAATTGGATTGGAGATATAAAGATCTCCGGACTGGAGCTTTCTAACAAGCTCGAGAAACACCTGAAGGCGTACGCCGAGGGCATCATCGACGTAAAGGAGCTCGAATCAGTGACTGGACTAGTGAGATCGGGTGAACATTTCAAGGTGACATCAGACAAAGGATCATATGAAGCCAAGACCGTGCTCATCACGACAGGCTCGAGCAGGCGCAAGCTCGAAGTACCGGGAGCCGAGGAATATGACAACAAAGGTCTCACCTACTGCGCCACCTGCGACGGTCCACTCTACGCGGATCAGGATGTGGCTGTGATAGGTGGAGGCAATGCGGCACTAGAGGCTGCGGCCCAGCTCCTCGCCTACTGCAAGAGTGTTACCCTCCTGGTCCGTAGCGATTTCCGAGCCGATCAAGTGACCATAGACAAGGTCTTGAAGCATCCCAAGATGAAAGCCGTGCTTGGAGCCGTGCCAAAGCAGGTCAAAGGCGGCAAATTCGTCACGAATCTCATCTATACAGACACCAAGACAAAGAAGGACGTCGATCTACCTGTCACAGGCATATTCGTGGAGATAGGCTCGATACCCAACACCGGATTTGCTAAGGACATCATCAAGCTCGACGCATATGGTCGCATAGCGATAGACGCAAGGACCCAACGCGCATCTCTAGATGGAGTCTGGTCTGCTGGCGACTGCACTGACGGCCTCTATCACCAGAACAACATCGCCGCCGGCGACGCTGTCAAAGCCGTAGAGGACATCTATCTGTATCTGCACGCGAAGTGATCATTGGCACTTACCCCATAATCCCACATGAGCTTTCCTGGCTTTAGATTCCATGCTCCTAAATTCTGCCTGCATCGAATAAGGCCGGCCGAAGGTGTATTCCCTGGCAAAGCCTTCACGGATAAGATACTCATTCACAAACAAACCATCATCCCGATAAACATACAACAAGTACCTGTCATAGCGGTCCTTCAATTCCCTGCCCTTATTGATGCCAAAATGGACCGATCTGGCCTTCAATAGGGCTTTCGTGGCATTTGAGGCCTCCCTGCCGAAGCAATCCGGCGGCTTGCTAGGATCCACTGTCTCCGGGGTGTCTATGCCGAGCATGCGCACGGTAATATCGCGACCGTCTGCATCAGCGACAAAAGTATCGCCATCTATGACATAGGCGACCTTATAGTATCTGTCCTCCCTAACCTCTTCGGGCCTCGTCGCGAAATAACCAACTCCTAAGCACAAGAATATGCCGCCTATGATCGCGGCGAGAATGATCTTCTTCATAAGCAATGCGGCAGTGCACTGCGATCTCCCAACCGGAGGATTGTATCACTTTTTATTTCATCTTGCCGTTGGCTTTGCCTATGTCGGCAGCACTCGCATACTCCTTATCATCCAGCAGGTCTATCTTCTTCATGACCTCATCGGGCGCATCGTTCTCGTTAGCCTTATCCACGATGTCCTGCTTCGTCGCCGGGTACTCCAATCCGCTAAGATATTTTTGCATATCCATATGTTTGTTTTAGTTAGTTGATAATCTGATAATGCGCTCAAAAAACCACGCATGTCATAAGACGACGTACACTAAAAATAGTTACAGGCTATCTGACTTGAATCCCTTGCCGAATGAATTCCAGGACAATTTTTTCTTGAAGAGATGGCAATTATCGAGCACCCATTGCGCATACGTATTGCTGTTAGGTCCGAGCAGCCCGTATTTCTCCTTATGCGGGTAGGTGATGACAGAATTTTCTATGAGTTCAGCCGCGTCCCTGATCTCCTGACTGTCACCGACGACAGATTCAATGAGCTTGGATCCCCAAGAGTATTTGGTACTGAAAGGAAGCACCTCAATGCCCTGAAAGGGCTTGAATGCGCCTAGATGCAGATGGCCCCAGCCTGCCTTACGGGAATTATTCCTAAAGAGAATCTCCCATCTTGAGAGCCTGCCATCCTTCTCGATGACGAACCAATGGTGTCTAGCAAAGCTAAATGGTAGATTGCAGGGCGAGCTGTAGTGATATATCTTCATTTTTTTGCGGAGAGGGGGAGATTCGAACTCCCGAGAAGCTTGCGCCTCTGCCACTTTTCGAAAGTGGTGCATTAGACCACTCTGCCACCTCTCCATGATCAAGAGCCCTAGCGCCCCTGAATGCGCTACACTCTAGCATTTTTTGCGGATTTTACAAAAAGATGTTATCGTTTTCTGGTCTGGCCCCATCGTCTAACGGTTAGGACATTGCCTTTTCAAGGCAGTAATCGGGGTTCGATTCCCCGTGGGGCTACTAATTTAAGCTTGTGGTAAAAGTGGATTTTCCAGGATTTTTTTGTTAGAGTTATCGTCGTTCTGCAAGTGAATCGCGCGATTAGCTCAGTTGGTAGAGCGACCCCTTGACGTGGGGTAGGCCAGGGGTTCGAGTCCCTTATCGCGCACAATGATCCATGAGGATAGCTGGAATGCTATCCGAATGGAGCATCATTGGGATGCGATAAGGGGCGAGAAGGCCGGAGCTCGCGAAGGCGAGCGAGGCGGGGTCGCGGGCCGAGCCAGCAGGCGAGGACCCGTGACCGAGTCCCTTATCGCGCACAGATTAAGCCGCCACATCCGTCTATATATGTATGAAGACTCTTTTTTTGACCGTGGCGCTTTTCCTGGCATTCACCGGCATGGCTGGTGCCCAGTCAATCACATCTCCCCTTTCGCTCGGCTCGCGAGGCGACCAAGTGCGCATCCTGCAGTCATTCCTGGCACGCGATGCTAATATCTACCCCGAAGGCCTGGTCACAGGCTATTTCGGTTTACTGACGAAAGCTGCAGTCACCCGGCTCCAACGGGCAAATGGCCTGCCCCAGGTAGGCGTTGTCGGACCTCTCACTCGGGCACTGCTGGCTTCCAGGATGCAGGCTCAAACATCACTCGTCGTTGCAGGACCTCCAAACATACCCCCCATCTCTCAGCCTATTCCCCCTACTCCAGTACCTCAAATAGGAACTGTCTGCAACACTGCTCTCATAGGCCCTGACGGCCTCGACAGCTCGCGTGTCATTTCGAAGGAAGCCTGCGACTTGCTCAATACCCTCTACGCCCAGGGCAAAGCCGCTGGTAATTCCAGCGATACATATGAGAACCGTGATGGACTCCATGTGAACCTATGCGACGGCTGGACACCGAATCCCGAATGCCCCGCCGCCAACAGGCTGTTCCCCCAGCACCAGTGGCAACTTTCCGGAGGAGCCGGGCGTGCCACGGGGGTGCGACCGGGTATAACAGTGGGCCAAGCATCCTACGCAGGCGAGACTAGCGGCAGCGTGAAGCACAGCATCGCCTATGCCATCTACAAGACGCAGGCCGGTGCGGACGCGCTATATGAGCAATACACGCGCAACAATCTCTACATATACCCTTCTCTCATCGAGTCCACTGATGACAACATAGCCAACACCCCCTACGTCATCAGTTCCGAAGATTATGGTAAGGACGGCAGCAATTACTACAGACACGACGCTTCCGGGAGCGATCTGCCATTCGTGAAGATAGCGATGGCAGGCCTGGCAGCATTCAAACCCGACGTGAAGCGTGCCCTCACGAATAGTCAGTTACTGATGCCCACTCTCCAGATGGCGATCCGCCACGCGCATAGGTCAATCAACAGTGAATCAGACTATCTAGGCTCTATAGCTCACGAGAATACAGAGCGCGCGCACTATCTACTGAACGGCCTGCCCCAGCCGAATTATGATTCGGCCAAGCTGGTGCGCCTGGCCAATGAGCTTACCGCCGCAGACATCCCTCCGCTTGTCAGGCTCAGGATAGCGAGCGAAGATTTTACCGGAGACGAGAGGCTCTTTACCACGCCGGCGGCTATAGCACGGAGCGTTCAGTCAGGGACAGCCTCTAGGACTATTAAAGTCTCTGCGGAGGCCATAGACATCACCGGCTCGACTGCGGGATATGTATTCGAATGGAGAGTCCTGAATAGCGATGCTTCCACAGTCGCGATGACTATCGACCCAGCTGATCCAACCACTGCAACCATCCGATTCTTGGTACAAGAAGCAAGGCAGAGGATAGATATCGGCGTATTCGCCAAAAAACCCTCAGGGAAATACTACTCCGCCCCGAGCTTCATAACGGTCTATGGGCGATAAAGAAAAAACACCCCTTTCGGGGTGTTTTTTCCGCTCTTGCGAGCTTGACTAGTTAGGCGAGCTTAACATTCTTGGCTGAAGGGCCCTTCGGACCGTCAACAACCTCGAATGACACTGCCTGACCCTGCTGGAGGCTGTCGAAAGCCACACCCTGCAGATCCTTCGAATGGAAGAAAAGGTCCTTCGTCTCGCCTTCGCGAGCGATGAAACCGAATCCTCGATCCGTAAGGGTCTTGATCGTTCCCTGCATCATTTTGATTTTGTCTTTAGTTTTAACTTCAAAGAATTCGACTCCGCTTCTTGAAGTGTCCATACTAGCATAGTTTGACTGCGTTTGTCAACTACCTGCAGATATGGCCTGGTATAATGGTTTTGCGTACAAAAAAGCCCCGACTATTTCGGGGCGTGGATGACCTGGGTAGCTCCATGCGGCGTTGTGACTTGGCAGGCAAGGGTAGCCTTGCCGTAGGATCGGACGACCTCCTGGGCGCGTGCGTTCAAGTGGGCAAAGGAAACATCAGATAGCGGCAGGTTACGAAACTGCGGCTGTAATGCTGCCCACGAAAGTTCGATCTTGATTCCGGTTTCGGCATCATCGAGATATAGTGGTAGCGGGATCAGGCTCTTCTTGAACTCAAGATAATCAAACATGGCCCGTATGGCGGCAGCCCGAATCTGGACGGGAGTATAATCATACTTGGTTCTAACCAGCACTACCCCAATTCTGGCAAACTCCTCAAAACTGCCCTGACGGCCAGTCTTCACCTGGAATTTCCAAATTCTGCCATCGACAAGTTCCATAATGGCATCAGCCTTGTCGACCGTGTCTTCACGGAGTGTCGCTCCTCTGACTAGTTTTACACCGGGCTGACAAAAATTATCGTGTGTCCAGGCAGATACGAAACGCTGTTCTGCCAGAATACCCCGCATCAATTGACGCCAGTCTCTGATCGCTCCGGCCATCTTGGGGTCGTTTTGGTAAGCTTGGATGTTTCGCTCCAAATAGATCAGCTTATCGATCCTCTCCCGATTCAGACTTAACGGCCCCGAAGGAGGCAGTTTGTATTTCTCGCGCACATAGGAGTCATCGATCCGGTGGGAGTGACCATTGAGCTGCTCGTTCTGGACAGACGTCACCTGAGGCCTTAACGCTGGGACTCCAGACTTGCCATTCGACTGATCAACGGCCATAACGAGCGATCTAAACCCTTCAAACTGTGCGACCAGCTCTCTCATTTCCTCGACCGTATGACGGGCGTCTAGATGACAAAGTAATCTTTCATGATGGGCATCGAGACCGGTTTCGCCTTCGAGAGGCAAACCGTATCTACGGCGCAGTCTTACACTGACCATATAGGGATCTCCTCTTTGGGTTGAAGTTTGATAGGCGTATTTCTAGGCCCATTTTTGCATTTTCAAAACAGCTAATATGGAAATAAAGTAACATGAAACGGTTTGAGTGTCAACTTTTCGAAATTATGCTATATTTGCACTATGAAAGGCGAATCAGGGCCAGCCCCGGAGCATTGGCAGGTAACCGACCAAGAAGCCGTCGAGGCACTGCCCAAGCTCGAATCCGACCCGTATTCTAGGGAGGTCTATGAGCGTTGGCTGCTCCAGGCGCAGTCTGAGATCGATGCTATATATGAATCTGAAGGGTCACGAGCCGCCGCCGTCGCCGGTATCAGGTGGACTATGCGCAAGGCTAGCGTCTTCCATGAGGCCGGCTTTACCGGAGAAGCTATAGATGAGCTATTAGAGATATGTAGTTCCTCTGGCAGTAAGATGTTCCAAGGCATGTCCCTCTATGACGAAGCTGCCGAACTGCTCAAGAAGATCAGAGGCCATGGGCCTGTTTATAAGAAGTGAGTCAGCGGGTACTAGATAGTCCAGTAGTAGCGAGCAATCCCTCTTAGCTTATATTCCCCATTCTCGGTATCAAAGACGAGGTAAATGGTGCTGTAGTCAAAATCGTTGGCCGCGGGATCAGCATAGTGGTGCGCAGTGACGATTCTCGAGCCGATGCCACCATACAGATTCATTTGGCTCATGACAAATTTGTCCTGCTCATTAGTGATGTCCACAGAAGGCTTAATAATGGTCACCTTTGTGTTTGTTGCGTCCAGGTAGTCGTGCCGATACACATATTTTTTCATGTACTCGTTGCCCGTTATCACGATCGGGGCACCGCTTCCATCCGCATACCCAAAAAGACGTTTTTCAGAGTTTGTGAAAGTTGAGGAAATCCGGTCTTTGGGAATATGATATTTCGAATCCTTAAGATCAAGGTTTATGTAGTGATCCCAAGATAACCCGTCAGAGCTCGTCAGACTTTCAAGTTTTTGGTAATCTGCGTCCTTGATCGCCTTTAAAACTGCATCCCCCGCAAGAAGCGGGTCGCTACCGGTACCATTTAAATCTTTATTCTTCGAGAAGTATACCGCCCCGACAATAACCAGAATAACGAGACATACGCCTATAATGTATTTATTCATATTTATTTGTTGCTAAAATTATGTGACCCTAATTAGAGCTGAATGGAATCAATTAATCAAGGAAATGCAGGAATGGCATCAGTTTAGAGCCATACAAGAGCCTATTTCTTTGATAGGAACTCCGTAACCTTCTGCGTCAATTCTGCTGGCTCCTTCACAATGGCATACGGTTTACCTTTTTCCAGAACCTCCTTATTGTTATAACCCCAAGTAACCGCAATAGATTTAACGCCGCAATGATCGCCTTCATTGATGTCCCCTAGCGTATCAGTGATGAAAATGGCGTCGGTAGGTTCAGCTTTGTAATCCTTCAAAACTCTCTGAATCTTCTTTACCTTGCTCCTATCTACATCACTACCTAGAATTTCTTTGAAGTAATCCCTCAGGTTTACAGACTTCAGATACGAATCAATCGAAACAGTCTCCGTAGATGAAACTATCACTAGTATATATTTCTCAGATAGTGCTTTGATTGCATCAGCCATGCCCTTAAAGGGCTCGCACTTCATCACCTCTGGAGCGTAATGTTGATCGAAGCTTTCCATAGTCGTATTCGGATCTTTGAATTTTCTTTTAGCATCAAAGACATTACCTTCAAACCTACGCCTGTATTCTGGTTCAGTAATATATTCTCGTGAATCAACTATCTTGAGACACATCGAGAACGAGTCAACGATCACTCCGTCAAAATCAAATATAACAATCTTTTTATTCATTTTTGTATTAGGTATTTATCAATAACAAGCACGTCCAACTCTGATCCTAGAAAGGCGGCAATGGCCTGTTCTGGGGTGTTCACAAGCACTTCGCCTGCTTTATTAAACGAAGTGTTTAGAAGCATGGGTATACTCGATTGCCTATTAAACTCTTCAATAAGCTCAAAGTATTTCTCATTTTGTTCTTTTGTAACAGTCTGAACTCTAGCGCTTCCATCCACATGCACAACGGCTGGGATCTTATTTCTCTTATCTTCCTTAGTGTTGAACGCCATAATCATGTATGGCGAATCAGCACCCCTCATCTCAAAATATTCCTTTGCATATTCACTGAGTACGCTGGGAGCGAACGGCCTGAATGATTCCCTGAACTTAATCTTGTTGTTAACTCTGTCTTTATTGCCGGCAAGAGCAGGATTGGCAAGTATGCTTCGGTTACCCAACGCCCTTGGCCCGACTTCTGCTCTACCTTGAAACCAACCAACAACCTTGTTTTGAACAAGGAGACTTGCTGTTTCCTCATAAAGATTTGTCGGGGTTGAATACTTTAGCTGGCTATTAGCTAAGGCTTTTAGGATCTCGCCATCATTCGATTCATATCCTAGATAGGCAGACTGATTTTCAAGGTGAGTTACTTTATTACTCTGAGCTGAGTAATAGGCATATAAGGCCGCACCTATACCAGTGCCGGCATCACCGGCCGCCGGATAAATATAAATGTTCTTGAATAGACCAGATTCCAAGATCTTCCCATTTGCAACGCTATTTAGAGCAACGCCACCGCTTAGGCATAGATTATCCTCTCCGGTCAGCTCTTTTGCCAGCTTAACCATACCTACCACAACCTCCTCCAAGGCTGCTTGAGCGGCACGAGCGACATTCATATGGTGCTGTGTTATCTCTTCATTCTTGTTTCGTTTTGGCCCAAACATTTCATAGAATTTAGGGGTGAAGCCTTGCCTATTGTCACGAATAAATCCGAAGTAGCTATAGTCCAGTTGATAGCTCCCATCTTTACTGATCGCAACTAATTTACTCATCTGATCCACCAGAGATAGGTCGCCATATGATGCAAGACCCATAACCTTTCCCTCATCACAATCTATTTGAAATCCCAAGTAGTCAGTGATCCATCCGTAAAATCTTCCTATGGAGTTTGGGTAATCGATCTGAAATACGCTTTCTAGCTTTGTTTCAGTCGCTTTATATATCCGAGCAGAGGCTCTTTCACCTGCTCCATCGAGAATCAAGATAGCCGCATGGTTAAATTCGGATGGAAAGTAACAAGAGGAGGCGTGACAATCATAATGGTCATAAAAAGTGATTTTGCCGGCATAGCCGAACGTCTCAGTCAGGATCTTTGAAACCTCGTCGTGTCTTTTCATATCCTCGGTTGCTTGTGCTTTTACTTGCTCTTTAAGCTCAGAGGTATCGGCAAATTTCATACGCATATCCAAGCGCACTTGGGCACGCTCGCTCCATTTCATACCAACACACACTTCATCTACATCACCTATCTTTATTCCAGCCCTCTCAAGACAAAACTGAATTGCATTTACTGGAAATTCGCCCGTATGTTTCTTTCGATTGAAACGCTCTTCCTCACCAACAGCAACAATAACCCCATCAATTACAAGAGATGCGGAAGTATCATGTATTCCGGATGTAAGTCCGAGTTTGATCATTATTTAGACAAAATGCCTTCCTTTCTCATTTATGATAGCCTCCATCTTTTCAAGCGCGAGTGCGCGACATGAGGCGGCGATCCACTCTGCAAAAAGTTCATCGAAGTACCATTGGATCGCTACAACAGAAACGATGATGCCTTCATGAGCCACAGCACCGGCATACTTGTTATCACCTTTCTTAAAAAGATACGGGCGTTTTTGCTGGACATCGTGGGTATTCATTCCATGTTCCCATGCAACCATTGCCTTCTTGTGTGCGCGATCCTTGAGATCGGAATCCCATTTATCAGGATTTATCGAATGCTCAAAGAGAACGGCGTCCTCATATTTAACTTGGCCAAATTTAGCCCTCGGATCTAGAACAACCACATGAAGCCATTCCTTCTTGGAATGATCACCCTTAAGGAAGTCGATAATAGCCTTTTCTACCAGCTTATACGCCTCTTGGACAAGTTCTTTTGTGAGTATGGCACTATGTTCCATATTTAGAGGTTTATGTAACCTGACCAACAGGTTCCGTCACTCAACGATACCTCATGTATATCAGCCTTTGCAAACACCTCGTCTACAGCCTTTGTAGCCCCAAGACAATGCTCGTGGCCATAATCATCAAAGTAGATCACTCCTCCTTTTTTAATATGTGGTGGAATGTGAGTAGCACAGAATTTTATTGGTATGTAGAGATCACAATCGATGTGGGCAAACGCAAATTCTTTTGCCGGCAAGGAATCAAAAACGTCCTCGATCTTGCCTTGAATCAGCTCGACCCACTCACTAAGGCCTTCCTTTTTGATTATCTCTTGAAGATCAGTAATATTTACATCCGCATACTTACCCTTAGGATGAACTGGATGGCCATCATCGTAGGGATGACCTTCAAAAGTGTCTACTCCATAAACCTTATACTGCGGACAGACATCCCTTACCTGTTTAGCTAGTTCAATGAGAGTGCCTCCTTTATAGACACCAACTTCAATAACATTCCCTGAGACTTTACTAAGCACCTCAGCACATTTATCGCCAAGAAATTTGAGGCGATTCTCTGGAATCACGGTTTTTCCAAAATCTACAGTTTCTATGGGGTTATTAACTCTTTTCATATTTAGCTTTAGACCGCTTCCCTTTGAATATCTTGCCGGCAAAGAAGGTTAGTATAACGGCAGTAGCAATTACCATAAATATACCCAAAGCCGCCCTAGCTTGTTCATTGTCTGGATAAACAAAAGATAGGATCAGTTGGAAAACTGCTACAAGTAGTTGGGCAACAGCGAGAAGGAACAGTGCGGCAGTAAATCTTTCTGAGACATCCGATGATTCTTTGGCTTGAAGCGTGCTCTTATCAACAGATTCATTAAGACGTTTTATGGTGCGCCTAGTCAACTCATCCGATGCTAGCTTTGTGTAATTAGGATCAAGGGTGTTAACCCAAAGTAGTAATTCAGTTTCTGTCGCTTCTTGAACATTTTTTGCAAAGTTCGTCATAATTGAAAATCGTCAGGATCTATGAAGAAAGAGCGGCTAAAATAAAGGCTATAACAATTACCCCTATTATTATTTTGACTCTCCTACTCATTTGTTTCTTATCAGGTTTAGACTGAGATGTTTCGCTTTTATCGCTCAGCGTCTTATCTGCATTTGTCGGTACAGCCGTAATGCCAAACTCTTTTTTCAATCTCGCTATTTTTTCAGGATTTTCAGCATTTTCTATCCTAACCTCCTCATCAACTTTTTTACGATGCTCCCTCAAAGATTTAAAATCTTCCACCCATTCTTCATCAACGTAGGCTGTTATATTTAGTGGCGTGTAGTATGTAGCCCATTCACTATTTGTAACTGATTCAGATATTCCAAACACCTTCTTTTCATTCATAAAAAGGTCTAGGTCATTGTATTGATCATCACCCACCCAAGCGTGCCGACTTTGAGAGACAATTTTATATTTTGCGCTTCCAAAAACAAATTCTAAAAAGGATCCCTCCTTATTCGAATAGCTTTTTGCACTAGTCACTCTATCGAGAACATATCTTTTATTTTGTGGACTATTTATCCAAGAAGAGTAACCTCCTATGCAATCGTGATAAACATTGGAAAATAGAGTGTCTAGTCCTCTATTTTTAGCCAATTTCTTCTTTTTCTCTACCTCCTTCTCAACATAATGAGCTTCTGTTCCTTCTCGTGGGATCATCATATAATTTATATTAGCAATATGAATGTATCACCTTTTCTCATTAATTAAAATGAGCAAGATCTACTCCAAAAATCGTCCAAACTAGTAATGAAATACCTATAACAATAAATGTAGAGACGACCGGATGATTTGTTATTTTCCCCAGATGCTTAATGCGAGTATACAGTTTTTGTTTTGCCTTAATGCGAAGTTCTTCCTCTTTCCAAAACTGACCGTTGTTAATTTTTTCACCAGCTTCGTTCTGGATATTCGCTCCATGTTTATCATAATATGCCAAGACTTGTTTAGGCTTAGCACCTGACCCAGCATCTTTTATTGCTCGGCCATATTTATCGTTATTATTCTGATTAGTTAATCTATAAGTCGTTCCCTCAACGTTAAGCTCTATTTCGTTCATTTTATTATGAAATAATTGTTAAGAAGTAATATTATTATAAGCATCTTCAAACGTTTTGAATTGTAAATCTAAATCTGGGTCAGAAAAATCTATCAATGTGCCTAACGTATTGAAAGTCTTAAGTTTACTCTTTCTAAGATATTCTGCATCAATCTTATTTTTACTATGAGTTATGCAGTGCCTAATTAAAGCGATCTCTCTTACCGGTTCACTATGCCATAGTCCGTACATTACAAAATGTGTTTGATATCTTGTAATATCTGTGACTTTAAGTTCATCTACAAATGATTCCCAAGCACTACAAAGCATTACTGGTATCGCTCTCCTCAGCAAACAACCAAATGACGCACTTCTTTGAGAGACTTGCTGTACAACTTGATCTTGCAATGCCGTTTCAATTGGTAACCTAGTAACCTGTCCGGCAAGGGAGTTGAAATGATCTCTCCCATTTCCATAGAAAGCTTTCACGTCACCCAAGTCTTGTAGGAAAGTGTAGGCCATAAAATTACCAAGGTGGAAGACGGCCATATCCGCCTCTCATTTGCTCATATATTAATTTAAAATGACCTTCCAGATCATTTTGACGCTCTACCGGAGCTTTCTTGTATGACGAAAAAATTCTCTTTACATCACCGATATAGCCATTCCTCAGATAAATATCCTTGAGGATTGTCATAAGTTTAGGCAGAAAGTCTGGATCAAGTTCTGCAACTTTTTCAATGGCCTCTTCGGCATTATGAAACCAAATTCTCCCTCCTGGTTCAGGGGGAATATTTGAAAGGCTACGCTCAATGTATGCTAATTCTTTTTTAAAAAGCTCAACTCCTTCACTTGGTGATATTTTAATTATTTTCTCAACAAGTAAATCATACTGACCTACCGATTCATGAGCAAAATCACCTTGAAAAAGACGTGCTATGTACTTTTTTAAACGTTCGTAGTTCTCAGGATTCTCTTCTATTGTTTTCCATATATGCCATACAATCGTTGATTTCAATGCAGGTTCTGCAGTTGATATGACCTTGATCAATAGATCTACAAATTTTTTATCATTAAAACTGTCATTAGCATCCTTTCGATATTCAGCAAAGTAAATTAATGCTGGTGCAATTTTTTCAGTTACATAATATGGGTGAAAATCATTGTCTTTAGAAAAAAGAAATTTATCAAGCACTGACAAAGCGTCATTTTCAGAAAGCAGTCTCATTTTATCGAATACCTGAGCTAGATACTCTAAAATTCTAGGGTAGTCTCTGTTGTGATCCAGCATGAAAAAGGCTAGATCAATGACTCTCTTTCTATCTTCATCCTTAAAATCAAATGGTGTACCATCTTTATTTTTTCGTGCATTCACATTTACTATCAAGGCCGAAAGAGGATAGGTTGCCTGTTGACGTACATAGAGAACCTTATCCTTCGCTAACTTCTCAATCAGATCTATAGCTCTTTTGTAATAAGTTGTATTGAGTTGGGCAACTATAGCCTGTAGCAACCATGCCAATGTTCCACGAACCGAGATGATGCCTCGATAATCTCCACCTTTCAGTAATTCCTGATTAGCAATATTATCAACATCCGGATCAGAATCAGAAATATAAATCTCAGCAAGTTCTATCGCTCTATCCAAATACTTGCCGGCGCGCACTAAATCTACCATTATCCATATAATTTCAGGTCTCGAAGAAGCAAAGAAAGTGGGTATTTTTGATGCCCAATCTTTACTTTCAAGTAGTTTTAGGAAATCCTCTTTTATTATGTCCCTGATAAACATGCGGATACTATACACCTTTTACCGACGAGTAGTTACTCTTCAGTAAGTAGACCATTACTGCGGTTTTTTGGCGTAGAATTCTTGTATTTGATCTGACCTCTCCTTTGTACAACGAGCCAAATATTCTTTTGGAGATTCCTTGTTACCTATTCCAATTTTGATGCAATTATTATATTTTTTCTCCAAACTTGCATTAATAGCCGTATCTTGTTCGGATTCCATTATTCCCTCTAGAATAGTTTGGTTAACTCTTTCTACCTGAGCCTGTTTCTCTTCTGGGCTAAGCTCCTTTTTAAATAAGTCACTGCTAGACACATAGAGTGCCAGCAAGATAACAATTCCTAAGCCAATCTGCACTTTTTTCATAGATTATAGGCTAGTTAATAACAACCAGCGTGGACGCACTAAACCCCACGCTAGCAGGGCCCTGCGGCCCCTATACCAGTTTCCCAATATAACCCTTGGAAGAGTGCTAAACGTGGGGTTTAGTACCTTCCAAGGGATTTTCGACCATACCCTGCAGGATCTCCTACAGGGGTTAGGTCATTTCATATTTAGTTGTCCTTTCATGTTATCAAAAAAGATAGTTATCCACCACATAGATGGCCTCATCCGAATACCTTTGCTATCATTAGTGCAATTCAGAATAAAAATATATCCTACATCCTAAACCTACATCCTAATCATTCTTCCTAAAAATAATTCTAATCATAAGAAAAAGTCTCCTTGCTCGCTAAAAAACGAAAGGTAAAAGATTCTTGTGATTACCTAAAACAGGCGATCGCAATGCGGTCGCCTTTCTCGTCGAGTTCGTAAAACTAAATCGTGGGGATACAAAGTCCATTACTGGGTTTGTAGGTCGTCCCCCACGATTACCTACCAAACCAATAGTGGATTTTTACTAATCCAGCAATTCACATGAATCCAGAATTACGTGAATACTATTCAAAGAATGTTGAGGACGTAGATCTTCTCTATTTTTTCACTTTGCTTGATATAAAACGGGTTTCAGAATTACTTGGTAAGAAAATTACTATTCAAGAGGCCGCCATAATCTACAGCACAACCCAACAAAGCCGGTCGACATGGGGAGTAAATTAAATCCCACACAATTATGGAAAAAGAACAGATCATGTTTGTGGGTAGTGTCTCTGAGAACATCGGTAATACATTGAATCCCTTTGATCCTTTTCTCAATTCAATGACCTGCAAGGAATTCTCTAAGATTGATTTCCCTAAACAACAATGGTTGATTGAAAATCTTATCCCAAGGGAAGGGTTAATCATTATGGCCGCTCCATCTGGTGAGAAAAAGACTTGGTTAGCAATGGAAATGGCTAGATCCGTAGCGAATGGAACAAATTTCCTTGGAAATGATGAATTCAAAACTCAGAAAGGACGAGTTCTATACCTTAATTTGGAAATGTCCAAGACTGAATTTCAGAGGCGAGTAAAACTGCTCAGGCTTCATCAGACAGAAGAAAATATTTATCTTCTCGGAACAAATGAATATTGTCTAAATAACCAAGAAAATGTCGACTACTTAGCTAACTTTATAGATCAACAAAAAATATCTTTTGTTGTAATCGATACCCTCAGAGCAACGGCAGGTGGTCTAAAGGAGGAGAAGGCTGAGGATGTGAGAAAATTCTTTGATTTGTTCAAAAGATTTAAGGACAAGGGCGTAGCGATAATCTTTTTGGATCATTGTAAAAAACCAAACCATTTTGATGGCAAAATTCCGAAAAAGGAACATTTATTTGCAAGCCAAGACAAACTGGCATCAGTTGAAGGGTTGATTATGCTGAAAAGTACAGATCGGTTAAATGAAATTAATGTGTACCATAGGAAAAGCCGAAACTCCATTGAATACAAGCCTTTCAAGATCGAAATTGTCGATCGAATGGGAGTTGATTTTGACGATGCCTACATGGAATTTAAGTATGGCGGAGGCATAGATGAGAAGGAATATAAAATTGATGAGGCCAGAGAATCAATACTCAGCTTACTGATTGAGGGCCCTAAACTCAGAGAAGAAATTATTAAGTCAGTTTATGATTCAAAGAAGATAGCGGGTAAAAATGTATCTGATGCCCTGAGATTACTGGAGAGAATTGGAAGAATTGAATCAGAGTGGCAAGGGCGGAAGAAGCAATACTTCCTTATGACGAAGGATCCCCTTGATGATTATGTTGATAATGGTACTAATCCAGATACCTCTTGATATATACATTTACCCAATTACCACGTTGTTTTTTCCCTTGCTGGGGGAATGGCAAATTGGTAAGGGTACCTATTAGATGTATAAATTACCACGTAACTATGTCTTGCTCTGCCTCTTTTCCCACTATTCAGGTGAGGGGTAGCCACACCACTAAAAACATAGTCAGAAGACTAGTAACACTTAGCTCTCTTGCAAAAAATTAAATCTGGAACAGGACACTATAAAATGGCTCAGGGTATGATCGGCACGATAAAAATTGCGGTGAATTTATAGTGAAATACCGGCCATATATGCAATTTATAGTAAATCTTTAGCAATACTATAAAAATACTTAAATGCTTGACCCCGAACAACTTAGATCAATAGATCCTAGGCTCCAAAAGCTCTCAGACGAGCATTTGGAGCGTATTCGGGCTAAGTACTATGAAATAGGCCAATTTGCATTTGAGCAATGGTTAAAAGGTCGAAATAAGCCTAAAGCGGTTCCAACAAATCCCCTTGGGTTGTCGTATTCCCTTTCGGGACGTTGTAGTATTTGAAAGATGATGAAAGATGAGCATCAAAAAAGAGGGATCGTTTATTGCAGAGTTTCATCCGCCGAACAAGTAGACGGAACGAGCCTAGAATCACAGGAGCGTTTTTGTGGCGAATACACCAAACGAGAGAAAATAGATCTGTTGCGTGTATTCAAAGATGAAGGTGAATCTGCCAAAACAGCAGACCGAACAGAATTCTCGAATGCGATTGCCTTTTGTGCTGATAGAAAAAATAAGGTTGACTACTTTATCGTCTACAAGCTAGACCGATTTGCCCGCAATCAATATGACCACTCTATCGTAAAACATAAGCTTAAGAGCTACGGCACGCAGATTAGATCTGTTACGGAAAAGATCGATGACACATCTGCCGGTAAATTCATGGAAGGGATGCTTTCGGTGGTGGCAGAGTTTGATAACAATGTACGCACAGAGAGAAGTGTTGGTGGGATGAGAGAGCGTATAAGACAGGGTATATGGGTCTGGCAAGCTCCTATGGGCTACTATCGCCCTCAGAAAGGATCTAATCTAGTCATTGATCCTGAGACTGCCCCATTCATAAAAGCTGTCTTCACCGAATATGCAAAAGGTAGCTATACTTATGAATCTTTGGCAGATCATTTAGCTACTCAAGGTTACAGAACACGAAAAAATAGGTTTCCTATCCCTCAACTCATAGAAAAGATACTCAAGAATCCTCTGTACTGTGGCGTCATTAAAGCATTGAGTGAAGAACATAGGGGAGCATTCGAAGCGTTAATCGATCAAGAACTATTCGATCTATGTCAGGAAGGCCGGAAGAGAAAAGCCCACATCGTTCCTCGAACAGCAAAGAACCCGCATTTCCCTTTACGAAAGCTGGCAGTTTGTAGCTCCTGCCATCAGCCGCTAACTGCAAGCCGCAGTACTGGAAGACACGGTAAGAAGTATGCGTACTACCATCATCAAAAACAAGAATGTGAAAAGGCCAAATTTATCACTAGTGAGAAATTCGAGAAGGCTTTTATTGAGTACTTACATTCGATCACTCCATCTATTGATTATGAGAAGGCTTTTAAAGCCATTGTAATTGATATTTGGAAGACAAATTATGAGAAGTTGGATGAGGAGAACGCCAAAACTAGGAAGGATATCGCTAAGCTAGAAGAAAGCCGCCAAAGAATATTTGAAATGCATCAGCGAGGAGTTTACTCTGATGGGGATTTTATCTTTCAGAAATCAGTCGTCAACAAACAACTTGACCAGAAGCACAGACTTTTGATTGATAAACGGATTGAAGAATTTAATATGGAGGAAGCTCTAGCGTATTGCTTTGACCTTGTTAGAAACACACCAGCAAAATGGAAGGGATTTGAATATGCCGAAAAAGTACGTTTCCAAAAAATGATCTTCGACGGAAATGTCGAATTTGACGGAACAAAATTTGGAACCGCCCTTCTATCCCTTGTATACAAGGGGAATCAGGAATATCAGAACGAAAAATCTACTTTGGTGACCCCACGGGGAATCGAACCCCGATTCCAGCCTTGAGAAGGCCGTGTCCTAACCGTTAGACGATGGGGCCGTTGCTGTCTCGGCCTATTATTCTTTCGCTAGCCACTCCCTTTCCTGCCGCACAAGGAGTTTAGCCGCTTTTTCGGGCTCCCGCAAGAGAGCGGCTGTGATGCGCTCCATCCTTATGGATTGCGACCCCTTTATGAGGACGATATCGCCGCTTTTAACGATCGACGCAAGGTGGGTAGCAGCATCCCTCGAATTATCAAACGTCTTAACATTTTCAGAGGTCATGCCGATCTTCAAGGCTTCCTCTGCTGTCAGTTTGGAGCGCTGACCGACGGTGACGAGCCTATCAACGAATCTAGGCGCCATCTCGCCCATTCTCCGATGCTCCGTCGCAGAGAACTTGCCCAACTCCATCATATCCCCTAGGACAGCGATCTTGGAACCGGCGCACTGTAAACCTTTAAAAACATTGATAGCGGCAATAACGGCATCCGGAGAGGAATTATACGTGTCATCTATGAGGGTAGAGCCATTTACGCCTGGGAGCAGGTTCATCCGGCCACGCGGCGCTTTACTATAGTAAAGCGTCTTTGAAACGGACTCCCTATCCACGCCCTTTGCCTTAGCGACGGCAACAGCCGCTAATATCGGATATACCTGCGTCTCTCCGATCACACCCTTCACCGATACCAAGTTTGATACACCTTCATATCTCAAATCAAAAGATATTCCGGCAGGCGCGCCCTCCTCATACAAAACCTTGATATCGCTCCCGCGGACAGATGCGTTTTCACTAAACCCGTATGAAAGCACTGAAACTCCCCTAGCTTTCACGCGCTCACCCAGCGACATGACCTTCTCGTCATCAGCGAACACCACCAATGTCCCACCCGGTTTGACGGCCTCTGCGAGCGCAGCCTTCTCCTCGAAGACTTCTTCCGGCGACTTGAAAAATTCTACATGGACGGGGGTGCGGCTGATCCGAGTTATGACCGCTATGTCAGGCTTCAGCCATTTGGCGACTTTCCTTATATCGCCTGGATGATCTGCCCCTACCTCGAGGATGAGGCAATCAGGATAGTTAGCATGGGACAGTAAGAGCTTGAGCCCTGCGAAGATATTCCTGAGCCAGCCTCCGAAATCGCGCCAAGCATTTGGCACACCGATAATCGTGAGCGGCAAACCGATTTCGCTATTGAAGCCTTTATCGCTTTTGCGCATAAAACCGTCACTATCCTTTAAGGCATCGTAGATAGCATCCTTAGTCGACGTCTTACCGACGCTTCCGGTAACGGCTACGACAAAGGGCTTGTACTTGCGGATGATCAGGCGGGACTCCCAGGTCAGGATCCCGACAACTATTTTCTTCATTAATGACATGATTTAACGGTCTGGAGGTATGCTGTAGTAGTTTAGGAGAAAAGTAGCCAGGTCGTCAAACGGCTTCACCAGAGTCTCCGAAGCGTATTTGGCGCCCTTGGGGTGTATCTGGTAGAGGAAGACTATGAATTTCGGATCATACGCCGGAAAGAATCCGAAGAATGAATGCAACCAGCGGTCATTATAATAGCCGCCATTCACATGATCGGCGATGGCCGCCGTGCCTGTCTTGGCCGCTATGGAGTACCTATCTTTTTTCAGCTTTCCCTGAGCCAGAGCTGTGTCGACTACCTTCACGAGCATAGTCTTTACATCTTGCACTGTCTGCGGTTTGAGGACCGGCCCGGCCTTCTTCCACTCGAGCTTCATGATGGTTCCGTCCACGCGCTCTATATGCCGCACCAGGTGCGGCGTTATGATATATCCGCCATTCGCCAGGACCGAGAGGGCCCGCGCCATGCCAATGGGCGATATAGCGATACCTTGTCCATATGAAGCCGTCGCGATGTCTATATCCTCTGGATTCTTCAGGTTGGCGCTAAGGGGCATGGATTCGTTCGGCAGGTCTATACCCGATTTCGTGCCTATGCCGAAACTGTTGAAATAGCGCACGAAATCATCTGCGCCGGTCTTCAAGGCTATCGTGGCCGCCCCCATATTCAGGGACTGGCTCAATATCTCCTGCATCGGTATGACCCCCCTGGCCTTCTGGTCGAAATTGCAGATCTTTTTCTCATTCAGGGTCATACAGCCAAGGTCATCGTATGTCGAGGCTACCCTCACTGCTCCGCTGTCGAGAGCCGCCGCCATCGAGAGCGGCTTCATGATCGAGCCCATCTCGTATACGTGCTCGACGAGCGAGTTGGCCAGCACTGCAGCTGACTTTATCGAGCGCAGGTCGTTGGGGTCGAATGTCGGGCGCGAGGACATAGCGTATATCTCGCCAGTGTGAGGATCCATGATGATGCCGCCGATCTCATCCGGCTCCCAGGTCGTCTGTGCCTGAGACAGTATCTTCTCGAGATACGCTTCGACGGTCGGCTCTATGGTCGTGACCAAATTGCCGGATTCGCCGCTACCGCCGAGGACGTAACCTATGCCAGAGAAAAGCTCAGCGAACATATTGCCAGAATTACCTGCAGCCTCCCTGCCGAGCGTCTTATCATAGAACCTCTCGAGCCCATAGCGACCGGTCACGCTGGTCGTCGCCGTGCTCTGCCCTATTATACCGAGCTCGTGCGCCGCGAGACTGCCGCCCGGGTACTCTCGCCATGTCTCCTGCGTCACGCTCACTCCTTTTATGCCTAGGCCTTGTATGCCCATGGCAATTTTCTCGTCGAGGCGGTTGGCGATCTCTTCGTATGCGTCATTGGTCTTTTTTGCCTTCGCCATGAATACATTCTTGTCTACATGGACGTAGTTCGACAACGCTTCATATGCGCCCTTCGGGTCGGATAGCAAAGTGGGATTTATATAGAGGAGGTAGCCACTGCCGACAGAGGCCGCGGCGCTCTGCGTGCCATCCTTCGACTGAAAATATATGTTTCCACGGGCGAACAGCGATACGGCCGGCTTGGTATATTGGGCCTTAGCCCTCGATGAATACCTGTCGCTGTTTAGGACGCTCGTCGAGTAGAGCGACGACGCCAGAACGCCAGCAAATATGAGGACCACTATGCCTACGAGCCTTGTCCTGAATCTCTGTTTAGAGTTCATTGCCCAAGGAGACCAGATTAGCCGTAGCGGCAGGGCGGGTTATGTACATGCTCACATGGCCAGGTACGAGGCCGTACGAAGCCAGAGAATCAGGGGTTATCTTGCTCGATATGCGCAGGTATTCGGCGTCGAGCTTGCCTATGGCGCTTCCCAGGACGGCAGCCTGGCTCTCCATCTTCTGCATGGCTACAGTGTGGGATATGAGTGTGTATAGATTCACAGCATAGAATATCGCCGCGACGGCGCAGGCTCCCATTATGGCAAAAGTCAGCTTGGCCCTGTGGTCGCTTATGTGCCCTGCTGTATTTACTATTACTCTTTTCATCTAATTTATGTCTATTTTATTTGAATGTTTCTCTATGACTCGCAGTTTGGCGCTCCTCGATCTCGGATTCTCTGCTATCTCCTGGTCTGTCGGCTTGACCACTTTCCTCGATATCAGCTTGCCGCCCTGCTTCTCTTTCGCGCGCATAAAATTCTTGGCTATCCGGTCTTCCAGGCTGTGGAATGATATGACCCCTAGCCTGCCTCCTTCATTCAAATGCTCGTAACCTTCCTTCAAACCCTGCTCGACCGCCTTCAACTCATCGTTGACCGCGATCCTCAAAGCTTGAAACGTCTTGGTCGCCGGATGGATCTTCCTGAAGCGGTAGGCGGCCGGGACTCCAGACCTAACTATCTCAGTGAGCTCGTCGGTAGTCTCTATCTTCTTCTTGATCCGGTAGTCGACGACGGCTTTGGCAATCCTTTTGGCGTATTTTTCTTCGCCGTAGGCGAATATCACGTTGGCTATATCCTCTTCCTTCCAGTCATTCAGGATATCTCTAGCCGTGAATGCATATGTGGCTGGATCACCCATGGTCATGAGGAGCGGCTCATCTTTCTTGAATGAGAAGCCCCTACCGGAATTCTCGAGCTCATCAGATGAGAGGCCTAGGTCCAAGAGGATAAGGTCGGCTTTCTCGACACCGTGCTTTTGGAGCACTCGGCCGATGTTCCTAAAATCATCGCATTCCAGGATTACTTTCTCGGCTTTGCCTGCCAGTACTCCTTTGTTCCTCTTGATCGCCTCCGGATCGCGATCGAGTCCGATGATATTGAGATTGCCATTGAGCGCCGCCGCGATCGCCATCGCATGGCCGGCTCCACCCAATGTCCCATCTATATACCAGAGAGCGTCTTTCGAGCTTCTCGCTGATACGGGGATCAAGCTTTCTAAGACTTCATGTAAAAGAACTGGTACGTGTATGGTCGGCATGCTATATCATCCCAGCCTGACCATATTTCTCGGCGATCTGGTCCGCCCTGCCCTCGACTTCCTGGGCATACTGCTTCCAAGTCGCTTCATCCCAGATCTCGACCCGATCGCGCACACCTATGAAGACCACTTGGGACGTAAGCTTGGCGCGCTTGCGCAGGTGATCTGGGATCAGCATGCGTCCTGCCGAGTCAACCTCAATCTCAACCGCCATACCCAAAAGGTAGCGATTGAGACTTCGGTTGTCCGCCTTGAACATCGAGCCTTCATTCCCTGACAGGCGCTCCGAGATCTTTTCCCATTCCGTCGCCGTAAAGACGAACAGGCAGGAATCGAGTCCAGGAGTTACCACCACGCTCCTGCCCATTTCCTTGCGGAACTTGGAAGGAAGCGAAAGGCGATTCTTGTCATCGATAGTATGGAAATAAGTCCCGATGATCATGATATGCCCGTGAGCTGAGGTAGTGTGGAGAGGTCGAGGCGTTTCGTCTAGCGAATTCCGCGTCAATCAATTCTATACCACTTCATCCCACTTAATGGATATTCTACCCCACTTTGGTGTTTCTTGTATATATAGAGCCACAGTGGATAACTTGTGGATAGCGATTAGGTGAGCGGGGGTGCACCAAAATCGCAGCCTGTAAGGTGGATACGATCGACGGGCGGAGTAGATCATTCCCTGGCCAAGTGGATCATTGCTTAGTCCAGATTTTTTCGTTGACACAATTCATTATTTAATTGCAAATCAACGAGTTCGCTTGATCTATTGGCAGCAAAAAACCGATAAAACCGTCAATAGCTACACAGAAATAAATTCGTGTAAATAAAAATAAATGGCAGCGAGAATACCCGCACCCTCTCCGGATTCTAGCAATCACCCCTATAAGTGAAGATTACGAATAAAGCTTCAAATCCTTTGTAATCTGATCAACAGTTTCAGCTGGACCGAACACTAGCACTCCTAGATGCTCGACATCCGAATATTTCTTCCCCTTAGTTTCAGAGATGACTTTCTTGTCGCTCGTAGTCGTCAACATCTCGCGAGTAAATTCGCTAACCTCAAGGCCTAGCTCCTCGGCTGCCCTCACGATATCCTTAATCTCCTTGTTAGAACCGACGACCTTAATCATGATCGCATGTCTGATATTCAAATGTATGGCCTCATCATCCTTCGTCGTAATCTCATCTTGGAAAAACAGCTTACGTCCGACGCGCGCACCAAAAGCAGCATTGAGATGAGCGACTGCATTTAATTCCTGCCATGGCTCCATTTTCGCGCTCTTGTTTATTATGGCAACTGCATATTGGTTCTTCGGCTTAACCGCCTTGTCCTCATCCTTCGGCTTCATGAGCGGGAAAAGCTGGGTCTCTCGTATCGGCTTGCCGGCCAGCGTCGCAAACAGACGATCTCCATAGGCAAAACCGAAAGCCGGCGGCATGGCATGCTCTAGCATCTCCAGGAATTCATAGTCAGGCATCATAGCCTCGGCATCCCCGCCCTCGATAAGCTTCCTCTGTACCTCGAAACGCTCGCGCTGGTCTATGGGGTCATTGAGCTCGGCAAAGCCGTTGGTCATTTCCGAACCAGCGAGAACAAGGTGAGCTCGTAGGGTTAGATCAGGATTCTTTGGGTCCGCCTTAGACAGCGGCGACACGACCTTGGGCACATTTACAAGCCAGACCGGTCCCACTATCTGCTTACGACAGACCTTCCAGAGAGTATCAGTCAGCCTCTCCCGATTCACGCCATCATATGTGACTTTCAATTCCTTGAGCTTGCTTTCCATCTCCTTGTCAGAAGCCTTGAGGACATTCACTCCTGTCATCTTTTCGACAGTCTGCACGTAGTCTATCCTCGGCCATGAGCCAGAGAGATCGAGCTTCATGCCGCGCACCTCGAACTGGAGCGTCCCAAAAGCCTCTTTGACGACCTCTTTGATCAATCTTTCGCTGAATGCCACGCCCTCATCGAAATCCATGTATGAGCCATAGAATTCAAAGCTAGTGAATTCCTGGAGGTGCTCCGGGCTAGACCCTTCGTTCCTATATATGCGCCCTATCTCATAGACGCGCGGGAAGCCGGCCGCCAAGAGACGCTTCTGCCACAGCTCACCCACTGAAATGCGCAGGTACACGTCAAGATCATAGTCATTGTGATGCGTAGAGAACGGCCTAGCCTCCGCACCACCAGTCGTGAGCTCAAGCGTAGGTGTCTCGACTTCAAGAAAGCCCTCCGCCTTGAGGATGCGGCGGGTGGCGTCCCAGAATATGGCTTTCTTCTTAAATAAGTCGCGCAAGCCGGGGTCCATGATGAAGTCCAAATATCGCTTGCGGAGCTTCTCGTCAGGATCAGTGAGACCATGCCACTTCTCTGGCAGAGGCAAGAGGGATTTCGAGGCCATGGTCCATGACTGTACCAATATGCTCTCCTCGCCCTTCTGGGTCTTGAAGCAAGTCCCGGTGACGCTGATTATATCGCCGATATCCACGGCACCGGTTATGAGGTCGAAAAGCTTCGGCTCCAGAACGTCCTTCTTCACTACCGCCTGCATGGTCGCCTTGCCATCGTCGAGCACGTAAAAGAGTATGGCCCCCTGGCCGCGTATGGCCATGACTCGGCCGGCTAGATTGACGACCTTGCCCGACTTTTCGTAGCCAGCAAAATTCTTGCGAGCATCAGCCAGACAATGGTCGCGCGGCACCTTGGCCGGATATGCAGGCATCCCCGCTTTCTTCAATAGTTCGAGCTTGCGCAGCCTTGTCTCTTTGAGTTCTTCGAGTGAGGCCATGTATATGAGGCTATTTTATCTGCGATATCGTATAGACGACCGAACCCTTGGGTGTGGTGACTTTGACGCTATCTCCAGCTTTGTGTCCGAGCAGAGCTGAGCCGAGAGGAGAAAGGTTCGAAACCTTGCCCTGCGACATGTCTGCCTCCTCCGATCCCACGATCGTGTATAGATATGATTTGTTATCGCCTTCCTTTGTCAACCTGAAGGTCGTCCCAATGGTAATCATGTCCTTGCCAGTACCGCCCTTGTGAATGAGCGATGAATTCTTGAGAAGTTCCTCAAGCTTACGTATGCGCTCCTCGACTTCGGCTTGTTCCTCGCGAGCGGCGTGATATTCGGCGTTCTCTGATAGGTCACCTAGCTTCTTAGAGTATTCTAGATGCTCCGCCACTTCCTTGCGCCTTTCTGTCTTTAGGAAATTGAGCTCTTTTTCGAGCTCTGCGAACTTCTCTTTGGTGAGGTACTGGGTATCTGTGGACATTTTATTTGTTGGATTAGATGCCCGACATAATACCACATTTCACTAGGAAAGGAAAACTTTTTGCAGAATACCTTTCTCTATTATGTCCTGCGGCCTACCCTCGTGGTATATCTTGCCTTTGTCGAGGACGTAGGCCCGAGTGGCTATCTCTAGAAGAGACTTCAAGTTGTGTTCAACCACGAATATGGCCGTCTTGCGGCGCTCGTTGATCTCGCGCACCTTGGCGAAGACTTCCTTGACTATCTTTGGCGCCAGGCCGAGCGAAGGCTCATCGAGAAGCAAAACCTTAGGGTCTATCATGAGCCCGCGAGCGATAGCGAGCATCTGCTGTTGGCCACCGGACAATGTCCCCGACTTGGCCTTGAGCTTGGCGCGCAAAGCCGGAAATAGCTCAAGGACATTCTCGATGCGCTCCTTCCTCTGCTTTACCGGCACATCCCAGCCGCCGATCTCGATGTTCTCGTAGACCGTGAGATGCCTGAACACGCGCCTGCCCTGTGGCACGAATGAAATGCCGCGCTTCACGACCTCGTAGGAGACAGGCTTGAATGTCTGGCCCTCCCAGGCGACAGTCCCAGACTCGATGGGAGCTAGGCCAAATATAGCTTTCAAGATAGTAGACTTCCCGGCGCCATTCGGACCCATGAGCGCGACCACTTCGCCTTCGTCAATAGAGACCGATGCCCCGTCCAGCGCTTTAACGCCGCCATAGTGAACGTGAACGTCTTTGAGCGACAGAAGTTTTTCGGCGGAAGCAGTGGACATGCAGCTATCTTATCAGATTATTTAACCTCGCTTAACACCCCGCCCTTAAACACCACCGGATAAAGCGGTATCGACACATCGCGGCTATTCAACTCGAATGTTCCATTGATGCCTGTAAAGGATCCGTACGATGAGAATGTTTTGACGAACTCATTCGCGTTCGGATTCTTCTTTAGCACCGCCGCGATGGCCATAAGGTTATCGTACCCAGCTGCCGCATAACCGAACGAATCATTTGGTGACGACGTTCCCACCTCCGCGCGGATCCTGGCGAATTCGGGGGTCCCCGGGATAGTCGTCTTGAACGCGGTCGCGTAGACGCCCTCGAATGCATCCTTGTCCTTGTAGATCAGGCTTCCGGATGTAGCAGGATTGTTCGTATATATGGCAATGCCTGACTTGAATGTCTTGAGCTGCTTCACGACCGGCAAAGAATTGATCGCTACCACGAATATGGCCTGCGGCTTGCTGGCGATGGTCTTCGATAGCTGGGTCTGGAAGTTGGTATCTGAACCGAGGAAGGTATCTTCATATACGATATTGATGCCTTTCGAGGCCGCCTGTTCCCTAAAGGCCTTCATCATGGCCTGTCCATAGTCAGAATTCAGATACACGACTGCCACCTTGCTGACCTTATTCGCGACCATCGTCTTGACGGTCGCAGTGATGTCCTCGGTGGCCGTCGGATAGAAGCTTGCTTGGTTCTGGAACTTCGACTGTGTGTCAGAGAAACTCATAGATACCAGGACCGGAACGCCCGCCTTCTCCGCTATGGGAGAAACGGCCGATGTCGGCACTGAACCAGTGATGATGTAGATATCAGATTTTGCCGAACGAAGCTTCTCGAATGTGGATATGCTAAGTTTCGGGTCGTAGACATTATCCTCTATGACGAACTCAATTTTCTTGCCGTTTATGCCGCCCTCAGACTCTACCTTCTTTTGAGCCGCGACAAGGCCCATCCTGTATCCTTCCCCAGCGAACGCGAGCGATCCCGTAAGCGGGAGCGAAACGCCAATCGTGACCGTATCAGAAGCCTTCTTTGTGTTGTTCGAGCCGGCAGAGATTGCCCAGATGATGACCACGATGACGATGACCCCGACTATCCAAGCGATTTTTATATTCATATTATATTAATTAACCTTCTCAATATGCATCTTGACCACAAAATCCC
>CAYHNH010000002.1:0-124357 GCA_964358005.1 uncultured Candidatus Saccharibacteria bacterium | reverse complement strand
GTTGGTAGAGCATTCCCCTGAAGAGGGAAGGGTCACCAGTTCGATCCTGGTCCTCGGCACAGTAGTATCTAATAACAACAAGGAAAGATGCCAGATATTTATAGAGGCTGTACAAAAGCTTTTTGCTAAGTAAACTGAGGGTTATGGGGTCTACCCCTTGACTTTTAGCGAGGTTTAGTGTACAATTGTCTACGTTATTATAGTAAGTAATCCAGGCCTTAAAGAGCGCTTGGTTAAGCCAAATTATGAAAAACCACATCAACAAAACATCGATTCTTGCCGGCACCATTCTGGTCATGGCGGTTTTTGCGGTCACTTTTGGAGCTTTTCCAGTGAGCGCTGAGGCCCAGTCATTCTTCTACGGTCAGGCTGGCAGTAACGCCTACGGCAACTGCCCGTATCCTACCGTTTTCTCTAACGGCTATTACGTCTGTAACTACCAGGCCCAGAATTATCCTACGTATCCTACCTACCCGACATACCCTACATATCCTACCAACCCGGGCCTTACGGTATCTTGTTATTCGAATAGCACTTCCGTCCCTACGGGAACTTCTGTTCAGTGGTACGCTAACGCCGCTGGCGGAAGCGGATCCTATACCTATTCATGGTCTGGAACTGATGGCCTTACAGGTACCGGACAGTCTGCTTATACGTCTTATTACAATCCTGGCACCAAGACTGCTTCTCTCTCCGTCTATTCAGGCGGGCAGTCTGCAAGCGCGACTTGCGGCAACACCGTAACGGTCTACACGAGCGCCCCTACCTATCCGACTTACCCCACATACCCGACATATCCTACGTATCCCCAGTACTCTCCTTTGTCAGTATCATGCGTCGCCAACGCGACCTATGCGCCTTTGGGTGCTGCGGTCACTTGGAGCGCCTCTGCAACCGGCGGTAACGGCTATTACACATATAGTTGGACAGGCACCGATGGCATATACGGCCAGGGCCAGTCTCTCGTCTATACCTACAATATACCCGGAACGAAGTATACTTCTGTCACGATCTATTCCGGCGGCCAGACTCTCACACAGTCTTGTTCGAACATAGTTACGATCGGAGCTGTTGGTGGTGGTATGATAGGCGGCAACAATTATTACTACAGTAATAATTCCAACGGGCTCGACATAGCTTGCTACGCCGACCCTGCGACTGCCAGCCTGAACCAGCCTGTCACCTGGAAGGTGGAGGCGACTCGCGGAGCAGCCCCGTTCTCTTATTCATGGTCAGGCTCTGATTCCTTGAATAGCACTCAGGCCAATCCGATCAAGTTCTATTCTACGAGCGGCCTCAAGACTGCAGTTATAAGCGTGACTTCAGCTGACGGCAAGACTGGCACCCATGCTTGCAGCATGACAGTGCGCGGCGCTGGTGGGACAGTCGTCCAGCCTCCGGCTCAGCCAGTGGCACCGGTCCAGCCTGTCCAGCCGGTCAATCAGAATCTCTCGGCTTCAGCCCTCTTCTCCCTCAATAACATTCCTTGGGGCTGGGTAGCGGTCCTGGTGATCCTCATCCTCTTCGCCACGGTTATGTACCTTCTCTTCAACAAGCCGAAGATTTAAACCAATAGGTAAGCCACCGGGCGACGGGTGCGACTCCAAATAATGATCTAGTCAAAAGACCTCCGTATGGGGGTCTTTTGGCATAGGTTGTGTGGACGTGTGATATGATTATGGCAGGCCAGCTCGATACTGGATTTCTATGAACAACGAAGAAGAGCAGGTTCCAGACGAGAGGAATGAGCAGATACTCCTCTATGACAGGCTCTTTACTGAAAGCCAGCAATCCTCGACCACTCCAGTCAGGAGAACCTCGATAAGAGTGACCTTGAATCGGATAAAACTGACTCTTGGCTACGGCTTCTTCGCGGGCTCTCACGAACGGATGATGGCAGAGGTTGCCAGGCTCAGGTCGGAGCAAAAGCCGCCAGCTGCGGCAGATTCTGCAAAATAACATGCCCGAGCAATCAGCACTCGGGCATTGACTTATGAGCGAGCGCGCACCTCCTCGCTGAGCTTCTCGAGCGCCTCTTCGAGCGGAAGCTGACCTATTTGTCCCTTGTCGCGGCTTTCGAGCGTGACCTTGTTGGCCTCTATGTCCTTTCCTCCCAGAATGATGAAGTAGGGGATACGGGCGGTTTTAGCGTTCCTGACCTTCTTGCCGAAGCCGTCGTTCGAGAGGTCTATCTCGGAGCGGATCATCCGAGCGCGCAGGGCGTCATGCACCTTTTGCGCGGCCTCGGCATGCGCTTCGGCCACGGGTATGACCTTCACCTGCACCGGAGAGAGCCAGAGAGGGAAGTTCCCGCCGTAGTGCTCGATCAGGAACCCGATGAAGCGCTCGTGGGTTCCGAGTGGTGCCCGATGAATACAAAGTGGAGTCTTGTCTTTTCCGTCCTTGTCCGCATAGACCAGATCGAACCTCTTAGGCACAGCGAAGTCGACTTGATTCGTCGCCAGCGAAAATTCACGTCCGATCGCGCTCCAAACCTGCACGTCGATCTTCGGTCCGTAGAAGGCAGCCTCGTTGGGCACCTCTATGAACGGGATCTTCGATTCGACTAGGACATTCCTCACCATGTCCTCGGTCTTCTTCCAAAGCTCTGGTTCGTTGACATATTTCTCGCCCAGCCTCTTCGGGTCATGAGTAGATAGGCGCATCACATATTTGCCGATGCCGAATATCCTGAAGTAGTTGAGGTACAGGTCGTTGACAGCCCTGAATTCATCGCCAAACTGCTCTTCGGTGCAGTATATGTGGGCATCATTCATGGACAACATCCTCACGCGCATAAGTCCGAATAGTTCACCTGATTTCTCATGGCGATAGTTTGTCCCGTATTCTGCCAGGCGTATCGGTAGATCGCGATATGAATGGGGGCGTGCCGCGAATATCTTGTGATGGTGGGGGCAATTCATGGCTTTCATGTAATACTTTCCACCCTCGTATTCCATCGGCGGGAACATCGATCCTTCGTAGTATGGTAGGTGCCCGCTCTTCAGATACATAGATTCCTTGGCTAGGTGCGGGGTTTTTACGCGCATGTAGTTGCCCTTGAATTCAAACTCCTTGGCCAGTTTCTCCAACTCTTCAGTGAGTACTGTGCCGTTAGGGAGCCATAGGGGCAGCCCTGGTCCGACATCATCATCGAATTCAAACAGGTCCATTTCCTTGCCGATCTTTCTGTGGTCGCGCTTCTCAGCCTCCTTCATCATGATCTCGTATTCCTCGAGCTCTTTTTTGGTGGCAAAAGCCAGGCCGTAGATACGGGTCAATTGGGTATTCTTCTCATCTCCTCTCCAGTATGCGCCCGCTAGCCTGTTGAGCCTGAATGAATCAGCCGGTATCTCCTTCGCCGGACTCTCGGCATGGCCGCCGCGACAGAGGTCAGTGAAGCCCTCAGCAGAGTACAGGGTGATCTTTTCGCCCTTGGCAGCGATCTCCCTGATGAGCTCGAGCTTGTACGGATTATCCTTGAAGTGTGCGCTTGCCTCCTTCTCGCTGACTTCTTTACCAGTCATCTCATTCCAGGATGGCAGAAGCTTGCGCATATGCTTTTCGATCTCCTTGAGATCGCCATCGCCGGGACGTTTGTCAGCGGGAAATTCGATGTCGTAATAAAAACCATTGTCTACGGCCGGGCCTATGGTCGGCTTGGCATCGGGGTAGATCTCCAGGACCGCGGCAGCCAGAAGATGCGCTAGGGTATGACGGATGTATTCGAGTGATGATGCCATGATGATGTGGTAATAAATTGATAATAAAAACGCCCTGACAAAATCGCGAATTTTCGCCGGTTGGCGAATCGTGACTTTGTCAGGGCGATCTTGGTGCGGTTTTCAGGCCGCCGGACCGTGGTTCCACCTGACTTTACCGCTATGTGCATGCGCGGCACGCTCATTCTTCAGATTAGTACCTAGCTTTGCTTTGCCTCGGTATTCGATCTCTCGACCGCGGTTGGTTGGTGCGGCAATCTCTGATATGGCAATGATAGCATCTTCAAATGTCTAGCGCCATTTCCACCTTCACCACCTTCGGTGATAGTTCCGGCACTAGGAAAAAATTTATTTACACGAATTGTTAAACGTGACGAAGTAAAATATTTTCTAGTCAATATTTTGAAAATAGGCCTAAAACTATAGGTATTTCACGATATTTCATCTTGTATACCACAAAAATACCTAACCATAAAACGCCTGGACAAACATGTAAATAAAATTTTGGGATCTGCCGGACAGATGCTCGCCGCCGGCCCCCCCAACGCCTTATGAGAAAAGTGGTGAAAAAAGCTAGGTTGGTGAAAAAAGCTAGGTTGGTGAAAAAAGCTAGGTTGGCAAAAAATGCAGCCATCGGTAAAATAGACCAATGACACCAGTAGGCCCAAAAAGACCGTCGTTCAAAGAAAAAGTCCAGGAGATCACCAGAAAGATCCCGAAGGGGAAGACGCTGACCTACGCAGAGGTAGCGCGCCTAGCCGGCTCGCCCAAAGCTGCCCGCGCGGTCGGCACGATTCTGAGTCAAAACTATGATCCGCGGATTCCGTGCCATCGAGTCATCCGCAAGGACGGCGGCATGGGCGGCTATAACAGGGGAGGCCCAAAGCAAAAAACTGCCCTACTCAAGAAGGAAGGTGCTCTATGAAATGAGCCTGCTTTGAAGCTTTCTATAACTGCAGATCTACAACCTCTTCATCCGCTCTATCACAAAGCCCTTTTCGCCGTTTCTAGTATTCACAGTGGCTTTGATGGCTAGACAAGCGTCCGGTTGTATGAGCTCCCGGAATTCTCGGTAAACGCGCGGGAATATCACAGTATCTGCTGAGCCGGAAAAATCTGATACCGTCGCAAAAACCATAGTTTCGTTATTCTTGGTTTGGACTGTGCGAACGGCATTCACGATGACTGCCAGGACTACGCTCGAGCCTTCTTTGGCCGTTTCCCTGGCTTTCTTTATATCCATGTTCTTCTTCTCGATCGTCTCGCGGTACCTCTCGAGTGGATGACCAGAAACATAGAGGCCTAGGAGCTCCTTCTCCCAGGCTAGCTTAGTCAGGAGGTCGGCTTGCGGTGCGGCATTCAGCCGGAGCGTCGGCACAGTAGAGGCGTCTGACATCAGGCCAAAAAGGGAATCCTGATCGCCGTGCTGTTTGTCATTTTCCTTGTTGAATCCTAGGAGCAGATCCATATTGGCCACCATGACAGCTCTATCCTCGCCGAAACAGTCCAGGGCGCCCGACTTTATCAGGGCTTCAAGGGATTTTTTGTTGAGATTGCGGTCTTTGACCCGGCTTAGGAAATCAGCGAGCGATTTGTAAGGGCCGCCGCGTTTGCGCTCATCGATGATCGCTGTGGACACGCCTTGGCCGAAATTCTTGATCGTCACGAGCCCGAAACGAATATGGTGCTTGCCATCTTCTTTTTTGACCACAGTGAACTGGCTGAAGCTCTCATTCACATCAGGGGGCAGAACAGGCACTCCCATGCGGCGGCATTCCGTGACTATCTCGCCGATCATGTCGGTGTCGCCTGATTCGGCCGAGAGCACCGCTGACATATATATCTCTGGATAGTTGGCCTTCATGAAGGCGGTCTGATAGGCGACCTTGCCGTAGCTGGCGGCATGAGCCTTGTTGAAGCCGTAGCCCTGGAAGGGCTCGAACAGGTCCCAGATGGCCTCGGCTTTCTTTTCGCCGAGCTTGCCGTGCTTCATGGCGCCTGCGACGAAGGTCTTGTGCTGTTTGGCCATCTCCTCCGGTATTTTCTTGCCGACAGCTTTGCGGAACTTGTCGACTTCGCTCCATGAATAGCCGGCCACCTCGATAGCGGTCATCAAGAGGTCATCCTGATACACGAGCACGCCATAGGTAGGCTCCAAGAATTTCTTCATCGCAGGGTGAGGATATGTCACTGGCTTCGAGCCATTCTTGCGCTGGATGTATTCATTGATGTTATCCATCGGGCCTGGGCGGTAGAGCGCGACCATGAGGTTGATATCGTGGATGGTCGTAGGCTTGAGGTCGATAAGATAGCGGGTCATGCCCGAGCCATTGAGCTGGAAGAGGCCGATGGTCTCGCCTCGGGCCAGCATCTCGAAAGTCTTCTTGTCGTCCAGGGCGACATTCTCAATATCCACCGTCGTGCCCTCGATCTTCTTCACTCGGGCGACGGCGTCAGCCAGGATCGCAAGGTTGCGTATGCCCAAGAAGTCCAGCTTGAGGAGGCCAGCCTCCTCGATGGCGTACATGTCGAATTGGGTGATGACTTTGATCCTACCTGATTTTGAAGAATCGGCTTCGCCTTTGGGGTCGAGCTGAAGGGGAGTGTATTGGACGAGCGGACCGGGCGCGATAACTACGCCTGCGGCGTGGACCGAGATGTGCCTGGCACAGCCCTCTATCTTCCGGGCCATGTCGATGATGCGGCGGATGTCGTCTTCCTCGTCGTACATCTTCTTGAGCTCCGGAACGAGCTCGAATGCGTGGTCGATAGTCATCGGGAATCCCTGCGACCCCATCGGTATGAGCTTGGCGATGCGGTCGCCCTCGTCGAAAGAAAAACCCATAGCTCGCGATACGTCGCGTACGGATCCGCGGGCCAGCATGGTGCCGAATGTTCCGATCTGGGCCACATGGTCGGCGCCATACTTAGTGCGCGCATAATCTATCATCTCGTCTCGGCGGTTATCGGCCAGGTCCATATCGATGTCGGGCGCAGACGGGCGGTCAGGGTTGAGGAAGCGCTCGAAGGGCAGGTTGAAGGCTATCGGATCTACGTTGGTTATGCCTGTGAGGTATGACACGAATGAACCGGCGGCCGAGCCGCGAGTCGTGGTGAATATGCCTACTGTATGGGCGTGCCGCAGGAGATCGGCCACTACCAGGAAGTATGGGGCATAGCCCTTGTTCTTGATGACCTCGAGCTCGTATTCTGCGCGCTTCAGGAATTCGGGTGTCTTCTCGATCTTGCGCCAGGCGAAGCCTTTCATGGCCAGATCGCGGAGCTCCTCGTCATATGATTTGCCGCTCTCTACGATGTAATTGGGGAAGACCCAACGCCCGAGGATGAGCTCCAGGTTGCACATGCTCGTTATTTTTTTAGTGTTCTCCAAAGCTTCCGGCAAGTCCTTGAATAATTCCTCGGCCTTCTCTGGCGATATGAATGAAAAATCATCTTCATCGCTGTCTGAAACTCGATCGCTGGCATCGGTGTGGGAGTTGACGCGCAGAAGGGTCTCACGGGCCGCGCGATCCTCTGGCTTGATGTAATACACATCGTGCGCAGCCATGAGAGGAATTTTCTGCCTACGACCAAAATCTATGAGAGTCTTCATATTCTCTGTATGGCCGTCTATCTCCGGATGCATCGTTATCTCGACATAGAGCCTGTCGCCAAAAGTCTTCTTGTAGAATGTCGCTACTTCATCGGCCTTATCCTGGTTCCGCCCTTTGAGGGATTGCGCTATCTCGCCGGAAAACGAGGGTGTTATGGCTATCAGGCCTTCATTGAATCTCTCCATGAGCTCGCGGTCTATCCGGGGTTTGTAGTAGAACCCTTCTAGGTTCGAACTGGTTACTAGCTGGAGCAAGTTCCTGTAACCCTGCTCGTTTTGGGCTAGGAGTACGAGCCGTGACCGGCGGTTGTCTATGCCAGCCTGCACGTCTTTCCTGGAACGGGCGGCGACGTAGAAATCGACTCCAATGATCGGTTTTATGCCTTTTTTCTTGCAGGCCTTGTAGAAATCGATGGCACCATAGAGGTTGCCGTTATCGGTGAGCGCTAGCGCGTCCATGCCCATATCCTTGGCGCCATCTACGAGTTCGTCTATGTGCGGGAGGGCAGACAACAGGGAATAATGGGAGTGGGTATGCAGATGGGCGAAGCGGGCAGGCATGTGGGCAGTTTACATTTTTTTTGGCAAGTTGTCTTTACTCGCACACCATTGATTGGTGGGCGAAGCCGAAGCTCAACGATTTCTAGGTGCAGATGATGCCGACGGCCTTCTTGGTTTCCTGCAAAAATTTTATTTACACACATGCATATCTGTTTCAAAATCCACGATTTTGTTGGTTTATTGGCTATCAGAAATCCAATAATAGCGTTGATTACAACATTACTAAATAGATAATGTCAATGAAATTTTCAGTCGCTTACGACATACTAGCTGATCAGCTCACAAAACTGTCACTCCGCCGCTATCTTATGAGTTATAATCGCTTCACTCATATATCGACTGCGACCCAGTAGGCGAATCTGCTGATTCGTCGGATCAAAACTGAGCAAGCTCGCCTTGATTCTCGCTTGTCGCTATAATCCCATCATGCATCGATCTGTTACAACTCCAAAGTCCCTCATAGGCGTAGATGAAGCCGGTCGAGGCCCGCTCGCAGGGCCAGTCTCTGTTGGTGTTTTTGCCGTGAAGTCGCTGGCGACTTTAAAAATGTTCAAAGGTGTAAAAGACTCAAAGCAGCTCTCCGCTGCCCAGAGGGAGGAATGGTTTGGTAGGATATGCGTTGCTGCGAAAACGGGAAAGGTCCTCTATGCGGTCTCTTTTGCCCGGCCGGGGACGATTGATAAGCAGGGGTTGACCTATGCAGTCTACTCGGCACTTAATCGTTCCTTGAAGAGAATTGAATCAATGGACAAGAAACTCCGGAATGTGGAGATTCGCCTCGATGGACTTCTCCATGCTTCTGGCCGGTATCTGAACCAAAAGACCATCATAGGAGGCGATGAGTCGGAGCGGGTGATAGCGCTCGCTTCTATCTGCGCCAAAGTCTTGCGCGATCGTAGGATGGTCAAAGCTGCCAAAGAGTTCCCTGGATACGGATTTGAGATCCATAAGGGCTATGGGACCAAGGCGCATTATGCGGCCATAAAGAAGCAGGGACTAACGCCCATCCATAGACGGAGGTTTCTCAAGAAGATGATTTGACCCCTAATTAATGTGCCCGGGGTGAGAGTCGAACTCACACTTCCGAATAAACGGAAACAAGATTTTAAGTCTTGCGCGTATAACCAATTTCGCCACCCGGGCGTGTCAGACCGAGGCATTATAGCGACAAGCGAGGATCTGTGGAAGCTCGCTTATTTGACCTTGGATTCCAAGGCCCTAATGCGCGCCTCCAGAGACTCTATCTGTTTTTGTTGAGCCTTTATCGCTTCGATGAGAGGAGCTACGAGGTGGCCGTATTCTACCGACTTAGTGCCTCGGCTGTCCGTGCTCACAAGCTCCGGGAAGACCCTCTCGACTTCCTGCGCGACCACTCCCACGTCGGATGCGCCTGTCGTTTTCCAGTTGAAGGAAACGCCGCGCAGCTTGAGTACCTTTGAAAGGGCATCAGATAGCGTGGCTATGTCAGTTTTGAAACGGGCATCTGAGCTATACAGGAATATGCTGGCTTTTACAGTGGAACCATCGCCATTCTCGCCGACCTGTAGCTTGACGTCAGGGCTCGCTGCTCCAATGCCGACTTTGCCTCTTATAGAGGTAGAGCCGTGAACCAATAAGCCGTAGTCATTGTCATCAGTGTTGAAACGGACCCTGTTTTGTTTGCTTTGGACGTCTGATCCTGCATTCAGGGGGGCTGCTACATTGGAATTCGGCGGATTGGCTGGAGCAGAGGTCCATGCCAGTGCGACCAGAGGGCCCATGAAGATGATGCCAGTTGCGAGAGCGAGTTTTGTTTTGTAATTATTGGTCATATATTAAGATTGTTATTTTGAATCCAACTGCCTGTCCATTGCCTCGATCTGCTCCGGGGTTAGCGCGCCGGGTCCTTTTTGTGTCGGGGCGGAATCCAGTTTCTTTACTTCTTGCTTGGTCAGGGCTCCCGGACCTGGCTTACTTCCCGAATCGAGCTCTCCATCGAGAGCCGCCACCTCCTCATCAGTGAGAGGTCTAGGTCCGTCATCTGAGCCTCCGCTCATTCTGGGTATGTAATATGCCAAGCCTACTATCGCGGCGATGACCACGATGATAATGAGCATGATGAGCGTCTTTCTCCTATGTTCATCCATATGCACATATTATAACTGACCCGGGGTAAGCATGTTTGACCCGAATGTCGCCGTTATGTGGATAACCAAGAAGAAACCCGCCGGAGCGGGTTCCTTCGGAAAGAAAAACCTGTATCACAATCCTCGTCTCCTTCTGTACGTGTGATTTAAGCCGTATGCTGCCACGCTTATCGCTGCCACCCCTACGATGGCGGCTGCCACAGCTATGGCTGTGCCTATCCCGCCTGCCGAGGCTGCTCCTGCCATGAGGCTCGTATTTCCGGACTGATTGCCGAGGGTCGATGCTCCAGCGTATGGAACGTCAGGGTAGGATGAGTAAGCTAGGCCGCTACTGCTGTCATAGCCGTCATACCCGTACCCATAGGCATATGATGCGCCGCCAGCGTAGGGTGCTCCAGGTAGGGTTTGTGATGGCCCGCTGCCGAAATATCCGATACCTCCACCACCGATGAACGATGTTCCGCCCAGGCTTATGCCGCTTCCGCCGGAGCTCTGGGCGGCCTGGTTGTCGGCTCCTGAACCGTTGGAACTCCCGCCGGTGACTGTTCCGGCTAGAGTCCCCGAAGAGTCAGTGCCCATGCCGCTTGATAGCGATCCGGTCACCTCCGAGGTGGCCTGCACGGTGGCGGAGTTCAAGAGCAAGGCCCCGAGAAATGCCAGTGTTCCTATTTGTGCTATTTTATTTCTCATGATTTTTTTGTTAAGCCGCTCTTTTATATCTACATGCTTCGTATGCCGTAATCCGTGGTATATGATCCGTTGATAGTATCGGAGGGCACCTGCATCTCGACCATTACCTCTATCTGCCTGCCTGCAGTCGAAGGTGAGAGATCTCCCGTGAGGGTCATTGCGCTCGAGTACTGACCATCATCTGTGATCGTTATAGGGGAGGACGAGCTAGCTTGCGCCGATGATATCCTCATATTGTTGGCTGTGCTTACCGTGCTCGAACCGTTCGAGTGCGTCCAGTCTTCGAACTTCATCTGAAGCGAGGATTCATCGCTCGGTACCGTGATGCGGAATGTCCATACCCAGCCCTGCGAATATCCTCCACCTGCTACTGCTGTATCTTCTACCTGTTCTATAGAGGTGACCTGGAGGAAGCCGTTGCCGCTATCTGTACCACCAGTCACATCGCCACCTATCGTGCCTCCGGTGGTAGTGCCTGTTGTCGTTCCTGTGTCGCCGCTTGTGATATTGATCGCAACCGTGTTCGAGTCGGTGAAGGCCGAAGCTGTCAGAGTCGTTGCTCCTTTGGTTATGGCACAGCTAAGGGGTATCTGTCCGGCAGCCCGGTTCGTATCGCTTGCTCCTACCGTATAGGTCACTCGGTAAAGACCACTGCCTGCGTTCTGGAAGGATCCGGCTACGTTTGTATTGTTCACCGTACATGCCCCGATAGAGAAGGCTGTGTCGTTATTGCCTTCCTGGATCGAGATCACGACCTGTCCGCCTGTATTCAACGTTCCGGAGCTCGGATTGGCTGATACTGTAGAGATGAAGGCCGCTTCATCACCCGTGGACGGAGTGATGACTCCATCATTGTTCGTATCGATGGCCGGTACATTAGCAGCGCCGTTGTTGAATACTGTCACTGTCGTAGTTGCCCCAGTTTCGTCGTCGCGCAATGCACAGCTTATCGGGAGCTGATTGACCTCTCTTTCCTCATCGCTCGCTCCGATCGTATAGACTACCTTGTAAAGTCCGTCCGTAAGATTGGCGAATGTGCCCGAGACGTCGACGTCATTTACTCGGCAGGCGCCGCCTAGCTCGATATTCAGGTTATCGCTCGTCTCATCGAAGTAAACTTCGATCTGTTGGCCGGCGTGGACCATGTTGGATCCGGAGACCGCCGTTACGTTGAAGTCTATCGAGCCTGACCCGGTACCACCGCCTGCTGTATCTATAGCAACGGTGTTGCTGTCAGTGAATGACACTAGGTGCACCGAGCCTGTATGGTTCTGGAGTGTGCAGTCGAATGGAATCTGTCCAGCAGACCGGTTGGCATCGGTTGCTCCTACTGTGTATGTCACCTTATATAGCCCGTTGTCGTGATATCCATATGAACCTGATACGTCTACGTCATTTACTCGGCATCCAGCAGATCCGATGACTACGTCGCCTGATGGTAGAGGGTCCTGGATGGAGACTACTATTTGCCCGCCGATTCCCAGCGTGCCCGAGCTAGGCAAAGCGCTCACCGTGAATCCGAGCGTGTTTGTGCCGTTGTCGATGGTGCCGTCACCGTTGGTATCGACTGATACAGTATTGCCGTCTAGCCAGGCATTGGCCGTGGTATTGCCCGCAGAGTTTCCTAGGGTGCAACCTACCGGTATATGTCCGGCAGGTCTCTCACCATCGGTTGATTCGACGATGTAGCTCAAGGAATATGTGCCGTTGTTGTTATTCACGAACGTTCCGGCCACGCTTCTGGCGTTGATCAAGCAGGAGCCAGTGACGGTCAAGTCAGACTGGTTGGTTGCCTCCGTTAATGTGATGGTCGCTCCTTGTCCCAGGGTCAGAGTGCCAGAGCTGGGGCTTATACTTACTCCAGACAAGCTTGGTGCCGGGCTTGGTGTAGGCGTTGGTGTCGGAGTTGGTGTCGGAGTTGGAGTTGGTGTGCCGCCGCTCGCATCGATGGCGACAGTGTTGCCATCGTCAAAGCCGGTCACAGTGACTGAGCCTGTCTGCGTTAGGGTGCAGTTTATAGGAACCTGTCCAGCCGCGCGATCTGTGTCGCTTGCGCCGACTGTGTAGGTGAACCTGAAGTGCCCATTCGTGCCCGAGGTCAGGTTCTGGAATGTGCTGGCGACCTGCACGTCATTCACGAGACATGACGGGGAGGTGACTGGATTGGTATCGTTTGAGTCCAATCCGACAGTCATATCCACCTGCATGGTTTGTCCAGCAGTGAGCGTACCTGTATTCGGTGTCGCGGATGTATTGATGCCGTTATTCGCTCTGGCTTCAGGCGAAAAAATAGGGCTTGATAAGCCCACCAGAACGATCGCCGTCATTGTGATAATCGAAACCGCTCTGCATAGAGCATTGGACACTTTGGATGAGGAAAAATATCTCATATGGGTTTTTTTGTTTTTTAGCTTTTAAAGTCTTGCTTTCTTTGACCCCCTATGAAATGTCCTAATGATTAACGTATGGGGCCTGAGATTATGACAAGTATTGTCAAATGGCCATATTCAGTGTAAATTCCTTTCATTATGAAGATCAGACATTCGAAGGCGAAAGAGGCTCTTGCCAGCATACTCGCTATCGCAGATATAGAGATAGGAGGCCAGGATCCATGGGATATCCAGGTGCATGACGACAGGCTCTACTCGCGCGTTCTATCCGAGGGGTCCCTAGGCCTCGGCGAGGCATATATGGATGGGTGGTGGGATTGCGGTTCCCTCGATGAGCTTTTCGCTAGGATATTGGGCTCGAAGCTAGATTCGAAAGTGAAGTTGAATCTCGCTTTGATCAAAGAGGCTGTCATCTCCAAGTTGTTCAACACGCAGACGAAGTCCCGCGCATTTGAGGTGGGGGAGAGGCACTACGACATAGGCAACGATCTCTATGAAGGCATGCTCGATAAGCGGATGATCTACACCTGTGGCTACTGGGACAAAGCGAAAGATCTTGATTCCGCTCAAGAAGCTAAACTAGATCTCGTCTGCCGCAAGCTCGGACTTAAGTCAGGGGATAGGGTGCTAGATATCGGCTGTGGATGGGGCGGATTCCTGAAGTTCGCCGCCGAAAGGTACGGCATATCCGGAGTCGGTGTGACCGTCTCTAAGGAGCAGGTGGCCCTGGCCCAGGAACGTTGCAAGGGCTTGCCCATCGAGATTCGCCTCGAGGATTATCGCGATATCAATGAAAAATTCGACCACATAGTGTCGCTTGGAATGTTCGAGCACGTCGGCTACAAGAATTATCGCGCATATATGAAGGTCGCTGAGAGGTCTCTCAAGGATGGCGGTTTATTCCTCCTGCATACCATCGGAGGCAATCTGTCTGTTCATGGCACCGATGCCTGGATAGAGAAGTACATCTTCCCGAATTCAATGCTTCCTTCGATGAAGCAGATCACGTCCTCGTACGAAGGACTGTTCGTTATGGAAGATTGGCACAACTTTGGCGCCGATTATGACAAGACGCTCATGTCCTGGTTCAGCAATTTTGATCGCGCTTGGCTGAAGATCCGATCTGCCTACAGCCAACGTTTTTATAGAATGTGGAAATATTATCTTCTAACATGTGCCGGCAGCTTCCGCGCCCGCAAGAATCAGCTCTGGCAGATAGTCCTCTCCAAGGACGGCGTTGCCGGGGGATACAAGAGCATAAGATAGGGCTTGGAATTCGGATAAGAAATAAAAAAAAGCGCGCATGCCTGGGGCGTGCGCGCCTAGATGATAGCGGGTAGCCTGAGCTGGCTCAGGCGACCGCGACTGTGGCGGCGGTGTCGACGGGGACCTCCGCGACCTTCTCGGGTTCGGCCGGTGCCTCTTCCGGCGGCGTCTCCGATGGTGTCGAGGTTTCGACGACAGCCGGCTGGTCGGACGGCGCCGGCGTGGGGGTTTCAGCCACAGGCGTTTCGGCCGTGGCCAGCTCGATCTTCCAGGTGCCGCGGCTGTAGCGCTCGTGCGCCAGTTTGAACAGCCGCTCGTTCCTGGTCTCCGCTTTGACGGGGCCGAGGCTGGTCGCCACGAAGCCGTCCAGGGGAATGGATCCATTCCCGATGGCCGCGCGGATGGCTGAGTGATGGGCGGGATTCACCAGGGCGATCAGGGTGCCGGCCGTGCCATCGCTCGTGGACTTCGGGGTGCGGATGCTGCAATGGTTCCGCTTGTTCGACGGCGTGATCATGGTGATCAAGCTGACCAGAAGGACCGGGCTGTTGGCCCAGGTCCCCGACGTTAGGGTGAAGGCGATGCCTTTACGGGTTTTCATGGTTCTTTTACTGCTTTGTGCCTGCGCACTTTTTGTTGATGGGATCCCATGGGTGGTCTCCTCTCAAAATCAAAATTCTTATATTTGATATCACCCGTAATCAGTGTTGTCAAGGTCTTTTCGCGTTGGAATAAAAAAGCGTACGCTCGTGGCGCACGCTTTTTTTATCATGCTATGGGTGGCAGCAAGGCACCGGCTAGGGCACCTACAGCTATGGCCGCTCCGCCGACTATTAGCATCCTGAAGGCATTTCTCCAGACTCTGATGCCGGATATCCTCGCGCCAATGATGCCGAGTAGCAGAAGACAGGCCAGGGACAGCCCAGCGGAGAACCAGATAGCCTGGTCTACCGGCATGAACATGTATGGCAGAAGGGGGACGAGTCCCGAGATCAGGTACGAGAAAAACATGATGACTGCTGACGCGACGTCGCCTCTGGAGGTTTTTTCTGTGTGCGAGGCATAGCTATCGGCTGAGTACTCGGACAGGAAACTGCCCGCCGCCATCGAGAAGGCCTCTACCAGAATGAGGATGGTGCCCGTCAGGAATATAGTCTGTCTCGAGGCGTCGGCGATGGCCACGCCGGACAATAGACCGACGGTCGAGACAAGGCTGTCCTCGACGCCGAAGACGAAATTCCTGAAATACGACACGGAGGCGGCAGTGCGGCCACCCGCAGTTATTTTCATGCCTTAATTATAGTACGGATCGATACTCGAAACTATCTCCCGAGATATTTCGTCGCGATGCTGAGCGCGAATGAAGGCAGGATGAAGAATACGCACAGCCACAAGAGCCGGAAGAGGACAGGGTTGGGCGGCGTGTTATCGTTCGGTCCACCGAACACTACGAGTATGATGCCCACGATCCCGAAGGCGATAGACGAATACATGAAGACTCTGGTAGCGATTTTTTGTATTTTTTCCATATGGGTATTATAACCCGTACCAGGGCGAGAATGTTAGTCGGATAATTTAGGTGGGCTGAAGTGGTGAGTAAAAACATAAAAACAAAAAGCGCTCACCGGGCGGTGGCGCTGGGGACTCTATATTCCTATCCGTCGACCGCTAGTAGCAGTATTCGACGGGATCTTTCAGGGCCGCAAAGCGGAAGAATTCGAGGATCTTGAGGTTTTCTGGGGTATGCGTCAACGTCCTGCCGATCCGACGGGCGTCCTCAGCGACGTCGCCCCGGAATATCCTCGAGGCATCGATGCAGAGCAAGCGCTTCGGATCATCGCCGCTCTGTCTCGGCAGATCGTGGATGACGATACCTAAGCCGTATTCCCAGGCCTCCAAAATGCAAGGCAGACCGTGTTCGCGGACGATTCTCACGATGCGCTCTTCGTCCTCCGGTGATATCCGCGGGGTCGAGGTCTGGCCGTCCTTACTGCGCATGCTTATGAGCCATTCGTAATCCTCATCGGAAAGCGTTTTTAGGTTCATTATGAGTTGGGTTCGAAAAACTACTGCTCGCTACGATACCGATTAGCTCGATTTGTGTCAACCTTGAGGCGGTTGATGATTTTGACGAGTCCAAAGGGGTAGGTACTCTCTGTTCACTGACCTATAACATATATGTTATAGGGAGATTTCGTTATTTTACGTAAAAAGCCTATAACAAAGATGTTATAGGTGCCTGGATACGCTAATATTAAGAGCGAGTAATGAAAAATACATTTAAAAATGACAAATACAAGAAGTCCCGCGGCGGCTATTCACGCCTGCTTCAAATCCGTTGCGAGAAATGTTCTGAGCCTGTATGCCTGTATCAAAAAGATGGTCCAGGCAATCTCAGGAGAATGTATATCGACAGGATCATTGAACCGACTGTTCCGATAAGCGGCAAGAGCGTCAACTGTCCGTGCGGTCATCTTCTCGGTACTCGGATCATCTATGACAAAGAAAATCGTCCGGCATTTCGGCTATTTGTGGATGCTGTTGCCAAGAAGATCATTAAATTAAGCTAAGCGCTCAAAATATCTTCGGCGGTGATCTCCATACGCCCATCCTTGATCAGGAGGCCATCGGCGTTCTTTTCAGCGTGATTGACCCAAAGATTGGTTATTTTCGACGCGTACATTCTCTGCGGGCTATTGCCGGTGTAGTAGCTGAGCTCTAGTGGCTTGCTTCCTTCCTTGACGCGGAAGCCGTTGTGGATCTTCAGGGCATCCTCTAGCTCCTTACCTGCGAGCTCATGGGCGTCATCGCATCTCATATATACGCCGCCTCGTTCATTCCTGTCATACAATACCGCGAATATCTGACCCGTCCTGGCGATATTTTTAGAATGCATCGCTTCAGGATGGGAACCCCAGTAGATGTATTCGAGCTTAGGATCATACAAGAACCGCATCGGGCTGTTATGTGGAGATCCATCATCATTCACTGTGGCCATGGAGATATGCCTTGAGGTGAATATGAGCTCCTTGGCTCTCTCGATCTTTTTTGTGATGCTATCCATGTCTGTTGGCTTGAATTGTATCAAATTTTGGCTGCTTTGACTGATGGCCATCAGCTCAGATAAATTAAAAAGCGCTGCCTCGCGAGGCAGCGCATGCTTGGAACTAGGGCGGTCCTGCTAGTTCACTTTCTTGAGCTGGCAGTGGACGGAGCTGCCGTGCTCCTTGCCGACCGAAACGACTGTGGCGATTCCGCTGATGTTCGAGCCGGCTTCGTATTCGAAACGATCACCCGCCTGAAGCCTGAATGATCTTGGTATCAGTTGGGAGATCGTTTCACCGCGGTCGAACGCTTGAAATTCTCCGAGGTCGATGGGAATGAGGAGATCACGCCGGAAGCGCGGCCTGCTCGTTGCCCTCCCGTATTTCTCGACGATCTCGATGAATTGGCGAGATTGAGGATCAGCGACGGCCACGCTGGGCTGAATGCCGCCGACCCGCGCGATTGTCAGGACGAACCTCCCCCAAAGATTCGGACATTGGTTCCAGTTCGATGGCTTTTCGAAATCGAGACGTGGAAGACCTTCCTCGCTTTCCCAGCATTTTACGGGATAAAGCTCGGCGACTACCGTCCACACCTCGGGACGATAGAGTTGGTAGTGGATCGCCACCATGGTGGGGGACAGGATGCCTTTCAGGAATTCGTCGAACTCCGGATCCATGGGTCCATCCGACGCCGGGTTCCGCTGGACGGGGCGTAGGTTCGGGAAGATGTATCCGGGGTGTTTGACCGAAAAATCGATGACGGCGTCGGGGACCGGGACTATGGTGTCGGTGAACTTCGATGAGGCCATTGTTAGCCTTGGTTGATGTTGATGTGCAGAAAAAGTGCCTGCTGGACTGTACAGGTCATTTTGAACAGTGTCAACCCATCATATACGACTGGTCAGGCCGGCTGATGTAAACCGACACGGAATAGTTGCAAAAATTTAACCCTTAGGTTTATTTTCCTTAGGCGGCCCCCATTGCCAGCGCGGTTTCTCTCCTTTCCAGTAACCGAAAATGAATATGAGGGCGATCATCAGCAGAGCGCCCAAGAGCACAGCACCAGGCGCGTCATCAGTCTCCCCGATATAAAAACCGGCAATAAGAAGAGCGATGCCAATGACGACAACAAGCCATCCTTGCCACTTAACGGGCACCCAGCCCCAGCCGTATAGCTTGGCTTTGAACCAATAGCCTTGCGGATTATCCTTCAGGTACCTTGTGTATTCCTTGATCATATTTTTCTCAGTTTAGTATCCAAATAGAGTAATTGAGATATGCAGCGAAGCTGACCCAGAGAATATACGGCACAAGCAGCCACATCGCTGGTTTTGATATTTTGTAAAATAGGGCCATGGTCCAGACGATGGCAAGCCACATGAGGGCGATATCGACAAGCGCCCAGAGGGGACTCTCCAAGCCGAAGAAAATGATCGACCAGACAGCGTTGAGGACTAATTGGAGCAGAAATACGCCTAAGGCAGCTTTTACATCTCTGCGGCTCCAGCCCCTATTCCAGACGAGGAACGCGGCAATACCCATGAGTAGATAGAGTGTCGTCCAGACCGGACCGAAGATCCAGCCCGGCGGATTGAGGTTGGGTTTAACGAGTGTGGTGTACCAGGCAGGGATCGCTGAAACTGTAAAGACAGTGCCGACGATGCCAGCGAGCTCAGATACTGCGATAGCAGTTATGAGTTTGAGAGTGCTTGTCATCGACATAATTTATCACACTTTGCTCCGGCTCCTGGATTCGAACCAGGGACCAACTCGTTAACAGCGAGCTGCTCTACCGCTGAGCTAAGCCGGAATGTTCTTGCCTCGCGAGGAACGTCACGCGCCGCAGGCTAACGTGTCAAAATGTATCATATCGCCAGAGGTAAATCAAAATCGCCATATATCTGAAAATAAGGGTGAGCGCCGGCGCAAAGAGGGAAACCGTAAGAAAGGATGAAAAATGGCGTTTACTAATCAGCAGGATGGCCTCGTCAGGCACGAATGATGATAGAATAGAGGGATAGGATAGTGCGGCCGATTAGCAAATAATCATTCAAGCCATGAACATACGCGTCAAAGCAACGAACGTTACGCTCAACCCGGCTCTGTCAGATTACATAAATAAGTCCCTGGGGAAGGTTGCCAAGATTCTCGAGAATGACCCGACCGCGCAGTGCGATATCGAAGTTGCGCGCACGACTCAGCATCACCAGAAAGGCGATATATTCAAGGCCGAGGTGCATATAGTCGGCGAGGGCGTGGATGCTTATGCGACAGCCGAGAGGGAAGACTTAAATACTGCCATCACCGAAGCCCGGGATGAGATCATCAGCAAGATACGCTCCAGCAAAGGTAAGCGCATATCGTATGTGAGGAGGAGCGGCGCCAGGGTGAAGGCTATGGTAAAAGGGCTCATGCCTTGGGGAGAAAGCGGCTGGTACCGCAGGAAAAAATAAAGTATGATGAGCCTATCATGTTTTTCAACAACGCGGCCAACCCCGAGAAGCAGGTCATCAATCAGTGGATAGCCATGACCTTCATCGCGGTCATATGCTTCTGGGTGGTGCTATATTATTTCGTGAATAGGACAGAGGCCTTCGGCAACGACTATCTAGAGCTCAAATCATCTTATAGCCTTTCAGAAAATCGCTGAATCCCATCTCTCGGCCTCCTTCCGGAATGACTTTCTCTATGTGAAGCTTATCGTCTCTGAATGAGGCGGCGGTGACTTTCACTCTGGCCTTCTTGTCGCCTTTCTCCGCGAAGAAATAGGCTTGTGGCCATTCATGATAGGCCTGGATCTTGCGGAAATTCATATACGGGTCGGCCGCGAGGTCTAGTAGGCCGTCCTCCTTCTTAATCTTTTTCGTGAAGGTGGCAAGCGAGTGGTTCTGCTCTATCTCTTTGAGAGTGCTTCGTATCCATGCGGGAATGCAATCAGCGAGCACTTTGCCGCCTTCGCGCGCCATCATCTCCTCGAATACCTCGTATGTCGGCCATTCGGCTATTGTGATTTCTTTTTTGGCGACGATGGGTCCGTGATCCATCTTCTCGTCCATGCGCATGATAGTAACGCCGGTGTCCTTGGTGTCGTCGAGTATGGTCGTGGGCAGGGGAGCGGCACCGCGGTACCGGGGCAAGAGGGAAGGATGCACATTCAAGGTCTTGTGCTTTGGCATGTTCACTATCCCTGCGGGCATGATCTTGCCATATGAAGCGACGATGAAAAGGTCGCAGGCCTCTTTCTCTAGCATACTGGCGAAATCGTCATCAAGCTTTTCCGGATCCAGAGCTCGGACGTTATTTTCGGCGGCCCAAGTCTTTACAACATTCGGGGCCATCTTCATGCCGCGCCCCTGGGGCCTGTCGGGGGTGGTTATGATGAGGGCAGGGATAAGACCGGCTTTCTTGAGCTCATCCAAGACATATATAGATACCTTCGAACTGCCGAAGAATCCGATCTTCAGTGAGTCTATCATTTTTGTAGTTCGGCTATTTCCTCGGGCGAAAGCTCCCAAAGCTCGCGCGCCTTGTCTATGAATAGGATGCCCTCGAGATGATCGACTTCATGCTGGAATATCTGTGCGAGGAGGCCGCTCGCTCCGCGCTCGGTGGTCTCGCCATTTTCGTCGAGGGCCTTGAGCGTAACGCGGGTGGCGCGGCGGACTTTGCCATAGAGCCAGCGCACGGATAGGCAGCCTTCCTCGACTTCTTTCTTGTCGCGGGAGGTTTTCACTATCTCCGGGTTGATGAAGACCATATCTTCGGAGCCGCCCTTATATGTCTTGTCGGCCTGTTTCAGGAGCTTTCCATTTACCACGAATATCCGCAGCGGCTCGTTTATCTGCGGCGCGGCTATGGCGATACCGTCGTTGGTCTTGGCTAGGACGGCTTTCATGTCGGCGATGATCGACTTTATGCGCTCTGATCCTATGTCGGAGAGGGGCACAGTCAGGGCCTTGTCGCGCAGGATGGGTTCTCCCTTTTGGGCTATCTTTACCATTTAAAAACTATAACACGGATTTCCTGCCGTGACTATTTTGTCGGTTTTCACCACCCTCCACACAAGGAGAACAGTAGCGGGTTGAAGGGACATTGCGAGCGCGACTGGCGCGAGCACTAGGAATTTCGCAGCAGCGAAATATCCGTGTCCCTGAAACCGCTCCTGTTCTCCTTGTGCTGGGTGTTACAAATTACAACAACGACTCCGGGTTTATCTTTATGGAAACCTCCGGTGGCATCATGCGCAATTTCTCAACGAGCTCTGCCACGGGCCAGTCTTTGGCTGGCACCTTCACGAGCCCATGAATGAGGGAAGTTCCGCGATCAGTCGCTGTAAATGCAGGGAAGACGTCTATCTCATGCGGCGACAGGTGAGCCTGTAGCTCGCCCATCTCTTTGGCGATGGTGTCCTTCTTGCCTTCGAGAGTGATCTTTATCATGACTGAGAATGGCGGGTAGTCGAACTTCTTCCGCTCGGCGATCACGGAGCGATAGAAGTCGCTCAAGTTACCCTTGAGGCCGTATTCGAATATCTTTTCATCTGGCCTGCGCGTCTGGACCAGGATAGTGCGAGCGGCTGCTGCCCGTAGGCGGAGCAGGGTGTACATGAGCCTTTCTTCTATCCTGAAATCAGGCAGAGCGAACAGCGAATCGAGGGAAGCCACGACGACGTGATCTACTTGTCCTGAAAGGTGATGCAGGGCAGTCTCGGTGCCGACAAGTACCGAGCCGGGCTTGGCTCGCCATCTGTCTATGGCTTCGGTCACCTGTTTCTCTGTGGTCGTAGTATCGGCATCTATCTGGAATACGTCGGTGTCGGGAAATCTCGCTTTGATCTCCTGCTTTACGCGCTCGGTGCCGATGCCGAGAGGCGAGAGGCGGTGGCCGCCGCAATTCACGCAATTTTCCTCGGCGCTCCTTCGCTCGCCGCAGGCATGACACATGAAGAAGTTCTTTCCCGTCTGTTTGGATGCATGGAGGACGAGAGGAGTCCCACATTTTGGACAAGATACGATAGTCTCGCAATCATCGCAGACCGTGAGAGTGGCCAGGCCGCGGCGCGATGTCATTATGAAGATGTTGGAATTATCCTCTCGAGTCTTCTTTATGAGGTCTTCTGCTTCCTCGCTAAATACGCGGAATGTCGGTTTCAGGGCGTCCGCCTCGCGCTTCATGTTCACTAGGATGTCTGAGGCAGTCGATATCGAGCGCCACTTGAACGGTGTGCCCGGGGCGATGTCGCTATCCTCGAGCCTTTCGAGGGTCTCCACCCGCAGTATCGTATCGGATACATATACAGTCCTACGCTCGCGACGTCCGATGGTCTCGATGGCCTTACGATGGTCTATGTAAGGCGCTCTCATACCCATCCAGCCACGGCCGTTCTCGCGCTCTATGATCACGCTCTGGATGTCGCCGCGCGGCAGAACGGAGAAGATCGGAGTCGCTACGACTACCACTGGGTGGCGCTTCTCGGCGATCGTGGCCCAGGCCTCGAGCAGCTTCTTTTTGGTCAAGCCGCCATGAAGGAGGATGATGTATCCCTCGATGCCTTTTTCCAGCGCTGAATATATCTGTCGGGCATCCTCGATGGTCGGAGCGTATATCGCCACAGACTTCTTCTTGGCGAACTGCTGGCGGATGAGGCTGCGCCATGAGCTCATGCGATCAGATTCGTCGCCCTGGACCGCGTAAGTCTCGTGCGGTTGTAGTGTCGCATCGAGGAAACTCGGCTGTATCGGAAGGGGTGGGGCGATACGGTGAGCATTTTCGAGGATGACTTCTGGCAGTATGGAACTCATAACAGCCCCCATGTTGGCGGCATAGAAGTCGGCTAGCACCCGGCACGATTCGACAAAGCCAGCAGAGAAAAAAGCCCCGGCACGGACCTTGCCGAGCTTGCGGATCTCGTATGGGGCGTTGCGGATCTCTGTTTTCAGGTCTTCGGCCGGCCGGGTCTCGGTCACGATGGCCTGAATGCTCTTCGTGCGTATAGGAACGGTCACTACGGCGCCCACAGGTACCTCGCGCGCGGTGAAATAGGTGAGGGTAGGCGGGACTTTCTGGCGGGTGATCGGTACGACCGTGATGATGTTCATGGGGTATTTATACCTTATTTTGAACAAAACAAAAGCCCGATGGACTGTAGCCCACCCACTTTACAGATCCCTGAATGTCTCTATCTTCGCCCCTAGTTTATTCAAGCGCTCAGCCAGATCTTCATAGCCGCGGTTGATGTTGTAGACATTGCGCAATATGGAGGTGCCGGGCGCCGCGAGCATCCCGAGCATGATGATGACGGACGGACGCAGAGCGGGAGGGCAGACGAGCTCGGCTGCTTTGAGCTTGGCCGGGCCTTTCACGTAGAAGCGATGCGGATCGGCCAAGATGGTCTCGACGCCCAGCTTATCCAGCTCCTTGTAATAGATGGCGCGCTCCTCATAGACCCAATCGTGTATGAACGTCTCTCCCTCGGCAAAAGCGCCGATAAGGGCGAAAAAGGGAAGATTGTCCATGTTGAGGCCAGGATATGGCTGGGCATGGATCTTTTCGTCGAGGGCTTTGAGCTTGGACGGGAATGTCTCTATATCTACTAGATCGACGCGACCATTCTCGCCCTTGTATCTCTTTGAGGCCTTATACTTGAAGCCCATCTTCTCGAGTTTGAGTAGCTCGATCTCTAGGAAAGCGATGGGGCAGCGCCGGATCGTGATGTTCGAGTTGGTGACGATCGCTGCGGTGATGAGCGACATTGCTTCGATCGGATCTTCGCCGAGGGCGTACTCGACATCCTGATCAACGGAAGCTACTCCATGGACGGTCATGGTTGATGTGCCTATGCCCTCGACTTTCACGCCGAGCTTCTCGAGGTAGAAACAGACATCCTGCACCTGATAGTTGGCAGAAGCGAATTTGATCACAGTCTTGTCAGGAATGAGTGCGGCGGCCATGAGGACAGTCTCGGTGACGGTATCGCCGGCTTCGTACATGACGATCTCACGATCCTTCTTGAGTCCGTTGTGGGACACGTGGTAGTGCTTCGAAGTCGTCTCTATGGAAACACCGAGCTTTTCGAGCGCGTAAAAATACGGCTTAACCGTGCGCGAGCCGAGGCGGCAACCACCAGGCTGGGATATATTGAACTCCTTCGCTTTGTGTATGAGAGAGCCTATTAGCATGATACAGCTCCTTGTCCTGGTGGCTGCACCGGATTCATCGGCTATGTTAGCTAGATCGAGCTTGGCCGGTGGGGTAATGATGAGATCGGCAGCCTTCCATTCTGTCTTTACGCCGATCGACTCTAGGACTTCGCTGATGCGGAAGACCTCCTCGATGCGTGGAGCATTCTTGATGGTCGTCTTTCCCTTGTTGAGCAGGGAAGCGCACATCACGCCGAGAGCACCGTTCTTGGATGTACGCACAGTGATCTCACCTTTGAGGGAACGACCGCCTTCTATCTTGAAATTGAGAGTGCCGCCCTTCGAAAGAGTCATGATCTCCCGGTCGAGAGCGTCGCTTATTTTGGCCAGAGTCTTTGCCGAGAGGTTCTGCTCGCCCTTTTCTATCCTGGCTACGACGCTCTGAGTCGTGCCAATCTTCACGGCCAGATCCGACTGGGTCATGCCGCGGCCCTCACGGAGCTTCATGATAAACGAGCCTATATGGACTAGGGATGTGTCTTTTTTCATACCGACTAATATAGCATATACGCTATGTAGGTGCAATAGGCACTCCTGTGGAAAACACAAAAGCCCCCGAAGGGGCGATCGTGTGACCAATTTGTGAGTCTCACGACTCAGGGCGGGAGTAAACTCCTTCGCATCCACCAGTCGAGGTTAGTCGACATAATAATTGTATGCATGCTCAGATCATTGTCAAGCATTTATTTTGTGGACACGACGGGAGTTGCACCCGCTTACTGTACTTGGTCAAAGTGCAGCTCCTCTTCAGGAACATGCCCACACTGGAGGTAAGACGTTCTCCAGTGCGATAAGCCTATCAAGTAGGCGTTCAAGGAACCTTCAAAAAATATTAAAATTTTCGTGAAAAAAAGTTCAAATTGTTATGAAGAACCCTTTATGTTAGAGTCAGCCTGTTATGGCATTTTTTTCTCCGAAACTGGGCATAGATCTGGGCACAGCCAATACGCTTGTTTTCGTGCCGCACAAAGGCATCGTCCTGAATGAGCCTTCGGTCGTCGCCATCTCTGAAATAGACAAGAAAGTCTTGGCTGTCGGCAACGAGGCCAAGGAGATGATCGGCCGCACGCCAGACACCATCATCGCCTATAGGCCGATGCGCGACGGAGTCATCGCTGATTATCGCGTGACCGAGGCCATGCTCCGATATTTTATCGACAAGGCTTTGGGTCGCTTTGCCATCATGAAGCCAGATGTGATGATCTCCGTCCCTGCTAGCGTCACTTCGACCGAACGGCGCGCTGTGATAGAAGCGGCAGTTCGCGCTGGCGCCAAGAATGCATATGTGGTGAAGGAGCCTATCCTTGCCGCCATCGGCGCCGGGATACCCATACAGGAGGCTCGCGGCCATATGATCGCTGACATCGGCGGCGGCACGACCGACGTCGCGGTGATATCGCTCGGCGGCATCGTCGCTTCGACCTCGGTGAAATGCGCTGGCAACAAGCTCGACGCCGCTATAGCCGACTATATAAAGAAGACCTTCAACCTGGCCATAGGCGATCACACATCCGAGCTCATAAAGATACAGATCGCTTCGGCTATCCCGCTCGACGAGGAGCTTTCCATGGTCGTCAAGGGCCGCGATTTCATCTCCGGCCTGCCTCGCTCCACGGAGATAAAGACCAATGAGATAGTCAAAGCCATTTCCGCGCCGCTCCGCGACATGATCAAGGCGATGAAGGACGTGCTGCAGGAGACTCCACCGGAGTTGGCCGCTGACATCATCGACCAAGGCATCACTATGACTGGCGGCTCGTCGCTCCTTCGAAATTTCCCAGAGCTTGTTTTCCGTCGCACTGGAGTGAAGGCGCAGCTCGCCACGGATCCACTTTTGTGTGTGGCAAAGGGGACAGGCATCGCACTCGACCATTTGGATGTGTACAAGAGGACGATCATCTCCAAACGTTAGTGCGCCGCGGTAACTGATGCGGTGAGTTCAGCAAGTAAGTGCAACACTCTGTTAATCTGAGTATTGCAGTTGATCAGCCCATAGCCCCCACCAAGGTCAGGTGTGGGGCTCGTTTTATTATGGCTCGAATTTGTGAAGCAGATAAGGATTGGTGAAATTTTGGAAATGGTAAATTAGGTGTACAATGTCCACATACACAGATGTCCAGGAAACACAGACAGATAATGGTCCTCGTTGTGCTCTTGGTCGCAGTGTTGTTATCTGTTTTATATAAAACAAAATCCACAAGCATGCTAAATTTTTTTAAGAAGGTAGACCAACAGAAATCTTCACTTGGGTTAGAAATATTTTCAACAGACGAATACGGTGAGTTCATCCATCTTGTAAAAAGTGATTTGAGTGAGAGAGGTTACATAGTATCTGGAGTAAATGATGGTTTCTTGAGCACAAAAATAGATGGGAAAGGCAAGAATTTTGGACTCGTAAATCTAGCACAAAACTGTAAATTAGCCCAAAAGCAAGAATGGTCGTCCATAATAAAGAACCATTTTGATGCATTAAAACAATCTGACACCGATGAATCAGAGCTGCAGAAAAACATAGCAACCTTCGATAAGATAAAAGGTCTTATTGCCGTACAGCTTTATCCTGTAGATTATTTCGACAGTGTTCCGGAAATGAAACAGTCATCGATAAGCCGTAGTGCCATGCCTGGCGTTATGAGTGTACTAGTTTTTGATATGCCTAAAGCCATAAGGGGTGTGAAGAGAACTGAATCAAAGATGTGGAACAAAAGCGATAATGAATTATTTGCTATTGGGTTGGCTAATGTGTTTAAAAAGACACAAACAAAATTAACGAGTCAGGATGTTCCAGGTGGAAAGGTGTTTTTTATCACTGCAGAAAGTTTTCTAACCGGAGTGTTAGCCTTGAATCTCAAGCAGTTTAATGAGTGCTTAAGTCAAAATGGTTCTCTGGTTTCCATACCGGCTCGAGGGATAATCCTATGTCATCCCATCCTTGATCTTGGAGTCGTAAAAATTATCTCGACCCTTGCGCCATACACGGCTAAGATATTTGGTGAAGGCCCGGGCTCTTTGAGCCCAAGATTGTATTGGTACAAAGATGACATGTTCACCGATCTCCCATATAGCATTTCGGACGGGAAGTTCAACTTTGCTCCACCCGACAGCTTTGTTGGTCTATTGAATAAGCTGGATAAGCCAAAAAAATGAGGCCGCCTATTCATTCATGTGAAAAGTCACCACACTCCTCGTCCCCACACGTCCACGAATTTGTGAAGCAAGTGCGCATAGATGAGGTGCTAAAGATGGGAGGTAAACCCTGAATATTTCACATTGAAAAAGTGCCCCTGGGAACTTTACAATAAAGTTGGATTTGCTAAAATCGTAATTACTTTTAAAGCGGTTCGTCTTATTAATAGTGTTGGTCTGACTCGTTTTTTGTGTTATCCGTTGTCCACAGGGCACCAAATTACTAGTCTAATAAGAGATATAATATGAACAATATGGCTCATTCACCGTTGCTGAGCGCACAAAATATCGCCGAGTACTTTCTCTGGAAAGGCCAGATAGAAAAGCGGCCTGTTACAAATAAGAAGCTACAAAAATTACTGTACTATGCTCAAGCATGGTCTCTTGTGATGCGTGATCAAAAGCTTTTCAATGACAAAATTGAGGCTTGGGTGCATGGTCCTGCTGTGCGCGAAATATATTTGGAGTATAAACAGTTTGGTTTTAGTCCGATAGAAAAAAAGATCAATGAGACTACGATTAATTCAGTTCCTACTGATGTAAAGAAATTTTTGGATGAAGTATGGTCCGTATACGGGAAACATGATGCGGCATATTTAGAGCATCTAACACATTCAGAAGAGCCTTGGCAAAAAGCTCGTGAAGGTGTCGAGCCTCATGTTGGATCTGAGAATGAAATATCTACAGAGAGCATGAAGGTTTTCTATTCCTCGAAATTACAAAAAGCTAAAACTGTTTAGCTTATGACAATTCCTGATCCTGATGGGAAAGTTCCTCTTTCCCAAGAAGTGCCAGTCACTGCTGCTGAGTTACCGCAAACAGAAGAAGCCCCGGAGATATCTCCTTATAGAATCTCATTTGCTGAGTATAAAGGTAAGGAATGCCAGATTGATGGAATGAATGCAGAAAATGCAAAAGCCACTCTCCTGATTCTGAGAGATGTCGGTATTTACTACACCAGTGAGGCTGATTACTGGTCAAAAGCATCTGGTATCCAGATAAATCCAATAGTTCGAGATGGCGATTACATAGACCTTTATCGAGGCTTGGCTGAAGATTCAGAAATAAAAGAGATAAAGTATCAGCATCACCGAAAGAGCATCGATATACGATTATTCTTTTTTACCCTAGAAAGGGAGAGGACCTTCTATTTGATTGCGGCTCGAGAAACGCATATTGATACCAGTAAAGGAGATTTTCGTAGGAAAAGTCGATAAAGATTTGTGTCAATTTGCCAGCCAGGCTCTTTTCTGGCATAATGCCGCCAGACAAAACCTATGAGCACTAACCTCAAATGGCTTGACCATGCGGCGTGCCATGGGGCCGCCCATTACAGGCGCTTTGTGCGCACACATCCCGCATTCCACAGATTTTTGGAGGAGATGGAGGATCGATCCGGATTGAGAGCCAGGAAGGCTATGGCCTCTCAGCTCTGGACCTCGATAGAGCTGGAGACGCAAGGCAGAGGTCAAAGTCAGACCTTGGCTGCGATAGACTGCATTACCTATCTCCCGAGGTTTGACGATATCGTCCTACCTGCGGATCCTTTCGATCACATTGAGATTTGGACTGGTATGTTGCGCCTCATCGTCCGACTCAATCTTCACAAGCTCTGGCGCAATTGATATTGCCGCGTCCAGGCGTCAATCTTTGGCGGCCTCACGGCTGCCGGACGGTCCGTTGCGTAAGCGGTTGGCGAGCCAACCCTGAACCACACAGGCCAGACAGATGGCCTTAGGCGTGCGGTTCTCATGGCGAACCACACCGACGCGCGAACGGTCTACAAAACGGCCGCACCCCATTCGAGTTCGGGGTGCGGCCACTTTTATTTTATAGGAACATCAGGTAGTGATAGAATTGACCCATGTCTAAATCCAATGCTCTCGATCTCACGAACCTATCTCACCATGCCTACTGCATCGTTGGCGGCGAGGAAGAGCGCCTGGAATTGTCCGCGTCGCTGGAAAAGAAACACGGAATAAAAGCTGAAGGCAACCCCGATCTATATGATCGCCGGTTCGCGAGCTTCTCGATCGACGATGCCCGAGAGCTCAAATCCATCGCGTCCACCCGTCCGACGGAGCCTTCGGGTAAGAAGATATTCATAGTGATGGCAGACAGCATCACAGCCGAGGCGCAGAATGCGCTCCTCAAGCTGCTCGAAGAACCGCCGGAGTATGCTCACTTCTTTTTGGTGCTTCCTTCGGCCCACATCCTTTTGCCGACCGTGAAGTCGCGCATTTCATTCGTGGGGGGCCGCAGTGAAGGGCGCCGGCATGAAGAGGCCGATTCGATGAAAGAGCAGGCCAGGGAATTTTTGGCCCTTTCGTCGTCCAAAAGGCTCGAGTACGTAAAGAAGCTGATGGAGGACATCTCAAAGGAAAAGAAGACTAAACAGGACGCTATAAGGCTACTCGGAGCGTTGGAGGAGCAAGTACGGGCAAGAGGAGTCAGGCAGAATGTGGAGGCTTTGGATGCTATCCTCCTCTCGAGCAAATATGCCACAGACAGGGTGCCGTCCATGAAGATGCTTCTCGAATATGTCGCCATGAACCTCTCTTAGTGCTATTATTCGCATATAATCAACATATATGGCATACGACTTCAACCCATTCAAAAAACAGCTCGCTACCGCGGAGGAATGGCTCAAGAAAGAGTTCCAACAGATACGCACTGGTCAGGCCTCACCGGCCATCCTAGATGGCGTAAAGGTCTTGGTTTATGGCGCCCCGATGGCTCTCAAGGAAGTGGCTAGCATCATGATAGAGGGGGCCAGGTCCATCCGAGTCCAGCCTTGGGACAAAGCCCAGGTCAAGGAGATAGAGAAGGCGATAACCATAGCGAACTTGGGTCTTGCGATCGTGGTGGACGGGGATGGCGTGCGGGTCAATTTCCCAGAGCTAACCGGCGAGCGCCGCGCCCAGATAGCCAAGGTAGCCAAGGACAAGCTCGAGGAAGCCAAGAAAGAAGTCCGACAGCACCGTGACCGCATCATGAAGGACCTCCAGGCCAAGGAGAAAGAGGGTGGTATGGGCAAGGACGAAGCATTCCGGCTTAACAAAGAGGCGCAGAAGCTCGTCGACGAGGCTAATAAGAGGCTAGACGAGTCCCTGGCCAAGAAGGAGAAAGAACTCCTGTCCTAAGCCCGACATTCTAGTGATGACAGTAATAATATTCCTGATAGTTCTTGCGGTGCTCATCTTTGTCCATGAGCTGGGGCACTTTCTGGCTGCTCGGGCATTCGGCATCAGGGTGGATGCTTTCAAGATAGGCTTCGGACCTAAGCTATTCAAATGCAAGCGCGGCGAGACCGAGTACGGCCTCAATCTCATACCGTTCGGTGGCTACGTGAAGATCTTCGGAGAAGATCCCGATGCGGCTTCGACGAGTGGACCCGATGCCGCAAGGAGCTTCGTGAATAAGGCTAGGTGGAAGCAGGCGATCGTCCTGGTCTCGGGTGTGCTTTTCAATTTCATATTTGCCTGGCTGTTGTACATCATAGTCTTCGCCTCGGGCACGACCGTTGCTGCCGATGACTTCCGACGCTATGCCGATAGTTTCAAGGATGAGAGAGTAATGGTCACATACGTCATGCCGGATTCTCCAGCCGACAAGGTGGGGCTCAAGTACGGCGATATCATCCGCTATGTTGAGACGACCGCCATGAATGTCGTGCGCGCCCGGTCGGCATATGTCCCGACTGATGAGCGTAAGAAACAGTCAGTAGAGGAGATACAAGACATAGTCAATTCGTTTGGGAACAAGCCCGTGGCCTTCGAGTTCGAAAGGAACAAATCTAGGAATACTATCGGCGTCACACCGGTCGGAGGCCTGGTCGAGGGCAAATACGCTATTGGCATCGCCATGAAGGACATTGCTGATGTTAGGATACCTTTTGTCTTCGCCATCTGGGAAGGTTTTCGCTATACCCTGGTGATGATCCGTGAGACCGCTGTGGCTCTGTATACATTCATTGCCAATATCGTCATCGGACAGCCGGACTTCGCTGACGTTGCCGGGCCTATAGGCATAGCCGGCATCGTGGGCAGTGCCGCGAAGATGGGCATGACATATCTCCTCATGATAACGGCCATCATCTCGATAAATCTGGGCGTCGTGAACCTCATACCGTTCCCGGCACTCGATGGCGGCCGGATACTGTTCGTTGCCATCGAATCAGCCACGCGTCGGCGTATCCCGGCCAAGTTCTCCAATATCGTGAACTTCGTGGGCTTCGCTCTGCTCATGATCCTCATGGTGGTTGTGACTTTCAAGGATATTGTTAAGATATGGAGGTAAACTCTATGCGCCAATCACAGCTTTTCACTAAAACCAGGAAGGAAGCCCCCAAGGATGAGGTATCTAGAAATGCCGAGCTGCTCATCCGAGCTGGGTATATATACAAGGAGATGGCAGGCGCCTACGCATACCTGCCGCTCGGCCTGCGTGTTTTCAATAAGATAGTCGCCATCATCCGGGAAGAGATGAATAGGATCGGTGGTCAGGAGGTGGTTCTAACCGCGCTTCAGCAAAAGGAGAGATGGACGCCTACGGATCAATGGGATGATGAGAAGGTAGACATCTGGTTCAAAACATCTCTCAAGAATGGCACGGAACTTGGCCTGGCTCCTACCCATGAGCCACCGCTTACGAATATGATGAAGGATTTCATTTCTTCCTATAGGAATCTGCCGGCATATATCTATCAGTTCCAGACCAAATTCCGCAATGAAGTCCGCGCCAAATCTGGCATCATGCGCTCGCGCGAGTTCGTCATGAAGGATCTGTATTCGTTTTCGAGAGATGAAAAAGAGCATGCAGCATATTATGAAAAGGCCAAGCAGGCATATGTCGCTATATTCAATAGGCTGGGTATCGGAGCTGAGACCTATGTGACGTTCGCTTCGGGCGGCATGTTCTCCAAGTTCTCCCATGAATTCCAGACAGTCTCTCCGGTCGGCGAGGATACGGTCTATGTAAATGAGGCAAAGAGGGTGGCCGTCAATAAAGAGGTCTATAACGACGAAGTCCTGAAGGACCTCGGCATGTCTAAGTCTGATTTTGTAGAGAAGAAGGCGATAGAAGTGGGGAACATATTCAATCTGGGCACCAGATTCTCTGACGCGCTTGGCCTCAAATACAAGGACGTCGAGGGCAAGATGCATCCGGTCATCATGGGTTGTTATGGTATCGGTCCTGGCCGTGTCATGGGTACGATCGTCGAAGTCCATTCTGATGATAAGGGTATCGTTTGGCCAGAATCAGTCGCACCATTCAAGATCCATTTGGTCGCTTTGCATGATAAGGCTGACGTGGTAAAGAAGGCAGCTGACGAGCTATATGAGTCCCTTTCTGCCAAGGGGGTCGAAGTCCTATATGACGACCGCGATGCCAGTGCTGGCGAGAAATTCTCTGATGCCGATCTCATTGGCATACCGTGGCGCTATGTCATAAGCGAAAAGACTCTCAAAGATGGCTCCGTGGAGATCCGCGACCGTGCGACAGGGAAGGTGGAGATGAAGAAGGTGGGTGAGGTCAAGTAGGTTTTGCCACTCCTGATTTGCCCTGCGCTGCGGGGGATAGTCCTTCTCGCATATCGCCAAAATTTTTATTTACAATAATGTCGAAACGTTTTGTTATAAGCGCTTTTTAAAAAGAGAATCTCGAAAGAGTGAGAAAATTACATCCCCGAGTTTGATGTGACGATTGAATCATCGTTATAGCACCACATATATCTGCTACTGTATATAAAATATTCTTGCGAATCGGAGAGAGCTGGCCCTCGCAATAATAAAAAAACCGCGCACCCGATAGGCGCGTGGCGTATAACTTGTCGGGAAGCGAGAAGCGTTGATCAGTTTGCCGCGGATGTCGCGGCTGTTGCATCCGTTATCGCCATCGGGGATGGACGAGTGGCGCGCTGGGCTTTTTTGCTCGCGATCGCTTCTTCGATCTGCTCTGCAGTGATGCCAAGGCGGTTCATCGTTTCCGGGCTTTTTTTGACGAGGAGGAGCTGGGTTACGGTCAACTCGCGTGAGAGTCTGTCAATCATTTTGGAAGGAGCTAAGGCTGTGAAACCGCTGAATCGCGGGCAAACGAAAAGCCGTTTACAGGACTAGTAAAGCACGCTAAAGCCTTAATGTCAATAACCTGAGCCGTATTTTTATGATAATGTTCAACCTATGATAAAAAGATTGAAAGACAAGTTCTTCTCCCGAGCCTCGAACGACATCGGCATAGATCTCGGCACAGCCAACACTCTCGTATATGTCCGCGGCAAGGGCATAGTGGTGAACGAGCCTTCGGTAGTGGCGGTGAACGACAAGACTGGCCAGGTTGTGGCCGTAGGCATCACTGCCAAGGAAATGCTCGGCCGCACCCCCACTCACATCACTGCGGTAAGGCCGCTCGTTGAGGGAGTCATATCTGACTTCGAAATTACAGAGGAGATGCTGTCATACCTCATGAAGCGTGCCGGAGAATACATGCCGAAGAAGCTTCTGGGCCCGCGCGTAGTGGTGGGCGTGCCTTCCGGCGTGACTAACGTTGAGGTCCGGGCCGTTCGAGACGCCACTCTGAATGCCGGCGCCCGCGAGGTCTACATCATCGAACAGCCGATGGCCGGAGCGATCGGCATCCGTCTTCCTGTGCATGACCCGGTCGGCAGTATGGTCATAGATATCGGCGGAGGCACGACCGACATCGCCATAATCTCCCTCGGCGGCATAGTGCGCTCCAAGAATCTGAAGATAGCCGGAGACAAGCTGAACAACGACATCATCTCCTACATAAGGAACGAGTTCAAGATATTGATCGGCGAGACTACCGCGGAGCAGGTGAAGATAAGCGTAGGGTCGGTCGTTCCCGGCGAGCCATTGGAGACGACCATCCGTGGTCGCGATCTCATAACCGGCCTGCCGCGCGAGGTAGTCATTACGGATTCAGATATCCGCGAGGCAATGAGTCAGTCGATAGAGACTATTGTGGAAGCGGCCAAGGAAGTGCTGGAAACGACTCCTCCGGAGATACTTTCGGACGTGATGCGCCGCGGCGTCTACCTGGTCGGCGGCGGAGCCCTCATCAAAGGCCTGGATATTCTCCTTGCTGAGACTTTGAAACTACCCGTCACTATTGCCGACGATCCGCTCACGGCGATTGCTCGCGGCGCCGGCATTATCCTCGAGGATATCGAGAGGTATCGTTCAGTCCTATTAGAAAGCGAAGATGACCTACCTTCGGCCTCATAATCATGTGCGCGTCAGGCGCAACCGCGTCATGGCGGCTGTGGCTATTGTGATAGCTCTAGCCATCGGGCTTATCCAATTCTCTGCGCCATATGTCTTTCCGACTTTTTTCACAGCGATAGCCAAGCCCTTTTGGCGAGTCCGACTGACCACCCAGGAGGGCGCCTTCCGTTCGTCTGCGGCGATCCTAGCCGAGAATGAGAGCCTCAAGATGCAGTTGAGAGACATACAGGCGGGCTATGCTAGCTCGACTATGGCGATGATCGATTCCCAATATAAAGACATTCTCTCTATGTTGGGGCGCGCATCGACCTCGCCCAGGCAGTATATCCTCGGCGCGGTGCTGGCTCGTCCCGTTGCGATGCCCTATGACGAGCTCACCATAGACATCGGTCAGAATGACGGTGTGTCCAGCACCTCGCTCGTCTATTCCGCAGAGAGGGTGTTGATCGGCCACGTGAGACAGCTTCTCGCTAATTCCGCGAAGATCAGGCTTTATTCATCCCCAGGCGAAGCCTACAGTGTGCTCATAGGCCCGAAGAATGTCCCAGCCAATGCGATTGGTCGCGGAGGAGGCCAGTATCGAGCCGAGGTTCCGCATGGATCGGGGGTGGCCATAGGGGATACGGTCTCGGATTTGTCCCTTTACGGCCGCGCTTTCGGTGTGGTAGTTTCAATAATAACTGATCCTTCTAGTCCGTTCGATACCGTGCTTTTTGCCCCTCCCGTCAATATATATCAGATGCGTTTCGTCTTAGTGCGCCGATAAGTCCTAGTGCGCCGATAACAATAACAACATGAAGCATAATCCATCACTCCGTATCACCCTCGATGTGATACTGTTTCTGCTCGTCATCATGGGCTGGTGGTTCGCGGCCATACCGATAGCACTGATAGGTGCTTGGGTCTTCCCGAGATATGCGGAGATCGTCATCGCGGGTTTCCTCTACGACATACTCTTCGGTTTCGGGGCCGTATCCGGTCGGGGTCTGCTCGGCTATGCCTTCGTGATAGGTGGTGCCATCTTACTCGCCGCGATCGCTTATCTCAAGATAGTGGTGAAGAATAATAGCTGATATTATGTACTGATATGATCATCGCCCAAGCGCCGGCACCGGCTCCGTTAGTTAGATCCATAAATTCCGTAAATCCTACTGGAATAATATCCTGTCCGGCTGTTACAAAGTTCATGCAGTTCGGGAACATGAATGATGCGAAGGAGGTCGCCAATCTCCAGAGCGCTCTGAAGAACATCGAAAAGATTGGGGTAGATGTAACGGGGGAGTTTGATGCTAGGACTGAAGAGGCCATCAAGATCTTTCAGCGCAGATACATGGCTGAAGTCATGGCTCCTTGGCGCGCGACCAGGCCGTCCGGGATAGTGAACATAACAACGGCGAAGAAGGTAAATAACATAGCCTGTAATGCACCCATGATCCTTACTGCGGCTGAGCTTGCGGTCATAGATGCATATAATGCTCGGACTGGATCTCCTGTAGCGGCCAATGTACAGAGCGGCGCTACTGCGGCGAGCGAGGCAGCTGTAGCAGGAACTGGGACTGCGTCATTCGGTTCTACTGCGGATCCAGACGAGCTTCTTCCTGCACAGTCCCAGAATATAAGCGTTGCCGCAGTTGGCGCAGTAAGCGAGACTATCCCGTCCAAGTTCTGGAGGTTTCTAGGGGGCTTATTTGGACGTTGACGATGGAATGAAGTTGTTTGGTCGGCGCCGGATGCATTGTCCGATGCTCAGTTATTTTTTATTTACAGTAACAGCAAAATGTTTTGTTGTAACAACTTTTGCATGAGTTTACTCTAAAATATTTAGGAATATGGCCCGTAAAGCTCGATTTGATCCATAAATTCTAGTTACAACATCACATATATCTATAATTGTATATAAAAAAATCTAGGGGATCGGATGAGTGCTCCGATTTGCCCCCTAATCTTAATCGGATGCATGCTTATTTAAACAGATAATCTTTTTGTTCCTTGCGCACGGATGATCTGATGGCCTAACTTATTAGAATTTTTTTCATCACCATCAAGCGCCGAAGCCAACGCTATCATGAGCGCATTATCTCCAGAGATGTGATGCGATGGCAGGAATATAGGTATGCCATATTCCAGAGCCGTGCCTCCGAAAGCCTCGCGCAAAACGCTGTTGGCACTGACGCCGCCACCGATAATGATAGAGCTCGCGCCCACCTTATCTAGAGCATCGCGAAGCTTCGAATCCAGAGTCTCCTTAACAGCGTCTTCAAACTCTCGAGCCAGGCCTTTTTTCCAGTTTACCTCGATATCGCCCTTCGCATCCCTCGGCGCCTTACGAGTCGCATACAGAACAGCAGTCTTAAGTCCGGAAAAAGAGAAGCTTAGGTCCTTCGACCCGATCATCGGACGTGGAAGCTTGACCGGAGCCTCTATCCCAGCAGTCCGCGCCTCGCCGGCAAGCCTCGAGAGGTTGGGTCCGCCGGGATAAGCGAGACCGAGCAAGCGTGCCACCTTATCGAATGCCTCACCGACTGCGTCGTCAACAGTCTCCCCGATGATCTCATAATTGCCGATTGTCTCCACGTTGACTAACTGCGTATGCCCGCCGCTTATGAGCAAAGCAACCGCTGGCATGGGCGCGTCGAAAATCCTATGAACAGCTCCGTTTGTGATCTCGGAAGGGAAGAGCGAGCCGACGATATGTCCCTCCATGTGATCCACCGGCTCGACAGGGATCTTCCACAAAGCAGAGAGCATGCGGGCGAAGTTGATGCCCACCCAGAGCGCTGGTTCTAGGCCCGGGCCTTCAGTCACGGCGATACGGTCGATCTTCGGGATCTTGCCCAGGAATTTCGCCTCCGAAAACGACTGATAGAGTTCCGGATTTTGCGGGGCGATCTCTTTGCTAAATGAGACCATGACGTCCTTCATGTGCGCCTCACCTACATCATCGCTAAACTCCAGTAGCTCTCCAGCCTCTATCATGAGCTTATGGAGGAGTGGGACGAGATTCTTGCCGTGCTCGCGCTTGGCAAGACTAGGGAAGACGCCGCCATAGGCGCTGTGGAGCTCTGCCTGGGAATGGACGAGCGACGACAGCACCTGGCAGGTGAAATCAACACCCTGTCCATTCGTCTTAATAAGAGCCAGAGCAGTTTCGTCGCATGACGTCTCAATGCCTAGGGTTACTATGGGTTTTTGGGAGTCTGCTCTTGACATTTCGAAATAACACTATAGCATAACAAACACTATGAAGAACCAGATCTATTCGGCGGCCACCGCCCTAGCAATATTCGCTCTAGCCCTCATTTTGTCGCCTAACGAGGCTTCAGCGCAGTTTTTCCACGGGGTCCCGCAGCAGCAGCCTTCCTTCAACGGATGCCCCTCGGCCACCGTTTATTTCCAGAATGGCTACTCCTCGAATTATTGCGTCCCGAGCTATTATCCATCGCCGGTGACCTACCAGACCCCGCAGCTTCCTTATTATGGGAATCAGCACCAGAATTACTACCCGAACCCTTATGGCAACCCGACGAACCCTCTCTATACTCAGCCCTACCATCCTTTCCAGCCGCCTCAGACTGCGCCTTTCTATCCTTACACTCCGGCCCCGACCTATTATTATCCTCCGGCCCCGAGATATCCTAACTGGCCCCACTATTAGCTCCTGCATCAGTTCCTGCTCCACGGATTACTAATTCCTGACTTTTTCTGATACTATTTCGGCATGAATGAAAAGCCGGCTTTTATGCCGCCGAATATCCCTCCGAAGTTCCTGAAGCCATATGACCCGGCTTCCACCGAGGATCGCATATACAAGCTCTGGGAAGAGAGCGGTTTTTTTAACCCTGACACTTCGGTCAAAAAAGGTCTGATCAAGAAGGACGCCAAGCCTTTTACCATCATCATGCCTCCAGCCAATGCCAACGGCTCTCTTCATGCCGGTCATGGCCTAGTGATGACCATCGAGGATGCCATCGTCCGCTACAAGAGGATGCGCGGGTACAAGGCTCTCTGGCTCCCTGGTATGGATCATGCCGGTTTCGAGACGCAGGTCGTATACGAAAAGAAATTAGAAAAAGAGGGCAGGACGCGCTTCGAGATCGAGCCGGAAAAGCTCTACGAGGAGATCATGGATTTCACCATGGCGAATTCTGTGAATATCAAATCCCAGATCAGGAAGATGGGCGCATCATGCGACTGGTCGCGCGAGAAGTTCACGCTCGATAAGGACGTGGTCAAGACTGTCTACGATACATTCGAGAAGATGTCCGATGACGGCCTTGTCTATCGCGGCAAGAGGATAGTGAGCTGGTGTTCGAAACATCAGACGGCTTTTTCCGATCTGGAGATAAAAGACGAGGAGCGCGTCGAGGAGTTCTATTATCTCAAGTACGGCCCATTCACGATCGGCACGTCCAGGCCGGAGACCAAGTTTGGCGACAAATATGTGGTCATGCACCCGGATGACAAGCGATATGCAGAGTATAAGCATGGCCAGAAGATAGACCTAGAATGGATAAACGGCCCTATCACAGCCACTGTCATAAAAGACGCCGCTGTAGACATGGCCTTTGGCACGGGTGTGATGACGATCACTCCGTGGCACGATGCCGTCGACTTCGAGATCGCCCAAAGGCACAATTTGGATAAAGAGCAGATCATAGACGAGAATGGCAAGCTCCTGCCTGTAGCCGGAGAATTTGCCGGTCAGCACATAAAGAAAGCTCGCGCGCTCATCATAGAGAAGCTCAAGGGTAAGGACCTTGTCGAGAAGATCGACTCGAATTACAAGCACGTCGTGAAGACTTGCTACAAATGCGGCACTATCATCGAGCCGCAGATACGCAACCAGTGGTTCGTACGCATGAAGCCGTTAGCTGAGAAGGCGATGGAAAAGATCCGTTCTGGCGAGATAAAGTACATCCCGGACCACTATGAAAAGATCACCATGCACTGGCTCGAGAACATCATCGACTGGAATGTCTCGCGCCAGATAGTTTGGGGCATACCCATTCCGGCCAAGATCTGCACGAAGTGCGATGAGGGCTACGTAGACATCGAGGACAAGATTAAGAAGTGCGCGAAGTGCGGCGGGGAAGTCAGGAAGGATAATGACACGTTTGATACCTGGTTCTCATCCGGGCAGTGGCCGTATGCATCGCTCGGCTATCCTGACCGGGCTGATTTCAAGAATTTCTATCCGACTGATGTCATGGAGACTGCTGGAGATATCATCTTCTTCTGGGTGTCGCGTATGATCATGTTCGGTTTGTATGTGACCGGCAAGGTTCCATTCAAGACTGTGTACCTTCATGGCATCGTTCTCGATGGTAAAGGACAGAAGATGAGCAAGTCCAAGGGCAATGTCATCAATCCGCTCGACTATGCGGTCAAGTTCGGCGCGGACGCATTCCGTATGAGCCTCCTCGTCGGCAACACGCCAGGCACCTCGTTGGCGCTCTCTGAGGACAAGGTCACTGCGTACAAGAAGTTTGTGAATAAGCTTTGGAATATCACCAGATTCGTCCTAAGCTCGACCGAAAATGTCGCTCTTGATCCTAGTTTCAAAGATTGGGCCACAGCCGACAAAGCTCATGTCGACGCTCTTGGCGCGCTCATCAAGGAAGTTACAAAGGAGATGGACGAATACAAATTCTATATGGTTGCGGACAAGCTCTATCATTATGCCTGGCATGAGCTTGCCGACAAGATACTTGAGGAGAGCAAGGCTATTCTTGCTGGTGACGATGAAGCGTCAAAGAAGTCGCGCCAACAGCTCCTGCTACATTTGCTCGCTACAACCCTGAAACTGCTTCACCCATTCATGCCGTTCCTGACAGAGGAGATCTGGTCAGATATGCCGATCCTTGGCAAGAATATGCTCATAGTCGAAGCTTGGCCCGAATGATTTTGTCTTATCCCCATTTAGGGTTCGCTGACAGCATATTTCCGGGGTAAAATAAGCCTGAAATGCGATTATCCAAAATTGTGCAAAGCAAAAAACTCCTCGGAGTCCTTTTGGTGACCCTATTTGTGAGTTTTGGCGCGGCTTCCGCCCATGCCGCCAATCTCAATGGCTGGGCTTGGTCGGAGACTTTTGGCTGGATAAGCTTCAATTCCGCGAACGCTGGTGCGGGCGGCGGGCCATACGCAGTATCTGTGAATAGTTCTGGCGACTGGAGCGGCTGGGCTTGGTCAGAATATCTTGGCTGGATAAGCTTCAACGCCTCCGATGTTTCGCCTTGCGGGGCAGCCGGACACCTAAATATCAGCAATGGGGCAGTCACTGGTTTTGCCCGCGCGGTGGTGTATGGCGGAAATGAGGGATGTATAGAGCTTTCGGGGCCGCTCCACACTTCTCCTGTGCAAGACGGTAGCGGTGGCATAACCTATGACCCGACTTCGGGTAGTTTCATGGGCTACGCTTGGGGTGGCGATACTACCAAGAAGACAGGCCCTGGCTGGATCTATTTCTATAGCCCCGTACCGGTTTCTTGCCAGCATGCCGACTGCGGTTTTGGATCGGTGACAGGTACATGTACAGCCATAGATCCATATCAGAACATACAACCTGGTAATGTCAGGTTCGAGGCGACTCCGACCAGCCCAGGCGGGCCTTTCGATTATGCATGGAACCCCTTGAATCCGCCGACGAATTGGAATGAGGAGAATCCCGACTATCGCTATAGCAGATATTTCGCCACGTCCGGCCCTGGACCCACAGTGAAGATCAGGAGCGGTAGTTCGCTCTCGTCCCTCATAACCTGTCCTAGTGTGACTGTGATAGTACCAGTCGGCCAGAGCGATCTGCGTATAGGACGCACTGTAAGCACCGCCACGCTATCCTCACTCACGGTGAAGCAGGGGAATGGTTTTGCTCTGGCCTGGGGACCATTCACTATGTCAAATGTCTACTCATGCTCGCCGACCGTCACAGCCTCGGATGGATCCAATCCCGGTTATCAGAACTGGAATTCCAATTGGAGCGGTAACCTCGGCATGCAGAATAACAACAATGGCACCAAGACGTGGTCAGGTAACACCAGCACAAACCTCATTGGCGGAGCGGCGCCCGGGATATACCAATTCAAGATCACTTGCACGGCCAATAACAACCCTACCCAGATCGTCAGCGTCCAGCTGAAGATAAATTCCTCCACTGAAGGCGAGATATAACGTGCCTTTTCGCCGTATCGACATTCACGCCCATCTGAACTTTGCCGCTTATGAAGCGGACAGGGATGAGGTCGTAGCCCGCTCGCTCGATAGCGGGACGGCTTTCATAAACGTCGGTACTCAGCGCGACACCTCGAAAGCTTCCGTAGATGTAGCCTCCAAATATGACAAGGGAGTATATGCCATAGTCGGCTTGCATCCAGTCCACACCTCGGCCTCATTTCATGACAAAGAGGAGTTGGGCGAGGGTGGGCAGGAATTCTCTTCGCGCGGCGAGGAATTCAATCCGGTCGTCTACCGCGAGTTTCTGAAGCATCCGAAGGTTGTTGGCATAGGAGAGTGCGGCCTGGATTATTACAGGTCCGAACCGGCTGCTGCTGAAAAGCAAAAGAGGGCATTCCTATCGCAGATCGAGCTTGCCAATGAATCCGGCAAACCGCTGATGCTCCATATTCGAGAGGCATATCGTGATGCTCTCGACATACTCAAAGCTCATTCTAGAGTGGCTGGCGATGTGCATTTCTTCGCCGGGACTACCAGTGAGGCTCGGGCTTTTCTGGATCTCGGCTACACGCTTTCATTCACGGGTGTCATCACCTTCGCTCGTCAGTATGAGGAGCTCGTAGAATATATCCCGCTCGACATGATTCAGGCAGAGACGGACTGCCCGTTCGTCTCGCCAGTCCCGAATAGGGGAAAGCGCAATGAGCCTTCATTTGTGTCGCATACCATCGAGAAAATAGCCCAGATAAAAAAGCTGCCGCTGGCGGTAGTCGAGGATGCGCTTCTTGCCAATGCTAAGAGAATCTTCGGTATTGATTTAGGTTGATTTTTATGTTACAAATTTGGAAATGAAATCGGTCAAGCTCTGGTATTTCGTGAGTCCGTGGCTCCTCCAGCAGATCATCTGGGTCCCGACACGCCTGCTCCTTGTCCTATTCGGCCACGTGGAGATGAAGGGCAGAGAGAATCTCAAGAAAGTCCCTCACAATGCCATATTCGCCTGCAATCATTCGAGCGAGATGGATGTATTCATGGTGCCTGGATGCCTGCCGTTTTTCTCGCGCTTCTCGCCTATCTTCTATACCTCGCGAGAACAGGCGTTCTACAGGCGCGCCGGCTGGAGACAGCGCTTCTATGGCGGAGCCTTCTTCAATATCTGGGGCGCTTACGCGGTCAAAGTCGGCCTGCATGACTATGCCAAGTCGCTCGCTCCTCACGAGCTCATACTTCGCGAGGGGGGCAGCTTGTGCATCTTCCCGGAAGGCCGAGCGACTCCAGATGGCACGATTCAACAGGGTAAGGGCGGCGTGGCATATCTCTCATACGCGACCGGCAGGCCGATAGTACCTGTCCGCATTGGTGGCACTTTTGGTCTTACGCCCGCGGATCTATTCCTTGGTCGTTGCAAGCTGTCAGTCTCGTTCGGTGAGCCTGTATGGGGCATAGCCAAAAGCTCGGTCGTCCCGACGGCTGAGGATTTCAAAGCTCAGGCCAACTATGTCATGGACAGGATCCGCGCTTTGCCGGCTCCTACTTCCCCTTGTGAGACCAGTAGATCCCGTACGCTAAAACAGCCAAAATACCAATGGAAAGCGCCGATAACGCCAGTAACGTGATACCGATTGTCGTCAGTGATGAAATCATCGAACACCATCCTACAACAACAAGGTTCAAGGAACGATGAAGAAAAGTTCAAATTTTAATGAAGATTTTATTCGCGGCCATTCTTGGGCGTATTATCGCGTATTTTAGAGCACGTATAGGTATAAAGTCCTGGCTAGCATGTATCTATTGCCTGGCAACGTGACAGTCTGTACCGGCGTCAGATTGGGAAAAGGGAAGTCGCATGAGACTATCCTTGTGCCTGGACGGCATTTGGCTAGTACAACTGGCTCAAGATTGATCATGACCTGTGGGAAGAGGTAGCAGTAGATATGGGTCGCCTTGTCGAGCGGAGTCTTGAAGATGTCTCCTTTGATGATCTCTGTTCCTGCCAGTTTGGGTCTAAAATGTGAGAATATGATCGGCAACCAATCATTCTCAATGCCGACCCCTGTCAGCCCTTTTGTCGAGGCTACCGCCGCCCGAAGGATTCTGCCGTCGCCGCATCCGAGGTCGTATAGCACGCTTCCATCATTCAACTGGAGCAGTTTCAGGATCTCAGGCACTGCTCCGTTGCGTGTTCGAACAAAGGGTGCCTTTTTCTTCGAAGTCCTTATGATTCGTGGGATGATCACAAAAAGCAGGATGACCGAAAGCGCGGCAATCGCGGTCAAATAGGCGTATATCATATGGGAAGGGAGACCGACGCTTTGGCACCCTTACCTTTGCCCTCGGAGGTGATGCTGAAAGTCCCATGATGGGCCCTGATGATCGCCTTTACGACAGACAGCCCGATTCCCATGCCAATGGGGTAGGCCTTCCTGGCATAGTCACCTCTGTAGAACAGAGCGTTGCCTATCCTTGTCGACTCCTCGCCGGATATGCCGAGACCGGTATTCTCCACCGATATCACGAATCGATCCTCCTGCCTGGACGTTGCTATCTTCACAGAGCCGCCTTCCTCGTTGTATCTCACGGCATTCTCCATGATTATGAAGAGACTCTCGCGCATCTTGTCGTAATCTACCGGCAGTTCTGGCCAGCTATTACCATCAGCAGGGAACGAAACCATGAGCCTCATTTTGTCTATGCTGCCCTTCAATTCCAGCAGAATGTCATCCATGGCCGGTTTCAGACTGACTTTGGATATATTCAAGATGTTAGTGCCGATCTTTATGGCAGTTATGTTCAAGAAATCATCGACTATCTTCATCAGACGCTTTCCGGATGTCTGGGCATCTTCGAGAACGGACCGAAGCGCCGCGCCCATCTTCCCGTAGGCTCCCTGGAGCGACGATTCTATGGCCCAGAGCATGCTTGTGACCGGAGTCCTCAAATGATGCTGGGTTATCATTATGAACTGGTCCTTGGCATCGTTGAGCTTCTCCAGCTCCAGGCGAGCGTGCTTCTCGGCCTCGTAAGCCTTGCGTATCTCCACTGTCTGCGCCGCAACCTTGGCTTCGAGGGTGTGGTTGAGGTCACTAGTTATCCTGTAGGCATCCTGTAATTTGTTTGCCAATTGCTCAATTTTCTCTCTTTGTCTTGTTTCCTTTAATACTGCTTTTACGAGAAACACTCCAGATATAATTGTAATTCCAAGAAGTGTGCCCTCAATAATGATTTCCTTTGGATTGGTTGCCAGTAATATCCTGATGAGGATAAATATCCAGAGAACAAAGGTAATCAATTGTGCGGCAACAACCTTTATCCTAAATAGATGATGTCGTGTTATTGAGTATGAGATAACAATAATCCAAAATAAGCAGGAGAGTGGGCTTAGCCAATAATAATCAAAAATTCCGAGTTGCGGTAAAAGTATTGTAAGAAAGGTTGGTGGTGTAATACTTATTATGAATGCAATTAGCATGAGTTGTAGATTTTTGGTAATTTCTACGTCCCTACAGCTCTTTAATTTGTTATAAAGTACAAATATTCCAATTATCCAACAAAAAATAAAGTAAATATCAAAAAATATCTGCAATGAGCCATACTCCCAGGCAAAGTATTCTAAATTCGGTAAAAGCAGAGAATTTAGAATTATTGTGTCAGTGAAAAAGATTAGATATACAAATATAAATTCAGCAATGGCAAATGCAGCGATTATTCCGGGTTTTATTTTTTTTGTACTAGGATATGATAGTGAAAATAATATAAAAACTGATGCAATTAGTGTTCCAAGAAAGTGACATGATTTTAGCAATATAAGCCCAACAAAAAGGTCATTTGCGGAAACTGATAAAGCTATAAACAAGCTCCATACTCCTGTTACCAGCGAAAGTAATGAACAAAGTCTTGCGGAAAGTGATTTATCACTTGGAAAATATATGGCAAAGGCTACCGAAATAAGAATCAGCCCTGTTATCCAGTTTAATATTGAATATATTGTGATTGTCATAACTATAAGTAGTGGTCAAATTCCTATGATACAATAATACTCGTATATCCACTACCCTGGTTTAACCCAATTAAATGTTAAGTAAATTAGCGATAGAGCGAATTCTGGGCATCGAAACCTCTACTGATCTTCAGCCTGAGCAGATGGCCAAAAAACTAGTTTTTACTTTTTTTCCATATAGTTCTGAAAGTTGTAGTAGGGAGACCTTGATTTTTAAAGATTTGCTCGAGGCTGCACTTCTAGAGCTAGGAGTTAGGATAGTTCCATATGAAAAATCTCTCGAGAAAATTTCTATTGCAACAATTTTAAAAAGATTCCTAAAGATTTGCGCAAATAATTTTTTATATACGGTTTTAGAGATGATCAACAAAGACCATTCCTATCATAATATTCACGCTGGAGCTTTTTTAAACCTTTTTAAAAGAATGCGAATAAGAAAAGGAATAACAGTTGTTGCTTTGGGTGAGAATAGATCCTCTCAGTTGCCTATGGATTACACATCTAGTTTTACGCAGAACACAATAATTACTGTATTAAAATGTCCTGCAGGCATAGATGAAACAAGCAACTTCTCTACGCACTTTGATGCCGCGATGAATATTTTTTCTTATCATATGACACAAATTGCGATACTTGTCTCTGCGGATAAGTTTATAATTTATAATTTCAATGCTTCACACCCGGTGTATCCCTTACATAAAAATTTTAAGGGAAATATTTTAAAGGCACTTATACCAAAGGTAGCTGCTCCAATTAGACCACCTTACCTTAAGGATTTCATAGTAGAGCCAGAATCTTTTGATGTAGATTCAGACCCATATAAAACTCTTCTAAAAGATTTCGTTACCGGGGGAGAAAAGTTTAATAAAACTAATTTGTACCCGCCTGGTAAAAAAGTTGAAGATTTGCCATTTAGGTCTGGTTTTTATAAGTGGATTGGAAAGCTTCATTTAGATCACAGGAGCGGTATGAGTTATGGATTTCTCGCCAGGCAGCTTCCATCGGTCCCTGTAGGATTAGTACCTCTTTCTGACGAGGATATTTCTAAACATTCTATTAAACTTGGTCAGGATTATTTCATTAAGAACGACGAGCTTTACTTAATCATGGAATTGCCGCTGGGCAGGTTTTTTTTAAAAGTACCTGATGTCTGGGTTTTAACACAAAGGTCTGGTTCGGATAAAACAAAAATAGATCCCCATCGCGACATTTTTCTCATGGGTCTTGTGAATGGGAAAATGTATTTAAGGACTCCAATAGGCTGTCGTATTAGGAGAGACTATCGTCCCTCGTTTGACACCAGAGTAATTCTCGCTCATGCCGTTGGTAATGCAATCATTTCGTCAGTTCTTAATCGTATAGAGAAGTCTACTGGAATCCAACAAGAATTTTCTAACCGTATGGCAAAAAATGGGGTTGCTCTTGTCCATTGGCATGGATATATTCAACATAATCTTATTCCGGAGGGTTTTTATGTACATGGATATGATAATCCACACGTAGCTTGTTCTACCATTCAATCCTCAATATATGCATTAGCCGGTAAAATGGACGTATTTGAAAATGCATTAAAATCCAAATCCTTGTATATGGGTGATGTACATATTGAGCCTCATCATGGGACAAACATAGTTTTTTCCTCAATAGAGGATCTTGCTGAATTTCTAATATCTACACCAAATGCATCTGAATTGGGCAACAAATACCTATATCAAGGAATGATGAAATAGATGTTATAATCAATCCACAGAACATGTTTTTCTTTACATACTATAGCTTGTCTCTTTTTATAGGTGGTTTAGTTGCTCTCGGTTCTGGATTGTTGGTTTTTTTAAGTAACTCGAAGCAACTTAAAAGCATAATTTGGCTTTTGCTCTCTATATCAACAGGCATATGGAGTTTTGGTTATTACAGTATGCTAATAGCCTCAAGTAAAGAAGCCGCAGTTTTAAGCGATATTATTTTACATATCGGTGCATCATTTATTCCATTTTTTTATTTGTTTTTTATAATTACTGTTATTGAAGAATTAAAAAAATATAAGCCCTTTTTATTTGTTTTTGGAATAATAGCTATATATTTTGCATCCGTTACGCCTTCTGTATTATTTGTTACCGATGTATTCTCTAAGGGAACTTTGCCCTATGTACCAAATGCAGGGCCGCTGTATGTTGCATTTACTGTTTACTTTTTTGCGACGGTAATTTTTGCGTTGATATTACTATCATTAAAGATAAAGAAGGTTTCAAAAGAGGAAGGTCACAGACTTAAGTACATCCTTTTTTCATCGGTAGCTGGATTTATAGGTGGTAGTAGTGTTTTCCTTCTGACCTTCAATGTACTGATTCCACCGTTTCCAGTGATATTATTTGCATTTTATCCACTCATTATTGCCTATGCGATTTTAAAATATAAGCTGTTTGATATTAGGGTTATAACAGCTCAATTGCTGACAGCAACGATCTGGATAACCTTACTATTTAGGGTTGTACTTGCACAGAGTTTTGAGGATGCAATTATTGGTGGAGTTATCCTTGTTTTGACTGTTATATTTGGAATTTGGTTGGTAAAGAATGTGTTTAACGAGATTGAACAACGCGAACGCATCCAAAAGCTGGCAGATGATCTGGAGAAGGCCAATACGCGCCTCACGGAGCTGGATAGGCAGAAGTCAGAGTTCGTGTCGTTCGCTACGCATCAGCTGCGCGCGCCGCTTACGGCCATGAAGGGTTACGGCTCTCTATTGCTCGAAGGCGACATGGGAGAACTGCCGCCGGCGGCCAAGGAGGGCATAGAGCGCATATTTGATTCTACGAACACACTGGTCAGTATAGTTAACGACTACCTTAATATCAGCAGGATAGAGCTCGGAACGATGAAATATACATTCGAGACCATTGACCTCAAACTCATGGTCGAGGACGTCATAGCCGAGCTCAAGCCGAACATTGAGGGTAAGGGCTTGAACTTCAGTTTCGCTGCCGAGAACAACGGTACCGATTACCGCATAACCGCTGACCGCGACAAGCTGAAGCAGGTCATAGCCAACCTCGTAGATAATTCGGTGAAATACACGCCTTCCGGCTCGGTTGCAGTTACTCTGTCATTCGATCACAAGAGGCAGGTCATCATATTTGAGATCAAGGACACTGGCATAGGCATAGATCCGGAGATATTGCCGCATCTCTTCCAGAAATTCTCGCGAGCCAACAATGCCAACAAGGTCAACATCAAGGGCACCGGACTCGGACTGTTCGTGGCCAAGCAGATGGTGGAGGCACATCATGGCACCATAAGGGCGGAATCAGCCGGAGAAGGCAAGGGCTCGACATTCGTGGTGGAATTGGAGCCATTTAGGAAAGCGTAGAGTGGTTATTTCCGTGAACAATAAAACCGGAGGCAAAGCCGCCGGTTGTGTAACTAGGGCAGATTGAAGGGCAACCGCCAAGCATTTTGACCAGAGCTCACTCTGATGCCGAGGAGATTCTCTCCCGGCTGGATCTCCTGCGCGATCAGGAACTGGAGGCGCTCGATCAAAGCGCGCTCGCGTTCGAGACCGGTCGGGTCCCTAACATAGCTCGGAAAATCGCTGACAGGTATCTTCACCCTTTTTATCCGCGGCACCGCGCCCGGCCGACCGAGCGAAAAAGTGAAGATGTAGTTTTGGGGATTGGTCGGCTGTCTCCTCTCCCGCCGCTGTCTCTTGCAGGCTGATTCACGAGAGCTTTGGCTGATCATGGCTAGGAGGTCATCCTCCTCCACCTTGGGATGGTTCCGGGTCAGTAGCTCGATCGAGATTACGCGTCTTTCGAGCTCGATCACCTCGGCAACGAAGAATTTCCGGTCGTCTTGGCTCCAGAAGAGGATCTGGATGTTGCCCAGCCCGGTTCTGCCGATCACTAGGCATCTGTCAGTCGCTAGCATGTGCGCGATGTCGTCTGATCTCAGGCTAAGGATCCTTTGGACGCGCGCGAATGCGTCGGCGTCAAAGGTAAATGTGGGATGCATTTTCAAGGACTGGCGTAATTTTACGATGAAAATCAGGTTTCGACAACCTGTCATGCTGCATGTAGGCAATTCACACCCAGTATTGCGCTCAAATGCACCTATGCTAATGTTAATAGCATTTCCTATTTTTTACCTTATGGCTTCCACGAATTACATGTTGAAGGTTAGGAATGATGACTTTGAAGTCACCGAGGTCCCGCTCCTCCCTCGCTTTCGTGGAGAAGGCCCATTCACCTATATTTGGCTCAAGAAGAGCGGATATACTACATTCGACGCCCAGGAATTTCTCAAGATATTTTTCGAGCTTGAATACGAAGATGTGTCTGCGGAAGGGCTCAAAGATGAGGATGGTATAACCTCCCAGATCATTTCGATGCGTAAGGCTCTCGTCCAGTCTGACTTAGATGCTTTCAATGGAAGTCACTCTGGTGAGAAATCATATATTTCTCTGGAGAGGATCCTTGGCTACGGCCGCGAGCCAGTCCAGCCCAAGATGCTTCATGGCAATTGTTTCGACCTCATCGTGCGCGATCTGGAGAAAGATGCCGCGGAGAGCGTCGTCGAATATTGCAGGGATAACAAGTTCATAAGCTTTATAAATTATTACGATTCCCAGCGGTTCGGCATGCCTGGGGGGCCGTTTAACACTCACCTAATCGGCAAAGCTATAATCGAAGAAGACTGGGAAGAGGCATACACCCAGCTAGTGAGATCGAATAACAAGATCGGGACAATTCCACCCAGTGCCGAGCCTAAGGGGATATTCGCTGGCCTAAACCCGAAGAAGGTCGATTTTTTCGTTTCGGCGTATGAGAGCTATCATTGGAATCACGCACTGTCGGAAGATCTCCAGAAGTCGAATAATGGTGCGCATCATAAGTTCGAGAACGTCGCAGAGCTCTTTGTCCCAGGTGGCAATGTCTTTGTGGCTAAGAATATTTTTTCTAATGAAGGGTATAAGATAGGTCCTGGCATGAAGCCTATCCGAAGGGAGAACTCTCGCTGTGCTATCATAACTACGGCCATATATGTTCTCGAAGTCGGGGATGACGATCTCAATAAAGGGTGCTGCAAGCTAAGGCTGGCATTTTTCCTACCTGCCGGATGCTATGCTACCATGTGCGTGCGGCAGCTTATCCAAAAAGCTACGGCCTAAACCAATGACAAATGTAAAGAATATCGAAGCAGAGGTGCGAGGACTTCTCTCGAAGGATGAATTCGATGTGTTGAACTCTTTTCTCTCAAAGAACTCTATTTTCAAACAGAAGAAGGAGCGCGTCCTGATAGATTTTTCCTCTGGCGTCAGGGATAGGAAGAAGGACATACGGGTCAGGGAAACTAACGGTATACCGGAGATAATCATAAAGCTGGGTGCCTGGGGTGGTTCTGAAAAAAGGGAGGAGATATCAATTCATACAGAAAAGGGCAGTTTCGACGATCTTGTCAGGGCTTTTGGTGAGCTTGGATACACGAAGGGCGTTCTCTGCGTCAGGAACAGCCTTGTTTATGATTACAAGAATGTGGAGTTCGCCCTAGTAGAGGTGCCTGGGCACAGCTACTATTTTGAGGCCGAGATACTGGCCACTGCAGTTGATGCGCACAAAGCCGAAGCCGAACTACTCGCACTATGCGAAGAGCTCAAGCTCAAGACATTCACCGACGAAGGCTTCTATGCCTATATCGAGACTCTGAACAGGGAGGCCAACTCGATTTTTGATTATGCAAAATACGAACCTGGATATTTTCGTGACAGAAGGTATCTGAATAAATAAAAAGAGGCGACACGGAGTCGCCTCGGTAACGCGGGGCAGGCATCACTTCGGGCAGTGACCCTTGGTATACACCTTTCCGCCGATGATCTTGTGGATCGGCCGATTCATAATCTGACTCGGCCTCGCGAACCGTGTGCCGCACTTCGGGCACCTGCAGTCGCCTTGCGTGTTGTTCTGGGTGATCCGATTGACGAAGCACTTCACCAGAGAGCCGGCGCCCTCCTTGTCGTATTTGTAGAGGAGCGTATTGCAGCCTTTGCAATAGATCTCTATCGGGAATATCGGTTTACTCATGATTGGTAGGTGGTTGAGATCGCCCCTAATTCGGGCGGGCAGACTCCGACACAGGCGTTGCAGCCGATGCAGGTGTCCTTGATCACGGCCTTGGCTGGGCCGTTCATCGCCGAAAGCCTGATCGCCCCGAAGGAACAGCTTGGAATGCAGATGCCGCAGCCCGTGCATTTGTCGCCATCCACGATCGGGGCTGGCGCTGCAAAGCGGTGCTCGGTGGCCTTGTCCAGGCTAAGTCCGACGATACTGGACAGGCTGGGGAACTGCGGATGAGCAGCCAGGAATGCCATCAGCTCCTCCCTTATCTCCCCAAACGCCTTAGGACCACGCAGTGCCGGCAGTGTGTAGAGCTGGACAGCCGACGCTCCTGCCATCATCATCTGGATCACGTCGCCCGCGCTCGAGATGCCACCGACGCCCACAACTGGTATGGATACGGCTTTTTTGATCTCATAGACACAGCGCAGCGCGATAGGGAAGATGGCTGGTCCAGTGACGCCGCCAGCTCCGCCTTTGATGCCGACCCTGGGGCTACCAGTCTCGATATCGATGAGCATGCCCGGACCGATGCTGTTCGTGCAGACGATCGCGTCGGCTCCGACCCTCTCGCCTTCGGCTGCCATTTCCACCACGAAGGGCGAATATGAGAGCTTGAGCCAGATCGGCAGCTTGGTGAGCGGCCGGATCGAGGAGAAGAGCTTCCGGAGGTGGGCAAAGTCCAGGTTGAGGTTGCCGTGCAGCGCCCCTGAGTGCGAGCAGGAGATGTTCACCTCGAATCCGTCTGCCTTGTTGTCGAAGGCGCTGATGAGATGAGAACAGCCCTCGATGTCCCGGCCGGATAGCGATATGATCAGGCGTTTGCCCGTAGCCTTGACCTGATCGGCCCAGACATCCCGCCAGCTCGTCCAAGGGTGTTCGTTGCCCCATTCGCAATTGAGCATAGAACGGCCGTCGAAGACGCTGTAGCGCGGGGCCCGAAACCCGGAGCCGTCCGGCGGAACTGATTCCTTGAGCGAACGGGTGATAATCCCAGAGCAGCCGAAGCGGCTAGCCCGAAGGAAGAATCCTGGTGTTTCGGTGATGTAGCCGGAGGCTACGAGGAGAGGGGTGTCGAATGTTATCGGACCCACTTGTGAAGCAATGTTCATATTGAAGATGTTGCTGCCGTTGGTTGTCGTTCGAGTATCTGTCCGACGAATTCGCAGACTCTGCCTACTACAGTATCCTCGTCCTCTTTTGTGAATTCCACAATAAGAGAAAAAAGGCTACGGTTTTGGCAGATCAGTTCGATCTCCATCGGAGCTGCTTTGAGGCGGGCGGCAATCTCGGCTGGAGATTCCGTTTTCCGTCTTTCGAGGCGCTCCGAGAGGAAGCTGACGTCTCGAGGGACGAGGGCGATCGCTATCGGGTGCGGTCCAGTAGCACTGAACCGCATCAGATTCTCGATATGGAATTCGGTCAGGAAGTTCCCGGAGCCAAGCTCAAGGAATTTTCTCCGTATCCCATATGAGCCGCCGGGCAATTCCTGGACGAGCTCGAGCTCGTCCTTGATAGCGGCAAATTCGTCAGGCGTGACGCTTTCACGCGTGACGCCCTGGATCTCTCCGTGGCGGAGCGAGCGCGTGGTGGTCCAACATAATTCACTGAGCTGAGGGAAACGTTTTAAGAGGGCCTTTTTTAGGAACTCTTTACCGCCTCCAGAGGGGGCTGTGATAGAGAAAAGCATGGGAAGAAAAAGAAGGGTTTTCAAATAGCTGGCATTGAGGTCTGCTGTCAGCTTAACCTTAAAAAAAGAGAGTTGTCAATCAAGCATCCCTTTGAGTACGGGCAACACCTTATTAGCTATCATTTCATGTCCCACGTTATTAGGGTGTATGGAATCCGACATCAACCTGACATCTCCGACGAGGCCATCGAGAACATTCGGAACGAAGGCGGTCCTGTGTTCCTTTGCGAAGCTGGCGAAGCGCGCTCTGTAGCTGTCATAGAGAAGGCCGCCTCTCACACCTAGAACGAGCACAGCGGCACCGCGGGCTTGGATAGCTTTCACTATGATGGAGAGATTCTCAAAGGTCGTATCCATGGGGATTCTCCGCAGGAAGTCATTGCCGCCTAAGAGGACGATGACTATGCGCGGGTCATGTTCGAATATGGTGTCGATCCTCGCCAACGCCAATGCTGTGGTATCGCCGCTCTTGCCGAGGTTCACTATAGGTCGTCCTATGGCGCCAGAAAGCAGAGAAACAAAGTCGTTGCCGCTTGTGGAGCCGACGCCTTGTACCAGGCTGTCGCCGAAGGCCACTATGGTTGTACCTCTCGAATCGAGATTGAGGACATCGGTTTTCTTCTCTGGACCAAATAAGGACCAAAGGACGATGAGCACAGCAAGCACCGCCAGACCTATTGATAATTGCTTTCGTGAGGGTGTCATTTCGCTCCGCTAAGCCTTCAGTAGCTCATCCACCACCGCTTTCACATCGGCTCCATCAGCCTTGCCGGCCAGTTCTTTCATGAGCATGCCAGTGATCTTGCCCACGGCCTTGGGGTCGAAGGAGCCTTCTGATTTCATTTTCTCTATCCTTCCGCGTGCGATGAGACGGATCTCCTCACGGGGCATCATGGACGGCAGATAGGCCTCGAGTATGGCTAGCTCCTCCTTTTCTTTGTCCGCTAGGTCCTTGCGGCCGCCCTTGGTGAATTGCTCGATAGAATCCTTGCGCTGTTTGACGCTCCTTTTGACTAGTGCCATAGCCTTGTCATCGGTCAGGAATTCAGTGCCTGCAGGAACCGCGCCTGTGAGTATCTCGTTCTGGAACAGGGCATTGAGGCCTCGCAAGGTCTCGAGCTTCACGGTGTCTTTGGCACGCAGGGCGTCTTTGATCTGGTTTTTGATGGTTTGGTGTAGCATGTTATTTCTTATATACTAAGCTCATGGAGACTATACTCATCATTCTAGTCATTTTGGCCGTAATTGCCAATGTCATATTCGCCCTAGTATTCCTGCGTCGCAAGCCGGAACAGCAGAAGCAGGATGGTGAAGGCTTGAGCCTGATCCTGGAGCAGGTAAACGAGCTCAACCGTACCGTGGACCGCAAGGTCGGCGATCTCACCAGGACCGTCGATAACAAGATCCACCAGAGCGCCGTCTCGATGCAGGACTCGATGCGCGCCCAGCTGTCAGAGTCCGCCAAGCTGATCAAGGAAGTCACGCAGGGTCTGACCAAGCTCGATGAGACCAACAAGCAGGTCGTGTCATTCGCCGATCAGCTCGAGAATCTCCAGGATATCCTTAAGAATCCCAAGCACCGCGGCATCCTCGGTGAATACTATCTCGAGACGCTTCTCGCTAACGTCCTGGCTCCTGGCCAGTACAAGATGCAGTACGCATTCAAGAATGGGGAAGTCGTGGACGCGGCTGTATTCGTGAAGGACAAGGTCATACCGGTGGACTCCAAGTTCTCGCTCGAGAACTACAACAAGCTATCCGGTGAACGCAATGCCGAGACCAGGGCCAAGCTGGAGAAGGAATTCGTGAACGACCTGAAGACCCGCATCCAGGAGACGGCCAAATACGTGCGCCCGGCCGAGGGTACGATGGATTTTGCCTTCATGTTCATTCCTCACGAGGCCATCTATTACGATCTCCTGGTGAACAAGATAGGGGCCATAGCCGAGGAAACCGATAATCTGATCCAACGCGCGGCGAGCAAGTACAAGGTCATCATCGTGTCACCGACTTCATTCCTGGCGTATCTACAGACGGTTCTCCAGGGGCTCAAGGCTATGCAGATAGAGGAGACGGCCAAGGATATCGTCAAGCGTGTGGGCGAGCTCGGTACACACCTGAATAAGTACAACGAATATCATGCCAAGCTCGGGGCCTCTCTAAGCACGGTGGTGAACCATTACAATAGCTCTAGCAAGGAATTCAAGAAGCTCGATAAGGACGTCTTGCGCATAACCGACGTGGCTCCAGAGCTCACTGCGACGATGTTGGATAAGCCAGAGGCCGAATAGGCTGGTTTTGCCTAAAAGCCCCAATTACAGCCCCAGTTGCGGAAAAGGGGCTTTCGTGTATAATGGCTCAATTATGGAATTCGCAGTCATCGCAACTGGAGGCAAGCAATATACGGTTTCGAAGGGTGACACTATCACCATCGAGAAGCTTCAGGGCACCCACAAGGAGGGCGACAAGATCGTTTTCGACAAGGTCCTCTTGGTAGACGATGGCAAGAATACATCCATCGGCACTCCTTTCATTGATAAGGCCAAGGTCAGCGGCACCATCGCTAAGATCGGCAAGCTCCCGACAGTCCTCGTAGTCAAATATCGTCAGAAGAACCGTTCAGGATGGAAGCGCAATGGCCACCGTCAGCCTTTCTTCAAGGTCAAGATCGACTCGCTGAAATAAAAGAAATAAAAGCTCCCAGTCGGGAGTTTTTTAGTGCCTATTCTCGAGGGCGTTCCTTATGGTGTCCGAATCGACGTATTCGAGCTCGGCTCCGGTCGAGAGACCGCGGCCGAGGATGGTGACTTTAGTCGCGCCTTTCTTCTGAGCTGTGATCGCTTCCTTTACGACGTCGGCAGTATTCTCGCCTTCAGGCGTTAGATTCATTGACAATATCATTTCTTTTATGCCTTCTTTGCCCTTAGTCATCCTCTCCATCAGTGCACCCAGGCGTACTCGGCGTTCGGGCTCCTTGTCTAGGATTGGCACTGTGCCTCCAAGCACGAAATACAGGCCCTTGTAAGCGCCGCTTTTCTCGATACTCTCCAGGTCGGAATCCCTGGCGACTACCATCAGCCTGGATCCGTCGCGCGATTCGTCGTTGCAGATATTACAAAGATTATTTTTTCCATTCTTGTCAATAAAAAATCTGTGGCAGTCGGAACACTCTACTGTCGAGCTTTTTATCTCCCTGATTAGGTCGGCCATCTCCTTCACTGCCGCTGACGTCCGGCTTTGCACATGATAGACGAAGCGTTTGGCTTGCCTCGGCCCGATGCCGGGAAAACGGGCAAAGATCTCTTCGAGGCGGTGCATGTTGTCCATTCGGGTAAGTATATTAGAGGCTATTCACCATAGCTATGTTGACATGTCTGTGCACATGCTGTACGGTTTATATATGCACGCATATAAGAACAACACGAATTGGTCCATGCCGCTCCATCAGGATTGCGGTTATACGATCGTCGGTGCGCAGAATACCGGATTTACCGGTTCGCTTGCGCCCAGTCGTGATGTTTTTCAAATGCCCATGAATTAATCTCCATTAATCTCATCTCATTGCTTTGGAAAGATCCCGACTGGACGAAAGTCGGGATTTTCTTTTTCCGAGATTCGTCCAGAAGAATTGGAACATTAACAATCAAATAGGGGAGTTATGCAAAAAAAGATAACGATTCAGTATTATGTTCTGTCCGGACTGCTCTCATTCTGCGGCCTTAGCCTGACGTCTGCCATCTACGCAACGTTCCTCATGCGACACGGATTGAGCCTCATGGAGGTCAATCTGGTGAATGGCATGTTTTTTGCGATGCTGTTCATATTCGAGATACCGACGGGGGCATATGCGGATATCTTCGGCCGCAAAAGGGCCGTTGTGCTCGCCTGCCTGCTGTTAGCGCTGGCGAAATGCATATATGCGCTATCCACCTCGTTCTGGTATTTCGTTTGCGCTGAAGTGGTGGCAGCTCTGGCATTCACATTCCAGAACGGCGCCTTCCAGGCCTGGTTCGTGGATAGCATGCGCCATTATGGGCACGAAGGCTCACTGACCAAGAAATTCGCGCGGCTTACGCTGATCAATCAGGGCTGTGGCGCAATCGGGGCCCTGACCGGATCGTATCTGTTCGCAATGGGATCGAGCATTCCGTGGTGGTCAGGTGCCTTCATGCTGCTCATCCTCGCAATCATCGCCAACGTCGCGATGAAGGAGAGCTACTTCCAGAAAAGAGAATTTTCCTTGAGGGCAGGGGCAGGATCGATGTGGGAGATAGCCAAAAAAAGCTTCTACTACGCGAAGGTCCATAAACCAGTCAGATTCGTTCTTGTCGTGACGTTCGTGCAGATATTCGCGGTGATGTCACTCAATATGTATTGGCAGCCGTTCTTCCAAGCAAAGGGTCTGGAGCCAATATATTTCGGCTGGCTGTTCTTTGGTATGATGTCATTCCTGGCGCTAGGAGGATTCATCGTTTCGAAGATCGACACGCAGGGCAGGGAAAAGCAGATAATACTGGTGACCCAGATGGCCGCTGGTCTTGTCGTCGGGGTCGTGGCGTTCGTGCCGACTCTGTCGGTGGCGCTGTTTTTCTTCATGGTCCATGAGCTTCCACGCGGAAGCTGGTTCCCAGTCAAGGAAGGTTATCTCCAACAGAGAATACCCTCAGAGGAACGTGCGACCATATCATCCTTCTGTTCCACTGCGCCGCATATCGGGGGCGCCATAGGGCTCGTGGTTAGCGGAGTAATCGCCGAGTATTTCGGCATTTCTATCGCTTGGCTTGTTTCGGGGCTGGTCCTCATCGGAGGGAGTCTCGTTGTCGCAAGGAATGGGAATGGAAGCGGGAATAGCGTGTCGGATTGGAATAGTGCGTCGGATAGGGGTTAGTTTGTTGCTTGTGTGTCCATTGTTCTTTATCACGGCGGCCTGTTTCAGTACGGGCCGCTTTTTTGTGAAGATGATGGATTCAAATAAAAAACCGGTCATTGTGGAGCGGGCGGGGGGCAGGTTGTCCGGCGGCTCGCAAAATTTCATTTACATGTTTGCCCAGATGTTTTGTGGTTAGGTATTTTTGTGGTGGACATGATGAGATATCATGAAACATCTATAGTTTTTAGCCAAATTTTCAAAAAATTGACTGGGAAATCCTTTACGCCGTCACGCTTAGCAGTTCGTGTAAATAAATTTTTTCCTTGTACCGGAGATAGTACTGGCGGCGGCGGAGATTGAGGAGATGGAAATGGCACAAAATCACATCAGGAAGCCTGGCCTCATTCCAAACTCCAAAAGCAATCACGGACAAGTCCATAAAAGCATTGTCTAGTTGAGTAGGCGCCACAAGGGTTTCCTGGCGATGAAAATATTTTACGACGTGAAATATGCCTTTCAGATTTTTTGGGGTTTCGATGAGCGAGCCGCCACTGTCCATTTCTAGAAGGAATAAGATAGAACGAACTCAAGCCTTATCAAAATCTCCGAAATCAGCCTTGTCCATCGGCAAGAAGGTGGCCTTCTTGGTATCGAAGTAGAGCTTGGCAACGCCGGTGGGACCATTGCGGTGCTTCTCGATCAATATCTCGGCCTCTTGCTTGCGGCCGCCGCCATCCTCGGCATTCTCGCGGTGGATGAACATGACAACATCCGCATCCTGCTCGATAGAGCCTGAATCACGCAGATCGGAAAGTCGAGGTTTGCCGCCGCGCGCCTCCACGGCACGAGAGAGTTGTGACAACGCCAAAACAGGCAGCTCCAATTCTCGAGCCATGTTCTTGAGCGAGCGGGAGATCTCCGTGACCTGCTGGACCAGGTTGTCGTTGTAGCGGCCCTGCTGGGTCGGGACCATGAGCTGGAGATAGTCAACTATGATGAGCCCGAGCTTCTTCTCATTCTTGAGGCGGCGAGCCACGGCGCGCATCTTGAGGATATTATTGCCGGGCTGGTCGTCGATGAATATCGGAGCCTCGGAAAGCCTGCCTATAGCGTCTCCAATGGCCTTAAAATCGCCTTCCACGGATAGATTGTGGCCAGTGCGTATCTTCCAGGCATCCACCTGCGATTCTGCTGAAAGCATGCGATCTACGAGCTGTTGAGAGCTCATTTCTAGGGAAAATATAGCTACAGGAACCTTGTGGTTGATGGCGGCCCTCCTAGCGATGTCGAGAGCCAGGGCAGTCTTACCCATGGAAGGCCTGGCGGCCAAGATGATGAGATCGGACTTCTGAAAGCCGGCCAGCTTGTTGTCTAGATCGGAGAATCCGGTGGGGACGCCGCGCAGCTCATCGCGTGTCTTATGGAGATGATCGAGGCGGTCCCAGGCCTCCGTCAACGTATCCTTGAGCTCCACGAACTTGTGCGAGCCGGTCTTGTTCGTCACCGAATACAGCTCCTTCTCAGCCTTCTCGAGAAGATCGTGAAGATCGGCCTCCTCGTCATAGCCAAGGCCGGTGATGTTCTCGGCGGCTCGCAGGAGCTCGCGCATGACGTGCTTTTTCTCGACTATTTCGGCATAGTGGCCGGCGTTGGTCGAGGAGGGCACCATGTTTATGAGCTCGGTGAGGTAAGACATGCCGCCGACCTGCTCCAGAGCGCCCTTGTCCTTCAGACGGGCTGATATGGATAGTATGTCTATGGGCGTGCCCTTGCTATGAAGTTCGAAAAGGGCAGACCAGACCATCTTGTGCTGGGTCGCATAGAAGGATTGCTCAGAGACGGAGTCGACAATATCGTGCATAGTCTCACCCCTAATAAGAAGTGACCCCAGTAGGGCCTTTTCTGCGTCGAGGCTCTGAGGAGGTATCTTCAGATCTCTCGATTTGACGTATGGCGATATCGGACTCATTAAAATTTCAATATTGGAAGACTTGATTCTAGCATAAACAGAAAAATCTCTGTCCATCGGGAAATGTATCAATAGGTGGACAAGCTGTTTATAAAATCTTCGACAGATTTTTAGAACTTCTTCATCATAATTTTAACTTTTTTTGAAGCAAATTTGAACTGTGGATTGCTAGAGTTACTGCAGTCAGAGGATTATAAGCAAATTAGCCCAATTATATGGCTTTAGACCAAAAGGACGTCGAATTATTAGAGAAACTCATGTATAAGAACAGCGATGATGTGGCTGTATCCATATCCAGGAGCTTCGAAAGGCTTGAAGAGCGGATAGATATGGTGGAGGCCAGGCTGTGCAGCCGCCTAGCTGACGCCGAGGACAAGGTAGAGGCCTGTAGGCAGGATATGTCTGATGAGATAGGGGACGTAAAAGCAGAAGTCAGGGACGCCATGCGCTTCCGCGATCGCACGGAGTTTGCCTAGGAAGCATCTGGCGCCATTATTTGGCCATTATCCTCGGTCCTTCCGGCGTATCATCCACGTCAAATCCGCGCGCCTCGATCTCGGAACGCAGGGCATCGGCCTTCTTCCAGTCTTTGGTCTTGCGAGCTTCTTCGCGGGCGTCTGCTAGGGCCTGTATCTCCGTGGGGATGGGCTCCTCCTTGAATCTAGGGGCCTCGGCTAGCTTCAGGCCGAAGACGCGATCGAAATCCAGCAAAGTGGCGCGCTTGTCGGCCGCCGCGACTGCGGGATCATTGATGAGGTCCCAGGACAGGGCGATGGCCTTCGGCATGTCCATATCGTCGTTTATGAAGGCCAGGAATCGTCCCTGGTAATCCTTATTGATGTTGCCTCCATCAGGGAATAGAGCAACAGCCGCCATGAATTTGATGAGCGCATTCTGGGCCGCCTTGACGCTGTCGAATGTAAAATTCACCGGGGAGCGATAATGCGCGGTCATGAGCCAATAACGAAAGGCTACGGGCGAGATGGATTCCTCGGCCAGCGTATCGAGCTTGATGAAATTACCTTTCGACTTGGCCATCTTCTCGTCGCTCACATTCATGAAGCCGCCATGCACCCAATAGCGAACGAACTGCTTACCGGTAGCGGACTCTGACTGAGCTATCTCATTCGTATGATGAGGGAAGACCAGGTCATTGCCCCCAGTGTGCACGTCTATCGTCGGTCCGAGAGCTTCCATGGACATGGCTGAACATTCTATGTGCCAGCCCGGTCGGCCTTCTCCGAACGGAGCGGGCCATGATACGTCGCCGTCATCTGCGCTCCTGAATTTCCAGACGGCGAAGTCGCGGGCGTTCTCCTTGTCGTATTCGTCTTTGGCTACACGTGATCTCGCAGCCGCTTTTACATCCAAATGCGCCAGTGCGCCATAGCCCTTGACCTTCGAGATGTCTACATATACGCCATCATCGGCTTTATAGGCGACGCCCTTTTCGAGCAGGACAGAAACTAGGTCTATCATAGCCTGGACATGCTCCGTAGCTCTGGTGAGCTGGTGGGGGAGCTCGATGTTGAGCGAATCCAGACCATACAGGAAGAGCTTCTCGTATTTTCTGGTCAGATCCCCGAGCGAGACATTCTCGGCGCGGCTCCTCTTTATGGTCTTGTCATCCACATCGGTCACATTCATGACCTCTGTCACCTTGTACCCGCTGTACTCGAAGACACGCCGCAAGATATCGCTCATGGTGAATGTGCGGTAATTGCCGATATGAGGAGTGTCATAGACGGTCGGGCCGCAGTTGTACATCGAAATCGCGCCTGCCTTGAGAGGCTTTACGGTCTCTTTCTTCTTGGAGAGCGTATTGTAGAGGCTTATATCCATTTATTCCTCTTGAATTGCCAGAGCAGTATGCCAGCGACCACGGCCATAATGCCGATAATGACGAACCAGTCATACTGGCCGCCGATAATGGGCACATTCTTCGATGGTAGGGCGAAGATGGCGGCGATGAGGGACAGTGGGAAGGTCATAAAGGCCATGAGAGTCAGGGTCTTGATGATCTCATTTTGCTTAGAATTCAGGAGGGAGTCATTTGTCTCGCGGAGATCGCCGACCAGCTCGCGGGAATTGTGTATGAGTTCGTTGATGCGGGTGAATTCGTCGCGTATATCCCTGGTATATGGCCTGAAGTCCTCAGGTAGCAGAGTTTCGCCAGGAAAAGCCGTGAGCTCCTCCCAAATGTCGCGGTGTATCCTGATGGCCTCGCGGAAATCTATGAGCTCTCTCGATATGCTGGACAGGGCCTGGACCATCTTGCGCTCCTCGCCCAGGAATACCTGTTCCTCCGCGTGCGCCAAGGTGTCCCGGAGATTCTCCAGGTCCTCGTACATGCCGGCATAGAGCCTCTTCACCATGTAATAAAATAGGTGGCCAGTGTGCTCTATCTTGGAATCCTTGTTGAGTATAGCGTTGGTCTCGAATATCCGGGCGAAGTATTCCAACTGCTCGAGGCCGTCCGGATGGGCGGTAATGAGATAGTTCTTGCCTATGACGAAGTCCACCTCTCGGTTCACTATGGAGTGCGAGCCGTTCTTCTTTATCCTCACCGGCAACATGAGCACGACCAGTATGTAGTCCTTTTGTATGCTTATCTTCGGCAGGGATGGGGAGTTACGTAGTTCCTCTCCCACGAGCGGATGGAGGCCGTAGCGCTTGATCAGGCCGCTCACCTCGTCCTCGGTGGGGGACTGCATATCTATCCAAACTAAGCCGCGGGCTGAATGAGTTGTTGTCATGTGAATGATTATATGCGAAACTAATTTTATGAACAACCCAGAAAAAAGGCTATCCGGCCTGCTCATCGGCATACCGATCGTCATCGTGGCCTTCCTGATCGGCCTCTATTTCGGCAGTGTCTCCTCCGGGAATGTCGGCAATCCGCAGGCTACTAACGGCAGTTTTGTCACAGGCGACCAATTCAACCCTTTCTGGAAGGCCTGGCAGGTTCTCGACGAGAAGGCCATGAATGCCTCGTCGACCAACTCGGAGAGCAAGGTCTGGGGCGCTATCCAGGGTCTGGCCTCTTCGTACAACGATCCATATACGGTCTTTTTCCCGCCGGCCCAGTCCAAGATATTTGCCGAGAACATCGCCGGAGATTTTGGCGGAGTCGGCATGGAGATAGGCATCAAGGCCAATCAGCTGGTTGTGGTCTCGCCTCTGAAGGGCAGTCCGGCTGAGGCCGCAGGTGTGAAGAGTGGCGACGCCATCCTCACTATAAACGGCACATCTACGGCTGGCATGAGCACTGACCGGGCAGTCGGTTACATTCGAGGCCCTGCGGGAACCAAGGTCAAGATCTCATTCCTGCCAAAGGACTCCACCAAGCCGGTCGAAAGGACGATAACTCGCGCCGTGATAAAGATCCCGACTCTCGACACTCTCGAGAAGCCGGGCGGCGTATTCGTGATCAGGCTATTCAGCTTCACCGCGCAGTCGCCGGAGCTCTTCAGAGAGGCTTTGCGTAATTTCGTACTGTCGGGTAGCCGCAAGCTGGTCCTCGACCTGCGCGGCAATCCAGGCGGCTACTTAGAGGCGGCAGTGGACATGTCCTCGTACTTCCTGCCAGCCGGCACCGTCATTGTGACGGAGGACTTCGGCAAGCCGGGCATGCAGCTCCACTTCCGCAGCAAGGGCTATGTTGGCCTTAGCCGCGACATAAAGATCGCCATACTGGTGGATGCTGGTTCAGCCTCGGCCGCGGAGATATTGGCTGGAGCGCTCCGTGAGCAGACTACGGCCAAACTGGTCGGCATGAAGACCTTCGGCAAGGGCTCTGTCCAGGAATTGGTGCCTATAACCCCAGCCACCTCGCTCAAAGTGACCGTGGCCAACTGGCTCACACCCAAGGGACACAACCTCTCGCATGATGGCCTAGAGCCCGACCACAAGGTGGAGTTCACCGAAGAGGACGTCAAGGCGAACAGAGACCCGCAGATGGACAAAGCCCTCGAGATACTGAAAGATTAGCCAATAATAAACATATCCATGAAAGTCATATTACTGAAAGATGTCGCCAAGCTCGGCAAGAAGTTCGATGTGAAGGAGGTGAAGAGCGGCCACGCCCTGAATCTCCTGATCCCGAGAGGCGAGGCTATGCCAGCCACATCATCGGCCATGAATACAATGAAGGCCCAGAAGGCTAAGATAGACCAGGAGAGGGCAGTCCGCGAAGACCTGATCGCCAAGAATATCAAGGACCTCGACGGGCTCACGCTGAATGTATCTGGGAAGGCCAACGAAAAAGGACATCTCTTTGCCGGATTGCATCGAGAGGCCATAGCCGCGGAATTGCAAAAGAAGACAGAACTTCAGATAGATCCGTCATTCATACAGATAGAACATCCGATCAAGGAGGTCGGCGAACACATGATCGAGGTCAAAGCCGGAGGTAAGTCCGCGAAGTTCAAGCTAGTCATCGAGGTGGCGTAAGGAAAGGTTGATTTAGGTTCGCTTCACTAAAACCCAGAATACCACTAGGCCTAGGTGACCCATCAGTCTGCTCCTATAAAATCGCTCATTTATCCAATCCGAAAATGGAAGTCTTTTTGGTACAAGGAGTCTATAGCCTTTTTGCTCGATCAGAAAGCCAGCTTGGCCATAGATTTCCTCGGTTTTCTTAATGGTAAGGCGTTTGTGGGGTCCTTCGGGGATCTTCATGCGTAATTTTTCAGCTAGCATTAAAAATGGCTCCCAGATCGGATTTGCGACTGAGATGATCACCCTTGCTTCTCTTGGGGCGCGTATATAAACCTGCTTGATGAATTTAGGCACATCGATCACATGTTCAAGCACATCGACTATCATTATGTACTCGGTTCGAAATAATTCGGAGGAAGATGTTATGTCCATGCGTTCGAATCTGATTTTTTTGAGGTTATGATATTTTCTTTGCGCAGTTTTTATCATTTCAGCGCTCAAATCTATCCCAAGCGCCTCGCGCGCATCGAGCTTAGTTATAAGGTCGCCAGTCCCACAGCCAATCTCCAATATATTCCTTCCAGTAGGTATAAAAAATCTATAAAGACTAACTAGATTATCAAAATAATAGAGGTTCTTCTTTTTTCCATGGTCATATAAACCAGCAATGGAATTATAATATGATTCAGGTGACCCTGACGCCCTGGCGATCCTTAACATTTTCATCATAGGGGTTGCCATGTTTTTTGCTTGTACTTTAGCACTTTTTTTTCTGAATTGGATATAGAGTATGTTAAAATATCCATGTGAAAAATCTAGCTTTCATCGGACTGATAGTTCTTTTCCTGATGATCCTAGTAAATTCTTTCCACAGCGCTAATTTTGTAGCAGCACCATACATTCCTATAATCCTGGCGTTGACTAGCGCTATTGTTCTCCTATACATAGCTAGGAAGAAACCTATTGCCGGCAGTTACCTGGTAACGCTGATTCTTCTCGCGGGCTTGCTTCTGCGTATTGCATATCTTAGCGAAACGCCCCCATTTGTACGCGGTCACGATGTGCAAGGCCATATCTGCAATATCAATTACATATCAAGCAATCACTCCCTCCCATCAGCTAACGATTGCTGGGAAGGTTTCCATCCGCCTTTATATTACATGAGTGTGAGCCCTGTATGTTATTTCAGCTCTTGTTCTAATGATGGTGAAGGATTGTTGATTTTACAGCTGCTATCGCTTCTCGCTAGTGTCGGTTTCCTATATTTTGGGATTAAGCTATTGCGTTTGTTTATCCCAGAGGGAACAAACGATATATATTTTAATCTTTCAGCGATGCTGCTCATCTTCTGGCCTGCGGGGATCATCACCTCAGTTACAATAAATAACGACGCTTTATCATATTTTTTTATAGCTGGCGGAGCTTATTTCATCACAAAATGGTTCAAGGACGCCCGATGGAAAAGCTTACTATTGTCAGTTATTTTCCTGATCGCTTCTCTGCTTACCAAGGGTACCGGTCTCGTGCTGCTCGCTGTTATTATTATTGCGATTTTGCTTAAGCTCATCCTAGCCAAAAGCAAGAAAGAGATACTGATCGATGTCTGCAAGATAATGTTGCCAGCGGTATTGATCTTATTGTGTTTTGCAGGTCTTAGACATAGCAAGTTTTATGGGAACAAGGCTTTTGATTTTAGATCGGAGTTGAATCCTAATGCAATTTTAATGACTGATGTACTTACGACAAATGATATCAAAAATTTCATCAGTTTCGACCTGCAGTCTTTTGTTCAGTATCCATTCATGGACCTAAGCCACGATACCACTGGGCGGCAGTACTTCCTGAATGTTTTCCTAAAGAGCTCTCTTTTTGGAGAGTATCGTTTTGATGGAAATACGTTTGCATTTCAGGCGATTCTGATGAGCTACCTTCTTATTCTTATGCTGTTGGCCATGGTGGTCGGGCTTATGTTTATTGCAAAAGGATTCACTAGGGATTTTTTTGCGATTCAATCCGATGCGCCTATGCGAGTGCTCACCCTATTCTCGATCGCGCTTTTGATTGTGTCAGCTGTTGTTGGACGATATCTCTACCCTTATTTTCCGAGTTCAGATTTCCGTTTCGTTTACCCGATAGTCATCCCTGTTTCAGCTCTTTTGGCTTATATAATCGCTGACCTTAGATCTAAGGGGTCGAGATTCAGTGGATTTTTCGCTGGTTTGCTTGTATCGGTTATTTATTTATTCATCCTTTGCTCAATTTGCTTTTTTGCCAGCATATCGATTTTCCAAAACGTATAGGTATACATGCGAAAGGTCGTGCAATCAACCTCAACAGACCCGAACTCGACCCTCTGCAGAGGGTCGGTTCTGTTCTCGGAGATTTCCTGCTAGAAATCTCCTCCGAAAGTCTGTTTCGACTGATTGCACGACCTTCCCTAAAGGAGTTAACCTAGACGACGTGCACTATCTTCTTGCGCTCGATGTCGTTGTTGTAGCTAGTCTTGCGCTTGGTACCAAAAGAGACCTTGCCGTCCTTCAAGGCGAAGAGGGTATAGTCCTTGCCTGTACCAACATTCCTGCCTGGGAGTACGTCTGTGCCGCGCTGGCGGATGATGATCTGACCTACGCCGACAGCCTGGCCGTGGTTTATCTTGACGCCTAGGTATTTCGGGTTTGAATCACGCCCGTTTTTTGTTGTGCCTTCCGCTTTGCGATGTGCCATATAGGTGTTTTATTAGGTCGAAATATCATAACACACAGCTGTTTTTAGCGCTAGTCGTGCTAAAATTTCCTTATTACATGATCCTTGAGCGCATAAAAAGCAATAAAACGCTGTTCGGCATATTCTTTTGTGCCTACATGCTGTTCGGCATATTCTTCTGGAATCTATGCTCATCTCACTATCTTTATGAGAAACCTGATGGCCTGTACTCAGCTAGCAATGTCTGGGGCGATCTTCCGGGACATATGGCCTTGGGGTCGAGCTTCGCTCTGAGGGGACTATCTAAGACTCTCAATGACAACCCAGTCTTCTCAGGCACTTCCGTCTCGTATCCCTTTGTCCCGGATTATATAAGCGGCCTTCTCATGAGTCTTGGGGCGTCGCCACGCAATGCGTTCCTTTGGCCGACATTCCTTGCGATAATGGCTTTCATATTATGTCTCTGGGTCGTGTCTTTCAAGATCACAAAGAGCGCGATAGGCTCATTCTTTACGCCGATCATATTTTTGTTCGGCGGGAGCCTTTGGGGGCTTTTCTATTTCATTTCTGATTATATAAGAGAAGGGAAGCCGCTCCTGTACGCGCTTCTACATCAGTCGACGAACTATTCGTATCTGAAGGGCGCAAATGTCGTATTCTCAAATGTCATAAGCGATTTTATCTTGCCGCAGAGGGCGTTCATATTCGGGTTGACTATAGGTCTAGTAGCCGTATATTTCCTTTGGCGCTATTGGGAAGGGAAGACCCAACGAGATCTGCTTATCTTTTCGCTTGTTCTGTGTGCTCTACCACTCGTTCATCTGCATACGTTCATTAGTTTGGGTCTGATTGCCTTTGCCATGTTCTGCGGAGAGATCATTCTAGTGTACAGAAAGAGAGCAGTATTAGACATGATCGTAAAGCGTTGGTTGATCTATTTCGGCTTGCCGATCATAGTTCTGGCAGCTGCCCAGATGTGGCTAATATTTCCGACAGATAAGTCTCCAGGCGCACACCTGGGATTCTTCGGTGAAGCCAATCCGATAATATTCTGGTTCAAGAATCTGCTCATCTATATCCCGGTCTTCATTGCGGCCTACCTTGTTGCGCCGATGAGATTTCGGACCTTCTTTAACGGAGCCATCTTTCTTTTTGTGGTTGGGAATGCCGTAGTGTTCCAGCCGAATGCCTGGGACAACACGAAATTCATAGTCATATTCTTTTTGATATCTTGCGTCATGACCGCGTTCCTGCTCGAACATCTATGGAAAAATGGTTGGCTTCGAAGAGCTGCGTCACTGTGCCTCATTGTCCTGATGATTCCGGTGGGCGTCCTTGTCTCCATCCGTGAGCTGAATTCCAGCACGCGGCTGTTCTCAAGAGCGGATATGGAGCTAGCTGATTTCATCAGACGCGATACTCCGAAAGACAGCGTTTTCCTCACTGGTTTGAACCACAACAATCCGGTGTTCTCTTTAGCCGGTCGGAGCGTAGTTCAAGGATACCCTGGGTGGATATGGAGCTATGGTCTAGATGGATCCGTACGTAAGACCGATATGCAGAAGGTATATGAGAATGCCCGCGATGCTGGCGCGATTATCAACAAGTACAACATTTCTCATATCATAGTAGACGCAGGTGCGTCCAAGAGTTTTAAGATTGATCCGCTACTTAAGGATACCTACGAGACAGTTTACTCGTCAGGATCGACGCTTGTTTTGAAAACAAAGTAACTCAATCAAATTACTAAGATTGCTTTTGTGCGCCCTAACGCCAGGTCGACAACCACATTCTTTTATCAAGCTCCTTCGGTGTTATCGGAGTCCCGTACGTTAGCGGGCTGAAGTATAAAAATATCAGGAAGGCTGTCGTAACAAGGACTATTGCAACCCGGGTCCGCTTCTCGGTAGGACAGAAATATTCCAAAACTGCGGCAATGGCTATGATGCTGAATACGAGAGCTGTCTCATAATGGTAGAGAAAGAGCGTCCTGCCTATAAACAAATAGGGAAGAAGATTCATCAAGTAACCGAATAGCAAGAAAAGCAGGAGCTTGTTTTTGTCTGGATCAACAGTAGCCCATGCGCGCTTTTTGAAGCGCCTTATCGCAAGCCACATCGTGTAGATAATGAGAAAAACTATAGAAAGCGTACCCAGCCAATAAATAGGCGGGTTGCCAAGGATGTATAGCTCGTTCTTTTCCTCACGCGCAGACCAGTCATTGTTATGCCAAAGGTATACGCCGCGCTGCATGATCGGCCATGTGTACCATTTTGTACCAGAAGGGTGCGCTGTGGTGATGCTCTTCTGGGACAGGTACAGCTGCTTATTGATCTCAATCAGCTTCTCGAAGAAATTTGGAGTGCTTAGAAGTTGATCATTCTCGTATCTATTACCAGTGAGCGTTTTCTGGAATCCTGGCGTCATGAATCCGTCGCCAGAGCCTGTTTTGGGCAGTAGGGCAAAGTGGAGCGCAAACGAGCTGCTATAGATGACTGCGATAAAAGCTAGGTAGATCGATCCCACCTTGATGAGCTCCACTATGCTTCTCCTAATCCGATGAGCGACTCCATGTTTATGCATCTGATCCCACGCCTCCAGGACTATGATCACCGCTAGATATGAAAGCCCGATCCATTTTGAGGAGATCGAGCATGCGATGAACACGGCGGAGAGGGCGAACCAGCCCTTTTTGCCGTCGATCTTATATTTCTGATAGAAGAGTATCGCCAAAAAACCGAATAAGATGAGCATGCTTTCCTGCATTATGAAACGCGAGTGGACTAGGAGCGAGTTCTCGAAGCATATCAGCAGGGCTGCGACCGCTGACGAGACTTTCGAGAATTTGAAATTCCTGCATATAAAGTAGATGACGACAGGCAGAAGAGTTCCTGCTAGTGTGGGTAGGAATCGCAGGGCGGTCATGGCCGGCGAGAGATCTCCACCGACCGCGAGCCACTCCGTCGGTATCTGATCGATGCTTGTGAGTTTACCGAATATAGCTATGAGCAGTCTCGAGAGTGGTGGGTGGACGTCGAAGAAGTATGTGCCGTGCCAGTAATCTGCCACAAAACGGCCGAAGTAGACCTCATCGAAGACTATGGAAGCAGGGAAGCCGAAGTTCCAAAAATGAGCGACAGCGCTCGTGATAAGGATAAATAGGGGGGCCACAGCCCCAATTATACGTGACTATTGCCAAATGACCAAAAATGCTGTGGAGTAAGTCCAGAGAATGGCTCTAAATAAGGATACCCTACGATTAGGTATTGACGAATGAGTCCAAAGGTGCTATACTTATATCACAAAACTGAGCTAAGTAAACACCATGTTTACAGGCTCTCGTTTTTTATTAAACATGATTGAAGCCGCAACAGGTGCCGCATTCCTTATGGCTTCGCTCTACGGAGCAGGTCATGTGAATGCAGAAATAAACGAGGCTTTCCCAGCTCAGCCTGCGCCCATATCTAGGACTCTTACGGATGCAAAAAAGGTTGAGGCTTTCCTCAAGAGGGAGTTCTCGGATGCGCCCATTCTCGTTGAGATTGCGCGCTGTGAGTCCACCTTCCGCCAGTATGGTCCCGATGGCCGCGTCATACGCGGGCTAGTGAATTCGGCTGACGTGGGGGTCATGCAGATCAATGAAAAATACCACGCTGAGGATGCCGTCAAGCTCGGCGTTGACATCTATTCAATAGAGGGCAACATCGCCTACGCCAAGCATCTTTATGATAAATTTGGCACTTCGCCGTGGGCTTCCTCCAAGGCATGCTGGGGAACTCCGAAGGATTTGGCCCAGAAATAATCCATCCGATGGATCAAAGAAACCCCTCCTTCCGGAGGGGTTTCTTCATGTCACGATATCCACAGTGCAAAGGCCCTAAAAGTGGCCCAATGAGGTAAACTTATCGGGAAGTGGATACCCAACCTAAAAAAGCCTTAGCGCTGGAAGTGGCTGTTGCTATTTTGATTCTAGGCCTCCTCATGTATTGGGGATATATTTCTTCTATCAAAGACGCCCGCTCACCAGTCGCCGGGCAGGCAGTCACAGATGTGGTGAACATAACCGGATGCGAGCCTGATCCGCAGATGGTGAAGCTTCCAGCCGCAGCTGGCACGAGGATCACATTCAAGAACAGCGACAGGAGGCAGCATGCAATTTATTTCGGGATCGATAACAAGTACGTCATTCCGGCCAACTCGAAGAAATTGGTCAACCTAGGTTTTTTCAAAACCCCAGGTTCGATGTCTTATGATTGTGACCAGATGAAGGATGTCGGCAGAATTTACTATAAAACACAATGAAGAGAAACGTATATACATCAGTATTCAAGGCTCTTAGGATCGCGTTCGCTGCGGTGGCTGTTTTCTCATTTTTCTCATTTCAGATTACACCCGCCTTGGCGGCTAATTACAACTGGTATGATGTCGGAGCGGGGGCTGTGGAGACCATAGACGAGTACAGCATCTGTAGAGATGTCGACAATGCCAATTCCAAGAACCTTTTCATAGGCACAAAGACCCAAAATGAGTGGCTTTCTATTGTGAACAACGGTGCTCCGAACGTTTCCTTGAATAATTGTGGAGTGGATGTCTGCACCGGTGTCTCCTGTGGAGATACCGGGTCGGACGGTGTGACGACCTGCGGCAGCAGCTGCGACACAGGCTGTCCCGATGCCGGAACCGCCGCTTGCGCCTGTCCTAGCGGGTATGATTGCGGCGAGACTGGCACTGACGGCTCGACCACCTGTGGTAGCCACTGCGATACTGGGTGTCCAGATGCTGGAACGGCGGCGTGCGTAGGTGTCTGTGACGGAAAGAGTTGCGGCCAGACCGGCAGCGACGGTGTGACGACTTGCGGCGATTCTTGCGATGCCGGTTGCCCATTGGCTGGGCTGCCTGTATGCACCAATCCTTGCGCAAATGCCTCGTGTGGAGCCACTGGTAGCGACGGTTCGACTGTCTGCGGCGATCATTGTGACCTTGGTTGCAGTGACTATGGAACGGCCGCTTGTGGAGGATCTACACCTACCCCAGAGCCAAGTGTGCCGCCATCTGAACCTCCTTCGGTACCACCATCCGAGCCACCTTCAACTCCTCCTTCAGAACCGCCCTCAGAAGCTCCTTCAGAGCCGCCTTCGACTCCTCCTTCAGAACCGCCGTCGGAACCACCCTCGACACCTCCTTCTGATCCACCCTCGGAACCACCAACCGAGCCGCCTTCAACTCCTCCTTCAGAACCACCCTCGGAAGCTCCTTCAGAGCCGCCATCTGAGGCGCCTTCAGAACCACCTTCGGAACCACCGACCGGTGGTGGAGGAGGGGGTGGTGGGTGTATAGAACAAGAAGTCTGTGTGTCATACACGATAACATGCTCTTGCGACGAAGGTGACATGGATTGCTCTGGGGACGGTTGCTCGTGCAGCAAGATGGATTGCACTTATTCGCCAGCATACAATGACTACGGTGAGTATATAGGAGATGTTCTTGATGGGTGTACGGTTACTGGAACAAGTATGTCATGCGGCGCGGAATGCGATTCGTGGGACATCCAGTGCATATAATCTATAAATCATGAATAAGCTTATCTACGTAGCTCTGTCAGCCATCCTCATCGTAGCAGTTGTTGCTGGCTATTTGTACGGATTCTTTCAGGGCCAATTGTCCGGCAAATCACGTCTTGCGGACTCTAAGGTGCTCTTTGAATCCAATTTCACCAGAAATGTCACAGATGAGTCCTTGTCAAAGCGTCTTGGTATCGCAGTGACGTCCGCTGTCCAGACGAACAAGGTGTATATAGACTCCACCTGCAAGGCCAGTGTACCCGTCCTGAAGATGTTTCCGGATGAGCGTGTCGAGTTTCTGAATTTGGCCGCAACCTCAACTGTAAAACTTACGTTTGGTTCGACGACTGTCATGATACCAGCAAAGGGCTCGAAGAACCTTGCGATTTCAGACATCATGCCCCAGTATGTCCCTCCTCGGGGTTTTCAGACTCGGACATATTCCTGCAATGACGGCCGCAAGCCGGCAGGCTTCATAGTGTTGTATCCTGACTAACTGATTGAAGAATTTTTGCACTAGTCACTGGCGATATCTTGTACTGGGCGCTTTGATAGTGTCGGGTTTTTTTCTTAGAGCCTATTGTCTAGGTTGCCAGCCGCTCTGGCTCGATGAGGCATATACAGTGCATGCCGCTCATGCTGTATTGGACCGAGGCTACCCCTTAATGGGCTCTGGATCCTTGTATACGAATAACTTCGTAAGCGTATACGCGGCGGCTCTCACTATAAAAATCTTTGGATTCGACCCGTTCAATCCATGGGTAGTCAGGTTGCCTGGGGTTTTGTTTGGCACGTTGCTCATATATTGCGTATATGCTCTCGCACGTGCGCTGTTTAGTAGGGCAGACGTGTCACTTGCGAGCGCGTTTATCGTCGCATTTCTTTACTATGAGATTGCATGGTCACGTCAGGCTAGGGGATATGCGGCACTGGCGGTATTTATCGTTCTTACCACTCTTTTCCTTTGGAAATATTTTGAAAGTAGGCGACGATCAGACCTAGCTTTGACGATGGTATTCTTTATCCTGGCCGCGCTTTCTCATTGGGTGGCGTTGGCATTTCTCCCCGCATTTGTTCTGATGCTACATGACCGTCCTAGGTCATTCATCCTTCAGTCAAAAAAAAGAGTGGCGTACCTAATTTTTGTGATCCTTGTTGGCTATATTTCGATATTGCTCGCTCTTGATATGTGGGTGATGCTTCCTAGATATGTGCTATTTCCATTTCTACCCCTATGGACCGTGCTTGCTGTCTACATGTGTATGAAGGTAGTAGATCTTACGCTGGCCAATAGGCTTCCCAAGCGCGTTAGATCGTTGATTGCATTTCTCATCCTGGTGTCAGTGGTAGCACCATTTTATAATTTCATACCGAGAAAAGCCTATGCCATCAATCTAGTTTCTCCCCAACCAGATTACAACGGTGCCTACGGACTCATACATCAAATCATGCGGCCTGATGACGTGATCATCTCGATTCATCCAGCTCTCGCGAACCTCTACCTTGGCCGTTATGGTCTCTGGATCCCAGCACAAAGCATGTCAGAAAGGGAAGCCGACTTTTATAGCGGGGTCAATCCGATCCGCACACTAGAGCAGCTCAAAGGCATAATCGAGAATAGTCACGGCTTTATAGTTATCGACGGGTATGTTTTCAAAATGCTAAGGAATAATAGGATGCATTACATTGTGGATAACAGTCGGATAAGATTGCTTTTTTACAGCCATGGATCGTCGCCATCCGGTCAAATATGGGTTTATAGATTCTGAGCGGGGGGCTTGATATTTCCTCTTAGATGTGATATATTCCGACTAAACATAGTTCCCACAAACCACATAAATTTGGAGGAATCGAAAATGAAAATGATTCGCTTGTTCTTTGCATTGCTCATGCTGGGGATCTTTCCCCAGGCATTTGCCGGAGAGTCTGTGGATACGCAGATTCAGGTGATTCAGCTGTATCGCCCGCTCCCAGTGGAGACGATCGGCCGACAGGCGTTCAGTTCGACCGTGATGGTCGATCGCTGGATGAATGTCACGCCAAATGCGCAGATCATCAGCTACGAGCCGATCATCTCGAATGACGCGCTCACTGGCTGGAAGGTCTATTGGTCCGCTTCGAAAAAACGGACACCGGTCTTCCTAGCCTATGTCCGCAGTGAGGCCCCGTTCGTTCTTCCTGAGGGGATGTCTACGGAAGATGTCCTCAAGGAAACCTGGCGTGTAACAGCACGGAAGCTCGATCGAGATCGCGCGGAGCCAGTCGCCATCAACACGAAAAAGACCGGCGACCGCACTGTCGTCCACGGGCTCTGGTATCGGTTTTCCGATTCGCGCTGGTTCGTCCAAGAGCTCGGACCGGGCAAATTCACGGTCGGATTCAAGGATTCGACCAGGAGCGCTGAAGAGTTCCGTTCCAGGGTGTCACAGATGCACAAGGTGACGCTACCTCTCCCGAAATCCATCGCCAGCCGTCCGGATCTGATCCTGGACTGGCGGGCCCCGATCGTGACGGAAGGGGAGGCTCTCGTAATGAAGCCGTTCATCGTCGATGAGATCAAGACGTGGATGGAGATCAAGAACGAGCGTGATGGCGATGGCAATCTCGTCGGTCTCCGCGTCGTCAGCGTCAAGGCTGACAAGCCATACGCGGATGCCGGCATGAAGGCCGGTATGGTCATCCTCGGCGCGGTGTTCACCGAACTAGGCGATCTAGTTTTCAATGTCCGAGATGGCCCCTCGATTCGGCACATCATGGTCAAGGCGGAGATAATCCAGCCCTACATGAAGCGCCGGTCAGACGTCCGCATCGCCTCCGCTCCGTAGTTGTGGTTGTCGCTTTTGCACGGGCCGGTGATTTAGTTCGCCGGCCTTTTTTTGCATGGTATGATGAAGTCGACCTATGAAAAGATTGGCTATAATAGGACTTGCGACATTCATATTGCTGTTTTATTTTCCAGCAGCTGCAGGTGCTACTACGCGGATTCTCGTAATTCCAGGCCATGAACCTACCTCCGGCGGTGCCAGCTTTCGTGATACACACGAACGCGACTTGGCCCTCGAGCTGTCGATCCTGATTGCCGATGAATTGATACATGACGGAAAATTCGATGCGATCATATCGAGAGATGCATCCCTCTGGTTGCCCGAGTTAGCTGATCATTTCGTGGCGCGCAAGGAGGACATCCTAAGCTTCAAGCGCCGCCATCAGTTTTGGGAGCGTTTTCTCTACATAATCGGATTGCGCCCCAAGGGCGACCGAGGGGATGCACACACTGAGGTGAGCGATGAAACAGCGATACATTTATATGGCACAAATCTGTGGGCTAACGAGAACGATATAGACCTGGTTCTCAGCGTTCATTTCAATGATGACTTCAGAAAGGCTGATCAACCTGGCCGGAGCAGGGGATTCACTGTGTTCATTCCTGGTGATGGACTTCATAACGCATCCACCTCGCTCGCCATAGGAAGATCATTGTACGCCGAGTTGAAAAAGGTTATTCCTGTGACGATTTCGGATAAGGTTAGAGAAGGTATTTTCCCCAGCAATAGCCTTATCGCGCTTGGCGCATATAATACGCTTGATGCTAGCTCTGTCCTAGTGGAATACGGCTTTGTATATGAGCCGCAGTTCCAATCAGAGCGGTCGCGAGCATATGCATTTGAAGTGATGGCCAAGGCGACTGTTGCCGGCATCCTTGAGCACTATTCGAAATACAATGAAAAGCGTTAGAGAACTTTTGACGTCCTTCAGATATCTATTCGTCGTGCTCGTTGCGGTCATTGCCGTGGTCCAACTTCTACGAGTGTCTGGCGCAAATATATATCTTCCTGCAGCTGTGGGCATCGCTGATCCAGAACCTGCGTCGTACTGGGAAGCCGGTAGGGATGGCAGACCAAAGCCGTTCTTTCTTTCCGGCACCTCTCAGTGGTTAGCGTTCAAGAAGTCTGTTCTCTCAGACCGGTCAGTGCTCGATAGGGTTGAGCGCGAGACAGGTATTCGTGCTCGGCTCATAGTTTCCGAGCTTGTTGCCGAACAGATGAGATACCATTTTTCATCCAAAGGCAGGTTCGAACGTCTGACGGGGGTTAAGAATGTCCTTATGAATCCGAAAATCGGCATATCATTGGGACCAATGGGGCTGAAGGTCAGTACAGCGAAGAAGATTGAATCACATGCATTAAATGAATCTACGCCTTTTTATCCTGGGCCTGGCTTGGTGCGCTTGATATCTACTACGGGGGCCGTGAATTCGGAAGAGGAGCTGTTCCTTCGTTTTACTGCCGTAGATCATTATTATTCTTATCTATATGCCGCGATGTATAGCAGGGAGATTATCGCCCAATGGAATCGCTATGGTTACGACATATCTGAGCGCCCCGAGATAATTGCTACGCTTTATAATATAGGCTTTTCAAATTCCAGACCCAATTCAGAACCGAAAGTCGGAGGGGCGGCCGTAGTCAGCTTCGATGGGCGGCGCTATTCCTTCGGGCGTTTGGCCTACGAGTTCTATTACTCGTCTGAGCTATTGGAGGAGTTCCAGCGATAGCAAAAAAAGCCTACAGTAATCTTCTATTCATTCAACCTTGTCTTTCTGTCTAGATATAAGGATAAGATTATAAACCGAGACGAAAAGAGGGAAGAGATTCGATATGATACCTATGAGATCAGGGTTGCCGAATATGAAATAGGCTAAAGTAGCGACGCTGCCGAGCGCGCTCATGACCCAAAATAGCGGCGGTACAGACGAAACTCCTTTTGTGCGGGAATGCAAGAACTGTACAAACCAGCGAGAAGTGAACATCACTGCGCCTACGAGGCCTATTACAGTCCATATCGTAGCTATCTGGGTGGCCGTGTTCAGGATGTTACCCGTCATCGTATCTGGCATCTTACCATCACTAGATCGACCAGGCCTCTCATTGCTCTCCCGGAATGCGTATATTTGGTCGTGCCGAACAGCCTCGGTCGATGATTCACAGGTACCTCGGACATAGGAAGCCCTGCACGGAAGAATATGGAAGCTATATATCTGTGTAATCCCTCAAAAGGCCAGAGGAGGTCCAGGGCGGTGGAACGTCTTATGGCTTTTATACCTCCGGTGTCCATGATTTGATCGCCGAAAATGAGTCTGCGGACCGAATTTGAGAATCTAGAAGCAAAAATCGCGCTAGCTCTGTCGCTCCTATTCATACGCCGCCCGCAGACTAGGTGAACGGAGTCCAGACCATCGGCGAGACCTATAACAGACAGGGGATCATACTGACCATCGCCATCCATAACAACACACCGCTCGTTAGCCGCTCTGCCGAGCCCGGCGTAAATGGCAAACCCCTGTCCAAGGTTCTCAAAAAAGGTGACTACCCTTAGGGTAGGGAATTTTCGGAGCTCACTGGCAGTGCGATCGGTCGAGCCATCGTCAATGGCGACTATTTCAGCACCCGGAACTTTTTCCATAACCTCTCTTATGACCGGCTCCACATTGTCCTCCTCGTTATAAAAGGGGATGATGATGGAGATGTCGTTATGTGTACATTTCTGCATAGAAGTCCTACGTCGCACAATATATCTTTTACGCAGGTCGTATTAGTAATATACCGAATATCCCTATTATTGCACCGCCGAAGGCATCGATAGGCCAGGCGTCGAGCTGGCAGTCATGGAAGGCTGCCCTAGGCTGCCATTCTTGAGATTATTCATCGCTGTATTCCAGATCAGGCTCAGGAAGACCTCGTTCCATAGATATGTGACTGGACCCTTGAGATAATTGTTCCAGAGGTTAATGGCCGCGGTTGTGACATAGGTAACGTTGTCTTGGGTGGTCGGCGAGGTCACTAGGGCCCTTAGATTGATCCCGAAATAGCTGACTACGAGGATGGCAATGACTATGAGGAGTATCGTCTTTATAAGGCCCCCTTCCCTTGCCATTTTATTTTTCATGGTCTAAGTATATCCTTAGATACGGCCCTGCGGCAAATAAGAAAGTGGATTAAGGTAGGCCTTCGTCACGGCTATGGGTATGGTGGCACCGCGGCAGCTCCTACTCGCGGAAAACTGCTTTATTTCTATGCCTGAAGAGGCGTAGACGCCGAAATGCAGGTGCGGACCCGTCGTGTAGCCAGTATTGCCGCTGTAGCCGATCACTTGCCCGGTTGCGACCTGATTGCCAGCGCTGACGTTCTGTACGGACAGATGGGCGTAGAGCGTCGAGATGCCATTCGCGTGCTTTATGAGTATCCATTTGCCCAGAGAATAGCAGCCGCGTATAGCATCGGTATTCCCGCTCCCGATAACAGTGCCGGCAAGCGAAGCTTTGACTGGTGTGCCTATGCTCGCTCGCAGATCGATGCCGTTATGCCCGTTTCCGCTGTAAACCTGTGGATTGGCGCTGGCGAACGGCGTATTGCCGAAGTACTGTGTCACGAGGACGCTATCGAGCGGCCACGACAAGATCGAGCTCATCCTTGGCAGTTTGGATGCGTCTACTGACAGTTGTAGCTGTGATTCGAAGAGCTGGATCTCCCTCTCAAATTCATTCTTGAGCGCTACCTTCTCAGCCAAAAGTTTTTTGTATCCAGCTTCGGAGTTCTTGGTGTCGGCGAGCAGGCGTTGCTGGGCCTTCGTGGTCTCGATGACGACTTTTCTCTGGCCGTTCAGCTGGACCTCTAGCTTAACAAGCTCTGTCTTAGCCCTTTCGGTGGCCTTGCGATTCGTTTCAAGACCCTTTTTTGTGTAGGATATCTCCCTGACCCTCTTGGTGACACTGCTCTCTAAGAGGCCGAGCTTATTCACGGCGCTCCAGGCATCTGACAGTGATTGTCCTGATAAAAATATGGCAGGTATGGACCGATCGTCCAACTCGTTCATCTTCCGGAGCGCCTCGGATACATAGAGCTTGCCGTCAGCGATATTTCCCTCCGCCTTGCCGATCTTCGATGACAGCTGCCTGATCTCGGAGTTCTTGGAATCAATCCTACCGCTGGTACGCGCTATGTCTGCCTGAAGCTTCTTCTGTGTGAGGGATAGCTCGGCTAGGGTCTTCGACAAGCTCATTCCTTGGTCTCCCAGAGCATCTATCTCAGCCTGATACTGGTCTATGACCTTCGTCAGGCTCTCTATGTCTCTAGCCCTCGCATCTATCTTCGACTGCAGCTCGTCTGCCGAATCCTGTGCGGACAGGCCTACAGGAATGAGGCATGCAGCTAGCGCTGATAGGAATATTATTTTTCGGAGATGCATTTTTTGACGGCCTGGTCTATCCTGGAAAGCGACTCATCCTTGCCCAGTATTGCCGCGCAAACAAATGGATCGGGGGACTTGTCCTGCCCCGTGAGAGCCATCCGCAGTGGCCACAGGACTTCTCCCCTGCCCTTGGCTTCGGCGTATGGCCAGACGGCCGCCTTGACCGCCTCGGCAGAGAAATCCTCGTTCCTGATCTTTCCGAGCAAGTCTCTGCATTCATTCAGATTGGCCAAGGCGGCTGCTCTGTCTGGATTCTTCTTCCACAAAAGCAGTTCGACCGTATAGTCAGGCAGGGCTTTTATAAAATGCAGTTCCCCACCCTCACCGAAAAGACCAGATATCTCGCCAAAGACTTGGATCTTGTCTTTGAGCACCGGTAGCAACCGCTTGAAGGCGGTGGTCTTCGTAGACATCCATTCCGGCAGGAATGTCTGCGCTCGTTCAGAGAATTCCTCATCAGACTTCCGAAGGATGTATTGGCGGTTGAACCATTTGAGCTTTTCCTCATCGAAGACCGCGCCAGCCTTTTGGATGCGCTCGAGCGAGAACTCCTTGAGAATCTCATCCAGTGAGAGTATCTCGCGGTCGTCTGACGGATGCCAGCCGAGTAGGGTCAGGTAATTGAGCATGGCTTCGGATAGATAGCCCTCCCTCTCATATTCCATGACATCTTTAGCGCCATCGCGCTTGCCGAGCTTCTTGGTGCGGTCGTCGCGTAGTATGGGCGGCAGAGTCGCGAAGACAGGCGGCTCGATGTCGAGAGCCTGATAGAGGCTCAAGAATCTAGGGGTGCTAGAAATGAATTCATCGGCTCGCAGTATATGTGTGACGCCCATGAGGTGGTCGTCTATGATGTGGGCGAAATTATATGTCGGGTAGCCGTCGCTCTTTATGAGCACAAAATCATCTAGCATCTCCTCGCCGCCCTCGAGATCTCCGCGGACGGCGTCTTTCCAGTGCCAGCGCTTCACCTCTGGCACCTTGAGGCGCAGGGGCTTGGTACCATCCCATACGCCGAATTCCTTCGGGCGATGATCGCGGTAAAGGAACGGTCTCTTCTCCGCCTCGGCCTTCTTGCGGAATGTCTCAACCTGGCCGGCCGTATATGGATCAGGGTATGCCAGGCCTTTTTCTATGAGTTTCAGTGCGAATTCCTTGTAGGTTGGCAATCTCTCCGACTGGATGCATGAGCCGAATGGCCCCGGCTTATCCGGGCCGTAGTTCCACTCTAGGTTTAACCAGCGTAAAGCCTTCTGGATGTGCTCTATTGAGCCCTCCACCTCGCGCTCCTTGTCAGTGTCCTCGATGCGCAAGATAAATGTGCCGCCGTATTTGCGGGCGGTCAGATAGGCAAAAATGGCTGTCCTGACTCCACCTATGTGCATGAATCCAGTCGGCGACGGGGCGAAGCGGGTTACTACTTTGTTCATGAAAGCATTATAGCAAAAACGATCCCCTCTTAGCACATGAGGAGAATGCATCCAGGAGACACGGATATTTCCCTGCTGGGAAATTCCTCGTGCTCGCGCCAGTCGCGCTCGCAATGTCTCCTTGCCTCATCCTCCTCATGTGCTCGGGATGTCACCCTTTACTGTAGTAAAGGGTGTGAGGCAGGAAAAGGAATTGGATCGAAGAGACCTTTCGCAGGATGGCTGACTGAGATAGATGCTGTATGGGTAAGCAGCGGAGGAAGTGACGACAGTCACTTCCTCTAAGCAAATGATAGTGTGGATACAGGAAGACATCCGAGAACGAGACGCGGCTCCCGTGAAGGAGCCGACGTTGTGTCTCTGAGATCAATCCCTTTTCCTGCCACCTGTTTACCCCTTCGTGTTCTGATCCGCCGTCACCGTAGCTCGGAAGACGCGCATCACGACGTTGTTGTTGGAATCCTTGAGAGGTGCATCCTTCACGGCATCGAACTTCTTGTCTCCGTCATCGGAGTGCAGCATGGCGTAGTATGTCGAGCCGTCGATCATCGGAGATGTCAGGGTGACTTTCACTGGGCTGACTCCCTCATTGACCCAGGCTGATCCTATGATTGCGCCAGGCTTGCCTGCATCGTCCTTGTGGATAGCGACCCAGCCTGCTTTGGTGACCTGGACTGAAGATAGGTAGACTACGTTGCCAGGATACTGGTCTGACATGACTATGGCGTTGACCCCCGGAGTATTGGAGGGGGTGGTCGTGGCTATCGGAGCCGGGACCTCTGCTGTCGGCGATTTCTTGCCGAACACCATGATCCCTATAATTATAAGGATGATGACGACTACTGCTGTTACGACCCACTGCCACGTCCTCAAACCTGATGATTCTGGATTCATATGTTTTAAACGCTAAGCTATTAAGGCTTCTAATACGACTTTATCGAGTTTTTAAGATATCACTTCTCGTGGGCGAGCGCAATATCCAATATGGCCCCAGCTATGACTTTGGCGCTATCCTGGCGGGCAAAGGCTTGGGCGCTCTGTTTCATGGTTTCCTTGATACTAGACGTGCCATGTATGCGGTCTATTTCAGAGATCAATATGTGGGCGTGCAGGTTACTGTCCTCTATGACCGAAGCCGCACCAGTCGAGCTGTAGGCAAAAGCGTTGGCATTCTGGTCGTGAGAGACCTCTGGAGAGAGCGGGATTATGATAGAGGGCACGCCCCAGGCTGCGATCTCGAATATGGTCGAGCCCGCTCGTGAGACCACCAGATCAGCGGCTCCGGCTGACATTCGCAGGGCGAGCTCGTTTAGATAGTCGAATGGATGATACCTGTAGGCATAAGGATGGTCCTTCAGGATGACCCCAGTCGTCGCTCTTATCTCCTCGATATTATTCTTACCTGTTTGATGGATGATCTGGTAGCGGTTCAAAAGTTCCGGCAGTGCCTCCATGACTGAATCATTGATGCTGGCCGAACCTAGCGATCCGCCGAGTATCAGGACGACCGGGGTCCCCTGTTCGAGCTTCAAGAATTCGTGGGCGCCGTTACGGAGCGGATTGGCTATGTCTGGACGGACTGGATTCCCTGTCACCGCTATCTTCTCCTGCTGGCGCGCGCCGAAGAACGGCGCGGCATTCGGATATGAGATGGCGATCTTCCTCGCGAACTTGCCTGCCCAGAGATTGACGCGGCCCGGGTGTGAGTCGGATTCGTGGATGACGGCTGGAATGTGCAGGAGCTTTGCAGCGAACAGAGCCGGAAAGCTCTGGTACCCTCCTTTGCCGAATACGACGTCTGGGTACACGGAATAGACTTTTAGGAGCGCCGTCAGGCAACCGTATGCGGTCTTGAATATGTCGGTGAAGTTGAGGAGCGAGAAATACCGGCGCCTCTTGCCTGTCGGGACTCCGATGAACTGGATATCGCTCTCGAAGAGGATGCGGGCGTTATAAGGCTCGCAAGCCATGTAATAGAGCTCCGGAGGTATGAGCTTGCGCTCGGCCACGATGTCTCGGATCGCCTGGGCGACGGCTATTATCGGGTAGAAATGGCCGCCTGAGCCGCCGCCTGCAAGAAGGATTTTCATAGGCTTTATTATATCAAATTTTTAGGCTCTCCCATGCTTCGACACATTCGCCACTATCCCGGCGCTAAGGAGGATGATGATGAGCGCTGTGCCGCCATGTGACACGAATAGGAGCGGCAGGCCGGATATCGGCACCAGACCGAGCATTGCCGCCATGTTCAGGAATGACTCCGATATGACCAATATGGCTAACCCGACCGCCATCATCCCCCCGAATACATCTACCGACCGCGTCCCTATCCTGAACGAGCTTATGGCGAATAGGCAGTATATGACGAGCAAAGCCAATCCGCCGACGAACCCGAATTCCTCAGCTGCGACTGCGAATATCGAGTCATCGGTCGGCTGTGGCAGGTAGCCGAACTTTTGGACGCTCTGGCCGAAGCCGCGTCCGAACATGCCCCCAGAGCCTATGGCTATGAGCGACTGATTGATCTGATATCCGGAGCCTTGGGTATTTGTGGTTGGGTCCAGATACACCTTGAAGCGCTCGGCTGCGTAGGGCCTGAAATATATGACTCCCGCCACGACTGTGCCGAGCAGTATGAGTGACAGCAGAAAGTGCTTTATGGGCATGCCTGCGACTATATACATGGCCAAGCCGGTGACGCCGATGATGACCAGAGTGTCCGTATCGGATTGGATGAGTAGCAGCCCTCCTAGGATCGCCATGATGGCCACATATGACAGCAGGCCGAATTTCATGGATTTTATGCGCTCCTTGGCGAAGTGGAGCCAGGCGGCAAAATATATGATCGCCGCTATCTTTAGGAATTCAGATGGTTGGAATGAGAACAAGCCGAGGTTTATCCAGCGCGAAGCGCCATTGTAGTGGAGTGTCAGGCTAGGAATGAAGAGGAGCAGGTTCAGCAAGATCGCACCTACGAGTATGATAGTCGCTGTTTTCCGGAATATCGTGTATTTGAGGCGAGAGAAGACGAAGAAAGCCGCGAGGCCTATGGCCAGGCTTATCCCCTGTTTTACCGCAACAGTCCCGAAGGTGGCTCCCGTCTGGGACAAAAGCCCAAGAGATGCCGAAAGGAATATGATGAAGCCGGCGATAGTCAGTGCTCCGGTAGAGTAAAGAAAGAATCTGTCGATGTGGGCTCTCGAGGACATTACTCGGCTATTGTAGCATCAGATGCGGGCGCTTTTGGTGTAGCTTTGAAGCTTTCGATCTCGCTTCTCACCTGTTCGTATTCGGGCAGGTCTGTGATCTTGGAGATGCCTAGATGTGAGAGTAGTGCTAGGGTCGGCTTGTAGAGGAAGCTCCTAGAATCCTCTGGATTGTCTACACGCTCGACTAGTCCGCGTATGAGCAGTGATCGGAGGATGAATTGCGAATTGACTCCTCGTATGTAGTCGAGGTTGCTCCGGGAAATCGGACCCTGATAGAGGACTATCGAGAGTGTTTCTAGCCCGGCCTTACCCAGATCTTTCGTTAGCTCGTCCTTCGTCAATTTCTCTATGAGCGGAGACAGTTCCTTGGCAGTGCCGAGTGATATTTCTTCATCAGTTTGTACTAGGGTGACCCCTCTTCCCTTCAGGGCTTGTTCCAGCTGGTCGACACCGGCCTTCACCGCGCCTATGTCGGTATCCAAAAGCGTTGCGAGCTTCCTGAATGAAACAGGTTCAGCCTTCCAGAAAAGCACGGCCTCTATCTTTTGCGGTAAGTCCATATTATGCGGCTTATTTTACACTATTGACTTGTACGGCGAAAGGAATAAGATTCGATTTGAACCATATAAAATATGCACATTTACTTCTGGCTACTCCCGCTCGTCGTGGCAGTGATTGCCGCCGTTTATCTTATCGTCCGACAGCTTCGCAAAAAGCCCCAGACCAGCCTCGAGATCGCCTCGCAGATCGGGGCCTTGGAGGCACTCATCAAGGCGAAGCAGAGCAGCAGCGTCCTTATCACGCCTGAGGCGGAGCTGGAACGCCTGCGCAAAGATCTCAAGCACCTGAGGCACCGGTATGAGGTGATTCGGGAGGGGGAGATTCACCAGGGTCTCGTTGAGATCAAGCAGGACATCGACCAAGCCAAATCCTCCTCGGCCGGTCCCGGATTGGCTGGAAAGCTCTCTCATTTCGAAGCAAAGGAACGACAGCTTCTGGATGAGCTCCAAGGGCTGCGGAGACATGGCCACACTGCCTGACCGCCGGAGCTTCACCTGCTTCCCTCTGCCGCCGACATCTCCATCGGCGGCTTTTTTGTTTAATATTTCGGCACCCCAACCTGTTTCGTTTCCATTTCAATATCTGAAAAATCGCCTCTCTGGGTGACCTCGAGAACCCCGTGCTTCACGAGCTCGAGCATGGCCAGGAAGCTCACGATGACGTTTATCCTCTCACCCTTGTGCTCTGAAGTGAATTGTTTGAAGCTCATCCGGAGCTGGCTAGTTATCCGGCTCGTCAAGTTACCTATCATATCCTCGAGACTGATGATCTTCTTCACTGTGAGCTTCGGCAATGTTTCGGCCTTGGGCAATCTCTTGACCAGGTCCTTCAGAGAATTTAGCGCTCGCTCGAGGTTGAATTCTGGGTCAGGTGCGAAGATTGGGCTGAACGGTCTGGACTGCGATACCCCGAAGATCATATCTTTACCGAAGAGGCTTTCAACGTGCTTACTGGCCTCCTTCACCCGTCTGTATATCTTGAGGCGCGTCTCGAGGTCCTTGATGTCGCCTTGCTCCTCCTCTGTGAGAGCCAGATCAGGCAAAAGTGATTTTGATTTTATGAGCAACAGAGTCGAGGCCACCAATATGAAGTGTGCCGACTCCCCCATGGGCAGGTTCTCGAATCGCTTCACATGTTCGATGAAGTCGTCCGTGACCTTCGAGAGCGCGATATCGCTAATGAAAAGCTTGCGCCTCTCGATGAGATCGAGCAGGAGGTCGAGCGGTCCCTCGAATGCTTGGGTTTTGACAGTGAATGACATTTCCTACAATACGCCTATCTTCTTTTTGACGTCGCGCAGTTTGGCCGAAGCCTTGCCGTGAGCCTTCTCGGCTCCCTTGTCTAGCACTATCATGACCTGCTTTTCATTCTTGGCTATCTCGGCTCGGCGCTCGCGCAGAGGCTTCAGAAAGGCGTCTATATCCTCTATCAAAGCCTCCTTTAAAGCCTTGTATTTGCCCTTATTCGCCTCGTAGAGCGCTTTTATATCCCCTTCTGGTCGGAACAGCTTGTGCATGGCATATACGTTGGTCGGCACGTCTGCACCCGAATCAGTGACTATGCCCATGACGGCCTTGACTATCTCCTCGCGGGTGGCGAAGAGCGGTATCGTGTTGTTGTAGCTCTTGGACATCTTGCGCCCATCAGTACCTGGAACTGTCGCCATATTCTCGAGAATGAAGGGCTCCGGCAGCTTGAAAGTCTCGCCAAAGGTGTTGTTAAACTTGGCGGCGATGTCGCGCGCGTATTCTATGTGTTGCTTCTGGTCCTGGCCTACTGGCACGACGTCCGTATCGTAGAGGAGTATGTCGGCCGCCATGAGCACGGGATAGTTGAATGTGCCCATGCTGATCTCGGTGCCCTTGGCTTCGGCGTCTTTGTAGGCGTGAGCGCGCTGTAGGTACGGGACGGATACTAGCGTATCGAATATCCAAGCGAGCTCGGTATGTGCCGACACGTCTGACTGTTTGAAGAGCGTGGCCTTGGTGGGGTCGAGCCCGAGCGCCATGTAGTCAATGGCCACATCCAGGGAGTTATGTCTCATCTCCTCGGCGTTCTGGACGGTGTTGAGAGCGTGATAGTCGGGGATGAAAAAGTAGCACTCGTATTTGTCGGAGGCGAGCAGTTCCACGAATTGCTTCATGGCGCCGAAATAGTTGCCTATGTGCGGCCGCCCGGATGGCTTCACGCCGGAGAGGAGGATTTTCTTCATGGATGAATGATAGCAGGAATCAGGGCCGTTTAGCAGAGGTTGACATATATACATTAACGTGCTAGAATGCACCACAGCTTTGACAATTCCTTCCTATGAAAAAGATGCTCCTACTGGTTTGCCTTTTCCTTTCGGCGACTTCAGTCGCCTTTGCCAAACAACGCACAGTGTTTGTCAGTCTCGCGGACAACACCCGCATAACTCCCCAAACCGTCGCGACGGTCATCGACAAGTGGATCGATGATCATCCGACATTGAAGCTCGTCAGTTTCAACGTCTACTACGACGGCGAGGTCAAGAACATGTTCTATGGTGTCTGGATTGTCTTCGATGACGGCTTGCCGTCGCCGAAGACGACCGACTCCAAATCGGAGAAAGCGACCAAGTGATCTGATGCGCCGCTTTGCCCGCCCCGACAATAAGCCCCCAAGCTTTGTCGTGAGGCGGGTTTATTGTTATCTAAGCGCTACCCATGCGGCCCTCACACCTGTTCGTACATGAGACCTATAACATCTTTGTTATAGGCTTCTTTCATGACAAAGAAGTAGTTCATCTTAAGTACCTATGCCTTTTGAGACAAAATCTGTCCCAAAATGCATAGGTAGTCGCCCCCCCATGTATGAAGCTCCTAGAAAAAGGGCCGGCGGGACTGTCTGGCTAATGCCTAATTAATGACAGCAGAAGATTTATCCTTCACAAACATGAGATAGAACGCCGGGACGATGAACAGAGTCAGGAACGACGACAATAGTAGACCGAAGATGACTGCAGAGCCCAGGGCCTGCCAGAACTCATCAGACAATGTGACCGGCAGGATACCGAAGATCGTGCAGAGCGAAGTGATGAAGATCGCTTCGAGCCTGGCCTTTCCGGCATCGACTACTGATTCTTCGAATGGGATGCCGCTTTTGATATTTATGTTTATCTTGTCGACAAGTATGATCGCGTTCTTCACCACGATGCCGAAGAGCGCCAGGATGCCGATGAGCCCAGGCAGGCCGAGCGACACATCGAACACCGCCATGCCGACGAAGACGCCGATGAGCGCCAGCGGTATAGGCACCAGCACTATGAGGGCCTTCCTAAAGGAATTGAACTGGATGATGAGAGTCGAGACGATGAGAATGAGAGCGATCACCATGGCGCGCATGACCGAGACCAGCGATTCGGCATTCTGTTCATTCTCGCCGCCATACACGATGGCATAGCCAGAGGGCATGCTGTATGTGGCCAGCTTCTTATTGAATTCAGCGAGCAGGGCCTGGCCGTTCGTAGTCGAATCTGCTCCTGCTGATAAGAGGACCGTCCTCCTCTGGTCTATGCGCATGATCACGTCCACGGCTGGTTTGAGTTCGATCTCGGCCACATCCTTCAGGTAGACGGCTTCGCCACGCGAGTTCGCGATCTGCAGGTTCTGTATTGCTTGCAAGGTCGGTATAGATCCCTGGTCGAATGTGGCCATGAGCTTGATTTCCTTCTCGTCGCGGACGATCTTCATGAGCTCTGTCCCTGCTATGGCCGTACGCAGGTATGACCCGACTGTTATGGCACTAAGACGGTTCTCTTCGAGCTTTTTCGGGTCGAGCTTGAATGTGTATTCTGGCACTGAATCCTTGAGAGATGCATTGACGTTTATAGCTCCCGGGATGGATGCGAGCATCGGTTTAAGATCGTTCACCACTTGGGTGAGCGTTTCGAAGTCGTCGCCCATCACGCGCGCTTCGAAGGCTGCGCCTGCTGGCGGTCCGCCAGCCAGAGAAGCCACGTTTATCTCCAGTCCAGGTATGCGCGCTTTGGATAGATCGGCTCTCACCACATCGGCGAATAGGAATGACTTCATGGAGCGCTCGCCTTTTTCCCTCAGAGTGAGAGCTATCGAGGCTATGTTCGCAGAGCCCACACCTCCCCCGCCGAAGTTGCCGGAATTGGGACTGCCGCGGCCGATAGTAGTCGTGAAGCTCTGTATATCCGGATATGAGTAGAGCAGTTTCTCGACTTCCCTTGCCTTTGAATCAGTCGCCTGCAGATTAGTCCCGACCGGAGTCTTCATGTCTATGTAGACATAGTCCTGGTCGGACGGCGGGAAGAATTCGTTGCGTATCACGCCAGTAGCCACCAGCATGATGGAAGCGACGAAAAGGACAACGACACCGGCGAGTACGCGGCGGCGACGCTTCTTGTCCAGAATGTAGTGCCGCAAGTACTTTTCGTAGATGGGCAGGAATATATTGAAATGTATGATGCCGTGGATGAGTCGGCTCGAGAAGCTCTCGTTGTGGCGATCGCCCTGCTCCGCTAGCTTCTGCTTGATGAGACCATCATCCTGCCATTCCCGTTCCATGAGCACGGCATTATCTAGCGTCTTCCCTTTGCCTCCATGCTCATACCACCAGATGAGATATATCTCGATGACGACGGCAAGAGCGCCGAGCGTGTAGAAGATGATGCCGCCCATGTAGACCATCCAAGCGGCGAAGACTATGAGCAGAGCTTCGATGATGAAGAAGAACCTCCTTGTAAGCCGGATGCGCTCGAGCACGGCCGCTAGTGGGTGGTTGATCATGAGGGCTATGAACAGCGAGGCAATGAGTGTTATGGAGACCGTGATGGGGATGGATTTCAGATACTGGCCGACTATGCCTGTCGAGAATAGGAGCGGCAGGAAAGCCCAGACTGTGGCTAGCGTCGTTGTGGTGAGCACCCATTTGAAGTCATTGAGCACCAATAGCACCGCTTCTTCGGGCGTGAATTTGCCGGTGTTCAGGTACTGCTTGGTCGCTGATACGACCACGATGGCGTCGTCGACCAGGAGGCCCAAGGCCAGTATGAGCGAGAACAGGGATAGGAAGTTCAAGGTTATGCCCATCATCTTGAGCACTCCGAAGCTGACGAAGAACACCAGCGGTATGGCCAGTCCGGCGACGAAGGCCTCCTTGAGCCCGACGATGAGGAATAAAATGACAGCCACGAGAAGGACTGTGATGACGAAGTCATGCGACAGTTGATCGAAACTGGTACGGACCTCCTTAGCCATGTCCATGGTGACGTCATAGGTTATGCCCGGTGGAAACGAAGCGATGGCTGTGTCTACTGCCCTCTTGGCCGCATCTACCGTCTCTAGGACCGATGAGCCTTGGCGTTTTATTAGCCCCAGGCTCACGGAATTCTTGGGTTCGCCTCCGTTTATGGATAGCCTGGAATAAGTTGTCTTCTTCACTGCTGTCTCGCTGACCTTGGCAATATCGCGCAGGTACACAGTCGATCCAGAATCGGTATGGGAGATGGCTATCCCGCCCAGGCTCTTAATGTCGGTGAATCTTCCATCAGTACGCACCGGGAATATCAGGGAGCCCTGCTCGAAGTTGCCAGCAGGTATGGCCACATTCGAGGCCGCGATAATTTGATTGACCTGATTTACGCTCAAACCATAGAAAAGCAGCTGCTCAGGGATGTATGCAACCTCGTACTGATACTCGTCGCCGCCTGATATAGATATCTCGCGAACGCCGCCTATCTTCTCGAGCTCGTCCTTGATGTCCTCGGCATATGACCGCAGGGTGAATCCGTCATAAGGCCCGGTGATGGAGATGGACCATATAGGTGCGTCGTCTATAGATATCTCTGTGACTACGGAGTCATCGGCCTCCGTGGTTATCTTGGGCTGAACAGCATTTACCTTGTCCCTCAAGCGCCGTATCGAATCGTCTACGTCCTGGTTCGCGTCGAATTCCACCTGGATAGAAGAAAGCGAATTATATGAGCTAGATGACAATTGCTTTAGACCCTTGAGGCCGGATAGCTCGGCCTCGATCTTCTTGGTCACGAATTCCTCTACGTCGGACGGCGAAGCGCCCGGATAGGGTGTCATGACTATGGCTATGGGTATCTTTATCTCCGGATTGGATTCGCGCGGCAGTGTGAAGAATGAATACAAGCCCCAAGCTGTGATGACTGCGATGAGCAGTATGACTACGCGGAAATTAGTGACAAAAAAATTGAGCCACATCCTGCGCAGTTCTGGTCTGAACTGCAGCTTGGCCAGATAGCGGCTATCCGAAGAATGTTCGCTGTTCTTTGTTTCCATGAGTTTACTCTATCTCCACCGTCTGTCCTTCCTCGAGCTCGTATACTGGGGAGACTATCTTCATGTCAGAGTTGATACCTGCGATCACTTGGACGAAATCCCCTTTGACCTCGCCGAGTGTGACTCTATGCTTTACGACCTTCGACGACTCATCGACTGTGAAGACATAGGCGTCGCCAGGCACTATCCTGATGTTCTGTATGGGGATGTTGTATACGGAAGTCGTCGAAGCCTCGGCCGCCGCGGCTTTTATAGATGCGCTCACGTTCCTGCCTATGATGAGGCCTGGAGTCTCTGAGCTCACCAGTATTTTGACCTCGACCCTCTTGTTCACCGGGTTCACGCTAGGTGAGATGTTGGAAACTTTTCCGGAGATATTGCCATCTACGGTTGCCTCGGCGCCGATGCTTATCCTGGAGATGTCCTCAGCGCTAACGAATGCCTGGATTTCCAATGACCCAGCGCCGACTATCGTGGCTATGAGCTGGCCTGGCCCGGCGAATTCACCGCTACGCAATGGCAGCGCGGCAACCTTGCCGGCAATCGGCGATCGTATGATGGTCTTATCCAGCTGGGCCTGGAGATTCTTGACTCCGGCCTGGGCGATCGTGCCTGGCGCGGCTCCAGTCCCACCTTGGGATACCAGAGAGCTCGATAGGGCTTTCTTGGCGTTTATCAGGGCTGTCCCTACGGCACTCATGCTGGATCTAGCGGCTGTGACGGTAGTCTTCCAGCTGTTCACTTTGACCAAATCCGCTGGCAGGGCGATGATAGCGGCACTATTTAATATCTTGGAGATCTCATCCAGGAGAGTTCGGATCTTCTCGATGTTCGCTTGAGATGTCTCTAGTGCCGAGCTTAGCGATGCGTCGCTAGCAGTCTCTAAGCCGTTCACGATCCCTTTCCAGGAGTTGAATAGGTTCGTGATGTCAGTCCTCATAGCTAGGATCTGCTGATAATAGACCGCGTCTGTGGAAAAGGCCGAGAGCTGGACCGAGGTCATCGTGCTATTGAAAAGCATGGGATCGATCTGGGTATGGACGACCTCATCGGCATTGAGATAGCTGCTCTCGACTGCGTCGACGGCCGTCTTACGGGCCGAATCGAGCGATATGCCTTCGAGTGAGAGCGAGAGCTTAGCCTGGTCGAGCTGGGCTCTGATATCGGCATTGGAAAGCTCAGCGATGGTTTGACCGGCGTAGACGTTGTCGCCTAGAGCGACGGCTAGATGGGATATGGGCGCACTGAGCTGGCTTCGCAGGTCGACCTGGGCCACGGATTTGACGATTCCGTCCGCGCTTACCACGCCTGTTCCAGTGCTAAAACTACTGACCGGCACGACCGCGACCCTTTTCATATTCGAGTCAAAAAGTCCCACTGCCGGCCTTGAAGCTATGCGGCCTGTTATGACCGCTCCTGCCACTATGACTATGCAGATAGTGCTTGCTAGCACTGCGTGGCTTTTTAAAAATGAGAATATAGACATGGGCGGAATACTATATCATAAACCTTCATTTTTCAAATCATCGATGATCTTACGCGCATTCTTGGAAAGCTTCTTGGGCATATCGACTGCGATCCTTATGAGCAGGTCGCCGCGACGGCCGTTCTCACCCGGGACTCCCTTGCCACGCACGCGTAGGATGTCGCCGGTGTTCGTGCCCTCCGGTACAGATACTTCGAGCTCGCCATCCAGGGACTTGAAAGGTATCTTGGCGCCGGTCAGGGCCTCGGTGAGCTTTATCCGGATGTCGGATGCGAGGTCGAGACCCTGCTTGCGTATGAACTGGTGAGGCTTCACGTGGACCTTCACGTACATGTCGCCCGGGACGCCGTTAGAGACGGCCTCGCCCATGCCGCCGAGCCTGACCATCTCGCCATCCTCTATGCCAGGCGGTATCTTCGCCGTTATCTCTTGCTGGCGCTCGAGCACACCGTGGCCGTGGCATGTATGGCATTTGTTTTTTGGTACTTGACCCTTGCCGTGGCATGAATCGCACGCTCGAGTCGTCGAGAATACGCCGATAAATGACCTGCGCGTCTCGTTTATCTTGCCTTTTCCGTTGCAGGTCTTGCAGGTTTCCATGCTTGAGCCGGTCTCAGCGCCTGTGCCGTGGCATGCTAGGCATTGCGCTGTCTTCGTTACGATGATGTCGCGCTCGACGCCGAAGATAGACTCCTCGAATGAAATCTGGATGTCGATGGAGACATCCCTGCCTCTCTGGGTTTGAGTCTGCCTGTTTCGTCCGCCACCGAAGAAATCGCCGAACATGTCGCCGAGGTCGAATTCTACCCCGCCCTGACCATTCTGGAATCCAGAGAAGTCGAAACCGGCGAAGTCCTGGGGGTTAAAGCCTGCGCCGCCTCCGAAACCGCCACCGCCGGGACCGCCTCCCATACCAGGTCCAGCCGAGCCGAAGGTGTCGTATTGTTTGCGTTTGCTGTCGTCAGATAGCACCGAATACGCCTCGCTAGCCTCTTTGAATTTCTGCGAGGATGTCGGGTCGTTCTTGGTCTTGTCAGGGTGATGCTCGTGCGCGAGCTTACGGAAGGCCTTTTTGATGTCCTCCTTGGAAGCGCCCCGCTCCACACCTAGGGTTTTGTAGTAGTCTTTCATGTTGATTGACGTCTAATAATATACGTTGTATGTTGAATGTGTCCAGTTGTTTGAAAACTTCAGCCCCGCAGTTACCATGAAACAGCTCTCGCTCACTCTGTTCTTTTTTGCTTTGGTCGCCGGCTTTTACGGCTGGTTCGCCTGGTCACTTGGTTCGAGGACGGCCGCGCTCATTCTCGATATCATCGCTGTCGGGTTTGCCGCCATCGGTATTATGTCTTGGCGAGCCTCTTCGAAGAAGGCCCTGATTCGTGCAGTTGACCAAGCGCCACATCTTCCAGTTACTGGTCGACCACTTTAACTTCGACTTCTACTTCCATGATCAAGGAACTCGTTCGCGAAGAGGTTTGGGAACCGTTGAAGGATTTCGGCTCGGTTCTATTGGCAATCCTCGTATTTCTCAAGCAACTCGTTTTCGGCCCATGGCCTGACGATGGTTGAACAACGACCCTTTTAGCAGTCCAAGGACTGAAAAGTCATCTGCCGGCCCTCGTTCGTTTCCCCGAACCCTGCTCATAACAGGCTTCCGGGAAACTACGAGGGCCTTTTTATCTAAGAACTGCATACGTGGGTGCGACTCCCTATGCGTTTTGAGACAAAATCTGTCCCAAAATGCATAGGTACCTAGGATGAACTACTTCTTCTCCTTGAACTCGGCGTCCTTTACTTCAGGTCCGGCATCCGGGCCTTTTTTGTTGTCTGCGCCGCCCTGGGCACCTCCCTGTGGTCCACCCTGCGACTCCTGCTGATTCATGAACTGCCCTATCTTCTGAATCTCAGTCGACAGTGCTTCAGTAGCCGTCTTAACTGCGGCGGCGTCTAAGGGCTGTGCGTCCTTAGCGGTCTTAAGCGCAGCAACCTTCTCTTCGATTGTCTTCTTCACATCGGCCGGTACTTTGTCACCCGCATCCTTCAATGCCTTCTCCGCCGTGTAGACAAGCTGCTCCGCCACATTCCTTGTCTCGATATGCTCGCGCTTCGTCTTATCCTCCGTCTCATGCGCCGCCGCCTCCTGCTTCATCTTCTCGACCTCTTCCTTTGAAAGGCCGCTAGAAGCAGTGATCTTGATCGAGTTCGCCTTGCCTGTGGCCTTGTCCTTGGCGGTCACATTCAAGATGCCGTTCGCATCGACGTCGAATGAGACCTCGATCTGCGGCATGCCGCGAGGTGACGGCGGGATGCCGTCGAGTATGAACCTTCCGAGCGACTTGTTGTCAGCTGACAGAGCTCGCTCGCCCTGGCTGATATGGATCTCCACGGATGTCTGATTATCCGCCGCAGTCGAGAATACCTGCGATCGCTGAGTAGGTACGGTGGTGTTCTTCTCGATCAATTTTGTCGCTACACCACCCATAGTTTCGATACCGAGAGAGAGCGGGATGACATCGAGAAGGAGCACATCCTTCACGTCACCGCCCAATATTCCGCCCTGAATGGCGGCGCCCACCGCAACCACCTCGTCGGGATTCACTCCCATGTGAGGATCTTTTCCGAAGAACTGTTTGACTGCATTTTGGAGTGCCGGCATGCGTGTTTGGCCGCCGACAAGGACTACTTCGTTGATCTCACCTACCTTGAATGGAGAAGCCTCCATGGCGCGCTTGGTGATCATCATGGCGCGGTCGATGAATTCCGCGGTTAGCTCCTCTAGCTTTGCGCGGGTGAGGGTGACGAGGAGGTGCTTCGGGCCGTCAGCTCCAGAAGTCACGAATGGGATGTTTACCTCGGTCGATACTGCAGTCGAAAGCTCTATCTTGGCTTTCTCCGCAGCCTCATCTATGCGCTGAAGTGAAAGCGGGTCCTTGCGTAGGTCGATGCCATTCTCGCGCGCGAACTGGTCTGCGAGCCATGCGACTATCTTGGCATCGATGTCGCGGCCTCCGAGGTGCGAGTCGCCGTCAGTGGACTTTACTTCGACGACATCATCCCCCACTTCGAGGACTGATATATCGAATGTTCCACCTCCGAAGTCGAATACGGCGATCTTTTCATTCTTCTTTTTGTTGAATCCGTACGCGAGCGCTGCAGCCGTAGGTTCATTGATGATTCGCTTCACGTCGAGACCGGCGATCTTGCCTGCGTCTTTCGTGGCCTGGCGCTGCGAGTCGTTGAAGTATGCCGGAACCGTGATGACCGCTTCGGTTACTTTCTCGCCGAGGCGAGCTTCCGCGTCGGTCTTCAGCTTCATGAGTATCATGGCTGAGACTTCTTCTGGGCGGAGCCACTTACCGGAGAGGTTCACTTCGATGCCACCGTTTGAGGCCTTTCGAACTTCGAATGGAACGTTCTTAATGTCTGACTGAACGCTAGCTTCATCGAAGTTGTGGCCCATGAATCGCTTGATCTGGGAGATCGTATTCCTGGGATTGGTGACGGCCTGACGCTTCGCTAGAAGGCCGACGAGACGCTCGCCGGTCTTCGACTGGGCGACGATGGAAGGGGTCGTCCTTTGGCCCTCCGCGTTCTCGAGAACGCGTGGCACGCCGGCTTCCATGACAGCCACAGCCGAGAATGTCGTTCCTAAGTCTATTCCGATGATTTTGGACATGTTAGTAGTTAATTTCGCTAATATTTACTTTTAAGGTGCCTGACTATACAATCTCTAATATCTTCGACGGAGAGTGATGCCCTTTAACGATCTTTACTGCCCTGTCGGGATGCATCTCTCGAAAGATCTCCAGAATGCGGTTGTTGGCCATGTTCCTCTCCGCTTCTTCTTTTACAGAGACGATAAAATGATCGTCTGACTTCCTGACGATCTTTTCCGCGCGCGCACCGGTAGTGACCCGGAGTTTTATGAGCATGGCGCGGATATTATGCAAAAGCAGGCGCCCTGGTTGGTTGTGTAGATAGGAAAATGTCGAGCTCGCTAAAGTATGGAGAAATGACTGGTGCATATGAGGCGACATACGGAGTCTCGATCTCGCAGTCTGTCGTCCAGCAAGGCAGGCAGATAGAGCCATCAGAAACAGCACCCTCGATGGCAAGAGTCTTCATCGGCATCGGCTTGAGGGAAAGGAGATGACCCTTCACTTCCCCATTTACGAGCGTAACGAGGAAAAGCGCCCTGAACTGGCGGCCGGAGTGGTCGGTCAGGACTTTTTCGACGAAATTTGAGCGTGAATAAGGGGTAAGCATTGTTTTCCTATTATATCAGACGTATTGGGTAGTCAAGGGTTTCAAAAAATTCATTAAAATTTGAACTTTTTTTGAACGTTTCTTCATTACTATATTGCTAGACTATTGCATTACTAATTTTATAGGAATAAAATGTACCAAATACAAATGCAAGACTACGTTACAAAGACCGAATTTAAGACGAGCATGGACGACATAGGCCAGAGCTTTCAGTCCGTCTTTGATAGATTCGACAAGATCGATGAGCGCTTTGATGCTGTAGATCGTCGTTTTGACGCTATGGATCTTAGATTCAACCGAATCGACTACAAAATAGACGTCTTAGATCAAAATATCGTTCTAATGGCACGCCAACTTAATACCATAAGCAAACACCTGGGTATAAAAGATGAGATCCTGATTAAAGAGTCTTAAACTCCCCCACTCTCACCTTCGGTGGCCTTAGAGCTTTCCCATTCAGGACATACCCCTTTTGAATCACAGCAATGATCTTATGATGGTCTGCCTCTTTTTCAGCAGGCACGTATTCAGCCGCTTCGTCACGGCTGTGGTCAAATGCTTTTCCGATAGGGTCAATCTCCTCCAGGCCCGAATCAGCCAAAGCCTTCTTTAGCTGTGAATAGATATACTCGACCCCAACACGCCAGTTCTTGTCGGCCTTTTCCCAGGCCACCTTATTGCCCATGGCTAGATCAAAGCTCTCGAGGACAGGTATGAGGCTCTCGATCAGGCGCTCGTTTGAGAATTTGATGAACTCTGCTCGCTCAGCCTCATCGCGTTTGCGAGCATTTATCATGTCAGCCTTGGCGCGTTGCCAGCCGGTCAGATATTCCATCTTCTCGGCTTCGCATTTCTTGAGCTTTTCGCGCAGCTTCTTTATGGCTTCTGCGGCATTCTCCTCGGCTACAACCGAGTCATCGAGATCGTTATTTTCGATGTCCTTTTTGTGTTCTTTCATTATTAGATCCTAACGTTTTGCCCACTGCGGAGACTTACGTGCCTTCTTCAGACCGAACTTTCTGCGTTCCTTGGCGCGGGCATCTCGAGAGAGGAAACCTGCTTTCTTCAGGGTGCCGCGAAGCTGTATATCGTATACGAGGAGAGCGCGAGCGATGCCGTGACGGAGGGCTTCAGACTGGGAGACGATGCCGCCTCCGGAGAGCTTTGCGGAGATGAAGAACTTTTCAGCCGGCTTGGCATTCTTGATCGCCTCATGTGCTGTAGCCTGCATCTCTCGAGTCGGGAAATATACCGCGAGCTCCTTGCCGTTCACCTCGAAAGAAAGCTCCTTGGCCGGGAAAAGGCGCACGCGAGCGACCGAAGTCTTCCTGCGCCCTACTGCCTCGAAATATTTTCCGGTGTGTTTTGTGGCTGTCATATTAGTCTTTGATGATAAGGTTCTTCATACGGTCTTTGCGCAGCTTATTCCTCGGGAGCATGCGCTCTATGGCGCGGGTATAGACCTCCTTCATGCCGCGGCGGATGATGAGCTCACCTAGGGTCTCGCTCTCGAGGCCTCCACGGTGGCCAGTATAGGTGACGTAAGTGTCGTTCTGCTTCTTCACCGCGCTCATGTCGGTTTTCGAGGCGTTCACTATCTCTACGACCTCGGCATGCACTTTATTCTTAGCGAAGGAGACGCTGGACTTGCCCATGAGGCGTGCCGCAGCCGCCGAGGCTATGCGTCCGATCTTCTTACCTTGTGCGTCAATGGTGTATTTCATGTTCGTATTATACAAATTCGATGAGGGCCATCGAGCTGCCGTCCAGATCGCGGTTCGGGAGCTTGACTATCCTGGTGTAGCCGCCCTTCCTCTCCTTGTACTTAGGAGCGATCTCGTCAAAAAGCTTCTTGACCTCAGGGTCGCCCATGAGCCTCGAGCTCACCAAACGCCTGGAGGCGATCGTGCCGATCTTTGCGCGAGTCACCAGCTTCTCTACGTACGGGCGCAATTCCTTGGCCTTGGCGCCGGTGGTCCTGATCCTGTTGTCGCGGATAAGGTTGCGGGCCAGAGAACGCATGAGGGCGTGCCTCTGTGTCTTCTCGCGACCGAATTTTCGTACGTTGGAATGGTGCCTCATATAAGTCTATTGTTTCAGGATAATGCCGTGCTGGGCGAGGAGCTTCTTTATCTCCTGCATGCCCTTGGCGCCCAAGCCGTCTATGTCCATGATGTCCGACTCCTTCTTGCGGGCCATACCCCCCAGCGTGCGGATATTGGCATTCGTCAAAGCCTTCACAGTTCTCGAAGACAGGTCGAGAGCATCGACGCGGGTCTTCAGGAGCTCCGTATCTACTTCCTTCGGGAGTCGGCCCTCTGCTCCAGCGTTCCTATCGGCTGATTCATCGGCTTTGACCTCCGGTTTCGGCTCTTCCTTCTCTACGAAACCTACGACGGCCTTGAGCTGGTTGATCATGAGCACTATAGAATTCTCGAGAGCCTCGTGTGGGGTTATTGTCCCATCTGTCTCAATCGATAGACGGAGGCGGTTGAAATCTGTCCTATCACCGACGCGCATATTCTCGACTTCGTAGTTGGCCTTGCGGATAGGTGTAAACGCCGCATCCAGGGTGATGACGCCAATCTCTACGCGCTCCTTCTGGAGGTTCTCCTTCGATACGTATCCCAAGCCCTTTTCGACGGTCATCTCAATGTTCAGATCTGCTGACTTGTCCGAAAGCGTAGCTATGTACAGGTCAGGATTGAGTATCTCAGCTTGCCCAGGAGCATCTATGTCCTTGGCAGTGAGTTCCATAGCCCCCTTGCCCTTGAGTGTCAGGGTGACCGGCTCGTCGCCAGTAAGGCGTATGCGCAGCTTCTTTAGGCTGAGTATGATGGTGATGACATCTTCCTTGACGCCATTTATGGTCGAGAATTCATGTTCGACTCCTGATATCTTGACGCGAGTAACCGCTGCCCCTGGGAGCGAAGAGAGGATGATGCGGCGCAGAGAATTGCCTAGTGTATGGCCATAACCTGGATAGAGGCCATCTATCTCATATACGCCGCTTACCGCATCCTCTCGGACTATCTTCGGCTTCGATGGGACAACGATGTCGTGAGTCATGTGATTATTAGTTAAATGAAGGAATAATTATACATTAAAAAAACATACTGTCTAGTGCTCTAGCGGGTGTAGAACTCCAAGACCGAACGGACATCGAACAAAAGATCTGTCGCATCCGCTGTCGGCTCACCCGATATGCGTATCTCTTTCTTGTCGGCATCCACGCTCATCCATGTCGGCACTTTGGTGGCCTTCACATCCTCGCTGACCTTCGAGAAGATCGCCTTGCCGACACTGCCGGAGCGGACTGACAGCACCTCGCCAGTCCTTACCTGATATGACGGGATGTTCACCTTCTTTCCACCGACCGTGATATGGCCGTGAGAGACCATCTGGCGAGCAGCCGAACGCGTCGGCGCAAAGCCTGCGCGAACTATCACATTATCGAGGCGGCCCTCGAGAATGCTGATCAGGTTCTTGGCGTTATCGCCTGAAGCCTGCAGGGCCTTCTTGACGTAATTTGAGAACTGTCCTCCCGAGACTCCATAGCTGAAACGGGCCTTCTGTTTCTCTAGCATCTGACGGCCGTATTCGCTCTTGCCGCCACGGCGCTTGGTGGTCTTGACCTTGCGCTGAGATCGCATAGCGTATTTCTGCGTCTGGGTCTTCCTGAATATAGGAGCACCTAGATAGCGAGCTTTTTTGTAGCGTGGGCCGATTTGCATATATGTATATTAGACGCGTCGTGGCTTCTTAGGTTGCGGGCCATTAAAAGGAACAGGCGTCGCATCCTTGATGGAAGTGATGACGACGCCCTTGCTGATAAAACCACGTATGGCTGACTCACGGCCGGAACCGACTCCCTTGACGACGACGTCGATCTCCTTAAGTCCGAGATTGACTGCCTTGAGCGCCAGAGTTTCGCCGACCTTGGCGGCTGCGAATGGAGTGCCCTTCTTTGCGCCTCGAAAGCCTGCACCACCAGATGATCCCCACATAAGGGCGTTGCCCTGCTTGTCGGTGAGCATGACCTTGGTGTTGTTGTAGGTAGACTGCACGTGCAAAATGCCAGCATCTACATGCTTTTTGCTTCCAGCTCCGGCAGCCTTTGGCTTTGCCTCTGCCCCTCCTTCAGTTGTGACTATCCTTTTTTTACCCATATATTTTATGTCTTCTCTTCCTTACGGCGGCCCGATCCCATGGTCTTTCTCACGTTTCCTCGGACAGTGCGACAGTTGGTCTTCGTCCGCTGGCCGCGAGTCGGGAGATGTCTTGCATGGCGCAAACCGCGATAGGCCTTGATGTCCTTCAGGCGCTTGACGTTGGCGCCGACCTCGCGCTTGAGGTCACCCTCTATCCTGAAGCCCTCGATAAGCTTGCGGAGCGCATTCTCCTGGTCTACGGATATATCCTTGGCCTTGGTGGCTGGATCGACTTTCGATTGCTCGAGAATGCTCAGAGCCCGTGACCTTCCTATACCATAAATGGCGGTCAGTGCTATCTCAATCCTTTTACTCTCGGGGAGTGTAATACCTAAAATACGCATGATGGATGTTTACTAAAAAGCCTTTTTTTGATTAGCCTTGGCGCTGCTTATGGCGCGGGTTCGATTTGCACGTCACATACACATATCCGCCGCGGCGGACGACTTGGCACTTGGGGCAGATCTTTTTTACCGCAGCTCTGACTTTCATTTTATAACCGTTTTATGATGCGCGCTCTTCCTCCGTATGGATCCTGCATTATCTCTACCCGGTCGCCTACCAATACACGGATCCTGTTCATCCTCATCTTTCCAGCCAAGTAGGCCAGTACGATGGTTTCAGTCCCGTCATTTGTGATCGAAACACGAAACAGCGTGTCCGGTAACGCCTCTACGACGGTTCCGGTCGCGGTATTCTTTGGTTGAGGAGCGGTATCCATGCGTATAAACGCGTTTCCGAATATTAGCAGAGACCCATAATATAGTCAAGAAACTTAGTCTTTTACGACCACGGTGATCCTATTTTCGTCTTTGGGCACGGAGGAAGCCCATGACGGGAATAGCTCCCCGAGGCTCTTGCTTATGTCGATGACGGAACTATATGAACCGAAGACAGCACGGGTTTGAGCCAAAGATAGGCCTGCCAGTTTTTGCCTGAGCTCGTCAGTCGGGACTATTCCTCGGAGCTGCATATTTCCATTCAGGCGGGCGATCAGAGCGTTTCCTGCGGTAGGCTTAAATGTTCCCGGATTGGTTATGGAGAATTTTAGGTTCTCCAAGCCATCGCTTGAAAATGGCCATTTGCCGAAACGGCCTACATTCTGTGATCCGGCAAGTTTGGCTACCAGCTCTGATTTCTTGAACAAGACGCTGTAGAGTGTAGCAGTCAGGGTGACAGTAGCGCTCTTTGCGGCTTCGCCGCCTATTTTGGGTTGGCTGAAGGATATCGTATAGGCAGTGTTGTATGTCACAGAGCCTGGAGGGACGTTAGCGAGAGCCTGGCTCTCGAGCGTCTTCTGTAGGGCTTTCTGGAGATTCTCTGTCGTGGAAGCTAGGAGCGATTTATCCACGGTTTTCTTGGTTCCGGAGAAGCCCCCTGCTATGTCGCTATAGGCCTTAGCATATATAGAATCATAGCGTGGAGCGCCTTTATAGGCGACGACCTTCAACGTGCCGCTACCTTCATTCCTGCCCAGGTCATACTGCGCTCCCGCGCTCTCTGCCACCACTGTCGTCCGGATGGTGCCCGGGATTATCGATCCCCCGGAAGCTTTGTATCCAGGTATGAAGATGGAGCTTGTGAGCCTGTATATCATGCCGTTGTCATTAGAAAGGCGTGTGCCGGCTATGAGTCTCTGCCCTTCGGTCGCAAAGTAGTTGTACAAGGTCACCGTCCCAGTGGATTTCGTGGATATGATCGGCCCATCAGATGCGGGTATGCTCGTTGAGGCGGTGCCGTTGTATCTTGCGACGTCGTAGCGGATGTATCCGGGCGTGGAAGTTCCTGTTGCCACAATCGTCACATTATTGACGCTCACCGGAAATGTCACAGGTACGATCGAAAAGGTCGCGCGTGAAAAATAAGAAGATGCGATAAATGCGGTAAATCCGACCACTGCGACCACGCCGATTACTATGAGTAGCCACAGCCGGCGCCCGCCTCTGCCCTTCCGGCCTGTCCGGCCGATAGGCGGTTCCTGAACTATCTTGGGTAGCCGGATAGCCGATGATGTCCTTGTTTTTCTCACGGGACTCATGTCCTCTATATCCGGCTTGGATGCCGGGCGCACTCTGGCGGCCGGCTTTTTCTCCGGTATCTTTTCAGATTCTTTGACAGATACGTTTCTTATGGATCTCCGGTCTGTCCTGATTATGTCTTCAACTCTACGAGGCATATTTCTTGTATGATAACACAGACCGGCTACCTTGGAGCATTGTTAATAGCCTGTGCATATGCATTCTCTGCTCTAGCAGGCAGTGGTAGCAGCCGGCAGTCCGACTTAAATGACAGGAGGCTCCTTGTGAAGAATTCGTCATGAGTTCCGGAGGCCATGAATACATTGTCCGGCATCCTGCTTTCCGGATCGGTTGGTCCGAGGATCTTGCGTAAACCGTCTCTCCAATATAAAGATGCGGTGGCCATGAGGGCATCAGTCGTTTTGTCATGCTCCTTGTCGATATGTTCGCCGATATGCAGCGCCAGCAGGGATTCGGCCGATCGACGGTCGATGTGGGCTGCAGCTGTGATACGCCGTATCACAGAATTTACCCCCACTGGGAATGACCCGAAGAACGAACAGAGCTGTCGCTCCACTATCATGACGTCAGTCTGCTCGCCGTGGATATATATGAGCGCGTAGGAATGGGGAGTCAAAGGCAGATTTCTAAGCCTCATATAGTGGAGTATGAGGGCTGAGTGGAATAATACCTTCCTCGTCCCGGTTGAGTGGATGGCAATGTCTCGTAGCTTGTCTATAGTATCAGAGCTTCCGGCAGATAGAGCATATGAGACTTCGAGGCTGTCGGATTCCTTGCCGTGCCAGTCTCCTATAGCATATCCGTTCAGACGTACCTCGAAGATCTTTTCTTCTATGGTCTCGACCTTGAGCTTCTGTCCGAAATCCATCTTCATTCGCTCCTCATCTAGGATTTTCTTTATTCTATCCTCCGTTATTGCGGTTTTCCTACCGAATGGGACGACCACGTTCCTAGGCTGGGATATTATCCATGGCGATGACATCACAAAGTGGACATCATCAGGCCTTTTCGGGATACGGAGCTCCGGCCGCGCTTCCGATATGAGATGCAGGTGCTTGAGCGCTGTCTCTATGGCTTCTGTTAGATTGCGCAGCGCTGTTTTAACATAATATGCGCTAGTGGCATGTGGGATGTATGGGATATCGATGTCGAGGCTGTAGAGAACCTCCTTCAACCTCCCATCCTCGTATAGAGCCAACGTTCCTCTCACAAGGGAGCTCTGTATCTCTAACAGTAGGCTTAGCTTGGGCTTGGAGTCGCCAAAGAAGAACATGCGACTATTCTAACACGGCTTTTATCCGGCGCACTCCCTGGGAGACTGCCTCTTCCTTGGCTATCCTGAAGCGGAGCTTTCCCTCTGGCCCAGCCAGTTCCGCAGTGTTCTTTATATGAGGGCCTCCGCAGAATTCTTTTGAGTATGCTGTAGCCAGGTCATTACCCACAAAATATATCGATATCTGGTCGCCGTATTTCTCCCCGAAGAAGTGCCGAGCTCCGGTCTTTTCTGCATCGGTTCGCGGCATGGTGACCTGATTAACGGGAAGCTTCGCGGCGATCTTTTCGTTCACCATATCCTCGACACGCTTCTTCTCATCGTCTGTCATCTTGGCCCCGTGCGAGAAGTCGAAGCGCAGGCGCTCTGGCGTTATGTTCGAGCCCTTCTGTCCGACATGCTCCCCCAGGACGTCATGCAAGGCCTGATGCAAAAGGTGTGTGGCGGTGTGATAACGAACGACCATCTCATCGTTTGCGTCCGCCAGACCGCCCTTAAACTTCTTTTCGGCGCCAGCGCGGGAGATTTCCTGGTGTTTCTTTAGCTCGACCTCAAATCCTTTGGTATCCACTATCGCGTTTATTCCCTTTGCAAGTTCCAAAGTCATATCAATAGGCAGTCCATATGATGAAAAGAGCATAAAGGCGTCACCACCCGTTACAGTTTGACCGTTAAGATTCATTTTTTTGAATTTTTCCTCAGCTAGATGAATCGTCCTGATGAATTTGTCTGTTTCGATACTGATCTCATTCCTAATGATGTCTTCTTTTTCCTTAAGGGTGCCATATGTCTGGCCGTAGATGTTTGTTATTGATCTGATAAATTTTTTAATCTGCTCGGCATCCAAAGTCCTATTGTCGGTGTTAAATACCATTCGTCGTATTATTCTCCTCAACACGTATCCTTGGTCTGTATTGGATGGTGTTACACTGTCGGCAATCATGAAAGCTGCTGTGCGTATATGGTCAGCTATTACTCTTTGCTTGATTGTGTCCCTGGCTAGAGTCCTTGCTACATCAATGATTGTAGAAAATAGATCAGTTTCGAAAACGTTCGATTTGCCTTGAAGAACCGCGCAGATACGCTCAAAGCCCGCTCCAGTATCGACATTTTTCTTGGCAAGCTTGCCCACGATCTTTCCATCGCGCTTTTCGTATTCCATGAAAACGTCATTCCAGATTTCGACGACCTGACCAGCCTCGTCTGCCTTATCGTATTCAGATGGCGTCATATCTCCAAGACCCTTCTCTGTCACATCGTAGAACATCTCGGAGCAAGGTCCTGTCGGCCCCGTCCAAGCATCCTTGCCTTTGACTGCCGGCCACCAATTTGCGGTGGCATCTTTGAAATATATCCTGTTGTGCGGCACCCCGACTGATTCCCAGACCCTTGCAGCTTCTTCGTCCTTTGGGGCATTAGCATCGCCGGCAAAGACTGTCACGTAAAGCCTCTTAGGATCAAGGCCGAAACCTTCTTTCTCGTCCGTCAGAAGTTCGTAGCTCCATCTGATGGCATCTTCCTTGAAATAGCTCCCAAGCGACCAGTTTCCCATCATTTCAAAGAATGTGAGGTGCCTATTATCTCCGACATCCTCAATGTCAGTTGTGCGCACGCACTTCTGGATGTTCGCTAGCCTGTCGCCTGCGGGATGAGGCCGCCCCATGAGATATGGCACGAGAGGTTGCATCCCGGCAGTATTAAAAAGCACTGTTGGGTCGTTTTCAGGCACTAAAGGCGCCGAAGGCAATATCGCATGCCCTCTTTTCTCAAAAAAAGCCAGGAAACGTCGGCGTACTTCGGAGGAGTCCATGCCGACAATACTAGCAAATTTTCTACGATTCGCTAAATTCGAATTAGAAGCGTTTCGTAGTTTTTAACCAGGCACGATACTTCCTGTCCATGTCCTCGAAACTCCTAGAATTATCAGAAATCTTATTCCGACCATGAACCATGCGAATCCTTCCTCCGAGATCCACCGGTTTTTTGAATTCAGGAACCTTCTTCATACGCTCGATCCTGGATTTTGCATCTTTAAGCACAGCTTCAAGTGGTTTTCTAGCCACCCGGATGAAGGCATCTGCACTCAGCGGCTTTCCTGTGGCCATTTTGACCAGTTTTTTTGCGGGATAGAGCGAGGCATATGCCCACATTTTCGTAAGTTCCCTGCCAACTCTGGGATTGTCTACGATGTAACCATATTTCTTGAAGAAGTATTCACGCCACTGATACACACCGAGCAGCGCCAAGCCGTATCCGTGGTAATAGGCTGAAGATTCCCAGGAATATATATGTGACACATTCAGCATCGATATCGAATCTTCTGATCGATTAAAATACCGCCGATTCATCTTTCTGGCTGTTTCTAGTACGAATTCTTTCGTGAGGTGCTTGCACTCATAGATTTCCTTTTCATAGAAGACTACGAACATGATGCTCATGAGTTCCAACGGACGGAGGATGTGGGTAGCCCGAAGCTTGCGCTCATAGAGATCAAACGGATATGCTTTGCCTGCAGCATCTTTTGCGTACCGAGTCTTCCATTCGATGCTGCTCGAGATCGTATCCATGAACATGCTGTGAGTTTCAGCCCACGAGACAGTACTCGGCGGGTATTCGCTGTTTATACAGGCATCTGGCTGCATCGAATTCAAGCGATCCATTGCATGACCGCCTTCGTGAAAGACAGTATTGATGCCCTGAATGCCCGATCCTACCTGATCTGCTGTCGCGTTTGAGGCGAAGTTGCTCGAACCTGGCTGCAGCCTGCCGTTCTTAAGTATGACGAGCTCTGGGTAATGGCAGAAGCCATTATTATGCTTGCCCTTACGGTCCAGAAGGTCAAGTGTGACTACTCCGTCCTGGAATGAAAGTCCCATAGCAGCGAATGAACGTCCCCAGTACGAAAGGACATTCTCGAATCTAAAATACGGGTCCTCCTCTTTAGTAAAGTCTCCGACCATCATATATGCAAAATTCCACGGCTTGCGAAGGCCAGGCTTCTTTTTTTCCAGAGCGCGGATATCCTTGAAGGCGAACTTGGTCTTTTCGTATATAGGCTCGAATATCGAGAATAGCTCCTTTTTGCTCATTCCTTCGTCGATGCGAGCTTTGTATTCATAGAAATCCGCGTATCCAAGCAGCTTCGCATATTGGTTGCGGAGTTTTACTGCCTCAATGTAGAGGTCGAGCGTATCGAAAGGTAGTTTTTCTAATGCCTCAAAGCATGCCTTGCGTACAGATTCATTAGATTCGGTGCGGAGGAGGACGCGCATCTTATTTTCCGACGCATGAATAAATGCGCCGGTCTTCGGATCAACGTAACCTTCCTTTCTTTCCGTTCGTATTTTGCCTATTTCAGCCTCGATTTCTGCGATCCTCTTTTTGATGGGGACAGCCTGTTCAGGTGTCTGATAGAGTTGGAAGAAATTCAGCCAGAGCCTCAGGCGATTCTTGATCGTTCCTTTTGACGTTTTTATTAGGGATTCAACCTGTGCCTTGAGAGCCTTATCTGCTCGGAAGGCATCGCGCCTTTCCTGTGCCTCGTTCATCCTCTTATCTACGCTGTGATCGCCCATATAAGATAGCCAGAAAAGATCCTCATACTTCTTATGAAGCCCTGCATATTCCGTATTTAATTTTTCGAGGAATTTTTTGCCGTTCATAGGCCCATCCTACACGTATTTCCTTAAAACCTCAAAATCCTGCTTCAAAGTGTCCCGCATGCCGCCGTTATAGAGCGCCGCGGCTGGGTGATAGAGAGTGACGATTGTGACTGGTCCATATGATGCTGTCGCCTTGAATTCCCTGCCGTGGATCTTGCTTATAGGTTCGAGCTCCAGGTCGAGGTCAAAATGCTTCATGACATAGCCCATAGAATGTCGCCCGAGTGTGGCGATGACTCTGGGCTGTATGATCTCTATCTGCCTGTCCAAAAACGGCGCGTAGACCGCGATCTCTTCCGGCGTCGGGTCGCGGTTTTCTGGAGGGCGGTCCTTCACTATGTTCGTTATGTAAACATCAGGCCGCTTGAGCCCGATCGAATCTATGAGATCGTCCAGGAATTTGCCGGCAGCTCCGCAGAATGGCCTGCCTTGTTTCGCTTCGTTCAAGCCTGGTGCCTCACCCACAAAAATGATATGTGCATCATGGCTACCCTCCCCGACTACCGGAAAGAATTTATTAGAAGTCCTGTATTCGTAGAGCGGCGATCCCTTGAATGCGAGCAGTTCATCGCGGATCTTTTTCATCTCATCGAACTTGGCCATCGATGTTGGTTATTTCTTGCCATTCCTATTCACCCACCACTCATCCTTCTTGTTCTCGAACCACCAGCGATCAGATGGCGTCGACAGTATCTCTCTGATCAGTTTTTTGGCGGCAGGAGTCCTGAGTCTCTTTATGGCTGGCACGATCCAGGATTTGCCCTTGGGATTTCCCGAATCTATCTGCTCCTTGACTCCCATGATGAATTCCATCTGATCGGCGTCCTTTGCGAGGAGCGATTCCTTCGTTTTCTTTGCGTTGTATTCTGCCAGAACCGACTTCAGGTCATCCCCAAATGGCAACCCCCGAGTAAAGTCCGCTATAGCGGCACCTTCTGATGCCTCGCAGTATTTCTGATGAACATAGTTCAGGTCGGATGTCCTAGCCTCGGCGAAATCATGGAAAAGGCACATCTTCAACACCTTTAAAATATCAATATCCTTCTGTGATGAAGCAAGCGCATAGGCGATCATCGTGACCCTGTGCATATGTGCGGCTACGTTCTGCTCACCGCTCCCTAGAAATTGAAAATAACTGCGAGGCGTCTTCGCTAGCATTCCCGCCTCATAGCAGAAATCCGCCAGACGTCCGGTTTCACTTTTACTTTTTTGCTTAGCCATTTTAGCTGTTATTTTGCTTGCTTCACTATGAACTGCGCTTCCGTGAGGACCTTCTCGATGACGTCCGGCCTGATACCGACCTTGGTTAGGATGTCTGGCTTGCCGATGACGTCTATGCAGGTAAGGATCCCTTGGCCGATGATATTCCTTTTTTCCTGAGTATTCAAGGAGCTGAGGCAGGTGATGGGATGCAGGCCATTCTGCTCGATTATTTGGTGCAGGTTGTTGATGTTCGGATAGTTCCAGCCGATCATCTTGAGTCCTTTGCATTCGCCGTATTTTATGGCTGGTTCGGTGAATTTGGTGTTGGTTACGAGCCAGCGGCCAGATGGCGAAAGCTTCCTCGGCTTGCCGCCGAATTGGAATGTGGTATGAGACAGATCCTCAAAGCGCGCCTCGACGTACAGGCTGACCTTGACGTCTGACCTCATCCCTAGCTCATTGTGAAATTTCGCTTCCACCATGGCTAATTCCTCGCCCTTCCAGGCGACGACGTCCACCTCGTGCTCCACGCATGTCCCCATGAGGGTCTGATCAGTTATGGACTCATAGCCCCAAAGCTTGAATATCCTCGCCACGAATTTCTCGAACGGGAAGCCGTCAGGTCCCAGGTCGAAGAGCGCTCGGCGCAAGGAATATTTGATGGCTATCGGATGGTGCTGTTTGCGCAACAGCATGAACGCGTGCGAATAGATGTCGGCCGTGGTCATGCCGTCCCACATCTCATGCTCTATCTCATCAGTTATCTCATCGATGGCCGCCGACGAGGCCCCCGATCTCTTGAGTGAGGCTGCCAGTTTCGTCTCGTCGAATAGTTCCTTCGTGCCATCTGACTTAGTGACGGAGAGGATCTGGTTCATGAAGATATTATACCACCGCCTAGGCATTCATCGCCGTCGTATATCACCAGGGACTGCCCAGGAGCGGCCGCGTCCGTGGGCTCTTGGAATTCTACCTGAGCAGTGCGGCCATCTTCATTCGTGAGCACTTTAGTATAGTAAAGTGGGGCGCGATAACGAATCCTTGCCGACAAGGATTCGTCCAGATTGGGAGCCCTTCTCACCCAATTAACGCCTGAAATATTTATCGCCTTAGGATTCGACGAGGTTTTGCCGTCGTTCGCCGGCCGCATCGAGACTGTGACAGTATTGGAGGCAGTATCCTTTCCGACGACGTAATACGGCATGTCATTGGGGGTTTTCTTGGTGATAGTAAAGCCGTGGCGCTCACCCATCGTGATCAGTAGCGCTCCAGGGTGGTGCCCTATCACCTCCCCATGTTCATTGAGCAGGTCTCCCTTTTCAGTCTTTATATAATGCCGCAGGAAATCCTTCACATCGATCTTCCCGATGAAGCAAAGCCCCTGACTATCCCTCTTGTCAGCATTTGGCAGACCGAATTTCCTTGCCAGCGCGCGCACCTCCGGTTTAGTCAGCCCGTCCACCGGGAATATTATGTGACTCAGGTCCTCTTCTGTGAGCGTCCACAGGAAATAGGTTTGATCCTTCTCGGCGTCTTTTGAGACGAAGAGCCCGCCATCCCTATTCTGCGCATAGTGACCAGTAGCGATGAAGTCAGCCCCCTGTCCGGCGGCCCACCTCCAGAATGCCCCGAACTTGACCTCACGATTGCACATGACGTCAGGGTTCGGCGTCCTACCGGCGCTGTATTCACGTATCATATAGTCGATCACGCCTTCCTTGTACTCCTTCTCTAGATCCAGAGTGACAAAAGGTATATCGAGGTGCGCGGCGACCCTCATGGCCTCCAGCCGTTCCTCTTTCCAGTCGCACTCTATCCAATCCGGTTGCCAGACTTTTATGAAAACCCCTGTGACATCGTAGCCGTCCTGCTTGAGTAGGGCGGCAGAAACTGAGCTATCGACTCCGCCGGACATGCCAATGAAGACTCTCTTCATAGATATTTGCGCTTATTCTCTACGTGGCCTTCGAGCGTCGCGGCATAGTGCATGACGCCATCCTTGTCCGAAAGATAGTACCAGTAGGGCGTTTTCTTCGGGTTGACTGTGTCTCGTATAGCCGCAAGCCCCGGGTTAGCTATCGGTTTCGGAGTAAGTCCCCGATTGGTATATAGATTGTATGGAGAATCAAGCTTCAGGTCATCGGTCGTCAGGTCCGCTGAGGCTTTTTTCAGCAAATAATAAAAAGGCGCATCCACCTGCAGGGCCATGCCGTCAGCTAGTCGCTTCCATAGTATGCCGGCGATGATCCTGCGATCCTCGCTCGATGTCGCTTCCCTCTCGACTATCGAGGACATAATTATCACATCTTTCAAAGGCTTCCCGTATGTCTCGATGTCCCGCGACACGCTCTTCACCTTCTCGTCGAAGAGCGCTCTCATCTCGGCTACGACCCTATCCGGCTTTACGTTCGTCGGCCAAAAGTATGTATCAGGAAAAAGGTACCCCTCGTGCTGGCGGGCTACAAGGGCAAATTCAGACTTTGGAAAATCAGGAACTGCCTTTGTGATTATGTCAGCGATATCAGATGAGCTCGAACCCTCGGGTATTGTCACTTTGACGAGGGGAAAACCCTCCTGCCCACCTACCAGCCTCTTTGCGACGCGGAGCGAGGATTCCGGCCTATCAAAGAGGTATTCGCCACTCCTCACGCCTGTCGTGCCACCGAGAATAGTCGCATATACCTTGAATAGGAAACGGGAGCGTATGATCCCCTTTTGCATGAGCAGGTTTGTCGCCTGGGTCAGTGTCTGACCCTTTCCTATGACGACCGAGGATCCGGCTTTGAAACTCCCGGGTGCGGTCGATGCTATGGCCGTTACGATGACCAAGATGAGAACCAGCGCGATTGCTCCGCTTATGATTAGATTTCTTTTCTTCATGTTATACGGGCAGATTGGTCGGAGCCTCGGCCTTCTTAGATGGGACGCGCTTCAGCGTAGGCGTACCAGCGACTGCGCCTGGTAGATGATATATCGTAGCTAGCTCCTCAGTATTGAGCACGAGTGTTTTCGTCTTGAATGGCGGATAGAATGCCGAGCGCCTGCGGTAAGCCATCAGGAATCTCTTTGATAAATATGTCCTGCGTATATTCATATAATCCTGCCACGGGTAATCGAATTGAGCTATCCATTTCTTGCCGTTGGGCTTGAAGCCGTTCAAATGCTCCGTGTTGAACTGCTTCATGCTCGATATGATGCCACCTATCCCGAATGGAGTATCGAAGATATCCCGTTTGGCTATATAGGCCCCGCGCACACTGACGTCGAAGGGTAGCTTCTGCAGGCTGCGTTCGATAGCCGCCACTATTTCCTGTTCCCCTTTAGATATGGTCGGTAGCTTAGCGTAACCAGTGTCTGGGTTCATCTCCCCAGCGACTTTGGTCTTAGGGTCTCGAATAAGTATCTTGTTTATTTCATCCTGAGCCTCATCCTTCCATGTATCCGTCTTCTTCCATAGATGGCCGGCTTTCTTCTGCTCTTTTTTGTGGGCGCGCACCACGAACTGGAACCAGGCTTGCTCGTTGGGCCGTAGGCTACCCAGCCATTCGAGCATATGGACTAGCGGGTCGATCTTGAACTCCTCCTTGGGGTCCTTATCCAGGCCGAAATCCACGTATGTCTTTATAGGATATGGGTCAGGCTTGGTGAAATCGAATTCTGCCGCCCACATCTTCCAGACATTCGGGTCATATTGCATGTCCTTGGCGTAATCCTCAACCTCGTATATCTCGATGCCCGGATATTGCGAGTACAGCGCCGATTTCAAGTTATTCTTGCGCCTATCCTCGGTCCATATCATGAATTTGACATTGCCCTCGATGGATATTATCTCGAGCGAGTACCATGGCCGAGTCTCACCATTCCAGAAACGCACGTATTCGCTGCCGTCGGCAGTGTTGTGTATAGAATGGAGCACAGTCTCCATGGCCAGTGGGGACTTGAAGGTATCCTTGGGCAGCCGCAGCTCCAGGACGGTGTACTTTAAGCTAAGGAAGTTGGCCAGCTGCACATAGCGTATCCAGGTCTGCCAGAAGACGATGCCGAGGAATATAGCAGCGAATATGGGAGAGAGGAATATGAAATAATGAGTAGCGACTGGCCCGACGGTCTCCTGGTAGAGGCCGTACAGATTCTCATAGAGTTCCAAGGGATTCATGGAACAAGTATATCACCAGCTACGCCGAAGCGACAGAATACCTGCCATCCTTGTCGTGCTTAAAATATTTAGGATTCTGGAGATTGACCGCGATGGTATTCTCCTTGACGTAACGCTCCTTCATGACCTTTTCCACGACTTCATCCTTGTCGAGAGGACCATGCTTCTCCAGTATGTTCTTTATGACATCGCGAACGACTCCGGGTGAATAGCCCCACTCAGCCAGAGCATAAAGGCCGCGGCCGACGAGGACGAAGCGCTTGTCCTTGATGAGTTCGTTGTGCGTCGTGGCTACATGGGCCTTCTTATCGAAAAGCTTCTCGATCTGTTTGGCCACGTCTCGGAAATGTATCGGCGAGCCGTGCTTCCTGATGACCAGGAAGGCATAGTCGCGGACTCCCTTGGTCTTTATGTTCGAGGAATGAGTCATGCCCCAATCGCCGAGCGCGTTGCGTCCGACCTTCTTTGAGATCGACAGCCAGCGCCTCATGATCTCCTGGTTCTTGTATTTTTCCGAGACATCCTCTAGATGATTCAAGAGTTTAGCGACCATCTCTGACTCCGGCAATAGATCTTCCGTAGAGAGCCCGATGTAGAGCTTGCGGAGCGCATCCTCAACCTTCTTGGAGAGTTCCTCGTTCACGTGCCAACGATGGCGGAAATCATCATCCTCGCGAACTTTTTGGAAAGGCTCGCCGACAGTGAGCAAGAAATGCACGTTGTTCTGCAGGCTTTTGTCCTTGGAGACATGCCCGAGAAAATCGTCCTCCACCACAACTCCTCCCAATGAATGCAGGAGAGATTCAATCTCGGTGAATGATGCCTTTTCCTCGGAGTATGCGTCGGATTTCCTGATGACGCCGAGAGCATAGTTCTCTATCTGGCGGACGCGCTCGCGGGTGATGCCGTATTTCTTGCCGATGCCGTCGAGGGTCATCCTCCTCGTGTCCTTGCCGAGGCCGTAGCGCAATATGATTATCTCGCGGGCCCTGTCTGGCAGAGAGGCCAAAAGCCGCTTGACGACTTGTTTAGGCTTGAATGAAATGGCGGCTGTAGGCATGTTTATTCCTTATTTTGTATCACACAGCTTGTAACAAAGTCAATTCTGTGTGGTTTTCAAGTTCAATCACATTACCACTATATGACAAAATTGACAAGTCTGCCGGGTACTACGACTGTTTTCTTGATCTCTTTGCCTTGGAGCCATTTTACCGCTTCCGGCAAGGCTCTGGCCGCGTTTTCCAACGCCTGCCTGTCGGCATCCTTGGGCATGTCGAATGAGCCTCTGACTTTGCCATTGACCTGCAGGACCACTTTCACCATGTCGTCAGCCAATAGTGACGGGTCGTATTTGGGCCATTCCGATATATGGATAGATTTCCTATTGCCTAAGGCGCTCCACAACTCCTCTGTCGCGTGGGGGGCGAAAGGCGCTAGCAGTCTGAGATATGTCTCGTAATCCGACCTGCTGATACCCTGCTCTTTTTCCAGCTCGTTAGCGCAGATCATGAGGGAGCTTATGGCAGTGTTGAAGCGGAGAGCCTCGATGTCTTCAGTGACCTTTTTTATGGTCCTGTTTAGGATTCGAGAGAAGTTGGAGGAAGGAACACGGATATTTTTTTCATCTAGCCTATCTCTCATCCTCCAGACTCGTTCTATGAATCGTCGCGAGCCGACCATGCTGGACGTATTCCAGGCGATCTGCTGATCGAATGGTCCCATGAACATTTCGTAGAGGCGTAGGGTGTCTGCTCCATATGTCGCGACGATGTCATCGGGATTCACTACATTGCCATAGCGCTTGCCCATCTTCCTGCCGTCCTCGCCCATGATCAGTCCGACACTCTGCAACCTTGTGAATGGCTCTATGCTCGACACCGCTCCGATATCAAAAAGGAATTTATGCCAAAAACGAGAATATATGAGGTGACGCGTAGCATGCTCGGCCCCGCCAACGTATAGATCGACTGGAGACCAATACTTCTCCTTCTCCGCGCTGACTAACGCTTTCTTATTCTTCGGATCCTCATAGCGCAGATAGTACCAGCATGAGCCGGCCCATTGCGGCATCGTGTTCGTTTCTCTCTTGCCCTTACCTTTACACTTCGGACATTTCACATTGACCCATTTGTCTATTGCAGCCAGAGGAGATTCTCCCGTACCTGTGGGCTCATATGACTCCACTCTCGGCAGCTTCACAGGCAGGTCCTTCTCTGGGACGGGCTGTACGCCACATCTCTCGCAGTGGATGAGCGGTATAGGCTCGCCCCAGTAGCGCTGTCTCGAGAATACCCAGTCGCGGAGCTTGTATTTCGTCACCCATTTACCACCACAGAACTCGGCTATCTCACGCATGACATCAATTGATTCCCGACCATTAAATATATCCGAATTTGTCAGCATGCCGCTTCCGTTGAATGAGCTCATCCTGTATCTGGTCCTATCGCTCGTCTTGTCTATGCCTAGCTCGATCAGTCTTCCCACAGCTTGACCGAGAAGATATATCCAATGGTCTGCTCCTTTATCTGTGCGAGTTCGCCAATTCTCTGTCGCTTCATCCGAAGTGACCCATTTCAGAGTAAATTTTGCCTCATGGTCCTCCAATTTTATCGGCCTGACTTTGGTTGAGTTTGCTACAAGGAGCAGGCATGTCGCATGAGCGACGCGGTTTAAATTCTTTAGGACGTTATGATAGTGCGCTGCCACCTCACCAAGATTCTCGATCGACTTGAAATCATACAGGCCGCTCTCTTCCTCTGTTTCGCGGAGTATGCATGCCTTCGGGTCCTCTCCTGGTTTTATGCCACCTGAGGGTAGACGGTAGAATCCCTTGTCATCCACTGTGACCGCATATCGCTGTGCTGCAGGGTCGAAGACTATAGAACACCCTCCATCTGCAAATTGCTCATTCTCTCGCTTTACACCAAATTCCGGAATCACCACTTGTTTTATCGGCAGATCAAACTTCTTGGCGAACTCATGATCCCTATCATCATGCGCTGGCACAGCCATAACCGCTCCAGTTCCGTAGTCAGCCAATACATAATCGGCAATCCAAACGGGCACTTCCTCTTGGTTGGCCGGGTTTATGGCCACGATTCCTTTGAGGGGGACGCCAGTCTTCTCTTTTGAAGCATCCGTTCGCTCTTGCTCGGTCTCGCTTCTGACACGATTGATGTATGCTTCAACTTCTTTTCTATTCTCAACGCGCGGCAACAGCTCCTTGACCCACATGTGCTCGGGTGCCAGAACAATGTAGGTGACACCAAATATCGTATCTGGACGAGTGGTGAAGACTTTGACCTTTGGGGTGACACATTCCAAAATGGCTGGCTCCCGCAAAGCTGTAAAATGCTCTTCTTCAGCTTTTGTCTCGATAAATGCCGCATCAAGCCGTTTTGACAGATAATTCAGATAGGCAGATCGGTATTTCTCTTGGGTATCCGAAAGAACGGCGATTCTTCCCGAAGCGAGTCTCTTAATCTGCTCGTAGTCATAGTCAAAATTAAATTTTTTGTGGAATGTGTGCTCCTTATAGTTCATCTTGCCCGGTTCAATCGCAGATGCGATCAAAACAAGCCCCGAAATCGGCTTATTCAGCTTCATCAGAACCTTCATTGCCACAACTGATCCCAGACTGTGGCCTATGAGAATGGTATTTTCGTCCAGGGTGCAATTTTTCAAAACATACTCGACTTGCTCGTCTTCCGTGGGGTCATTTGGATTGGGTAGTTGGGGTGTTTGAACCTCATGCCCAAGATTTTCCAGCTCTTTCTTTAGCCATGGCAGGAAATTCGTATCGGCGCTGCCCTCCCAACCATGCAATATCACAAACCTCGGCTTGTTCTTCACGAGTGACAGCCGGAAATCGATCTCCGCGCCCTCGCTCCGACCTATCCAATTGCGCTGCAGCTCTTTTATTGATTCCGGCCAGTCGAGAAGAGGCTTGCGATCATGCTGAGGTTTTCCGTGCATCAAAAGATCCCAGGCCAGCTTGGAACCCTCTGCTGTCATGGCATCGCGCATTTGGTCTCTGGGCAGCCATGCGACCTCATGTTTGGCCTGTTCATCTGCGACGACATCGTCTCGCTCCGGCCCATTCAGCTTGAAATAAAAACCCTTGAAGTGGCCGATCCGATTAACATCCTTTGGTGGGTGGAAGAAGGTCGAATGATACTCTCCCTCGCCCTGCTTTATGAGCGTAAGGTTCTTAAACCCTGTCTCCTCATATATCTCGGCCCGCGCAGCCTGTTCCGGAGTCTGTCCTTTTTCAATCCCTCCCGTAATCGGTGTAGTCCAATCTACTTTTTTCCATTTTAGGACGATGAACGAGCCGTCGTTCCAATGCTCCACAAAGGCGCATATCGCCTGCCTGGGTTCGAATGGCCTATCATGCCGGATCCGTCCGGGCGCATAAGTATTCATATGGACAAGGCCCGGCTCGCCTTTCTCATTTGTAACAAATAGATCGCCGTTCGAGAGGACCTCGGCGTCCAGATCGTCGAGAAGACGATCCGCATAGTCAGTGATCCTAAGCACCCACTGCCTCATCGGTTTCTTCTCTACCAGCGTGCCACAGCGCTCACAACGTCCATCGTCGAGGTCTTCGTTAGCCAGGCCCGTCTTGCATGACGGACACCAATTGATCGGCTCGTATGACTCATAGGCTAACCCTTTCTTCCAAAGCTGCAGGAATATCCACTGCGTCCACTTGTAATAGCCAGGGTCGGTGGTATTAACTTCTCTGGCCCAGTCATGATCGAAGCCAAGCAATCCCAACTGGTCCTTGTAGTGCTTGACGTTCTTTTTTACGGCTATCTCCGGATGCGTCTTAGTTTTGATCGCGTAATTCTCGGCTGGCAGACCGAATGCGTCGAAGCCCATAGGGTGCAGTACATTCATTCCCTGCATGCGCTTCATGCGAGATACCACGTCCGTTGCGATATAGCCCTTGGGGTGACCGACATGGAGCCCCTCGCCAGACGGGTACGGGAACATGTCTAGGACATAGTATTTCTTTTTCGTGTCTGATTCCGTAGATTTGTAGATCTTGGAACTGGCCCACTTCTTCCGCCATTTCTTCTCTATCTTGGCTGGGTCATAGACTGCTGGCTTCTTTTTCATGCGGTCATCATAGCACTATTTTTTCTTCATTGAAATTTGAACGGATATTCGCTAAAATATGCACGTCGACAACCTCGACTGGTGGAGCCATTAGAGTCAACTGGTAACACGATCGCCCCCCTCGGGGGCTTTTGTGTTTATATCTTAAACTCTATAACATCCCCGTCTTTCACGACATATTCCTTGCCTTCTGTCCTGACCATGCCCTTTTCGCGTGCTGCGGCATATGAGCCGACATCGAGAAGCTCCTTCCAACCGATGACCTCAGCGCGCACAAATTTATCCTTAAAATCTCCGTGTATCGCAGTGCCAGCCATCGGTGCAGTCCAGCCTTTTTGTATAGTCCATCCGCGCGTCTCGTCCTCGCCTGTCGTAAAATAGGTTATGAGCCCCAGCATCTCGTAACTCGTACGGATAAGGTCGTTAATGCCGTCATCCTTCGCGCCCATACCCTCGCGCATCTCTTTTTTCTCCGTATCGCTCATATCCTTGAGCTCATGTTCGAATCCGGCGTCCACAACGACCCAAGACGATCCGCTGGACTTCAAAAACTCCATGAGCTTGACCCACCGCTCGTCCTTAAGCTCATCCAGATTCGTTCCACCGGATTTTTTGTTCAGCACATAAAGAATCTTTTTCGCCGTGAGGAGTTGTAGCTGTTTCAGAAAAGGTGCCTCGAATTCATCGCAAGCCACGGTGGAAGCTAGTTTTCCCTCGAGAAGAGCCGGTTTCAAGCGCTCGAGCATACCTGCCTCTATCTTTGCCTCCTTCTTACCAGCCTTTACTTCCTTGCCCAAGTTCGCCAAGCGCTTGCTCACTGTATCCAGATCGGCCAGGATGAGCTCAAAATTGATAACCTCGATATCTTTGATCGGATCTATCTTGCCGTCGACGTGGATAATGTCTGTGTCCTCGAATATGCGGACAACTTCGGCGATCGCGTCAGTCTCACGGATGTTCGCCAAGAATTTATTGCCCAGTCCTTGTCCCTCTGAAGCGCCCTTGACCAGACCAGCGATGTCCACGAATTCCATCGCAGCCGGAACCGTTTTCGCTGACTTTGAGAATTCCGATAGCTTCCAGAGTCGCTCATCAGGAACTGCCACGACTCCTACGGACGGATCGATGGTAGCGAACGGATAGTTTGCGACGAGCACGCTCTTTCTGGTGAGAGCATTGAAAAGAGTTGATTTGCCTACGTTCGGTAGACCTACGATGCCTATCGTTAGTTTGGAGCTCGACATATCTATTTTTCAGGAACCCCTCCGATTAAATCAACTATATCCCTAGCACGAGCCGCATAGAACATGTTAGTTTCAATCATATTTTGGCTTGCTATCTGGTAATTCTCTGGTGTAATTCCAGTCTCGAATGAGAGTTGAAAATAGTAACGAGATTCATCAATAAGCTCGTTTAGAAAACCGACACGGGTTTTTACTTCAAGGATCTTGCCACGAAGAATTGGGTCGAACCTTCTTACAATTCCCATATTAGTCTCTAGCATTGGCAGCGAGTGCTTTCTCAATCCAGTCCCTCGATGTGTAGCAATGCGTTCTTTCATCACTAGTGCCATCGCATCCACTTCTTCTTTTCGTAGGTTCAATAACGTACTGAGGCTTTGGATCAAAGATTCAGTCGAATCGATGTTGGTACCCTTGTATTGTTTCAGCGCAGATTGCGCCCATTTAATAAAATCATAGTTTACGCTGCCGTGTTTGCGCTCAATCAAAAAGGCATGATGTACGAGTCTTTGTCTGAGCTCATGGAGTTCCTCCAACAATGCTGGCTTTACGATCTCGCGCTCACTCCAATCACGATACCAATCAAGTATAATAGTCGATAATAACCCAAGTGCCCAACCGAGTATGAGGAGTGTAATTTCCGTAGGCATTATTGTTGAATAACTCATATTCTGGTTGAGAGTGGCATGCGCCCTAAAATAGCATTATTTAGGATTGTTTAACAGAGCTTTGGTTGTTTGGTCATTTAAATCCATAGAAGACGCGCAGTTCGAGCCTGTTCGTATCATATTTTCTATTACCGAGAGCGTCCTTATACGCCTGGGTCATTTCCTTGATAAATCGATGTTTTATATCCGGTGGCATGATGATATATGATGAATTAGTCTTTAAACATCCTATTGTCTCTGCTATTGTTTTCTTTTCTACGAATGGAATAGTTGCTTCACGGACTTTTTTAAACCCCGATCCTGCGATGAGCTCATGCACGACATCGGTATCCTTAAAACCCTTCGGGATCCCTCGCCAGTCATACTTTCCGTAGATTTTGCTACCAATCTCAGGACTATCGCCACCACCTGTTGGCTTTTGAGTCTTTAGGTGCCTAACCCAGAAAACAAGAAACACGCCTCCATCCTTGAGAATGCTTCTTATCCTCGTCAAAGCCCTCCTGTTTGCGAACCAATGGAAGGCTGCTCCTGCAGTAACGACATCGAATGATTCCCCAGAAAACCGAAGCTTCTCCGCTGATCCAACAACATAATCAATTGGGAGACCCTTTTTCTTTGCTGACAATCTAGCCTCACGCAACATGGCCTCATCTGGATCAACACCGACGACAGAAACTTCTTTCGTTCTTGCCATGGCTATTAGAGGCTCTGTTGATTTACCTGTTCCGCAGCCAAGATCCATAATCCTAAGTTTCCTTGCGGGCAGAAGAGAGAAAAGGAGCTTATATAATCTCGGGTCGTATGATCTCCGGTACTTCTGGTATTGCTTGGCTATAGAACCAAAAGATAAATTTTGTCTGACCCTTTTCATGATGTTTTATATCTCCTTCGCCCCTTTTGGATATATGGTGAGTGGAACCTTGCTCCATGCTTTCGTTACGTCCGCGATGAACCTCCACGAAGCCATGATCTCATCGGTCGATGCGAACAGCGTCTGGTCACCGATGAAAGCATTGTGGATGAGGCGCTCATAGTCCGTAAGTTTCAACTGCCAGTCCGGCGCGGCCTGTTCGCTGTACTTGAACTTCAAGGGCTTGGGCTCCGTCTTGAATTCATAGCCCGGGGTCTTAACAAAGAATTTTATCTTGATACCCTCATCCGGTTGTATCCTGAACGTGAGTATGTTCTGCTCGCCGTCCTTCTTGGCTGGTTTGAAATATATGTCAATCTCAACTTTTGATTCGGACAGGGCCTTGCCGGATTCCATGTAGATGGGGACATTCTTCCAGCGGGAATTATTTACGAACGTTTTGAGCCTAAAATACGTCTCTGTTTGGGATGACCTCGGTACGCCCGGTTCATCCGTATAGCCGGCATACTGTCCTCGGGCACAGCATTCCTTGAGGGAAGATCCGGATGCGCTCTGCAACTTTTTCAGGGCGGCGGCGCGCTCAGCTCGGATGTCGCTGGTGCCGAATGACTTCGGGCGCTCCATGGTGACCGCCGCAAGCATCATGAGCATATGATTCTGACCTACGTCCTTCAGTGCGCCGATCGGATCATATGAATCGCCCCTTCCCTCCATGCCAAGCTCCTCCAGGAATTTGATGTGGATCTTGTCCACGAATTCTCTTCGCCAGATGGGCTCGAAGAGCGAGTTGGAGAATCTGAATGCGATGATATTCTGGAGGGCTTCTTTTGCCAGATAATGGTCGATGCGGAATATCTGCTCTTCCTTGAAAAGCTTGCCCAAGAGCTTGTCTAGCCCGCGAGCGGTCTCTAGGTCGCGGCCGAACGGTTTCTCTATGAGCACGCGCGTCCAGCCAGTTTCATCAGCGCAGGGCTCGGTCAGTCGCGAATCCGAGAGGTTGTTCAAGATGCCCTCATACAGGCTCGGTGGGACTGAGAGGTGAAAAAGCTTATTCGAGCACTGTCCCCAGCGGCTGTCTATCTCGTTTATGCGCATGGCCAGACGCTGATACGCGGCCGGCTCATTGAACATGCCCTGCTCGTAGCACATATGGTCCATGAAGTGCTTCACGTCCTCCTCCTTGAATTCGCCGGGCTTTATATTGAGGCGACTGCGTATGAGCTCGCGGAATTCCTCGCGAGAGAACGCCCGTCTGGAGAAACCGATCACCGAGAACCGTTGAGGAAGCTTCTTTTTGGAATAGAGGGCTATGAGAGCTGGCAAAAGCTTTCGCGCAGCCAAGTCGCCGGTCACGCCGAAGATGACGAATATAGTCGGATGCATGGCGGATTGATCGTTCATGTGCTAGAAATCCTCTCCCCACTCGACCCACGATGGATATATGTTGCCTGCAATGAAGACGCAGGGCAGGACGATGATGGCGACCAGCACCCACAGGACGAAGCTGATGATCTTAGGTAGCACCGAGAAGAACGCTCCGATCATCTCACCGAACAGCGAGAATAGGGCGGATATCATCTCCATGAATACATTCGGACTCCCCTCGCCTTCTTCAGCCATGATAGCCCTGATATTAGCTAAAATAAGACCGGCTGTCTATCTTTTTGTGCACCCTATAGGGCTCGAACCTATGACCTCACCCGTGTGAAGGGTGCGCTCTAGCCAACTGAGCTAAGGGTGCGTGGCTACCATTTCATTCGGGCCTCTTTATTCTGGTCGGGCTGCCGGGAGTTGAACCCGGACCTTACCCACCCCATGGGTAAATACTACCGCTATACTACAGCCCGGACACG
>CAYHNH010000001.1:0-205391 GCA_964358005.1 uncultured Candidatus Saccharibacteria bacterium | reverse complement strand
ATTCGAACCAAGGACCCTCGAGGTATAAGCTCGATGCTCTAACCAACTGAGCTAAGGGCGGGTGTACTGAATAACGTAGGCAATTATACTATCTTCTGCTCCTTTTTCACTATTATGCCGTTAGCGGCCAGGAGAAGCTCATACGCCTCCCTCTCTATCGTCTCTTTCTCGATGAGAGTCTTCGCGACAGCCTCGAAAGCCTTCTTATGAGCCCCCAATACTTTCTCCGCATGGCCACGGGCTTCGGTCATGATCCTGGTGACTTCACCGTCTATCTCGGCGGCTATCTTCTCCGAATATTCTCGGTCGCCCACGCCCATGCCGAACATGACCTTACCCTGGGCGCTCTCCAGAGCGACCGGACCGATCTTCTCCGACATACCATAGCGGGTCACCATGTCGCGAGCCAGAGCCGTCGAGACCTGCAGGTCATTTGAAGCCCCTGTGGTGAAGTCATCGAACATCATCCTCTCGGCTACATAGCCGCCCAAGGAAACAGCGATATCATCCAGGAATTCCTTGCGCGACTGCAATCTGCGTTCCTCGAAAGGCAGTTTCAGGGTATAGCCCGCCGCACGGCCGCGAGATATTATCGAGATCTTGTGGACTGGATCGGCATGCGGCAGGACCGATGCGACTATGGCATGACCAGCTTCGTGGTAGGCCGTTATCTCCTTCTCTCGAGGCGACAGGACGTGGCTCCGGCGCTCCGGCCCGAGCATGACCTTCTCTATCGAACGGATGAGATCGAACTGGCCGATAGTCGTCCGTGCCTCGCGTGCCGCCAGGATAGCGGCCTCGTTTGTGAGAGACGCTAGATCAGCTCCGGAGAAGCCCGGGGTCCTCTCGGCGACCACGCGTAGGTTCACATCCTCGGCGAGCTGCTTCTTGCCGGCATGTATCTTCAATATCTCCTCACGATCGCTCCTGTCTGGCAGGTCTATGACCACGCGCCTATCGAATCGGCCAGGACGGAGCAATGCCGGATCAAGCACATCAGGCCTGTTCGTAGCCGCCATGACTATGACCTTCTCATTGGGCTCGAAGCCATCCATCTCGACGAGGATCTGGTTCAAGGTCTGTTCGCGCTCGTCGTTGCCGCCACCGAATCCCCCACCGCGGGTCCGCCCGACCGCATCTATCTCATCTACGAAGACGATCGATGGAGCCGTATCCTTGGCCATTTTGAAGAGGTCTCTTACACGCGAAGCACCGACACCGACGAACATCTCCACGAATTCGGAACCTGATATCGAGAAGAAGGCTACGCCAGCTTCCCCGGCAACGGCTCGCGCGAGCAGAGTCTTGCCGGTTCCAGGCGCACCCATGAGGAGCACGCCCTTGGGGATCTCAGCTCCGATATCTATGAATTTCTTGGGATTGCGCAGGAAGTCCACGATCTCCAGTAATTCCTGTTTTGCTTCTTTGGCTCCGGCCACGTTCTTGAATGTTATCTTCTGCTTCGCATCTTCGGGCATAGTGACACGAGCCTTCGACTGACCGAACGACAGTGCCGCCATGCCAGCACCTTTCATCTGCCTCGAAATGAGCCAGACGAAGAAGACCAGGAATAGTATCGGGGCAAGGAATGGCGCCAGCTCGCCAAGCCAGTACATGAACCCGCTCGGAGTAGCGACGGTGATGCTAGTAGACGCCATGACGGCAGGGCTGACGCCGAAGCGCGCGAGAGATTCTGTAAGAGACGAGTCGTATTCCTTCTGGGAGCTCTTTACAGTCTTGTCGAAATATCTGGCGATGACAGTCGTATCCTGGATGACGAGCGAGGCTACTTGGCCTTTTTTCACTCCTTCTGCGATCTCCGAAAAAGGTACTTTCGGCACATCCTCTGTCTGGCCCGCGTACTCGGCATATATTCCAGTCACCAAAAGAAAGACCAGGATAACCGTGGCTATGATGTTTATGAAGCTCCAGCGCGGCGAGACCGTGGGCTTCTTGCGCCCGTTCTGACGGCCATTACTGCCAGGATTTGCCATTCCGTTAGACATATCCTGATTATACTTGGCAGCGAGGAAAATGGAAGCGAAGCTTCTATTTCAGCGCGGCATCGATGGCCGCTTTGATTTCTGCGTAAGACTTGGCGCCAATGACCAACTGTTTGCCTATGACGGATGAAGGCGTCGAACGGATGCCGAAGGTCGATCCTTCGGTCCTGTCGGCCTCGATGGCTTTCTGGTATGTATCCCCTTTGGCCGCGATGAGAGCCATGACTTTATCAGCATATGCTTTTCCGAGTGCCTGCTCGGTGAGACCCGGGATGTTCGCCTTGGTCGCTTGGCTTTGATTCTCGAAGACGAGCTTGTGCCAGTCGTAGAATTTGGATGGAGCGGCTTCCCAGACTGCACGCTCAGCTATCCCGTAAGCAGTCGAATCGGCAGTTAGGAATTGATGGCTCTTGAACACCACTCTTACCTTGCCAGTCCTCACATAGTCCTTGTAAACGTTGTCCATGACTTCTGCACCGAATTTTTTGCAGAATGAGCATCTATAGTCATACCAATAAGCGATGGCGACCGGCGCTGTCGGAGATCCTATGATGGGTGACGCGAGCTTCACTGTCTTCACATCGACTGCCTTGACCTGCTGGACCGGGTTCGCCGCAGGAACAGCAGCCGTGGCCGGAGCTCTGGACACGGCTATGCCCTGCTGGGCTGACATCCTGGTAGAGGCAAATATAATAGAGCCCCCCAAGATGATGGAAGCGGCGATTATCGCGATCGGCATCGATATGCCGTCATTATCTGATTGTGTAGCCATCGTGTTCTTGCTTAATTATTTCCTGCAGCATCGGCAGAGCTTGCCTGAAGCGGCGATGATAAGAAGGATCGGCCAGATTATTCCGGCGACATAAGGAGTGAGTACGCCGAAAGTCTCGAGGAGCACAGTCACGCCGATAAGGATCACCGCGACTGGGCCCACCATGTGGTGGCCACAGCCACAGCAGGAGTCCGTTCCGCATGTATTGCTATTGTTGTTTGGTTCCATGAATTTATTTTAGGCCTTTAATAGAGCCAATTGTAGCATGGCAGCTATCCAAAACTGTGAATAGCTCTGTGGACAAACTGTAGGTTACTAGAGGTTTTCAGGCCTTGTGCCCTGTCTCCCAATGCACTAAAATTCCTAACTGTCAGTTGTTCTTTTAGGAGGTCAATAAACTGAGTGGGTCCGGCACTAAAACCATAAAAGGAGAAAAACGTATGAATGGTTCCATGTGTCAAAAAAGCTGCCCACAAGAAGTGTTCAGGGATCGTGGAGGCACGGTTCCGGTAGACGAAACGGACGAGATCGGCTTCATCGGCATGGGCTCGCAGGCCCTGTTCGTGATGAGGTGCGGTAACGTCTTTCTTCCACCGGCATCGGCGCTCGCCTTGAAGAGCCGCGGACCCAGAAAGTCCGCCGCGCTCCTCGAATTCCCGGATACGGCGCAGGCAGCATAGTCAAGGGGGACCCCTTGATCGTTAGTGTAGTGTTGTAGTGTTCCCAGTTTCTCTTCTCCCCGACGCTTTTGCAGAGCGTCGGGGAATTCTTTTCTCTGTGAAATAACGCTTTAGCCGGACTTTTGTTGCATGGCTATCGTTGCGGATTTTATGCATAAAATGTAGTATCATCAGCATATGCCTGAAGCCTCTGAAACATTCTGGACCCTCCTCACCGACCCCGCGCACTGGCAGTTCGAGGTATTCCTGATAATCCTCTTCGACGTCATCATCGGCGCCCTCATTTGGCCGCAGGTCAAGAAGTTCATCACGCACCACAAGAGCGACGACGAAAGGATCGCCGACCTAGAGAGAGAGGTCAAGAAGCTCAAGGAATCATCGAATAGATAACGCGGTATCCTAGCTGAATGGCGATGACAGGTCCATGCAGATCGCGATCACCAAAAAAAGTATATTCCAGAATCCCCATACCCCATGCGAGATGTTCATGACGACGCTGTACCACAGCATCGTATAGGGCATGAATAGGAAGCCCAAGACGGGCCACAGCCATGTGCTGAAGACGCCCATGAACCAATTCGAAAAGAAATAAAGGATAACGGCCGCAAGCCGTGGAAGAAATATGCCGACTACAAGAAATATGGACATTGTATTTAGTGTGACTTTTTTCGGAAGCGCATATTATATATCATCTGGCTGAAAAATATGAGTGAAATTGACACTAATTAGATTTTATGTTAGGGTTTCGACGGCTTTGAGAAACAACCACAATCCTAGTTCGTAATGAAAATTAAAAAGACACGCTTAGACATCCGCGACCTGACTGCAGGCCGCAACGTGAGCGCCCTCGCTCTCGAAGCGACCAGGCTGCTCGTCATGAAATTGCTCGAGCGCTCCCGACCCGGAAGGCGCTATCTGCTAGAGATCACCGGAGATTCGGGCGGCAGATACGTGGGATCTGGAACGATCCAGGTAACCGATGGCTATTCAGCTGATGACGTCGGCTTGATCATGAATCCGAGAAACGTCGGAACGAGCTACATCGGCAAACTGACCGCCAAGAACGGCAGGAGATCTGCCCTGTTCAGCGACATCACGGGCGAGCTCGGCAGCACGGTCTTCACCGCACCGGAGGAACCCGAAGGCCAAAAGGCCGTCGGAAAACCCGGCCGACCGAGAAAGGAGCTGGCCCAGGATGAGCGCATCGCGCGGAGGATCATCCTCGACATCATGGACAAGGTCGCCATCAAATGGTGGACAGTCCAGGACGTGTTCGATATCATCTTCGAGCATTACAAAGTTATCGGCGCGAGGCAGGCTCGACGCATCCTCGAACGGATGGTCGCCGCCGGTTTCCTGAAGAAGGACGGCACTGGCAGATACGCCGATTATGCGGTCACTCCCAAAGGCAAGCGCCTGGCGAACGGTTGATCGCAGTCTAGGCATCCGCGACCCCTCCCCCAGCCCACACGCGGAAGCATGTGGGCTTTTTTATTATCTGTGTTAATGGACTTTGCGAGCCAAAGTTGGAACCAACTATATCCTTGGGTTTTGCAATGCTAGATGCCTTTGGAAATGTCGAGAACGCGTTTTGTCCTAATCTGGTAGACTCCGCTCAATATCAATAAACCTCCGAATACAGACGGAATCAAACCAACTGACCATAGGTGACTAAAAGACCTGATCCTAGCTTTTGAAGGGTCATTGGTATCATAATATATCGTAACCTTTTGACCCTCTTGCTCTGAGAAACTCGAATTCGCAGTAGGAGTGTAGGAATAAATTTTGTCGTTGACTCTATACTCAATCGTTGGAACAGACACGCGTGCAGTGTGATACACACTAACAACAACACCCTCGGTTTTTTCTGATACAAACACAAAGGAAATACCGTCTATCAAAAAATATAGCCCTACCAGGACTATCAAGGTGCCAATTGTCAGCGTAACCATTCCTTTCATGGATAAAGTATAGCATGACTACTAAATGGTGGAGATGCCGGGAATCGAACCCGGGTGCAATCGAGGCTGACCGAACGGATCTACGGCGGTAGATAACTTTGGTGTTTAACAGATGAGCTATAAAGCTAACAAAACACGCATCTGCGATCTCTATGTTTCGGAAGACAGAGTGAGAAGCTCTGTCCCCTACTTCCAGGTTATGACATCACACTAAGGTCAGGATCCCCCTAGATAGACGCGCTCGCTTAAACGCGGGCGAATGCGAAATCAGATGCCGTGAAATACGGCGATTTGGTGTTAGCATTTCGAGTTTGGGACGGATTTACGAGTCATCCCGGCTCGCGCCGCACGAACGGACGCCGGCAATTGTCTATGCCGATCATCCCCATGTGGTTTCTACATTTTTAACGATCTTTCATAACCCTCCTTGCCTCCCGATCAGTCTCGCGCTTCATGGTCGTCGCGCGCTTGTCGAACCTCTTCTTGCCGCGCACTACCGCAACAGAGACCTTCACGAACGGGCCTTTATTATATATCGAAATTGGCACCACTGTCAATCCCTTACCCTCTCCTAGTGACGCTAGCCTGGCTATATCCTTACGGGTCAGGAGCAGCTTCCTATTTCGTCGTGGATCATAGTCCTTCGGAGTGTTCTTCTCCTGATATGGAGGCACGAATGTATTCACGGCAAAAGCCTCGCCGCCCCTCACCAGCACATGCGACCCGTCGAGCGAGCCCTGGCCCTTCTTGAGCGACTTCACCTCGATGCCAAAAAGCTCAATCCCCGCCTCGAAGGTCTCCAGGATCTCATAGTTAAACCGGGCTTTTTTATAATCGACTAAAGCCGTCATAGGTGATATCGTAGCACATAATATATGGCCTCCTCGACCAAATGGGTACTCTACGCCTCAAATGAAGAAGCTTGGAAAGCCATGCTCGAAGACTGCGCCCGGGCCAAGCGCTCTATCGCGCTCGAACAGTACATATTTACCAAGGATGAATACGGTCAGAGGCTCCTAGACATCTGCATCGAGCGCGCGGCAGCTGGTGTGAACGTCCGCTTCCTGTGGGACGCGGCTGGCAGCTTCACCTTCTTCGGGTCCAACATCGCCGAGGATCTGCGCAAGAAGAACATCCGCCTGCTGTTCTGGAAGACCCTCATTCCCGGTTATTTCAAGGTGCCCAACATACGCTCCTGGTACCTTCGCAACCATCGCCGCACGCTCGTCATCGACGAGGAGATCGGCTATACCGGCAGTATATGCGTAAAAGATTCCATGAAGGGCTGGCGCGATACCAATGCCCGCTTCGAAGGCCCTGTAGCGGCAGAGATGCTGAACGCCTTCGACCGCATGTGGGCCAGAGCTGACGACAAACGGCACATACCTCCGAAGATATCCGCGCGCGACCGCGAATTCCGGTATGTGACGAACAGTCCCACCCCCGGCAAGCGATATCTCTACAAATCTCTGGTAGAGGCTATCCGGGCCTCGAAGAACTACGTCTACCTGACCACGCCATATTTCGTGCCGACAGCCAGGCTAGCCCGGGTAATCAAATTGGCTGCTCACCGCGGCGTGGACGTTAGGATAATAATCCCCGACAAGACGAGCCAGTTCCCTGCTCTTGATCTCGGAGCCAGGTCATTCTTCACCACCCTGCTCGAATCAGGAGCCCGCATCTTCCTCTACCCAAACAAGAATGGAGAGAGCTTGATCCACAGCAAGAGCGGGGTCGTCGACGGCGAATGGGCTACGGTCGGCTCGCTCAACCTGGATCACGTCAGCCTGCTCTACAATTTCGAGGCGAACATCATAAGCACCAATTCGCGCTTCAATGAGGAGCTGGCATCGCACTTCGTCCACGACATGCATAAGTGCACAGAAGTCAACTACGACGAATGGCGCTCGCGCTTTTTCCTAGAAAGGTTGCCCGAATACGCTATCAGACTCGTAAGAAAGTTCTTGTGATAGAGACCCATTCGATATATTTGGTATATTAGGGCGATTATCTGGTCAATAATGGCTTGTTTGCTTAGTTTCCAGGGCTGTGCTATAAATAACCCCTGTAACCATAATCGTCCGTAAATCGTTGGCTATCCGCGTCAAAATAAACCACCAAATTAAGGCCCCTGAATTGCGGGTCATTACCGCCGAAGGCGAGAATCTGGGGGTGTTGCCTATTTCTAAGGCGCTGGAGGAGGCCAAAGCACGGGGATTCGATCTCATCGAGATCTCCCCCAATGCCACCCCTCCGGTCGGAAAGATAATGGATTATGGGAAGTATCTGTACGATGAAAAGAAGAAGGTCAAGGTCGCCAAGACCAAGACAGTCACGACCGAGCTCAAGACCGTCCAGGTCAAGATCGGGACCGGTGAACATGACCTCAATCTCAAAGCCAAGCGCGTTTCGGAATGGCTGGGAGAAGGAAATCGCGTCAAGATCGACCTTTTCCTTGTCGGCCGCTCGAAATACATGGACATCAATTTCCTGAAAGAGCGCCTTGAGAGGATACTCAAATTGATAACAGTGGAGTACAAGATCGCCCAGGAGGCCGTGAAGGGCCCCAAGGGATTGACGATAATCGTGGAGAAAAAATAGAAGATAACATTTATTATATGAGAAAAACAGTAAAATCATTCGCCAAGCGCCTCAAAGTCACCCGCAACGGGAAGATTTTGGCTCGCAAGGCCGGTCAGAACCATTTCAATGCCAAAGAGCGCACCCGCACCAGCATGTCGAAGCGCCGCATGAATTCTGTGCACATGAACAATGACGCCAAGAGCCGCTTCCTCATAAACTTATAAGCCACTAGAGAACATAAGATAATCACATGACACGCGTCAAAAAAGGAGTAAATGCCCTGAAGAACCGCCGAAATGTCCTCCGCCAGACGAAGGGTTTCAGGCACCGCCGTTCTACCAATGAAGCTGCCGCCAACGAGGCTCTCGCCCATGCCGGAGCCTATGCCTTCGCACACCGCCGCGACAAGAAAGGCGATTTTCGCCGCCTCTGGAACGTGAAGATCAACGCCGCACTCCGCTCTATCGACGAGAAGTTCACATACAGTAAGTTCATCGGCGCCGCCAAGAAGAAAGGTCTCGCTCTAGATCGCAAGTCTCTCGCTCACCTCGCAGAATTCAAGCCTGAAGCTTTCAAGAAGGTAGTGGCTCTGGTCAAATAGGTTATACACAGAACGCGTTCGCGCTCATGGTTTCATAGAGTGTAAAATACAAGGGACACAGTTCCCTTTTATTTTTACGTTTTTCCCGGCGAACGCCTGGGTGCACTGAGATCCACGGATCCTTGTGCCCAGGTGGTTTTTATATCAGATCGTAAAATTTATTCTTCTCCGGGACGATGGCGTGTGCATCGAGCTCGTCATTGAGCCTCTGCGCTAGGTGCATCGAAGACCCAGGTTCCCCATGCGTTACAAAAACTTTTTTTAAAAGACTCGTCCCTGTCGAGACGAACTCGACAAGATGATCGCTGTCTTTGTGAGCCGAATAGCTGTATAGCGTCTCTATGCGAGCTTTGACTTTGATTTCTCTGCCATGAATACGTATCTTCCTTGCTCCTTCGGCAAGCTCGCGCCCCAATGACCCCACTGCTTGATATCCGATGAGCAAAATTGTGCTTTTTGGATCCGGTAGAAAGTTCTCTTCATGGCGGATGACGCGGCCGCCCATGGACATCCCCGACCCAGCGAGGATGATCTTCGCGCTATGGAGCCTCTCTATATTCCGTGAATCAGCCTGAGAGACAGCGTATTCCAAGCCTGGGAAGCTAAAGATATCATCCCCTCTCTGAATCTGCTCGCGGATGCGAGTATTAAAAAGATCCGGATTGGATTTGTATATCTGGGTTGCCTTTATCGCCATTGGCGAATCGACGAACACCGGCACGCGCTTGATGCGGCCCGATTCCATGAGATTATTGAGCTCGTATATGATGAGCTGAGTCCGGTCTATGGAAAAAGCCGGAATCACCAGCGTGCCTCCCTGCCCTAAAGTAGACTTTATGATCTGCACGAATTTGATCAAACGATCTTCTTTTGGTTCGTGATTCCTGTCTCCATATGTGCTCTCAATAGCCAGATAGTCTACATCCCCCAAAGGCTCAGTATCACAGAGAAGGGGTGCCGGCGAATTACCTAGGTCGCCGCTAAACAAGATCTTTTTGCCCCCACACGTCACTTCGATCATGGCCGAACCCAGGATATGGCCAGCGTCCAGAAAGATAGCGGAGGTACCTGGAACCAAGCTTAAGCTCTCATGGTATTCAACAGTCTTCCATTGTGGAAAGACCTTTAGCACATCATCCATGACATAGAGCGGGTCTGCTCCATCACGACGTGCCTCTTCAGCCAAGATGCCCACTGCGTCCACAAGCACCAACTCCGCAAGATCCTTAGTCTGCGGCGTCGAGTAGATATGGCCAGTGAAGCCTTCCTTAACGAGCTTCGGGATGCGACCTACGTGATCAAGATGGGCATGGGTTATGAGAAGAGCCTTTATCGAGCCCGGTTCGTATGAAAATGGATCACGATTGGCCGCAGTAGCAACTCTCTCCCCCTGGACCAGGCCGCAGTCTATGAGAATACTCACACCCTCAGGGGACTGCAATAAAAAATTAGAGCCCGTCACCGCTCCCACCGCGCCTGCAAACATGACTTTTGGGTTCGACATTGAAATTATTATAGCACTCAGTGGATAGATCCATCTGATTCAAAAACGCCGCCCGAGGCGGTGTTCTTGATAGGTTGCGAGAGTATTTTACCCGCTTTAGCAGGTGGGCGATCTCACGCGGAACACCAAGGTGCCCGCGAATTAGATATTTAAATCATTGATCTCCCTTAAAAATTGATTTTGTAGAATAATACTCCTGCAACCTGTATCTATTTTAGACCTCCCATAGGAGAGCGCAAGCGCAAAAGACAGTTCGGACACTCATTTGACCTTGTGGCAAAAGTGGTCTGCAAATCACTCGAGAATACCGTCCATATTCACGTCGTACATTATCTTGTCCTGAACGATATTGTAATTCATTATCTCATCCTTCTTGAACCAGTGAGCTATCTCGTCTTCTGCCTCTTTGACCGAGCCTGACGCGTGGACGAGATTCCTGACCGCACGGCCGTCCGAATCCGTCATTTGATACGAGTCGAGCATATAATCGCCCCTGATAGTTCCTGCTGGTGAAGTCAGAGGTTCGGTAGAGCCAGTGAGCTTCCTGACTATCTGTACCGCATGAGCTCCCTGCCAGACCATGGCTATGACCGGACCTGCCGAGAGATATCTCACGAGATTCCTCAGGATGACGCCAGTTATCTCCCGCGGGTCCATGGAAGGCGGCGTCAGACCTTTGTCCTGGTAACCCTTTATGGTCTTCAAGCCAGTCTTCACGCGCCATTCGGGGTCGAGGGTATAATGCTTCTCGATCATTTCCTCTGTAGGCACGAACATCTTGGCGGCCACCAGTTTGAGACCGATGCGCTCATAGCGTCCGATGATCTCGCCCATGAGACTGCGCTGTATGCCGTCAGGCTTGATGATGACCATAGTGCGCTCATGCTTATAATGAGGGGCTTTTTGAGGAGTTTTCATGCGTGGAATCATACAGGATTTTGCCGCGCAGAGCAAAAGCGCTGTCGCACGAAAAAGAAAGCCCGCACGAAATGTGTGGGCTTATGGAAATTGGGTTGGAGAACTTTTGGAATGTGCTATCTTGTTCTCCCACTAGTAATACGAACGGAGGAGCTTTCGTGGTGCTAAAAATAACTACAACGTCAATATTTCTGGGTCTCCCTTCGTGATCAAAATAGTATGCTCAAAATGCGCCGAGGGTTTTCCATCGGCAGTGCGGTAGGTGTATCCGTCCTTATCCAGCTTTATCTTATGCGTGCCGAGATTGAACATGGGTTCGATGGCTATGACCATGCCGGGTTTCAGGACGTCGCCACGACCCGCTTCGCCGTAATTCGGGACATACGGATCCTCATGGACGTGATATCCGACGCCGTGGCCGGCCAATTCTTCCACGATCCCGAACCTGCCCGCAACGCCGACGCGCTCTATGGCACTCGAAATATCGCCTACGCGCCGGCCGCCCTTGGCCTCTCTTATGCCTGCCATCAGAGCCTCCTGCGTCATCTTGAGAAGCTTCTGTGCCTCTTTGCTCGCCGTTCCTGCGGCCACAGTGACTGCGGAATCTGTTATCAAACCATTGTGTATCAGACCGAGGTCAAGGCTCACTATATCCCCCTCTTTTATGATCTTCTCTTTCTCATTGGGGATGCCATGCACTATCTCTTCATTTATGGAAACGCAGAGCGCCGCAGGATAGGGGCGAGGCGCTCCCTCCGGCTTGTAACCCAAAAAAGCGGCCGCATCCCCTCCTTCTTTTATCAAATCTTCCGCCCGGGTATTCAATTCTCCAGCTGTCACTCCCGGCCTGACCATGGCCGCGAGCTCGCGCAGGATGAGGGCATGCCGCTGTCCCCCTTCCCGGAGGACCGCTATGTCTTTCTTCATCTTGATAGTGATCATAATCTAGTCCAAATGCAGCTTCTCCATGATGCGGGCATGCACCTCCTCCACAGAGCCAATGCCATCGATATCGTGGAAATGCATCTCCGGATGCTTACGCAGGTAGTCTATCGACGGCTGAATCTCAGTCTCATAAGCCACATTGCGCTGTCGTATGCCCGCCTCATTGTCATCCCTCCTTCCTTGGGTCTGGCCTCGCAATATTAGGCGCTTCTTCGACTCGTCATGATGGACATCGAGGTATATGACATTCGGTTTCAAACCGTAAAAAGGAAAGACGCCTTCTATGAGCTGTGTCTCAAGGAGCTTCCTGGGCGTTCCGTCAAAGATGACATGCTCGTTCCCTTTGAAGCGTGCGACCAGAGCGTTGCCCCATGCGTAGACCGTCATAAAAACTGGCATAAGCTTGCCCGAATCTATTATCTCCTTACTGTGCTTAGCCGTATAGCTAGGCCCCTCATAGAATTTTCTGAATTCAGCCCCAGTCTCAACGTGCAGGACCTCGCGCGACGGATCGAGCTCATTGAGCCTTGCCATCAGAAGTTGTGATTGCGTACCCTTTCCAGAGCCCGGCCGTCCCATGAACATAAATGCCTGTGGTTTCATTTCAGGATTATAGCGGCAAGTGAGGATTTATGGAAGCTCGCTGGTAGTTTTAGTACTCCCGCATCGCTACCTGACCTTCTATCTTCTTCAAGAGATCCAAAACTACAGAGACGACGATGAGGAGAGCTGTGCCTCCGACGGCGAAGGAGTCTGTGGCATCAGGCGAGAATACCTGGATGATGAGAGGCAGAATAGCGATGATACCCAGGAAGAGCGCGCCTACCAAGGTGATCCTCGTGACGATAGAGCCGAGATGCGACTGCGTGTGCTCGCCTGGCCTGACTCCAGGGATGAAAGCGCCAGAGCGCTGGAGATTCTCCGATATCATCTTAGGATCGAACGTGACCGCGGTATAGAAATAAGTGAAGAGCACCACCATGACGAAATAGAGGATGCCGTATGTCCAAGATGGCGGCGTGAGCCAGCTGGAAATAGTCCCCGAGAATGCTGCCAGGGCCGGCTGAGCGGTCCATTTTGCCAAAGCGCTAAATATTATCTGAGGGAAAAGCAGTATGGACAAAGCGAAGATAATCGGAATGACGCCTGACTGGTTGAGGCGCAACGGGAGGTAGGACGATGCGCCGCCATAGACTTTGTTGCCACGGACTTGCTTGGCATAAGTCACAGGAACAGAGCGCTCAGCCTCGGTGACATAGACGACCGCAGCCGTAGCGAGCACTGCTACCGCGAGGACAAGTATATAGAAAGGCAGATTCTCCATGCCCGAAGCGACGAGCTTCTGGTAGTTCTGGATGACGCTCATAGGCAGGCTCGAGACTATGCCGGCGAATATGATTAGCGATACGCCGTTGCCTATGCCAAACTCGGAAACGAGCTCGCCCAACCACATGAGGAGGAGCGATCCACCAGAAACCACGATAACGTTCAGCGTGAAGGCAAACGGATCGAGAGCCGGCAGGACATTCTGCGACTGGAAAAGTATGATAAAACCTATAGCCTGTATGACCGCCAGCGGGACAGACATGACCCTAGAATACTGCGACAGCTTGGCGCGGCCAGCCTCGCCCTCCTCATGCATGAGAGCCTTCAGCTTCGGTATGACGATAGTGAGGACCTGCATTATGATCGAAGCCGTGATGAACGGTCCGACTCCGAGCATGACTATGGAAAGATTGGACAGGCCGCCACCGGAGAATATGTTCAGGAAACCGAAGAACTGGCTAGAATTCAATAGCGCCGCCAGAGTCTCCGGATTGACGCCTGGCATAGGTATGGCCGCGAGCAGTCTGAACAAGACCAGGATGCCTATTGTAAAGCCGATGCGGCGGCGCAGGACCGGATCTTTAAAGACGACTGCGATTTTTGCGGAAAAATTTTGCATTCAGATTATTTCTTAGCAGGCTCTACTGGCTTTGTGGTCTTTGCCGGCTTTGCGGCTTTTGCAGGCTTTGCCGCTTTCACTGGCTCTGCTTTTGCTTCGGGGGCTTTGACTGGCTTTTTTGCGAGAGAAGGATCAGAAACCTTGACCACCTTGGTAGCCGTCACGACAGGCACGAAGATAGTGACTGTTCCTCCTGCCTTCTCGATGGCGGCTTTGGCTGTCTCGGAGAGAGCTACACCAGAGACCTTGAGGGCCTTGGTTATCTCGCCATCCCCTAGGATCTTAATGCGAGGAACGCGACCCGACCACGTAGCTACGATACCCTTCTCGATGAGCGATGCTGGGTTGACCACATCTCCCGCCTTGAATGCACCTTCGAGTGCCTTGAGATTCAATACGAAGGGCTTCTGCAGATTGGTGACGACGGTCTTGTTCGAATTCTTGCCACGGCCGCGCAGCTTCGGCAGCTTCTTTATTATATCGCGCCATTCAGGACGGCGCTTGTTACCCGCGCGAGCAGTCTGGCCTTTGCCTCCGCGACCGGAAGTCTTGCCGCGCTTGCCGCCACGGGCGACCTGCATGCGCTTCATATTCGGGTGAGTCCTTGTTAGTGAATTGGTCTGCATGTTATTTGTGTGATGCCCTAGGCGTCCTCGGGATCTTTACCAACGAATCGAGCGCCTTTATGGCTACGCGGGCGTTATTCAGTCTGTTCTTGCTGCCTGACAATATCTTCGCGCATACGTCCTTGATACCGGCCAGCTCTATGACCGCGCGTGCGGAGCTGCCCGCGACGATACCGCTGCCGCGAGCCGGGAATATCTTGATCCTGGCGCTGCCAAGCTTGGCTTCGATGGCGTGAGGGATGGTCATGGCCGCCGAGAGCGGGACACGGATGAGATGCTTCTTAGCCTCGCGCGTCGCTTTCTCGACTGCGGACGCGGTGTCCAAGCCCTTACCGAGGCCTACACCTACGCGCCCCTTCCTGTCGCCAGCTACCACAGCCACGCTGAAATTCATGCGACGGCCTCCTGCAGTGACACGGGTGACGCGGCGTATGTCTATGATCTTGGAATCGAATTCCGGCTTGACGCGCTCGCGTCCTTCGCCTCCGCGGCCGCCTCCACGACCCCCAGGGCCGCGCTGACCGCCCCTCTGACCGCCGCCGGCCCCCTGATGGCCTCCGCGTCCGCCCAGTCGAGCTGAATCGCGCATGCGCTTGCCAGGAGTGACTTTCCCTGTCTGACCAGCAGATAGGCCTACAGCGGCCGCTACCACAGGCTTCTCAGGGGTTGCAGCTTCTTCCGCTATTACAGCCTCGACAGGAACGCCTGTTGGAGGCACTTTCAAATCGCCTGCTGCCTCATTCTGTTTTATTTCTTTTGCTGGCATATATTTATTAAAATTCCAATCCTCCTTCCCTGGCGGCATCGGCTACGACCTTGATCTTGCCTGTATATAGGTAGCCGCTGCGATCGAAGACTACCTTGGCTATCTTAGCCGCTTTTGCCTTCTTGGCAATCTCGACTCCCACGGCTTTGGCGCGCTCCACAGGAGTCTCACCGCCCACCTTGCGCGAATCCGTAGACACCAGAGTGTTGCCTTTCACGTCGTCTATGATCTGGGCATATAGATATCTGTGGGACTTGAATACAGCCAAGCGAGGACGCTCGGCAGTGCCGGTGATCTTGGCACGGATGCGGGCCTTACGGCGGCTGAATATGACTGCTTTTTTCTGTATGATCTTCATGTTGGTATTTATGCTGCCTTCTTGCCCTGCTTCCTCCTTATGACCTCGTCGGAATATCGCACTCCCTTGCCGAGGTATGGCTCCGGCTTCTTCTTGGACCTCACGTCAGCAGCGAACTGACCGACCTTCTCACAATCTATGCCGGATATGGTGATGGTGTTCTTCTCGGAAACGACCTTGAGATCGGCTGGGATAGGCATATTTATCCCGTGTGAGAAGCCCAGAGCCAATACAAGGTCTTTGCCTTTGACATCAGCTTTGAAGCCGATACCCTCGACGATGAGCTTCTTCTCATAGACCTTATTCACTCCTGCCATCATGTTCTTGAGATGGGAGACGTATGTGCCGATCATGGCGCGGGTCGCGATAGAATCATTGGCCGGGGTCAACTGAACCGCGCCATCGGCTATGGCGACATTGACCATGGGCCTGAATGTCTTCGAGAGAGTGCCCAGAGGGCCCTTCACTGTGATGACACCTGCTGAATATGAGACTTCAGTCTTCGGCGGTATCGTTATCGGTTTTTTGGCGAGGCGTGACATATGATTGTATTACCAGATCTTAAACAAAACCTCCCCACCGACCTTTGTCCTCTTTGCCTCCATGTCTGTCAGGACACCCTTGGATGTCGAATATATCGTATTGCCGAAGCCGCTGCGATATGTGCGGATATCCTCGGCCTTCTGGTAAACACGGCGCGATGACTTCGAAATGCGATCAACTCCGTGAATGCGGGCGCCGCTTCCCGGGACATAGAGCATGCCTATCTCGAGAGTCTTCACGAGGTCTTTGCCCTTCTTCTCGACGCTCTCTACATAGCCGGCTTTCTTGAGAGCATGGGCTATATTCTCAGCGAACTTCGAATAAGGCACTGAAACAATAGGCTTCTTGGCATCGGAGCCATTCTTGAGGCGGATTATGAGATCTGAAATAGGGTCGGTTACCATATATTTAAATTTACCAGGAAGACTTCTTAATGCCTGGGATCATGCCTTCGTTCGCGAATTCACGGAAGCAGATGCGGCATATATCGAAATCGCGCATATAACCACGCTTGCGGCCACAGCGGAAACAACGCCTAACGACGCGCGACTTGAATTTCGGCGTTTTTTTCGACCTTGCTATTACTGATGTTTTCGCCATGTAAAATTGGATTGGTTAGCTTGTCCGCCTATAGGCGAATCTCGCTTCCAATCGCTATTTCCTCTAAATACCGGGTATATGGAGGTAAGGCATACACTAACAGAATGGCCTTGAATGGTCAAGATTCGATACTCAATGGACCGTAGAAGTATTTCGTCAGACCAAAATTACCATGCGGATAAGCACTAGCGCCAAGGGGTATTACCCTTCGGCTACGCCTACTATTTTTATATACAGTAAATGACAGATGTGGTGTTATGTAGAAAAAATTCCACCTTAGTTAGCAATCGCTAACGCAGCTTCCTCACTTGTTTGTGTAACAGGAAAGGCACAATGACATTTAACAGCATATTCTCCTATTATTGTAAATGAAAAAAGTTGAGCTGAAGGAAGACTGATGCCCTCCCCCTATCGCATCCTGATTTTTATTATTCACAACCCCTTCAACTCTTTTTTGTCTATTGACGGCAAGCTCCAAGAGCTCTCGGCATCCTTTGTATGAGCTTCGGCTTTAGCCTTTATGAGTGAAGCGGCTTGAGCATTCTCCTTGGAACGGCTGGACGTCGCCGTCGTGCTGGCCGCAACCGTTATCTGATTCAGAAGATTCACATGGCCAGATATCGACGCCTTCAAGGTCTCGCTCACATCCCTGGCCTTTTCGGGTGATTCATTCTTCTCGACATGACCTCGCGCCTGCGAGAAAGCCGCTGTATGCTTATCAAGCAAACCTTCGATCCTAGTGCGCTTTTCATCATTCAACTTGCCTTCGCTCGCCAAAGTCTCCACCTCGGAGAGCCTGGTAGAAACCAAGCTCGCCTGCCACACAGCCAAAGCTTCTCCCGTGCCCCTGAATGCGCCTGTGACAGGCTCGATGACACTGACTTTGACAGCATACAGCCTGTCGCCCGGCAAAGCCCTCTGGGCCGCAAGAGCTACACCGCCGCCGCCGAGCGCCAGCAGGATGATGATGAGGGCCGAAACAGCCGCCGGCCAGTTCCGCTCGGCATTATCCCAGAGCCTGTAGAATCTATAAGGGCTCTCAAACTGAGATGCGGCCGGAGTTCCGGCCGCATCCTTTTCCGTTGTGATCCTCGCGAGCTTGTCCCTCAGGATTTCGCGCTCGCCAGAAGTCATCCTGATCCCTTTTATTTCTTCTATAGCTTTTTCTATTGGTTTATTCAAACTATTGGTTTATTCACTCTACGTTTTGGTTCATTTTATACATCATATCCAGTCAGATTCCGAAGCTCTTTGATACCTCGATTGATTCGGACGGATGCGGCATTGGCTGATATCCCCAATATGTCGCCTATCTCCGGCGGCGGGAGCCCCTCTACGAACCGGAGATATACGGCCTGCCGATACGATGGGTTGAGCTCTCTTATCTTCTCTAAAAGGAACCTGCCCTCGGACCCCATCTCCAGACCAGTATACATCGTCGCTTCGTCGGCATGGTCGTATGATTCCCCACTTTCCTCATTCGACATACTCTCGAGAGAGAGCGATTTCTTCTTGCGGTACCAGTCGATGATGAGCCTGTGGGCTACAGTAAACAGAAAAGCCCGACTGTTCGACATCTCCTTGCCGCTCGAGAGCGTCTTCCACAGCCTGGTGAATGTCTCCTGCACCAGGTCTAGAGCCTGCTCGCGATCCGAGACTCTGACTAGGCAAAACCTGAAAATCGCATCAGCCTCAGCCTGATAAGTTGCGTTGAAAGTTGATTTCAGGGAGTCTTGGGTCGTCATGTGATTTAGACGGATATGAAAAGGCATTCTTACATGAATTGATAATTCACGAGAATCCTGTGACCCTATGGCTCCTTTTCAATCAGATCAGGCTCATTCTCCGTCCGCATTTAACCGGCCGTTTCCAGGCCGCATCAAAGTCAGCTCTGATCTGTGCTTGTAACATCCATACGAAGCTAGCGTTACTTTAGGTGCACCGTCGGGTGCATTATCATTCATAAGGATAATAAATCTATGAAAAAAACATATAGTTCCATAGCGATAGGCTCGTTCTTGACCCTCGCTCTAGCGCTCTCGCCTGTCGCGGCACTCGCGAAGGGCCCGCTCGAGACGGTCGGGGTCGGCGCCGGTGCGTCTCTCAACGCAAACGTAAGCTTTGGGACGGGAAGTTCCTCGTCTGCCGTTAATGCCCAGGGCAACGGCAACGCTTACGGCCAGCTCGTCGCGCCTGGATACATCAAGACCAACGGCACGACTACGGCAAGCTCCACGATCGCCCTGCCTCCAGGGATACAGAAGAAGCTTACCGGCAGGAATGGCACAAGCACCAAGTCTGTTATCAAGAATCTGTCTCCGGTGATTGATTCGATCGCAGGCACGACTACGGTAGTCGCTGGACAGTCAGCGACCTGGACCATCAATGCTTCAGATCCTGAAAACGAAATGTTGTCGTACAAAGCCAATTTCGGCGACAGCATATGGAGCAATTGGTTCTGGTTCTGGCAGCCCTATGTGACAAGCTCCACGTTCACTCACGCCTTTGCCTCCGCCGGAACATATACGGCCAAATTCACAGTGAAGGATCAGAGCGGCGCGAAAGTATCGGTCACGCTCCCCATCGTCGTGACAGCTTCGACCACGGCGACAACGACCGCTTCCATCTAGCTAGCACGGTCCGGATTCATATGCTCCAAGCCTTACTGGAGCATGCACTATCGGCATAAAACCGCCCATTGGGCGGTTTTATGTAATGCAGCAAGCCCTTTGGCGTCATTAAGTGCATGAATGCCTTCCTAAAAAAATTTATCCTATACGCCGCCATCGCCGATGCGTTGATTCTGTCAGCGCTATTTCTAAAGCTTTTCTACGATCCCGGCGAGGTCTCGATCGCGATGGCCTCCTCCGAGCAAACCCGTCTCGGGCTCGCGACAGAACAGCTGATATCAGAACTCAAGGAGAGCCAGCTAGAGCCTGTATCAAGCGGTAAGGTGCTGCGTAAAGGTCTATCCGTCCCCGGCCGCATGGTTGCATTCAAAGGCGACAATATCCAGGTATTCGAATACCCTGATAGACAGAAAGCGTACAGCGAAGCTTCAGAATTTGCTAAGAAGTACGAACACATCGGCGATTCATCGCCGCACAACTGGAAAAAGGACGTGCATATACATGTGGATGATACCCTTATCATCTTCTACATGGGCAAAGAGATAGAGATCATAGGCGCTCTCGAAAAGAATTCCGGCCTGTCGCTAGAAAAGCAGGCAGAATCGTGATCTATCGATGCAACAAAAACCGCCTCAGGGGGCGGCTTTTGCATGCAACCGATCTACAACTGCTAGCTAGTTCTTCGTCTGGAAGGTCGACGGCCATGTGATCGTCACATTGCCCGAAGCGTCCGTCGTGTAGACCAGGTAGTAGTAAGTCGTTCCGGCTTGAAGTCCTGCTATGGCTATGCTCTGCGAAGTGCGCAGACTCGAGTCTGTCATAGCCTTATTGCCGCTCGCGCTGACCGATGTCATGCTCTCTGATACATTGAGCGGGCTCGTGCTGTAGTAGACGACGCCTGTGGCGAGCTCGTTCGTATTCCAAGCGACGACAGCGCTGGTGTTGGCTGTATTGATGCCCAAGTTGCTCAGTATCGGAGCGTTGACATCTCCACCTGAGTAAACGCCAGTAGGGACTCCCGCGTAACTCATGCCCATGTACATGCCGGTAGACATCTGCAGATTGATGATCGGGAGAGTCATCGGACCGATACGGCCGACAGCCGGGATCTCATTCCTCAACTGGAAGTTGGTGACTGCGGATTTTGTGAAAGACCCGAAGTAGCCTGTTACCATTCCCTGCGGATAAAGGGCTCGGTCAGTGGCCAGGAATGTTTGGACCGCTGACACGTCTGTGCCGCTCATTCCGAACTGCAGCTCGCGGTTGAGCGTGGCGGCGCTCGCAAATGAGGGGATGCTGATCGCCAGTATGCCTGCTACTAGGATGCCTGTACCGAATATCTTGTTTTTCATATTTTGAATTGTTTTGTTTAATGCTTGTAAATCCATGTGGGTATAAAGCTCGACCTGCCTTTTTGCTCCATCGCATTGATGCCGTAGGGTCTCCGTCATCATTACAGGACTAGATCTGGACCACCGATGCGGCTTGCTCTGGATAAAAATCGCTGAAGACCACGACGCGGTCAGAATAGCTCTTGCTCTCTGCATTCCACGTGCCGCCGCAGGTGATCAGATTTAGATGCGGCAGACCGTCGGAGGAGTTGAACACCTCTGATGTGCTGCTCTTTTCGCCATATCGTCCGGAGCTCTTCACAACGAATGTGATGGTTATACCCTTCTGATCCTCGAGATATATCCTTTCTCCTGGGCGGAGCCTGTAGAGCTCGTCAAAGGCGGCTTTGACGCCACGGCTCCAGCCCGAGTGACCCGCTATGATAGCGCTGCCAGCCTTGCCTGGGATCGGTCCGGCAAAGAACCACCCAGCGGTCTTCGGGCCGGCTGGGGCCCCCAGGGAACCGTCCTGGTTCAGACCGACATGTTCGATCTTGACATCGACACCGATCGCCGGTATGCGTATCCTAACGGGCCTGCTAAATGTCGTCTGCTCCTCGATGAGCCGGCGTTGCATCAGAGCGAGCTGCTCTGCTTCATCTGCAGCTTCCCCCGCCCTCTGGACCTTGACTGCATGCATCGCTGCGAGCGGAATGAGCGGCACAGCTGATAATATGACCGCTATCAACGCGAATCTATGTAATTGTCGTAAGGCCATGTGCTATTTCCAAGGCGCAAATCCGGCATTCGGATAGTCTGGCGCGTAGAATTCGATAACCGCCGGAGATGGGGCGACGGGCGGCGTGCCTACAACCACAGTAGCAATCACTGTGGCTGTCACTGGTTGGCGCGATGGATTGTCGTTGTATCCGATCGCCACAGCAGTGTTGGTAGTCGTCACGGTCAATCTGGATGTGCAGGCGTATATCCACCTCTCATATGGGTCGAGCTTGCGATTGTTGTTCTTGTCTCCTGATAAGAACGCCAGCGGGCCGCACTTGTCATCGACCACTGAAACGTCCGTCAGATCGAGCTGGTTATTGTCATTCCAAACGGTATACGTGTAAGTCACCAGGCCAGGCCCGTCAGGCAACGCAGCTGGGCTCGGAACCTTTGTCATACTGATCATCGGTCCTCCACCTCCTTGAGAATTGACTATAGGTTGGGTCACTACGGCGAGAGTCACGGGGGCCGGCGAAGGGGTAACTGTAGGAGTTGGTGTCGGCGTGGGCGTGGACGTGGGCGCCGGAGTAGCTACTGGGGTCGGTAAGGGAGTCGCAACTGGAGTCGGAGTTGGTGAAGGAGTCGCTACTGGAGTCGGAGTTGGTGTGGGCGACGGAGTAGCTACTGGGGTCGGTGAGGGAGTCGCAACTGGGGTCGGAGTTGGTGTGGGCAACGGAGTAGCTACAGGGCCGCAGGAAATATTCACAGTGACATCTTTCCTCGCCCTTTCAGTGCCATTCACCATGAGCTTTATGGAATAAGTCCCTGAATAGCTCGGCACTTCAGCGCTCGTAAACGCGTGAGTTCCTGGTCCTGGTCCATACGAGACGACTTCTCCATATGCTCCGTCGGCATTAGTGTCTTTTTCGAGGGTTTTCGAGGTGATGCCATCCCCAGTGATAGCGGCTATAAAAGCGATGTTCGTGCCGGGGACTACACAGGTCGCATCAGCCGAGAGGCTGGCGGCGATCGGTGTAACTGGATGCGTACAAAAATTGTTTTGGTTGACCTGATCCCCGGCAAGGAGATTGCCGTAAGGCTGATTGTCAATGAGGACTGTCATAACATCGCCATACCAGATGTCGTATTGTGCAGCACAGTTGGGCAGGTTCACTGCGAGATTCTGGCTTCCACCGGCAGGTATGTCCGCAGTCTGCGTGCCGTCGAAGAATTCCTGCTGCGATTGCGTAGACAGGCTGTACGGTCCGAACATCTTATATGATCCCATGCTGACAGCGACTGAACAGAGCGTGCCGTTCGTAACCGTTATATCGACACGGTTCGCGGCCAAGTCGGGGCGACGATCTATCCTCAATTCTCCCCTGGCGTAGGCGTCGACAGCCTGGTCATAGGTCAGACGACCTCCCGCCACGCAGGGACTGTCATCGGCTCGCGCTGTATTGAACACCGATCCTGCGCCTCCTCCAGCGAATGCCGATACTATCCCTATTATGGATAAAGCGAATACGCCCGTAGCTATTATGGTCTTTCTCATGCAACCAGGCCGTTTGCTGAGAAGGTATATTACAAAAGGTTCTTCCTGATGCCCGCGGCGATTAGCACCATTTCTGTTATGTCTTCCATAGCAAGAAGGATCATTGAATAAAGGAGGCCGGAATCGCCCGGAACTCCTTTGGTCTGTATATTACGGGCATTCAGGATCAGGGTCTTCGACCCCACAGACTTAGCCTTTATAGTCATCTGGAATCCAGAGAAGAAACCCTCATGCTCCGACACTTTTGACAATTTGGCCCGAAGAGACGCAGTATCCCACTCCCCGCTTCCTAGAGCATAGAGAGACTTTCCCTCAACATCCTTCCTTATATATTTGAACATCTCATAATAAGCTTCATTTGCGGCTACCACAGATAAGTCCATATCCAGCATCAGGAAAGGCTCGGAGACCATGTCTACAACCGTCTTTACATGGGTCATGCTCTCGTTCCAGACGCGTTCGAGGAAATCTGCGGGCATGTCCGCCTTCTTTTTTGGGGTTATCATATATATATCAGACGCTCCCTGATGGCGATTATTGCGATATCGGCAACATGACCCTGAACGTGCTGCCCTTGCCTTTGACGCTCTCCGCGCTAACAGAGCCTCCATGGGCTTCTGCTATCCATTTGACGAGGGCTAGCCCCAAGCCGCTGCCGCCGAAATCCTTAGAGCGCGAGCCCTCAGCCCGGTAGAATCGTTCGAATATATGTGGCAGGTCTTTTTTCGATATGCCTATGCCATTATCTCGTATCTCGATCACAGCCTTACCTCCCTCGTTCTTTCCTGTTATCCATACGGAGCCATCTTTCTTCCCATAATACACGGCATTGCTGACGATATTAGAGAAAAGGCGCTTGAGATAGGACTCATCCCCTTCCACCCATATCCTATCTCTCATGTCGACATCTATCGAGATGCCAGCCTTCTTCGCAAGACCGTAGTGCCTCTTCGCTATGTGGCGTATCAGACGATTCACATCGGCTTTCCCGAGATCGACCTTCCTATGGAAATCCGCGTTTTTCGTTGTGAGAAGCGAAAGATCTGAAAGAAGGTTCGTAAGATATATCACTTCGGTATTTATGGCGTCGAGTGATGCCTTGGTCTTTTCCGGGCTTGGAGACCTCTCCCTTAATGCGAGGTCTACATTCCCTCTTATGATCGCGAGCGGGGTCCGAAGCTCATGGGTAGCGTCAGAGATAAATTCAACCTTCTGTTTTTCTTGCAATATTATCCTTTCAAGCCTCCTTGCCTCTTCGGCAAGCTTGCGTTCAGTAAGGTCAATGTTAACTGCGACAGAAGCGACGACGTTGCCTTTTTCATCACGAACGGGTGCTCCTATGGCTTCCATAGTCCAATGCTTGCCGCTGGGAAGCTCCACTTCTATCTCCAAAGGCTCCGTCTGCCTATTCTCCGCTATCGCTCTCTGCATGGGCATCTCGGCGGCGGTTATCCTCTTGCCGTTTATAAAATGCTTTAGCTTAGTGCCCACGATGTTCCTGTTCCGCGCGGATATAGAGATGTTGTCCCCCTTCACCATCTCGAGCTTTTTCAAGAGATACGGATTCCCGGTGATGTTCGAGCACGTGACATCAGTCGAGAAGGTGATCCCGACAGGCAGGGCTTTCATAAGCGCTTCGAGGCGTCGTTCGGACGCTGAGCCTTGCTCGGCTAGAGCTTCGAGTTTTTTTATGTATTGTTTCATATCTATTTCACGCCGAGAGAATAACCGACCCCGCGGACAGTATGGATAAGCTGCTTCGATGGGCTCGAGTCCATCTTCCTTCTCAAATAGCGCATGTGGACATTAAGCTCATTATTAGTTTCCTTGAAATTCTCATCCCAGACAACGTCGATAAGCTGGCGTCGAGTCAAAGCCTCTCCGTTATGGCGGAGCAACGCATTCAAAAGGCGGTACTCCTTTGGAGTGAGCGCTATGGCCTTTCCTCCCCGGCGGACTTCGTGCTTCTTCGTATTCATGACGAGATCGTCGACCTTAAGGGTGAGCGCGTCGGCCGTCTTCCTCCTGCGGAGCACTGCCCTTATGCGTGCGAACAGCTCATCCAAACCGAAAGGTTTAGTCATGTAATCGTCCGCGCCTATGTCCAAGCCTTTTACACGATCCTCAACCGTCGTGCGAGCCGTGAGCATGATAACTGGCGTGTGGATATGGCGGGCACGCAGCTCGGCGCACACTTCCAGACCATCCTTCCTTGGGAGCATTATATCCAGGATGATCAAGCCATACTGGCCTTTTAGGGCTTTCCGGAGGCCGGATACCCCGTCGAGGGCCGTATCAACCGAATAACCTTCTCCTGTAAGGGCTTTTTTCAGTATCTCTGATAGCTTCTTTTCGTCTTCCACGATGAGTATTTTCATTTCTTTTTAGTTATGACACTCTTTTAAGAGTTCGGCAATGGCATTCCTATCGTCCCTTTTGACCCATGTAGCATACCATATATTAAAAATATATTAAAGCTATCCCCACATTGTCCCTGCAGAGCGCACAAAAAGAGACCCGGGCCCTTGCTTATATACGAGGATAAGGCTATTGTTAAATTCTTATTAAATCTTCGAAACAGATCCCACTAACGTACAAAATCAAATGAGCACCCTTATCTCGATGCAGGATATGTTCGCAACGGCACACCACGACTTTGAAAAAGGTCTCAATGCCCACGCATCATTCAAGGTATGCGATCGCGAGACGGGCGAGGACCTCGTCCAGGAGACTTTTCTGAAGACCTGGAACTATCTGAAGCGCGGCGGCAAAGTCATCGTGATGAAGGCCTTCCTGTATCACGTGCTCAATAATCTGATCGTAGACGAATACCGCAAGCGCAAGGCCACATCGTTGGATGCCTTGATGGAGTCTGGTTACGAACCGTCTTCCGACGATCATGATAGGATCATCGACACTCTCGATGGCAAGATGGCAGCGGTCTTCGTTGATCGGCTGGTGCTCAAGTACCGCCTAGCGATCAGGATGCGCTTCATGGAGCATCTCACCCTCTCAGAGATGTCAGAGCGCACCGGAATGACCACGAACACCCTAGCAGTGCATGTCCACCGTGGTCTCACGAAGCTCAAGGCGATGTACGAAGGAACGCTGACAACTGCATGATTCTCACAATAGCGGCGCCGTTGCACCTGGCAGCCCTTGTTTCCTATTTCTTCTTGGCTTCTTCTTCCCTCTTCAAAGGCAGACCTAGATGTTCCAAAAATGCGAGAGTGGCCTTCTTGTCGCTCGAAGTCGTCACGATGGTGATGGCCATACCGAAGACGTCCTTGAGGTCCTCGTCTGCAGTTTCCGGGAAAATAGTATGCTCCCTGATGCCGATAGTGTAGTTGCCCATAGCGTCTACTGAAGTGCGGGAGAGGCCACGGAAGTCCTTAGTACGAGGCAATGCCACGTGGATCAAACGATCCAGGAATTCATTCATGCGGTTGCCGCGGAGAGTGACCTGGTAGCCGATGGGATCACCTTCGCGGGTCTTGAATGTAGCGATGGCCTTCTTGGTCACGCGGACTGCCGGCTTCTGGCCGGTGATCTTAGCGAGCCTGTCGGCGATGAGCTCTATCTTCTTCTTGTCCTTCACCGAACCGAAGCCGCTAGATATGACTATCTTGGACAGCTGCGGGGCCTGCATCGGATTCTTGAGCCCGAGCTTGGCCTGGAGAGCCTTCCACGATTCTTTATTCAATTCAAATGTTGATTTGTAGGCCATGTTATTTTGCAAGCTTTACCTTGGAGGCGGCTATAGGCATGGCGCGATCGACGACCAGGCCTTTCTGACCCTCCTTCCTGGCACGCTCGTGCTTCTTCACGATGTTCACGCCATCGACGAGGACTTTGCCTTCCTTAGGCATGGCCTGAAGGACCTTGGCTGTCTTGCCTTTGTCATCGCCGGACAATATTACGACTGTGTCTCCTTTCTTGATATGCATATATTTAAACTATCTCTGAAGCGCGCGAAGCTATGGTCTGAAAGCCGGCCTCGGCGATCTCGCGCGGGATCGGGCCGAAGATGCGCCCGGCGATCGGCTCCTTCTTGCCCTTCTCGATGATGACCACTGCGTTCTCGTCGAAACGGACGTACGATCCGTCCTTTCGGCGGGTCGGCTTGATCTGGCGGACGACCACCGCGTGAAGGACGTCTTTCTTCTTGACCGCCTTTCGCGGCTCGGCCTTCTGGACCGAAAGCACGACTATCTCGCCTATCTCGGCCCAGCGCTTCTTTGATGCGCCAAGGACTTTGAATATGCGCCCGATCTTTGCACCGGAGTTATCTGCTATTTTGACTATTGAGCGTGGCTGTATCATTGGAGTATTGGGATTGGATCGTTAGGCGATGATCTTGAAGGCCTTATTCTTGGAGATGGGAGCACACGCCTCGACAGTGGCCTGCTCGCCCTCTTTCTTGGTATTACCGGCATCATGGGCCATGATCTTGGTCTGCTTCTTCATGAATTTGCCGTATTTCTGATGCTTCACATAGCGCTCTACGACAATGACGGCCGTATCCTTCATCTTCGCCGAAGTCACTTTGCCAGTGAATGTCTGGCGTCGTGGCTGGGTCTCATTGGTTTTTGCGGGGATGTTGGCCATGGGTGTTGAGTCTAACCTTTTGTATTGAGGACTGTCAAAATCCTGGCGATGTCCTTCCTGATGGTCCGGCCCTCGCGGACATTCTTGGACTTGGCTCCGGCGGCACCAAAACGGAAGACTCTGAGCGCTTCGCGCTTCTCCGATATCATCTTGGCCAGGTCGGCTGGCGTCTTTGCTTTGAGTTCTTTGGTATCCATGTTATTTGCGGCTGATTATCTTGGTCTTGAGCGGCAGCTTGGTGCCAGCCTTGCGCATACACTCCTCGGCGACCGCGGGTTCGACACCGTCGATCTCGAACATGATGCGGCCCGGCTTGACCACAGCGATAAAGCCTTGGAGGTCGCCCTTGCCCTTACCCATCTTCACTTCGGCAGGCTTCTGCGTGAAAGGATGGTCCGGGAATATACGGATCCAGATCTTGCCTGTCTTGCCGGCGTGGTGCATCGCAACCTTGCGAGCCGCCTCGATCTGGTTCGAGGTGACGCGAGCATAGGTGACGGCCTTGAGCCCATACGAGCCGAAGGCGATCTTAAGGCCGCGAGTCTCGGCATGCGAAGCCTCCTTGGCAGGATGCTGCCTCATGGTGAACCACTTACGATGTTTGACTTTCTTAGGAGTTAGCATGGTAGTTTCTTATTTATTGGCTCCTTTCTCCTGGTCCTTCTTGAAGATCTCACCCTTGTATATCCAAACCTTGATGCCGATGTCGCCATAGGTCATGTGAGCCTTCTCCCTGGCAAAATCGATGTCGGCGCGTAGGGTCTGGAGCGGGATGCGGCCGCGCTTCATCTCTTCTGAGCGCGCTATCTCGGCCCCGCCCAAACGGCCGCCCAGATATATGCGGACTCCCTTTACCTCCTTTACTGCCATGATCTTCTCGATGATCTGCTTCATGACGCGGCGGAAAGGCAGACGCTTCTCGAGAGCCTCGGCTATCATCATAGCCGCTATGGCCGCATTGGACTCTGGACTGCGTATCTCCTCGATATCTAGCTTGAGCTCCTGCCCTCCGAGGTCGATCTTGTTAGTGCGCAAGAGCTTGAGCACCTTCTCGCGCAACTTGACTACACCGTCTCCTGCCTTCCCTATGATCATGCCTGGCCTCGAAGTCTTCACGATGACGCGGATAGTCTTCCTGGTGCGCTCTGTCTCTATGCCACCGAGGTAAAAAGCGCGGAGCTCCTTGGTGAGAAACTCGCGCATGAGGATGTCGGCCTTGAGGGCAGTGCGATAATTCTTGTCCGTCGAGAACCAGCGGCTCTTCCAGTCGCGTATGATCCCTAGCCTGTGTGAATATGGATGGACGGTATGTGACATGTTATTTGTTGGCGGCTTTGGTTGCGGCAGGCTTCACAGTCTTCTTCGCTTTCTTTTCCGGTGCCGGCGCAAGAATGATACTGATGTGGCTGGTGCGCTTCTTCAGCGGAAATGCGGAACCGCGCGACATCGGCATGGAACGCTTGAGCACGTAGCCCTGGTCGACCCGGATCTCCTTTATGAAAAGATTGCCTTTCTCTATCTTGTGGTTATGGGAAGCATTGGCTACAGCAGAGTCTATGAGGGCCGAAATGGGATGCCTGGCCTTCTTATTGGCATTGTCCAGGATGTTCTTGGCCTCTGCGACGCCCTTGCCGCGTATCATATCTGCGACCAGCCTCACCTTGCGCGGTGTGATCCTATAGTTTTGGAGGGAGGCGGTGATCATGGTAGTGATTATTTCTTGGTTCCGGCGGCATCAGAAGCGGCCTTGGCTGCCTGAGCTGAAGCGACTTCGGCCTCCTTGGCCTTGAGCTCGATCTCCTTCTGCATCTTACCTCCGTGCCTCACGAACTTGCGAGTAGGCGAAAATTCACCGAGGCGGTGTCCAACCATATCCTCGGTGACTAATACGTCTATGTGCATGCGGCCGTTATATACCCCGAAGGTAAAGCCCACCATTTCCGGCGAGATCTGGGATCGGCGCGACCAGGTCTTGATAGTACCCGTCTGCGCAGGCTTTTTGCCGACGATCTTTTTGAGGAGGGATTCCTCGATGAATGGGCCTTTGCTTAGTGAACGTGACATATTGAAAGAAAATAGCTCCGATAGAGCTTGGAGGCATAGTAGCAGAGCCGTATTTTTAAGTCAATCTCCCACCGACCGGAATCGCTTATGCCACTAGTGACCCTTGACATTTGGCTAGCTTTATGCTAAGGTTGCCGGCGAACCCAATTATCGGTAGCCCCTTGAAAATACGCGAATCTCGAGCATTTCTGTGCCCTGAGATTAGTTGTTTTTAGCCGGCTATTTCAACCTGTAACTCCCTCAACCTCCTCCAACCATGAAAAAGATCGTCTACGGCCTCGCGGCCGTTTGCGCGGTGGGCATCTGCCTATTCGCTGTTTACTTCAACCGTAACATCCCGTTGGCGCCCAAAGCGCCGGCGACTGTTGCCAAAACGTCCGCCCCTCCCCCCGCCCCTGCGACTCCCTCCGAGGAGCCCATCGGCGTCATGGGACCGGACGGAATGGTCCGTGTCGTCTACAAGGGCGCCACGCCGGTCATGAAAAAACCGTAAGCAAGCAAACACAAACAACAATCTCAGAGTCAGAGTCAATTGCAGAGAAAATCCACAGAGAAAAATGAAAGCAAACGTCATCAAAATCACCGCGCTGCTCATCGCCGCGCTGTTCCTCAACTCCCTCGTCGTGACGGCCCAAACCGCCCCGACTGTCCCCGTCCCGACTGTCCCGACCCCGACCCAGCCGGCGCTCACACCGCCGCCGGCCAAACTGCCGACCGGCTCGAAGGCCGAAATGCAGCTGTTCGCGGAAGGGCTCGTCAACAAGCTCTACCTCAGCAACTGGAGCGGTTCGGCGAGCGGCAAAACCAGCGATGAAGTCGACTACACCGCCGGCGACATCGATACGGCCAGCATGACCGCAAAGGTGCGGGCCATCAAGCTGGACTATCGGGTCGATCCGACGAAGCCGATCGATGCCGACATCACCTATGGGTGGCGGACACCGGACATGCGTAATCAATTCACGCTGTTCGTCGGCCACGCCCAATTCACCCTGGTGAAGAATGTGCTGACCGGCTTGTGGGAAGTTCCGGTGGCGGCACTCCAGATACCGATCGAATCGTTGAATTGGGTGCCGGTGCAGTTCTTCGCTATCCAGGGCGCCCAAGCGGTCACCACTGACAACAAAGGCAATGTCGTTAGTGTCTACGACTTCAACTCCGGTAACCGGGTGGACCAAAACAACGGATTCCTCATCCTCGGCAGCGAATTCGCCGGACGACCAAATACGACCATCTACGTTACACGCAGTAACGGGGACCGGTTGGTATACGGCGGCGACGGATCATTGCAGCCGGTTGTGCCTGTGACCGCGACGGGCTTCACCCCGAACATCACGGGCGAGCGCAGTCTGCCGGACAACACCAGCAACCTCGTGTTCCAACCCGGAGACAAACTGGTGCGGATCAAGTTCACAAACATGGTCACCGGAACCCTCACGTTTCCGGCGGGCATGCCAGCGAGCCAGATGCCGACCGCCGTTTACTACGTCGACGCAGCCGCCTACTGGGCCAACCCGGAGATGAAATGGACGGAGATCAGTCTCCGCTCCCCCTCGTCTTGGGTGGGGACCACCGGCAAGCTTATGGTGTTCCGGTTCGACTACCCGAACACCGACCCGATGCCAACGAATCCGGGTCGAGGGTGACCGATCTCACGCTGTAGTTCTTTGTTGCGACGCCGCCCGGCTTCAACTGGGCGGCGTTTTTTTATCTATCCTTCTTCTTTTCGGCCTTGAGGGCGATCTTAGCGTTACGCTCCACGCCGATGACTTGATAGAGGAGAGATTCGATAAAGCCTTTCACACCGCCTGATAGGAATTTGAACATGATGGAAATTATACTTTAACTGCCCTTCCTCATCAAACGGCCAGGCTGGCGGCGAGACACACGGAATACGTTCGAGTATTTCTTCGGAGTGCGAGTCTTCTGACCCTTGCCAGCAGGCTTGCCCCAGCGAGTCTTCAAACGACGGAGACCACGGCCCTGACGCTGTTCACCACCACCGTATGGGTGATCCACAGGGTTCTGTGCGGTACCGCGGACTGTCGGGCGTATGCCCATCCAGCGAGAGCGGCCGGCTTTACCGATAAAGACCAGGCGATTCTCTTCGTTCGAGACGGCACCTATAGAGGCCCAGGCCTGATCGTGGATCTTGCGGATCTCGGTAGAAGGCATCTTTATGTGGGTGTAACCTGCGTCATTAGCGACAACTTGCGCGAATGAGCCAGCCGAACGGACGAGCTTGGCTCCTGATCCAGGCTTGATCTCTATGTTGTATATGAATGTTCCGACAGGAATGCTCTTGAGCGGTAGTCTGTTACCTATCTCGATCGGGGCCTTTTCGGATACGATGAATGAATTGCCGACCTTCATGGTCTTCGGCAAGAGAACATAGCGCTTGGTGCCATCCTTGTAGCTCACCAGACCTATGTAGCCAGTGCGGAAAGGATCATATTCCACGGTCTTGACCGTAGCGTTGATGTCCTTCTTGTCATAGAGAAAATCCACGTCGCGGAAGAGCTTCTTGTGCCCCCCACCCTTGTGGCGAACGGTGATGCGGCCGTGGGCGTTCCTGCCCACGTCGCGCTTGAAACCTGACGTCAGCGGCTTGTACGGCTCGCTCGCAGTCAAGTATTCCTTGAACGGCAAAGTCGTCATATGTCGGCGCGATTTGGTTGTGGGTCGGTATGTTTTCATGATAATGGTGTTCTTTTATACAAAATCTATCTTGTCGCCCTTCTTCAGAGTGACCATGGCCTTCTTCATAGCCGAAACGGTGCCGATGCGGCCCTTCACGAATATCTTCTTGGCCGGAAGGTTGATGACCGCCACCTTGACCGGGGTCACCTTGTAGAGAGCTTTGACCGCCTTGGCGACAGCAGTCTTATTCGCTCCCGAAGCGACCTGGAAGGTGTACGTGCCCGCCTGGCTCAAGAGACCTGACTTCTCCGTGATATGAGGACGGATGATCGCTCCTGCGGCATCGTCGAAATGGCCTGACGGCAGGGCGACCGCTTTTGCCTTGGGAGCAGCTGTAGACTTCTCGCTCTTCACAACCTTTCCCTTGGCAGATTTGCCAGAACTCGTAAGCTTGCGAGTCTCTTCGCTGTAATTCGTTTCTGCCTTCGGCTTTTTTGACCAGAGTAATGCCATGATAGTTTATTTATTCTCGCCCTTAGCGGTAAGCGCCTTCAGCGACTCGGCCGGGTTAGCGACGATGAGATAGGTGTGATTCAAAAGCGATACCGGGTTGATATTGCGGAATTCCTCGACGCTCACATTGCCGAAGTTACGGAAGCTCTTCTCGACGCTCGCGACTTTCTTCTCGAGAGCGATGATAGCGGCGTTGGCCTTCTTGGTGCCGAGCTTCTCGAAGCCCTTGATCTTCGAGAGCGACAGGAGGACAGTCTTTGCCTCCTTGGCCTTCGGAGCGGCGAAGTTCACGCCATCGAGGAACAGGATCTCGCCATCCTTGTACTTACGCGAAAGGATAGTGAGGAGCGCCTTGGTCTTGGCCTTCTTGTTGATCTTACGGTCAAAATTCTTCTCATTGCGAGGGCCGTGAGTGGTACCACCGCCTACCCATATAGGTGAACGCGAGGAACCGTGACGAGCGCGGCCTGTGCCCTTCTGCCTCCAAGGCTTCTTGCCACCACCGCGGACTTCGCCGCGAGTCTTGGCGTGGGCGACGTTGGTGCGCGAGTTCGAATTCATGAGGCGAACGACTTCGTGGACGAGGTCATTGTTCCAAGGAACATCGAATATGCCCTTCGGTAGAGCGAACTTACCTGCTGATTTTCCTTCCTGGTTGTATAAAATGGCTTCCATGGTAGTGATGATTATTTGGCAGAGACTATCTCGACTAGAGTGCCACGGCGTCCCGGGATAGCTCCGGAAACATACATGATATTCTCGGCCGAATCAACGTGGACGATCTTGAGGTTCTTGACTGTGATGCGATCGCTGCCCATGCGACCGGCCATGCGGGTGCCGACTGGCACGCGAGTACGGAGACCTCCGCCGATAGAGCCAGGCTCGCGCTCGGAGTGCTTCTGGCCGTGAGTGCGGGGACCACCCTTGAAGCCATGGCGCTTGACCACGCCCTGGAAGCCCTTTCCCTTGGAAATAGCTGAGACCGCGACTGTGTCGCCCGGAGCGAACTGTGTGAGCTCGATCTTGTCGCCAACTTTGACGACAGGAGCATCCACACGGAATTCAGAGACGCTGGCGAAACTGCCCAACTCCTTGAAATGGCCCTTCTGCGGCTTGGCGATCTTGTTCACGTTACGTGCGCCCTCCCCGACCTGCACAGCCTCATAGCCGTCCACGTCCTTAGTGCGGATCTGGGTGACAACGTTGCCGCGGACAGCGACAGCTGTAGCCGCAATGGCAGAGCCGTCGCCGCCGTAGATCTGGGTCATATTGAGTTTTCTTCCTAAAATGAATTTCATTGAATTGAATTTGACGAATGGTAGCGAATGCACGTTTCAGAACACGCGTCAGGCACTGCAGTGCCTGCGCTATATCTCGGAAATTCCTAGCAAGGAATTTCCTGCGAGATGTTCTTCAACATACATTCGCTACCATTCTGTAAAACAACCTGACTGACAAACCCTCTTACATCATCTTCACATCTATATTCACGCCTGACGGCAGGCTCAAGTTCGTCAACGCCTCGATGACCTTCGGATTGGGGTTCACGATGTCGATCAAACGCTTGTGGACCCTCATCTCGAACTGCTCACGGGCATTCTTGTCGATGAATGAAGAGCGGTTGACCGTGTACTTCTTTATCTCTGTCGGCAGGGGCACTGGACCATGGACCTCGGCATCGTATCTCGCGGCCGTGTCCATGATCTGGCGGAGCGACGCATCCAATATCTTGTGCTCATAGGCTCGGACTCGGATCCTCAAGTGAGGAGTCTCGCCGTGCGCAGATTTCTTGGCGCGAGCTGCCTTGGCAACATGAGGCTTAGCACCCTCTGACTTTGAAGCAGCCTTCTTCGTTGTGTGTTTCTCTGTCGCCATGACTATTTATTAAGCAACCACCTTCGTTACGACGCCGGAACCGACAGTCTTGCCACCCTCGCGGACAGCGAAACGCATCTGGGCTTCGAGGGCTACCGGGGCCACGAGCTTCACCTTGAAGGTGACTGTGTCTCCAGGCATGACCATCTCTACCTTTTCGGCCAGAGTCACTTCACCAGTGACGTCCGTCGTGCGGATATAGAACTGAGGCTTATATCCAGTGAAGAACGGCGTATGACGGCCTCCCTCTTCTTTCTTGAGAACGTAGACTTCTGCCTCGAATTCTGTGTGAGGCTTGACCGAACCGGTCTTTGCGAGCACCTGGCCGCGAGACACGTCGTCCTTGGCTGTGCCACGGAGCAAGAGTCCTGCGTTGTCGCCAGCGATACCCTCCTTGAGAGACTTGTTGAACATCTCGATGCCGGTGATGGTCGTCTTGACCGTATCGCGGAATCCTACGATCTCGACTTCCTCTCCGACCTTGATCGTGCCGCGCTCGATACGGCCAGTGACCACGGTTCCACGACCTTCGATAGAGAAGATGTCCTCAATAGGCATGAGGAACGGCTTGTCCTTCTCGCGGACAGGCTCTGGGATATAGGTATCAAGGGCGTTCAAGAGCTCATCAATCTTAGCGGTCCAAACAGGATCGCCTTCGAGAGCCTTGAGGGCAGAGCCGCGGATAACCGGGGCATTCTTGCCATCGAACTGGTACTTCGTGAGGAGTTCACGCACTTCCTCCTCGACGAGGTCAATAAGGTCCTTTTCCTCGACTGCATCGCACTTATTCAAAAATACGAGCACCTGAGGCACACCGACCTGACGGGCCAGGAGGATATGTTCGCGGGTCTGAGGCATGACACCGTCGAGAGCAGACACGACGAGGATAGCTCCGTCCATCTGGGCGGCGCCGGTGATCATGTTCTTTATATAGTCAGCGTGGCCAGGAGCATCGATGTGAGCGTAGTGGCGGAGAGGGCTCTCATACTCGACGTGCGAGAGTGAGATAGTGACGGTCTTCGTTGCATCGCGGACAGTACCACCCTTGGTAATCTCGGCGTAGGCTTTTGCGGTCGCCATGCCCTTCTTGGCCTGGACGGCCACGATAGCTGCGGTCAAAGTGGACTTTCCGTGGTCGATGTGACCGATGGTTCCCACGTTGACGTGCGGCTTTGTACGGTTGAATTCTGCTGCCATATGATTATTGATTTAGTGCTTTGGCTCGCATTGTCTAGGCGTGATGCCAGACAGCGAGAGCCAAAGATAAATTGTTAATGCTAATTAATAAATCGCCCAAAAAGTATCACAGGGGCGCGTAAAAACTAGCTTAACACAAGGTCAAAAGGAGCGCAAATTTTAGGCCGCCTCGGCCTCAACACCAGCATTCTCAGCCGATGTGGCTACAATCATGACTTTGCTGAACATCTTTTCTATAGTCGGTTTCAATACTGGAGGATACTGCCCAAGAACAGTTTCCCTCATACCCGCAATATCGGCTTGGAATTTGTCGAGGTCAGTGACAACCCTGCGGCCATCGATCTCCTCTGAAAAATCCGTGATGGTTTCCCTCATTGCATATGCGAGCCTAGTTACCTGATTGTCCATATCGCTTCCGTATCTGCCCGCATCGACTTCGCGCACAAAAGCATCAGCCAGCACGCCGAGGTTCTCTGCGAGGATTTCGTTTTCAGGCTTTATTTGTTCCTGGTGCTGCATGTTGTCGCCTTAGATTGTAGCATGGGCTCGGGTCGTGCATGAGGTGATACGATGTTTTTATCGCCCAGAACAGGCCCTAACGAGCAATTTTCTTGCTCGTTCAAGATCAACCCCAGAAATCTGCGTCGATAGGTCCAACTCGGAATGATAAACTGCCATCAGTTTCTCGAAATTTCCGCTTAATATGGAGATTTTGCCTTTCAGGTCATGGATACCTTTCAACGGAAAAGCCAAATTTACGATATGCGGGTCCTTGATAAAAGCGCTCTTCCCCTGCCCTACGCAGTCAGCAACGATGATCCGCTCGGCTTTTTTTAGCAGCTTGGAGTATCTCTTCTCAAATTCCCTATAACCGTGACCCCAATAAGTTGGATAATCGTAGGAAACCTCTTCGTTACCATCGAAAACGAATAGGGTCGAGCCGAGGTCGCCTTTACGGTTAAGCTCGGCCGCGGCACTTAATGCAATAGCAGTCCCACTGGCATTATCTACCGCTCCCGGCCCAAGAGAATCATAGTGACTGAACACTAGGGTCTTCGGGTCTTTCATATTTCCAACCAACAGGTAGTGGCCTATGGTTTTCTGTTTTTTGACCACAAGCGATGCTCTGGACGATTTCGCAGATACCAAGCGTTTCAAAATAGCTGGTGACACCCCGATCGCAGGGGCAAATGAAAAGTTTGTCGGCGAGGGAACCGGGCATTTTGCATTGCAATAGATGACCGGCGTATCGATCATAAGCCTTGAAGACACGAGCGAGCTGGCAGTACTGGTCGTAGGTATCCGACCGCTAGTCAGGCCACAGCCGACACATCCAATTCTCTTTTCATCGATCACAAGCTCAGCCTTTTTAAACATCGGTATGCAGGTAGAAAAGCTCTCGATCACAAAATCGACTTTACTGGCTCGTAAGGTCCTACACAAATAACCGAGGGCTTTGTCAGCCATTTTTCCCTGCCGAGTTCCCAGTCTCGTCAGCATCCTTATGGTTTTAAACATTTTGTTTTTCATAGCTTTTAATTAATACTCCCACACTGTCTGATAATTTAACAAAATCGTTACTGGACGATTCACAAAAATGTGTGGGCGGAAAGATGTGGATCCAACCGCCTCACACAATCACACGGAAACCTACTCACCCCTTGAACATCACCGCCTGATCAGCGAAATGGCGAGCAGCATCGAACGTGCTCACATGCCACAAACGCGAACTGGACAGTAGTTTTTCAGCCGCTCCAGGCGTTTCGAGGATGTGCCTGTTGCAAAACATCATATCGAGGCACAATGGCGCCGTCTGGATGACTAGCGGCGCCCAGCCTAATCCCGATTCATCGAGGCCCGCAATGGTCTTCTCGAATAGGACCTTGGCCTCCGGCACTCCCCCGTCCGGGTTCTCGTAAGTGTCCAGAAGGACGAGACTTCCATCCGTGAAGATAGAAAGATAGATCGGGTAATACCAGTGAGACACCGGGCGCACCACGAGGGAACGAGCCTCTTCGGGTGTAAAATCGCCAGCGACCAGCGTATCCCTTCCGTTTACCACGCGATAGACCTGGGTGGGGCGATTGCGGGTCGTCCTAGCCAGGATTTCGCCGTAGAATTTCGAGACATCGCCGGTCGGGTAACTGCCGTTGAACACCTGATGGCGCAGACCGAAGTGATAGTCAGGCAAGAATCCTCCGGACTTCACCTTGATCGCATCCAACCTGGATCGCTCCGCGGACGCCAGGCCGCCGGCCGCCACATCTTCATAAGTGACGACGGCGTTGCCTTTGGCGCTCCACTTCACCCAAGGGATGCTGACGCGATGGCGCTTGTCATGATTCACACCCACGAATGTATCGCGGACAAATGACCAGGCGAAAGGGACCATGCCCAGGCGCTTGCACAGGATATACATAGCCATGTCTTCCGCACAGATTCCCGGCATCTGTCTGGCCAGGACACCCACGCTTTTGCCCTCTGCGATCGCCTGCTGCACGGATTCAGGCATGGAAGAACGGGTAAGCGCCGTAAAATCCTCGATACCATAGGTCTCGTCGATAAAGCTATCGACGGCAGACCTGACTTGGGGAGAGATACGGCGGCGTTCTTGAAGCTGGAGCGGGATAGAACCCGTCCGATTTAGGTAGTATGAGCTCATATGAGTTTTGAACTAGGTTTTGAAGAACTAACCAGCATACATTCCGAATCGATAGATTCAGATGCTGGTTAGAAAGTCTTGGATCAATCCCCTCTGGCCAGAATCCGAATATTCGGAAAAATAAGGTGCATAAAAGCCCCCTTATAATAAGTAAGCCAGAACGCTCGCTTAAGGAGCGTCGGCGCAATCGTCATGTTCCTAGTTGTGTTTGAAATTGATTCCATGTTCGTGTTCCCTGATAAAAGAAAAACCTCCGGAGAGCCGGAGGTCTTCATGATTCTAAATAATTAGGACGATTATCTATTCATAGAAGAAACACCTCCGGCATTCGCCTTAAGGTTCCAGAAGTGCTTCATATATGTTGCCGATAATCTCATATGGACAATGATATCAATTGTTGTGGATTTGGCAAGCCTAGTCAGTGATCGTGAACAGCGCATCGCTGGTGTCACAGGTGGTCTGGGCGCCGCCGTCATATCGGCACACGGTCATGAGATAGCTGCCGATCGGGGCGCTCGTGGCAGTGTAGCCGTCGATCGTAACACTGCCTACCTGCCACGCCGAGGAGCCGCTATTCGTAGCGCTGTTTTGGACTATGTAGGTCGGGTGAGCTTGCGCTGTGCAAAATCCATTGGTAGGAGGGCATCGGAAAGCCATAGTGATGCGGACTGACCCACTGCTCACATTATAACCAGGAACAAAGCCTGACCAGGTTATGTTCTGCTGGGTGCCGCGCCTCCAAACCTCGCCGCCATTCGGGCTTACGAGGGTGACCCCGGACGGGTTCTGCTGCAAGCCGACCTGCACGGAAGCTCGTGTCTCTCGGGTCACACCCGCTGAATTCTTGACTGTGAATATAGGTGAATAATTACCAGTAGTCGCGTATGCGTGCGTGAATGTCGTCGCCTGCACGAACTGTCCGCCTGCGGAAGCAGTGGACTGCGCCATGTAGTAGACAGGCTCATCGCCCCAGACTACAGAGTAGCTAAGGACTCCGCCCTGCGGATCGGAAGCACGCACTGTCCAAGTTCCAGTCTGACCGACAGCCAAGGTGGTTGGAGCATCAAGACCATGGATGACTGGGGCCGGTCCGGGAACCGGCGTGACGCCGCCTCCGCTTATCGTGAACGGCGCATTGCTAGAATCACAAGCCGAAGACCCTGTCTCACAGATCTGTATCTGGTACATTCCATCGGTAACTCCGGAGCCATAATCAGCGATGACGCTACCTACCTGCCAAGTGTAATTGTTGCTGCTGATGCTCACTCCTTTTGCTATATCGAAGGGCGCTCGTTCTGAATACATAGGGCAAACATTTCCGGTGCATGGAGGGTAATATGTCATGAGCCTTATATCAGCGTACGCTGGCCGGAAATAAGCCGGTGAGGACCAGGTTATGCTCTGCAGAGTCCCCCGCTGCCATGTCTCACCGCCGTTCGGGGAGATCAGAGTGAGCGGAGATATGCCCCCACCCACCGCGCTTATGCTGAAGGTCTGATCGCTAGAGTCACAACCAGCAGAGCGGGGTTGTTCTGTTCCTTTGCATACGATCAAATAATATCTTCCCTCGGTGATGCGGTCCCCGTATTGTACGCTCAGGGACGAACCGACATTCCAGGTGTACGAACCGGAATTCTGGATATTCGATGCGATAGTAAAATTAGAATCCATCACCGCCGGACAGACCTGCGAGCCTGTCGGGCAATGATTGGTCACGACGTATATCGACACGCTCGGCGCGGATGATACTGCCGTCGTCCTCCACATGACATTGTAGCTGGTGCCCAATTGGAGTACCTCTCCTCCATTCGGAGCAAGAACTGTCACCGGTCTTATGTTCACATTGCCGCTTCCCGTGTCGCCTGTTCCAGCGCCGCCTATCATACCACCACCGCCCGCACCACCGTCAGGATTTATCTTGGAGCGAGTGAGCGGTCCGAAGAAGCCGGTTCCCGGGATCCCGTTCGCTTGCTGGTAGCGAGCCAAGGCCTCGCGCGTCTGCTGACCGAAATAGCCCTTCTGAGCTGCGCCAGAACTGATCGCTGGTATGTCATATCCCTTCGATATGAGTAAGGATTGGATATTCACTACTTCCTGACCCCTAGACCCCAGAGTCATGTTGCTCGAGAACGAGTAATTTTGAGCATCGGCAGCCTGAAAGCCGATAAGGAGAGCAAAAGCGAGCAATGCTATGGTTTTTTTCATAATATTGAATGATTAACAAATAAAGGTCCCCTAACAAAGTAGACGTACGCACATTATAGTACTTTCCAAACAAAAAACCCCGCTCTAGCGGGGGTTTTGCTTGAAAATGGCCTAATTATTGAGGATTGCTCCTTAAGTATTCATTTATAGCATCCCAGATGGCGGCATTGAGAGACGTATCGCTCGAACTGCATCCATCAGAGACACTGACCCTGGCCGCATTTCTGACCTGGCCATTTATCAAGAATCTCAAGCTATACGTGCCTTTATAATCCGCGCTTTCGTTGCTTGTGAAGTAGTGGGTACCGGGTCCGCTCCCCCAAGAAGCAGCTTCGCCGAAGACTCCATCCGAATTCGTATCTTTTTCAAGGATCTTTGAAGTGATGCCATCACCCTGAACCCAGGCAGTCACGCTTATCGGAGTTCCCGGAGCTACGCAAGTAGAGCTGACGCTAAGCTGAGACTCGATCGGATTGACGCTTATGACCTTGTTCGCACAAGCGCCACTCACAGAATAGCCTGTTGAACATTGCATGACGATGTTGGCGACTGCCCCATTCGAACAATATCCCTCGGCGACGCCTGTGCAAGAATCGCCGGAACATGCTCCGCCGTTAGACCCGACTGAGGAGTCGTTGAAATATGATCCGATGCCGTTCACGCGGCCGTCGGTGAGACCGGCGATATTGGGATTCTGCCCGCCATCGGAGTCAGTACAAGCTGCAGTTGACGTCACCGGAGCAAAGCCATCCTCAGTGCCTGCCTGGACCTTGTAGCCGCCGGCAGTATTCGAGAGTTCGATGACGCGGGTCAATTCAAAAAGGGAGATGTTCCAATCCCTGTTAGAATCACCCGAATGAGTCGCCCCGGTGCGCGTCCCCGGTCCAGGTACATATACACCTGCACCGACTGAATATTCTCCAGTGCGGACAGTGCCAGAACGATAGTTATAAAGAATTTGGAATGAGGAAAGCTCGCCGCTTTCTATCCTCCAGTTCCTATTCGTATCTGCAGAATGGAACTGGGTGACTTCAGGCGGGTAATTCGTCCTGGTAGCACAAGCCCCATTCACGGAATAGCCAGATGAGCATTGCATCACGATATTCGTGACTGCCCCATTCGAACAATATCCCTCGGCGACGCCTGTGCAAGAATCGCCGGAACATGCTCCGCCGTTAGACCCGACTGAGGAGTCGTTGAAATATGATCCGATGCCGTTAACACGGCCGTCGGTGAGGCCGGCGACATTGGGGTTCTGTCCGCCGTCAGAATCAGTGCAGGAAGTCGTCGGGACAGAACTAGAGATCATAAACGACTGATCGCTGTAGTCTTGGGGAGGGTTGCTAGACGGAATGTTAGGACCTGTTAACACGGCTCGCACTCTGAATCCCCCAGGCTCATAGCCAGATCCGTATCTTGCCGGGATCGTCCACTGGACCGTGCCCGCTGTCGCTGATGGATAGGATGTCATCATACCGTCTTCCATCCTGCTCGTACCACCCGACAAGAAGTAGGATAGCTGGAACATTACGGAAGTATTGGCCGGAACATTTGCAGTGCTCCAGCGTAAAGTGATCGTATCGCCCACTCGATATGTCTCATGTCCGTTCGGGCTAAGGACAGTGACCGTAGGCTGTGCCACCGAGGTCCCTGCGAGAGGTAGGTAGACCCTGTCCGTCACAGACGTGCCATCTGACTTGTAGCATTGGATGTCAAAATAGACCGAAGAGCCACTCGCGGGTGTCGTCACGTAGACGCTACCGCTCGTTCCAAGACGGCCGTTATTACCCCACGTGCCGCCGCCTACCAAGCTCACCGTAGAGCCGGCAGCCGTACAGTATGTAGTGTTGACCGATGTCCAGGAAACTTGAGCATTCGAACCGTTAGCTATAGCTACAGGACTATCTGATCCATTTGCTTTGATATCAGCTGAAGAGCCTACGTTTGGACCTGAGACAGTGAAGTCGGGAGAGGCTATCCCAAAGAATGATCCGCCGACTGTGCCTGAACTACCATAGCTATGATAGAGGCCGTTCAATGTGAATCTAGTGCGGCCCGAGGCAGTCGCCGGTATATCAGCCTTCATGAGATAAACCTTGTTACCGTAGGCTGGAATAGAACCAGAGAAATAGAAGTCGTACGTATTGATCCCCTGTTGGCCCCTAGGATAGTAGACGCTATTACCATCGATGAGGCGGACATTGGACAGGATGGATGAGTTGTCAGCCGAGACTTGGAAACCAGAAGTATTGAACCCTTGCGCACCGGCTGTGAGCTTCACTCCGAGAACATAGACGTTCGAGCCAGCCTGGGCTGATGTGGAAACACCATCTTTATACTGTGTGATATCCAGAGAAGCAGCAGAATTGGCAAACAGACTAAACGAAACGACATTGCTTGTCCCAACGTTAGGACCAGAAGAGTTCACTATCTTAAGAGTGTGGCTGCCCGCAGAGAGAGACGATAGGCTGAACGAGAGAGAAGTCCCATCGGTTGACTGGCTGATTATTCCAACGTATGCGGTCTGTCCATCGATATAGACCACTTCATCTCTATTTAAGGTTCCCCCATTCAATCGGCTGCCGACGACATTCAATGTGACGACTCCTGTGGATGCTTGGCTCGCGGTGACCGAGGTTATATATGGGGCGCCTACCTGAGGTCCTCCAACATAAGGTGTAGACCATCCGGAACCAGACAAGTCAGTTCCAGCCTTCCCTCCCGAATTGGACCAATTGATCTGGTTCAGTCGGACTCCGAATGTATTCGCGCCGGGAGAATTTACAGTAAAGGAAATCGTTATAGGGACAGTCACGGTCTGATTCTGTCTGATGACGAAGGTGGAAGAATAATTAGGCTCTGTTGCAGTGTCTGACGGCTGGGAATATGAGACTGTGGCGTTGTAATTAGAATAGTCAATCGCGCCATTCTTGTAGATACTGAATGATCCTGACGAAACAGCCGGGAAATTTGCCCCCGGAAGACCGACGAACGCATCAGCTCCCACCGCCGTCATCTGTGCATTGAACTGAGCGGTATACTGGAAAGTCTCATAGGACGACCAACCTGCGCTGACATTGGCTCTTGTTATGGTAGGAGTGCCAATTGGGACGACCGACAACGAGACGTTAGAGACTGTACTGATCGGAGCAAAACCGTCTTCTGTTCCAGTCTGGATGCGGTAACCTCCAGTGGCATTCGAGAGTTCGATCACTCGAGTGAGTTCGTTCAGAGAGATGCGCCAATCACGATTAGAATCGCCAGAATGAGTCCTGCCTGTCTGTGTTCCGGGCCCGGCAACATAGATATTTCCGTCTCGTCCAACGTTAGGACTAACTGAATACTCACCTGTACGGACCGTACCAGATCGATACCCATACAAGATCTGGAATGTATTGAGCTCATTCGCATCTATCTTCCAATCCTGATTTAAGTCAGCGCTATGAGTGATCCTCCAGGGAAATTGGGGCGTGGGCATCTCAACCGAGCAAGAGCTGTTCAGCTTCGCTCGTGTGATCGGACCAAAATAACCTCCTTCATTGATGCCATTCGTAGCCTGATATGACTGCAGAGCGGCTGCCGTCTGGGAACCGAAATAGCCGGTCGCCCCATAAAGCTGATATCCCTTGGATATGAGGAAATTCTGCAAGGCGACGACATCGGAACCGCGGCTGCCTAGAGAGAGATTGTTACTGTAGAAATAACAGGGTGATACGGGGCTCACGGACGCAGCCGGGACTGAAGAGTTGGTCTGCGGTTGGGTATAAGTATAGTTCGGAGCACCCGTAGAGCTTGAACCAGGGGCGTTGAAAAAACCTTGCGACTGCGGAGTATTGAAGTTGGGGCTAGCCGAGTTTATGAGCGTACAAACATAGCCGGCCGGGCAGTTGACCGCCTGGGCGTTAGCGACCGAGCTCACTATCAATGGAGAGGCCAGGATGAGCAAGGCGTAGGTAGCGACAACGTAAATGCTGTGATTTTTCATTTTATTATTTATAAGATATTAATTGGTCAAACTGATGATTTTAATGCTTCCGAACCACTCTACACCCTGCTCCACCGCTTGCAACTTGTAGTTGCCTATCCCCGTGGGAGCCGTGAATGTCACGGTCTTAGTTCCGCCGGGCGGAGTCGGGCCGAGGTTCCTTAATTGTAGCACCTGGTTGGAGGCGGAGAGGCCGAGATCGTGGCTAGCTCCCCAGGTCTTTGTGCCAGAATTTGTCACCGTGACGCTAAACGGCCGCCCAGCAGGGACATTCGAAGGAACTGAAGCCCATGTTACTCCATTTTCTGCTGGTCTCGGAGATGCGACAGGGGCAGGAGCCGCGCAACTAGAACCATTATATGTGCCACCGTTTATACAGGAGTATTGGCAGGCGGCCGGATTCGAAGCTACGAAAGTCCAGTTCGCAGTCCCATAGCCCGTGGTATATGACCCCGCTCCTTTCGTAGTATAACCATTCAACTGGGGCTCCATGCCTCCGCATGACTGGTGAGAGATGCTAGACGGCCTAGCAGTGCCCACAACGGCACAGCTGTCATTTGAGAGCCCGTATCCCGCTGCACATGTCCACTGACAAGACCCGGGTGTACCAGTCGTAAATGTCCACTGGTTCGCCGGATCTCCAACGCGGTATAGCTGTGCTCCCCTCTCTACACCAGCGCTTATAGGTGCACTGCCGCCACAAAAGTAATAGCGGTCATCCTGGGAGGTTGGGACGACCACAGAGGGCGTTATCCCAATCCGGGTGCCCTGCGGAGTGCCCCAGCAGGAAGCTTGGAGCAGACTACGCGTTTCTGGATTAAGAGTTCCGGACCCAGGGATACCCGACCTTAGCTGGAATGATCTGACCGCCTGTTCGGTGTTGTAGTCATAGAAACCTGAAGGGACGACGGGAAGGAGTCCGATAGCGCGGAGATATGTCTGAAGATCAATGACTTTCGGACCAGAGCTTCCCAAGCCAAGATCGGAATCAAAGGTATTGCATAGTACCAACACGGAAACGGTGTTCGGCGCCGGAGCTTGGACCGTAACAACAGGTGCTTGAACGACAACCACGGAAGCTTGGGGCGCCACTGCCTGCGATCCAGTATAAAAAAAGCTATTGACCGGAGCACTGTTCGTCTGAACAGTCTGAACCTCCTGACCAGTCGTCTGAACCTCCTGACCGAAGCCCGCGGAACTTGTGCAGAAGAAGCTGGTGCAATTTGCCTGAGCACTAGCGTCAGAAGTCCAAATCAAGGGTGAAGCCAAAAGAAACAAGGCATAAGTTGCGATGATATGGATGCTGTGGTTTTTAAACATTTTTATTGGTTAGCCGATTGTTAACGATGCAAGCAAAGAGAACGAGCGGTCGGACAGATGTCCAACCGCTCGGGTAGTGGGATCATTATAGCCTACTCTGTGGCCATGCCAAGCAGAGGTTATCCACAAGCCTACCGTGGGCTAACGAGCTCGATGGGGATCATCGTTCCGGTGTTGTCACTGTAAAGGCCACCTTTGACTTCTGTGTTGAACGGATCTTGTGCCTCATAGGGATAAAGGGCGCTAAAATAATAGTCCCCTGGTTCAACGACCAGCTTATGGGCACTGGGGCATGTTTGGTTTTCCGTTAAAGATACAGTGAAACTCCCAGCCCTGGCCGGCGCCACTCCCAATATACAGCTCCAACCGTCAACGGCGCTGACCAGGTCTATGCTCATATTCCCAGAAATGCCATCCTTTGCCTTCCATGTTATGCGCCTTGTCCCATCAAGCGCCCAGACTTCCCCTCGAACAGGAGAAGTAAAAATTATCGGCTCATCCAATGCTACCCTATAAAGCGGCATTATCTCGCCCGGATACGATTCGCAGTCAGACACTCTCGCCTTGGCGCCATTTATGAATGAAAGCGTCTGGTATAGCTTAGACACATTTCCATCCATGGGCCGTTCCGAAAGTTCGTCAATAGACAGATAATAATCCTTGTCAGTCAAAATTGCCGCAGACATTGCAGATGCGCTGACGATGCTTTTCCTAGATAATTGATAAACCGGTAGTTTTATCTCCACGGGCACAAATGTCCCGAGGGTATATGCGGGCTTCAAACACGAAGGGCCTCTAGAGTCATCGACGAAGCCTTTTCTTTCGATATCATAATGAATATCCCCGCCTGTGTAATAATTCGGGTCAGTTATCACAAAAAACGATAGAGAAACTGTTTGACGGTCACGCGGTGAGAGCTTGTTAGAAGCCAACAGGATGGTCTGCGGATCCTGCTCTCGCAAAGTCCAACTGGGCGGGTACTGGAAGGTGAAATCGTATTTTTTGCTGGTATAGGTGTTCCAGCCTGGGATGACTAAATTTTCAGGCTCTTCTACCGAGGGTGGAGACATGACAGTATCTTCCACCTCAAGAAGCGGTCCCTGATTTAAGGGCCCTTCAGAAACAGCAGTCGAGCTTTCCAAACCTCCCCTCATAAACAAATACGCGCCACCCAGGACCAGGACGGCGAGTATTATTACTAGAAGCGTTGCAAGCCTTGAAGGGTTCTTCATGCCTGCACTATAGCATCACTTCCTCTTCTCAGCGATTTCGAGGGCTACATTCGGAGGAACTACCTCGTAGTGGTCGAATTCCATCTGGGCACTGCCCTGCCCTGACGTCATGGAACGCAGGTCTGTGGTATAACCGAACATCTCTGACAGAGGCACCTTGCCGTGAATAGAGATGACCTGGCCCTTTGGCTCCGAGCCTTCTACTTGGCCGCGCTTGGATGATATAGAACCGATGACATCGCCCATATATTTCTCCGGGCAGACCACTTCAAGCTTCATGATAGGTTCGAGGATGACAGGCTTGGCACGCTTACAGGCGTCCTGGAAGGCCTGGGATGCAGCGATCTTGTAGGCTATCTCAGACGAGTCCACATCGTGATAGGAACCGAAGGTGAGCTCGCAGGAGATGTTGACCATCTTGTAGCCTGCGACTATGCCGCGATCCATGGCTTCGTGTACGCCTTTTTCGACGGCCGGGATGAATTCGTTCGGGATGACGCCGCCCTTGATGGAGTTCACGAATTCGAAATCATCGTAGCGCTTTGTATTCTTTGGGATCTTTTCGCCTTCTACCAGCGGTTCCATAGGTTTGAGCGTCAGGCGGACGTGGCCGTATTGACCCTTACCACCGGTCTGTTTGATGTATTTGTTCTCAGCTTCAGCTGTACCCATGATGGTCTCGCGATAGGCTACCTGAGGCTCACCGACATTGGCCTCCACAGCGAACTCGCGCTTCATGCGGTCCACCATGATCTCGAGGTGAAGCTCTCCCATACCTGAAATGATGGTCTCGCCAGTCTCCTGGTTCGATGATATGCGGAATGTCGGATCTTCGTTGCCGAGCTTACGGAGCGCCATGCCCATCTTCTCCTGGTCAGCCTTAGTCTTCGGTTCGATGCGGAGCGATACGACAGGCTCCATGAATTTGATCTTCTCGAGAACGATCGGGTTGTTCTCATCACAGAATGTATGTGAAGTCAGGGCGTCTTTCAGACCCACGGCGGCGGCGATCTCACCAGCGTAGACTTTCTTGACCTCTTCGCGCTTGTCAGCCTGGAGGCGGACGATACGGCCGAGACGCTCTTTCTTGCCGGTGGTCGAGTTGTATAGATATGTGCCTGATTCGATGGTCCCCGAATAGACGCGGAAGAATGTCAGCTGACCGACGAAAGGATCATTCTGGAGCTTGAAAGCCAGCGCCGCAAAAGGCTCGGTATCAGAAGCATGACGGATGACTTCTTCGCCAGTGCTCGGGTTGAGACCTTTGACCGGAGGAACATCTAGAGGGGACGGCAAGTAGTCGACGACAGCATCCAAAACGAGCTGAACGCCGATGTTCTTGAGCGCAGAACCGGTAAAGACCGGGAATATCTTGTTGTCTATGACTGCCCTCCTAGTGATCTTCTTGAGCTCCTCTATCGAAGGTTCCTTGCCATCTAGGTACTGTTGCATGGCGGCGTCATCGTGCTCAACGATCTTCTCGACGAGCTCGGCATGGTATTTCTTGGCATCTTCCATGAGGTCGGCCGGTATCTCCTTCTCGATGACATCTTTGCCCATCTCGCCCTCGAAGACATAGGCCTTCATCTTTAGCAGGTCTACGACGCCGTTGTGGTCTCCCTCCAGGCCTATCGGCATCTGGAACCTGATGGCATTCTTATTCAAACGCTCCAATATGGACTTGAAGGACTTGTCGAACGATGCGCCCATGCGATCCATCTTGTTGATGAAGCAGAGGCGAGGCACCTTGCCATCGTCGGCATAGCGCCAGTTAGTCTCTGACTGCGGCTCCACACCAGCGACGCCGTCGAAGACCACGACTGCTCCGTCCAAGACGCGCAGTGAACGCTTCACCTCGACGGTGAAGTCGATGTGACCGGGAGTATCGATGACATTGAAACGGACCTTCTTAGAGAAGTCGGTCGCAGGCATGTATGTCGGATTCCAGAAGCAGGTTATGGCGGCCGCGGTGATAGTAATGCCGCGCTCCCTCTCCTGTTCCATCCAGTCAGTCACGGTGTCGCCTTCGTGCACCTCGCCGATCTTGTGGGTCATGCCTGTATAGAACAGGATGCGCTCCGAAGTGGTGGTCTTGCCGGCATCGATGTGGGCGATGATTCCGAAGTTACGCACTCGTTCCAATGGGTAGTCGCGGTTCATGGATAATGATTAGTCTGCCTTATTTTTGCTTATAAATTAAAAAAGCAGGCAGTGCTTTAAGTACGAGTAAGATACAGGAATATCAATAAAGAATCAATCAGGCTTTACAAACTTGTCTATATGTTGTAAAAGTAGTCTAGCTGCACCTAAAAATTCAAACTACTGGAGAATCCCCCCTATGTTTCATTATCTCGCACTCGGATTGATCGTCGCAATCGTTTACGCCCTTTTCGTGAAAGTGGTGGAGAAAAACCACAATATCTGCCGCCAGTGGTTAACAGTCCAGCGGGACACAAAAATTCTTGCCATCGCTGCATTTGTCACAGCCCCATTCCTCTACGAGTTCGCAGGACCAGCAAGTGTTCCCGTTACCTTGGAAAAGGGCGAACTGGTCCAGCACCCTTGGGGAGTGTTCACCATCGGGAATAGCTCCAGCTACTCAAATATGCCAACTGGAGAAATCGGCGTAGAAAATGCCCCACCGGTGACAGTCCTGACTGACAATCCAAAGGTTCGCACGATCAGCCACGGGATCGTGGTCAAGATTCAGAACCCAGAACTCTTCTATATGCGAGACCCTGAACGCATCAAGATCGTCAGAAGCGTGAGATATGACAACAAGGGTAGTGGTGTGCACGAACATATCGAACTGCTCGTTGCACAAAGGCTGTATGATCTGAATAACTTCCGATCACGAGATTTCTCAGGATTGTTCAATCCGCTCGATCCCAAGCAACAAGAGGAATACGGCCGGCTGATTTATGAGCACTTGGCGCCCAAGCTCTCCGAAGACGGTCTCGTGATCCTACGAGCGAGGTTTGGCATCAAATGATATGCCCTCCGTTCCTGTGCAGCCCGACGCAACCGCGCCGGGCTTTTTTATTTTCTGTAAGCGCAGCCCTGTTCCCCCGTCATTGGATATGATGGAAACGCTTATCCACGCAGATGTCTTCTTTTTTGTGACCACAGTAGCGGTCGTCATAGTCGGCGCGCTCATGGTCATAGCCCTCATCTATGTGATAACCATCCTGGCGCGATTCAAGGAAATGCTGGCGCGGGCACGGGCGGCAGGCGAGAGAATTTACTCCATTTATTACTTTATCCGTAACATATTTAAACCACTCACATGATATTCAATAGACAATCGCACAGCGCAAGCAAGGCATTTGGATTCGGGCTCCTGGGGCTCGCGGCAGGCGCGGCAACTACATACTATCTATACGCAACCAAGGACGGCGCGCGCAGACGCGCGAAGATCGGTAAGTTCGCCAAGAAGCTCAAAGAAGGAGTGTCGGACGCCGCGGATGATATACGGGAAGATATTAAAGAGACGATAGACAAGGTCAAGGCCTAGCATCACCACCGCATTACACTTCAAAGCCAATAGCACTTTTTAGCGGCTTGCCTGCGTCCATAAGTTTTTTCAAAGCGGCCGATATGACTATCAGGTGCTTGCCATGCTCTACCTGCCCTTTTTCTAGGTCTTCAATTTTCTTGGCTAAACCAGAATTTGTCGCAATCATCTCGCGCAACTTAACGAATGCACGCATAATAAAGATATTCATTTGTACAGCGCGATCACTGTTTAGCACTGATGAGAGCATGGCAACGCCTAGCTCAGTGAAGGCGTGTGGTTGATAGCGGCGGCCGCCATAGTTTGAACTTGAGGTCACAATTTGTGACCTCAAGGTGGCGGCCTCAATTAGGCTTAGCTTGAACATAAAATCACTCGGAAATCTTTCGATGTTACGTCGAACAGCCTGATTTAAGACCTTCGTCGGCACCTGATAAAGTTCAGCCAAATCACTGTCCATCATCACCTTCTGCCCTTTGATCAAGAGTATCCTCCGGGCGATGAACTCCGGCGTTGCGGCTAAAAGCACACTCGTTTCAAGTTCTTTTTTCTGCATAATTATTGGGTTAATTATTAATCAAACAAAAAAGGCGCGGCTATGCCGAACCTCTTTTGCAATCTTATCAAAAAATTAGTTTGTCTACCACGCGAAGTGGGCGAAAGCCTTGTTGGCTTCGGCCATCTTGTGGACGTTCTCGCGCTTCTTCACAGCTTCGCCTTCATTCTTGGAAGCGGCGATGATCTCGTCAGCGAGCTTCAGGTGGATAGGGGCTCCCTTCTTGGAGCGGGCGGCATCGATGATCCACTTCATAGACATGGCGCGCTGGCGTTCTGGACGGACTTCACGAGGAACCTGGTAGTTGGCGCCACCGACGCGGCGTGAACGGACTTCCATGGCCGGGGTCGTATTCTTGAGAGCTGTCTCGAAGATCTCGAGAGGGTTCTCCACCTTGGCCTTCTCCTTTATGGCCTCTAGGCAGTCAGCGACGATCTTCCTGGCAACAGTCTTCTTGCCCGACTCCATGACGTAGTTGGTGAACTTGGCAATCTTCAACGACTCATAGGTCACGTCCGGCTTGAGCTCCCTTTTTATGTTTATTTTTCTTCGCATGGTATTTAGGCGGCTTTAGCTGCTTTAGGCTTCTTGTTGCCGTATTGGCTGCGACCTTTCCTGCGAGCTTCGACACCGGAGCAGTCCAAAACGCCACGGACCACTGAGTATCGGAGGCCTACGTCTTTGACGCGGCCGCCTCGGAGGAGGACCACGGCGTGTTCCTGGAGGTTGTGTCCCATGCCTGGAACGTATGCGGTTACTTCGAGGCCATTCGTCAGACGGACGCGGGCGATCTTGCGGATGGCCGAGTTCGGTTTCTTAGGCGTCTTGGTCGTGACCTTCACGCATACTCCGCGCTTGAATGGCGCCGGGAAGAAGACCGGACGATTCTTGATCGAATTGAAGGTGCGCGTCAATGCGACGGACTTCGACTTGCGGCTGAAACGCTTTCTGCTCGACTTTGTAAGTTGGTTAATTGTTGGCATTTGTAATGCTTGTTAGTGGCTGAATGCGTGGCTGAATGTTCCTTCACCGCTTCCGGTCTGGAGAGACCGCCGCGATTACTCATTCTTGCCCTGATAATTGATTTGTTGCCCCCTCGGGCCGTGGCGTTAACTTAACATGCAGCCTAGCTTCTCGCAAGTTTCTTCAGCTTCTCCCCCTGCCAGTATTCATAGAACGGTCCGAAGACGCAGCCCGCCAAGAACCAGAAGATCAGTTCTTCGAGCGGTATTCCTGTGACCAGGATGCCACTCAAAGTCGGCAGATAGGTCGCATCCATCCAGCCGGGCGAAACGAGCATGATGAGATAATATGAGGCCAGCGAAACTATCATCATCAGGATGCCGGAAAGAACGGCATTGATAAAAAGGTCCTTCCTCATGAAGAGCATGATGACAGCCACGAGCTTGAAGGCGATAGCCGTAGCCCAGAAAGATGTCAGACCAACGCCGTAGAACAAGAAGAGCAGAGTCGATGCAAGTAGGAGTATCAGAGTGAAAGCGCCGTTCGTATGATGGTGAATCTTCCGTTTGTGTAGCTCCCTCTTGAAGAGCACCTCATAGATCACGGCCACGATGCCCCCCGCGATGAAACCGGCAATGAAATCCTCCACTCCTATCCTCGTGGCAGTCATGTTGAGCGGCCTCCACCAGTCGACGGTCCAAAAGTAGTATGAGAAGAAGACGGCCAAGAAGCCGGTGATAGAGCTCATCACCACCATCTCCTGGCGCAGGTCCTTCCTCTTAAAGAAGAAGACTGCCCAGATGAGAAAAGGCGGGAATATGGAGATGAGATAGACGAAACGCTCGTAAGCCATATGAGCAATTATAAACTAATTCCCGTAAACAATCTGAATACCCATGGGATAACTGGAGACAATATCTGCCAGAGAAAGAATACCACCACGAGGACGAAGACCGGCGCATATCTCTCCATGGTCATGCGCGCGCGGCCATATTGATCGGGAAAGACAGAGAACAATATCTTGGAACCATCGAGCGGCGGCAGAGGGATCAGGTTGAAGACGGCTAGGACGATATTTATGATGACTATATATGAGAATACGGTCAGGACCGGAATGGAGAGAACCCCAGCCTCTGCTGTAAATCGGATGATCGTGCCGAAGATGATAGCGATGAGGAGATTTGACCCCGGCCCAGCGGCGGCTATCAGGAATTCGCCCCGGCGCTTGTCCCTTATGTTGTATGGATTGTACGGCACAGGCTTGGCCCAGCCGAAGGTGAAGCCGGCGAGCGAAGTTATGAGCGGAACTATTATGGAGCCGACGGGATCGATATGCTTCAGCGGATTCAAGGTCAGACGGCCAGCGATACGGGCAGTAGGGTCACCCAGGCGGTCAGCCATGAATCCATGGGCCACTTCGTGAACAATGACCGAAAATATGAGGATAACCAGGGAAAGTATTGCTAGCATATGAGCCTTATGTTAGCATACGAATCTCATCAAATTATATGGCACGAGTCTGCGACATAACAAAGCGAGGATCATTGAACGGCGGCCGGTACTCTAACCGGACGCGTGCTACTCAGTTCAACCCGAGCGGCCATATCAGGCGCTATCCTAACCTCCAGAAGAAGACCGTCTACGTCCCGGAGCTCAAGAAGTCAGTCCGTCTCACAGTCTCAGCCCGCGGCATCCGCACCATCGAGAAGAAGGGCGCTTTCCGAGCTCTCCGCGATGCGGGCATGATCTAAATCTTCACGACTTTCAGAGAGTGGCCGTCCGAAGTTATCTTCAGCGGGCCGTTTTTTCTTACATTTATTTCATTCACCATATTCTTGTTGATCAAGACCTGATTCGGAGTTGTCGTGCCGAAAAGACCTGTGAACTTTAAGATTTTGTCAGTCGCCTGCCCCGCGTAGACTATCGTGGTATCGCCATAATAGATCCTTAAAATGGTTTGCGGATAGCTGGCGTTCGAGTATTTAAAATCTTTTTCTGGAACTGGAAATAGGACGTCAGCTTTTACTTCGTCGTCGATGAGCAAAGCCTCGCCGGCCTTGAGCGCGGGCACCTCTCCTTTAGCCCAGAAGATCTCATCGACTTCATAACGGCTTGTGACGTCATTGAGGCCGGCCGTCGCTTTGTCGCTAGATTCAGTCGCGATGACATAATCGATACGACGCGAGTAGAATGGCAGGATTTTGCTGATCCTGCGCACGATATCGGCATTTGACCCGCCGTTTATGAGCATCCTCTTGTCATTTGGCGTCCGTATAAAGACAGAAAGAGTCCCAGGCGTATCAAAAACGTAGGCTTCAAAGATATTTGGACGCACAGACTGCAGCCAGGTGTATACCCCAACGCTGATCGCCACAACTAATATGCCTGCAACCTTTATCATGAGGAATCAAGTATAATGAAAGCCTGATAAAATCCGCATCAAAAAATATTAAAATTTTAATGAAGAAACAAATATGCCAGCATTTACGCCGCGAAAATTCAGCATTCCGACACTAAAAGGTATCTCTGGGAAGACCATAGAGGAACATTTGAAGCTCTATGAGGGTTATGTGAAGAATGCCAACACTGTACTGGATCTGCTGGCCAAATATCATGAGGACCAGACAGCCAATGCGTATGTCATAGGCGAGCTCAGTCGTCGTTTCAGCTTTGAATATAACGGCATTCGCAATCATGAGGTGTACTTCTCTCTCCTCGAGGGCGGCGCAGCTCCCCTATCTGAAAAAAGCGCCTTCAAAAAGGCGATAATCGAAACCTGCGGATCGTTCGATGAATGGCTCGCCGCGTTTAAATCATTGGCACTCACAAGAGGGATAGGCTGGGCAGTCCTCTGGTATGATCGTAAAGACAAGAGGCTTATAAATATGTGGGTGGATGAACAGCACCTAGGTCAGCTCCAGGACTGTGCAATGATCATAGGAGTGGACATGTGGGAACACTCCTATGTCGCCGACTATCAGCCGAGCGGCAAGAAGCAGTATATCGAAGACTTTTTCGCGAATTTGAATTGGGCGGTTGTAGAGAAGAATTTCGAGGAGGTGAGGAAATAGCTATTTTACCTCGACGAATTTACCGTCTTTGACCTGATGGTAATAGAAACTACGCTTGACCTCCCCGTTGAGTTGATATCTAACCTTTCCTAAAATTCCTTCAAAATCTGATTTATCATAGAAATATTCTTCTATGCAACGAGCATCACCCTTACAGGCCTTATTTGCTTCGTCCAAGAGAATGATTCCATCATACACAAAGTAGGCCGTGATAAATGGGTCATTGCTGTAATTTTTTTTGAAAGCCTCCAAGAATCTTATGCGAGCTGGATTTGTCTCATCCGATATTGCCCACGGCACATAAGCTCCCTCTGCAGCACTGCCAGCCGTATCTATCAGCGCTTGGACGTGTGCCCCGTAGAACAATATTTTGTGGCCCTTGTAACCCAGCTGGTCAAGTCTTTTTAGTGTGGTCGACAAGTTAGGTATATCATTCTCAATATAAATAGCGTCCGGTCTTGCTTGTAGTATTTTTAAAATAGAGGTTTCTGGATTTGGTTCGTTATATTTCATTGTCTCAGTAGTAGTGCGGCCTCCAATACTCGAAAAGTAATTCTTGAGAGTGATATTTAGGGTATTTCCTATACCGGTCGTGCTGACTAGTATCCCCAAGTCCTTGACTCCAAGCTTTTCAAAAGCGAACTTGCCTGCCATAGTTGCCTGCGACTCAGTTTTGACTGCAAGATTTACAGTAGGAAAACCCTTTTCATAAAGGCTCTTATCAGACAAACCGACCATGAAAGCTAGGTCTGTTTTATTGTTCAAAAACGGTTCAACGGCTTTTAGATCATCATCACATCCAACAATAAATATATGCATTGAGGGGTGTAGAGACATCAAGGATTGCAATGAGCTTACTGCATCCTTGGCATTGCATTTTGTGTCCGCATAGACAAACTTGAAATTGCTCCCGTAGCCATTGGCTTGTGCAGCTTTTATACTCTGCTGTATGTTCTCGCCCCACCAAGCAAAATTACTAGAGAGTGGCAAAAGAACCCCTATTTCTAGGCTTTTGGAGGGTTCGACTGATTGACCCTTTGCAATAATCAAGCCAGCCAAAACAACTACCAAAACAGCGACTATTAACCATAGTGACTTTCTCATCCTGAAGTTTTACCCCAATATTTTAAGTATTGCCAGCTTATGTTCAACAAGTGTTGACAATATTCTGCCAACAACATATATTGCTTTCATGTCCACGAATGAAACCCTGCGCGGAATCGGTCTAAACGACAAAGAGATAAGGGTCTATTTGACGCTCCTCAAAAGCGGCAAGCTCACCCCAGCGGCTGTTTCAAGGCTGACCAAGATAAACCGCGCAACTGTCTACAACATATCTAGAGGGCTTGTCAGCAAAGGATTTATCTCCGAGGATCTAGGAGGAAAAACTCTTTATCTGTCCCCTCTTCCGCCTGAAGGTCTGTACAAGATAATAGAAAAATCAAAACGCGAGTTGGATGAGAAGGAGGCATTCATTAAGAAAGCAGTCAGCGAGCTAAGCCTCATTGCTGCTTCAAAAACATACCCTGTGCCGAAGATCAGATTCGTCGAGGAAGGCGACCTAGAGGAATTTCTATACGATAATTTTCTTAAATGGAATTCTGAACTCATGAGAAATGACGGGACGTGGTGGGGTTTCCAGGACCATAGTATCGTCGCAAATTATGAAGAGTGGATCCAATGGATATTGAGCCTGAAGGAATACCAGAACCCAAAAATCAAAGCGAAGCTACTCAGTAATGCGTCACCGATAGAGCAAAAGATGGAGAAGAGGCTTCCTAGAGAGAAGCGTAATATAAGGTTCGTAACTAAGATGGATTTTACCTCCACTGTCTGGGTAGCCGGAGACTACCTCATAATGATATCGACGCGAGAACATCCCTTCTATCTTGTCGAGATCCACGATGCAACTCTAGCTCACAACATGCGCGAGGTTTTTAAAAAGCTCTGGGAACTTACGGAAAAGTAATCCTTGCTGACAAAAAAGGGCGGCCCGTAAGCACCGCCCAAAACATGAACACAATCCATGCCGAGACCATCAAACGCCGATCAGCTCTGCGACCGCTTCAGTCTCACACGAAGGAGACTCGCACATGAATTTCTCTCCGTAGGCCGCCGCAACTTCGGGGAATTTCAGGCCGGTGGCAGTAGAAACCACGACGACCCGGCTGCCCTTTTTGACGAACTTCCTCATGACTGCCTGTCGCAGGCCTGCCAGAGCCGTGCCCGTCTGCGGACAGACGAGATGGCCATCCTGGCCGGCGATCATGACTGCCAGGTTGAGCTCGACTTCGCCTGCCGTGAGAACGGCACCATTCGACAGCACAATCTCCCGCATGACTTTCATGAAAGAGACCGGATTTCCGATGCGGGCTGCCGTCGCAGAAGTCTTCCCCAGAACTGCTTGGGACTCATAGAACCGCTCCCATATTCCAGGGACTGAACCATGTTCGTAAGCCTCTTCCCACGAGCGCGCCAACGGATTCGCCGCCGAGGACTGGACGCCGATGAGCTTCGCCATCTCATCAGCGATGCCCAGATTCACCAGCAGACGCATGGCCTTGCCGATGGATGACGAATTCGAGCCGTTCCCGACTGGAACCACGAATGCATCCGGCATCTTCCAACCAAAGAACTGCGCCGCCAGGAAAACAGTCGCCTGGTGGCCCTCGATGCGCGTCGGATTGATGCTGTTCACCGGAAATGCGCGCCCAGAGGCTACGAGCTCGCCGACGACTCGCATGGCATCATCGAAGCTGCCGGGAATGAGGACGATCTTTGCGCCATGGGCGATCGGCTGGGTCAGCTGAACTGCGGTGACCAGGCCTTTCGGCAGGACAACAGTGCAGCTTATTCCCGCGGCGGCCGAGTAAGCGGCAGCCATAGCCGAGGTATCTCCGGTCGAGGCGCAGACGACTGACTTCACGCCCGAGGCCTTGGCCACGCTCATGGCAACGGTGCCGCCGAGGTCCTTGAACGAACCCGTCATGGTCTGGCCTTCGGGCATGATCCAAAGATCGAGATCGCCGCCGATCCATTTGCGGAGATGATTCCCGGCTGGCAGCATCGGCATGATGCCCTCACCGAGCGAGATGATCTCTTCATCAGCGAGCGATGGCATGACGAGCTCCTTGAAGCGCCAAACGCCAGAGCGCTGTCCGATCTTCGGGCCGGGACGGCAACGGGCATCGAAGATCATCCGATTGCCGATGGCTCCAACGTGGCCCAGAGACGAATGGTCGTGCTCGACGTCATACAGACCGCCGCAATCGCAGGTGAACTTCACCGTCCCATAAAGCGGCACCTTGACGCCGCAGACCATGCATTTGAGCCATGAGGTATGGCTTCTATCCTTTGAGGCTTTCATTGGTTTTATTCGGTTTTTCTCTATTGCTTAATCTGCGCCTGATATTAAACAAATACAGATAATAAGCAATGGCGCAAAAGTAATTCACCCAGCTTGACTTCATCATTATGAGAGGAGTAAACTTCTGGCAGTTATGACGACTCTGACATCAGAAAGGATCTGCTGAGAGAACATCTCTTAATGGGATGATTCATATGGAGGAATGTCCGCCCTCCCAGAGATATCAATAAGTTTCTCATAGTCTTTCAGACTCATGGGAAATGCGGAGACGACCCGGCTTATGCCGGGCGTTTTCGTTTCTTCGACCACTACTCGAATAGCAATCCTCCCTATCTTGCGGCAATACACATAACTATTGGACCTTTTCTTAGAATTATCTCCGATCTTACCCGGACTGTTCAAAACGAATGGCAACGCAGCCACAACAGTTCCTGCCAAAAGTGCCCTATGCTTGATAATATGGACTAAACGGTCATGCGTTATGAAAATACCATCTGTAATGAACATGACTAGCTTTTTTGTCTTGGAATCGCTCATTTGGATTTTTTATTCTTTACGGAGCGCACATGGATAACAACAAACACCCCATAGAACCCCACCACCCACCAGAAGGAAAAAGGCGGCAGGGTGGCCGCGGCGTAGGGCACGCGCGCGAAAGTCTCGACCATGAATAGCTCGTAGGAGAGCAGGATGTGGGCGAACCAACCTGCAGCAGTCCCGAGAAACGGATGGATGAAGCCTAGCGCCCCGGTCAGAAACACTGCCAGCATCGTGATGGGGATGAATGGCAGGACAAGGATGTTCACTACTACGCCAATCACAGAAATCTGCCCCATCATGTAGAGGATGTATGGTGAGACGAATATCTGGGTGGCGAAGCTGGTGGCGACAGTGCCACGCATGCCGAACTTATCAGTGATGAATGCGAGCTTCTTTTCTATAGGCTCTGCCAAGAGGATGAGACCCAGCGTGGCCAGGAACGAGAGCTGGAAGGATGGGTCATGAAGCAGTATCAGAGGATTTTGAATGAGCATGATGAGAGCGGCGAACCCCAGCGCGCGCATGACGCTGTAATCGCGGCGAATGAGATCAGCACAAAGAGCGACTCCTGCCATGAAGCATGACCGTACGACCGTCGCTCCACCACCGACTAGCACTCCGAAGAGAGCGATGCCCAGGCCACCTATCAAGATCCCCCAAACTCGCGGCAAGAACGCCAGCACGCGCCGAAAAGCCACCGCTACGATGGTGATATTGAAACCAGAGAGCACAACTATATGGATGAGCCCCACGATCCGGAAGTCCTCGAGCAACTGCTTGCCGAGAGCGCTCTTCTCGCCGACTACTAGGCCAGCCGCCAATGCCGCATGGGGTTCACCGAGGGCTTTTTCCAGATTCGAGACGAAGCGATGCTTGAAACCAAACAGAACTGAGCTGATATCAAAAGATCCCGTAGACCTGGTCGACGTCGACAAGACGACTGATGCGCTCTTCATTTCATAATAGATGTCGTCTTTGGCCAAAAATCCTTTGTAGTCGAAGCTTCGGCCATTATCGCCAGAAAAATTAATGGGCCTTGAGAGTTTCCCCGAGAAGACTATCGCGTCGTTATATGCAAAACGCGGATATAGCTTTGTCTTTATGCGGACTAGGATGTCTTCGTCGCAGATCTTCGCGGCTACTACCATCACCTGTCCTGATTCCTTGCGTTCGGGGTCTTCGACGATAGTTCCACTCGTGGATATCATCTGCCTCACGCACGCAGCCGCATTCGGCGGCACATAGCCAAAAGAAAGCGCGATTCTGGTGATCGCAGCGGCAGCAAAAACGCTCCAGAAGATCACTGGGCCCTTTTTCATCGACACATTCTACGCTCCCGCTCCTCAAGGAATCATCAAAAAAGATTCAAATATTCGTGAAGAAAAGTTCAAAAATAACTGAAGAACTCTCAACCACGAAACTCTTTCATTATATCCGCCTCTTCGCTAGAGCTTATCGCCTTCTTGTATCTGGCCCCGCGCGTGCCCTTCACCCTCTTCTCGCATTCGGCCCAGGTCTTATGAGTCTCGAGGACACCGCCAACCATGCTCACATATGAAAAGGCTTTTGCATTCGAGCGGGATGAGCTGGATTTCTTCACCTCCATCTTTACGGCATCGTGAGATATGTTCAGGATATCTTTGATCTGATAGTCCCTGATCGGCCCCTTGAAAAGCCCCGGCGTATTTCCATCGGCAAAATCTGTGGCGATAAAATCACAGCGCTCATTGCCTCGGACGCCTACGTGGCCACCGACATATTCCCACTTCACCTCGCGGGCCGAGGCGAGCTCATCTAGTTTTTCCCACAGATCGCGGTTCAGGACCTCCTGCTTCGTCTTGGTTATCCAGCCGTTCCGCTTCCAGCCTTTTATCCAGCTCGTTATGCCGTTTATGATATAGCGCGAATCGGTATGAAGGATAACAGTCGCGCCTTCGTCAGTCGCCGACAGCCCTCCGATAGCGGCAGAAAGCTCCATCCTGTTATTTGTAGTGCCTCTTTCTCCCCCACCGAGTTCCATGACCTTCCCGTCGTCAACAACGACAGAGCCCCATCCACCGGGACCTGGGTTCCCTCGCGATGACCCGTCTGTGAAGATATGTATCATGCTACGAATATATCACATCCATTATCCTGAGCCTGATCTCCGGGCGATTCCTGAACATAGATTTCTCCACTGAAGCTACGAGGTCGATGGTCTTGCCAGGGACAACAGCCTTCGCCCACTCATTCACGGCTCCGAAGAATGAGATCGCGGGAATCTTAACGCCATTCTTTTTGCTGAATATCAGTTCGAGATGTTCATTGCCCTTGCCAAAGAGGCGAACAGCGCTCGGCGAAACACCTTTGAATAGAAACACCGGCTTGCGATTGCCGACACCGAACGGTGCGAGCTTATTCACGTCCTCATAGAGCCTGGTCCCGACATCTTCGATCGTGAGCTCATAGTCGATCATCTCCGGTGCGGCCGGCACATCAGAAGCCGCGCCGTTCAGCCGAAGGGCGGCCTCGTTCAAACGCTCTTCCAGATAGTGAACAGCGTCGTTCGCCACGCCGAAGCCGCCAGAGCGCTTGTGGCCACCGAATTCCGTGAGGGTACCAGCTGGCGTGGCCCGCATGATATCGACGACGTTGCTAGTACCTTCCGAGCGGCACGATCCCTTGATACCGCCTTCGCCATCGCGACCCCACAGGAAGACTGGCCGATTGAATTCTTCGGCACAGGAATTGGCCGCCAACCCCAGAAGCGAAGGCCTCCACTCTGGATTGCCCAGGACGATGACGCTTGGGATCACCGAGCCGTGCCTTTCATTGACGGTCTTCTTCACCTGCTTCACGAGCACGGCCACGACACTCTTGCGCTCGGTGTTTACAGCATCGAGATGGTCTGCGCATACATCAGCCTCGGCGTCAGTGTCGGCGGCAAGCAGCTTGAATGCATCCATCGGAACCCCCATCCTCGATGCGGCATTGATGCGCGGCGTGATCATAAAGGCGATGTCATCTTCCGTGATATGCGGCTGGGATATGCGTAATTTGGACAGCAATCTCTGTATGCCTTTGCGGGGGCTCTTGCGCAGGACCTGAAGGCCGTAGTGGGCGAAGACCCTATTCTCGCCAGTGAGAGGCACCATATCAGACATCGTAGCTATGCCGACTAGGTCGAGGAGCCATTTCTCATGTCCTTCCTTGAGACCGAAGCGGTTCTTCGATAGCACGGCCTGGATGAGCTTGAAGGCGACCCCGGTCCCGCAGAGATTCTTGTCTGGATAGCCACAGTCAGCCTGCTTGGGGTCAATGACTGCCATAGCTGGCGGAAGCTTTTCTGGTGGCTCATGGTGATCAGTGACGATGACCTCTATTCCCTTCTTGCGGGCATGATCGATGGCCGCATAGTCTGATATGCCACAGTCGACTGTGATAAGGAGCTGCACGCTCTGCGAGGCGAGCTCGTCTATGGCCTCGGCATTCACGCCAAAACCCTCGTTGTGACGATGAGGGATGTAGATGACAAAGTTCGTATAGCCTATCCTCCTGAAAAGATCATAGAACATGGCCGCGCCCGGTATGCCGTCGCAGTCGTAATCCGAATATATCGCGATCTTTTCTTTATTCTCGATCGCCGCGATGATACGGACAGAAGCTTTGTCGGCGTCCTTCAAGAGGAGCGGGTCATGAGTGTCTCGGTCATAGTCAGGCTGGATGAATCGCGCCGCCGATGCAGTGTCGAGGATTCCTCTGTGGAACAAAAGCTGAGCCAACAGATCAGAATAGCCAGGCAAAGCGTCTTTTTCTCCAGTTTCGAGCGGTCGGCGCGTGGAATATGAGGGCATGAGTCAGAGTATTGTATACTATGCGGACAAGCCATGACAGATTGCGTCTTCTGCAAAATCGTAGCCAAAGAGATCCCGGCCAGCATCGTCTATGAGGACACAGATTTTCTGGCGTTCCTCGATATTAATCCCCAGTCACCGGGCCACACGCAGGTAATACCGAAGGCCCATCATCGCTGGGTCTGGGATGTGCCGAATGTCGGCGCGTATTTCGAGGTTTGCCGGAAGATCGCGCAAGCCCAGCGCAAGGCGTTCGATACTGACTTCATCTTGAGCCGCATCGTCGGCGATGAAGTGCCCCATGCCCACATCTGGGTCTTCCCTAACAGCGGCGTCAAAGGCGACAAGAAAGACTTTGAGGGGAATAAGAACAGGGTAGCGGCAGAACTCTAATCGTAAGGAATCAGATTACAAAAAAGGCCGGTAGAATCCTGCCGGCCGAGGGGTATTTCGAGGATGTTTCGGTCGCAAGGCACTTTACCACAGTAAAGCGTCTGCTAGTCAGAGCACTCATCGCCCCGCAACAGCCTGGTGAGGAGGCTGGGCCGAAGATCCAGGACGGCATTGCGGAGTCCGACGGTCAGCGGATCATGGGGCCAACGGCGAAGATGGTTCTGGAGCCGACGGATTGTGCTCCTGCTCACGGCAACATCGCAGGACGTATGCCGGGGCTTGTCGCGCTCGGGGGTCTTCTTCGGCACCGGCTTGTGACAAACGTCGCACTTGGCGACGGGACGTGGCTTAACAGACGTGTTTTTTGGCATAGGAATCTCCATGTTTCTGACCGGAGCTTACTCGTTTTGTGCATTAAATGCAAAGACTATTTGAGCGCCTCCAATCCCGGCAAAGTCCCCTCGGCCAGGAAATCCAACATCGCACCGCCGGCAGTAGATATGAAAGTAAATCCGTCTTCAAGCTTGAGCGTAGCTATAGCCGCGATCGTATCGCCGCCACCGACTATCGTGGTGGCCCTGCGCTGTGTCGCATCGCCTATCATCTTCGCGATATCCAGCGTCGGTCCCCTGTAGCCGTCCTCGTACAGACCCATAGGCCCATTCCAGAGGATGAACTTGGCGCTCTCTATCTTGCCCTTTATGATCTTCACAGACTCCGCGCCTATATCCATGATCTTGTCGGCCTTGGCTAGAGCATCAGCCTTCTTATTCTCGCCGCTCTCGGTAGCAACGTCCACAGGAATGAGTATCTTGGGGTCGTTTAAAAGAGGAGCGAGGTCAAAATCTCCCTTGGAAAGCAGAGATCGGCCTATCTCATAACCCTTGGCTTTGAAGAAATCATTAGCAAGTGCACCGCCTATGAAGATCGTGTCAGCTATACCGAGAAATCTGTTGACCAACGGCAGTTTCGTCTCGAACTTCGCGCCACCTAGGATAAAAAGGAACGGATGAGCCGGATCGAAAGCTTTAGAAAGATTGGCCACCTCCTGCTCTATTTGCAAGCCAGCATAGCCAGGAATGAATTGCGGAACACCGACGATCGAAGCGTGTTCGCGGTGGCAGACCGAGAATGCATCGTTCACATAGATGTCAGCGAGCGAGGCCAATTCCCGGGCAAATTTCTTGTCGTTCCCCTTCTCGCCTTCCCAGGCCCGTAGATTTTCGAGCAATATGCATTCGCCGTCCTTGATCTCATTCTCCATCATGCCAAAAGCCTTCTTATAGTCTTTGACGAACTTGACCGGAACACCTAACTTACCGAGCGCAACAGCGACCGGTTCGAGAGAGGCCCTTTCGCCCTGTATGACTTCGACGTGGCTCACCATGAGAACCTTGGCCCCGCGGCTCCGCAGATACTCAATAGTGGGCAGAGCGGCCCTAATACGGAAATCATCCACCACAACGCCATTTTTTATGGGAACGTCGAAGGCGGCGCGCAGGAAGACTCTCACCCCCTGCAGATTTTCTATGTCTCGGAGAGTCTTCATTTAGGATATGGCGTCAACCGCCTTTATCAGTTCCTTGAACCCAGGCATATTCACGCTCTCACGGCCGACTAATAGGCCGTCTACCTTGCCGATCTTCACGATATCGCTGGCATTGCGGAAGTTGACCGAGCCGCCATATAGGACCCTGACCTTGTGGCCAGCCTCCTGGCCGAAGACATCCGAGAACACTTTCTTCACGAAGAGCGACATCTCATAGACCAGCTCTGGTTGCATCGCTTCCTTGGCACCTATCGCCCAGACTGGCTCATAGGCCAGGACGATGTTGCGAACCTTTTCTGCTTGGACATTTGCGAACGTCTCCTTTATCTGCGACTTCAAAAAATCCAGGTGAGTGCCGCTCTCGTCCCGTGCCTTTTCCCCGAAACAGACGACAGCCGTAAGGCCAGCGTCGAGGATCATGGAGACTTTTCTGGAAATATCGGCATTGATAACCCCCGCGGCGCGTTCCTCCGAGTGACCAGCTATCACGAATTCTACGCCCAGGCTCTTGAGCATCTGTGAATTCACCTGACCAGTATGCGGACCAGCTGCTTCAAGAGAGACCGACTGCGCGCCTATGTGAAAACCTGATATCTCCTTCCTAGAAGTGGCAGCCGAAATGAACGGGAACGGCGGACAGACGACCACCTCTGTATTATTCAGCCTCGCGCAGACAGCTCGCGTCTTGCGAGCGATCGCCTTGGCGGCCTCGAATGTCTCCGGGTTCATCTTCCAATTGCCTATGACTAGCCTTTTTGCCATGCCCACAATTCTAGCATGGCATGCTAAAATCGATACATGACATATAGGATATCGCGCCGAGGATTTACGCTCACTGAAGCTGTCATATCGATAGCCATATTGATCCTCCTCTCGGCGATAGGCCTCACGTCCTTCTATTCGTCGAAATCCACGAAGTCTCTGGAAACCATAACTGACGGAGTGGACATAGCCCTGGAACGAGCCAAATCCGAGGCAATGGCTGGCAAGGATGGCTCGAGCTTCGGTGTCTATATCGAGCCTAGCGCCTATCACATCTTCCCCGGCTCTACCTATGTGGCTGGAGATCCAGATAATAAGACCGCTACAGTACCTTCCGGCTGGAGCCTCAGCGTAACAGTGCAGGGTGGCGGCTCCTCCATCGTCTTCGGGCGGCTCACCGGTGTGCCACAGAACATGGCCACAGTCACGATAAGCAGTATCCAGGACCCCTCTCTCACAGACAGCATAATCGTAGGACAATCCGGCGACATAAGTGTGATAAAATAGCGGAGCATGAGGGACGCTCTACAAAAAAAGTGCCTAGGCTTCTCCGTCACGGAGATAGTCATAGGCGCGGCTATCATAGCTGTCGTGGTGACGGGAGTCGCTACCGCCTGGCAGTTCTATCTCAAGCTGGCCGGCCAGAGCACCAGGATGACGCAGGCTGACCTACTCATCGAAGAGGCTGGCGAGGCTCTACAATATATCCGAGACAAGGGCTGGGATGCCAACATAGCTCCGCTCGCTCTGAATACGAGCTATTACCTAGTCTGGGACGGTTCGGATTATGTGCTCACGACGACGCCGACTATCATAAACAACGCCTATACCCGGATAATATCCCTAAGATCCGTGAACCGCGATGCTTCATCCAACATCTCTTCATCAGGCACGAATGATCCGGGGACCAGGCTAGCCACCATCAGCATCTACCCGAATTCAAGCACCACCACTGCCCCCATCGTACAAGCCCAAACATTGATCCATGACGTATTCAGCAACTAAAAGCTCCGGCTTCACACTAGTAGAGACCCTGACATATGCCGCAGGCCTACTGGTCATTCTTGCGGGCATCGTCACATTCATTTTCTATCTATATGACTGGTATAGAAGCGCCACGGTGACCACGCGTACGGACCAGGTCGGCATTTCTCTCATAAACAGAGTGCTTAGCGATGTGAGGGGCGCAGATACCGCGAATGATGCAGGAAGCATATATAACAATCAATATGGCGCGACATCGCTCACAACGAGCGGCGCAGGAGTTTCGACGACGACAGTGTATTCCTTGGAAGGAGGCGCCCTAAAGCAGAAGGTGAACTCGTCCGCGACAACGACCCTCACGGCCGCAGACATGTGGATCTCGGGATTTTACGTAAAAAAGCTGACGACAGCAGTTTCGTCCTCGGTCCGCGCGGAGATAAGCATCGACTATAGGACGAGGAGCGGGACCAGCACCGCCACATATAGCGGAATGGCAGTGCTCCGCCAGTCATATCAATAAATAAATGCGAATACATCATCACAATAGAGGCTACGCGGTCATCACTCTGGCAGTGCTATTCTCGGCACTCGGCCTCATCCTAGTCCTCGGTGGAGCAGTTCCAATAGTCTCGCATTATTCCTCGATCCAGGGATACGGGTATTCTAAGCAAGCGCTCCTGGCTTCGAATAGCGGCGTGAGCGAAGCCATATATAGGCTTAAGAACGGCATGAACCTGCCTTCTTCCGTCACGATCACCCTGGCTACGAGCTCGGCGGTCGTGACGACCACGACTGTTCCTGGCGGCAAGAGCATCGCGGTGACCAGCTCACAAAGCTCTTATCATAGGAATTTCAGCGCCAGCGTCAGCTACGGCAGCGGCATTGCCTTCAATTACGGGCTACAGGCCGGCAACGGCGGCGTGATAATGGATGGCGGCTCCACCATACGCGGCAATGTCTATTCAAATGGCAATATCGACGCCATAAGCTCAACTATCACAGGGTCGGCCATAGCCGCGGACAGCTATCCCTTAGCGGCCGATCAGAGCAACTCCTCGCCGAGCACCCCGCCAAACTCTATAACCTTCAGGAATGCCTCGGCTTCGCAGGATTTTGCGCAGAGCTTCGTGGCCGGCACGTCTACAGCGATCAATAAGATTCGATTCTATATCCGCAAGGTCGGCGCTCCGGCCAATGCCACAGTGCGCATTGTAGCGAACAATGCCGGATCCCCGAGCACTACCGAGATACCGACCGGGAGCGTGTCGCTCGTAGCTAGTTCGGTCACAACCAGCTACAGCTGGGTGGACGTAGTCTTTACTACCAAACCCGCTCTAGTGCCAGGGACTACCTACTGGGTGGTCATAGATAGCAGTTCCCAGAATTCGAACAATTACTACGTCATAGGAGCAAACAGCTCATACGCCACAGGAGCCGCCAAAACCGGCGCCTATTCCGGAAGCTGGACGGCAAACACCTATGACGGATATTTCATACTCTATGCCGGCGGTATCACTTCCACCATTGGCCGAGCGAACTACGTTGGAGGGCTCCAGATAGGGACCGGCGGGGTGGGCGATGCCTGGGCTACGAACGTGAAGGGTACCAGCGTCGAGGGGACCATATACTGCACGACCGGAAGCTATAACAACAAAAGCTGTGACACATCCCGTGGCAGTCCTCCAGCCGTTCCCCTGCCGTTTACTGACGACAACATCCAAGACTGGAAGGACGAGGCCGCCGCAGGTGGGACCATCTCAGGCAACTATACTGTCGGCTGGCAGGGGGCCTCTCTCGGACCAAAAAAGATAACCGGTAATCTAACAGTGAACGGCGGCGGAACACTAACCTTGAATGGAACCTTGTGGGTCCAGGGCACAGTGACTGTGAATGGCGGCGGAAAGATAAAATTGCCATCCGGCTTCGGAGACTACAGCGGCACTATCATAGCTGACGGCTGGATCAACATATCCGGCGGCGGTTCGGCAGGCTCCGGCTCGAGTGACAGTTACCTTTTCGTGGTCTCGACCAGCAGATGCCCAAATGACATCAATTGCGGAGGGGCAAGCGCAATAACTATATCCGGCGGAGCCGGGGCCATAGCCGCAAACGCGCAGTCAGGAACGATCACTCTAAACGGCGGCGCCGACATAAACGCGATAGTGGCGAACACCATAGTGATCGGCGGTGGCGGCGAGGTCACCTACGACCAGGGCTTGGCCAGCCCAGAATTCCAGGGCGGCCCTTCTGGAGGCTTCATAGTAAATAGCTGGAAGGAGGACTAATTTATCGCGTTAACTAAGGAGTATATCGGGGATATCATCGACACAGCGAAGAAGCCGACTGCCGCTCCTATGACCACCATGAGCAGAGGTTCGATGATAGTGGACAGGTTCTTGGTCTTCTGTTCGACATCGGATTCGTAATAGTTGGAGACATTTCCTAGCATCTCGCCTATCTTGCCCGTCTCCTCCCCCACCGACAGCATCTCAGCGAAAAATATCGGGTACAGAGCGACCTCCTCGCTGAAAACTTTGGACATGAGGTCGCCTTTTTTTATGGCCTCTCCGGCGCGCGCTAGGACTCTCTGGAAATGGACGTTCTGCACGACCGTACCAGTTATGGAAACAGACTCGACTACATCAACTCCGGCGGAGATGAGAGAAGAAAGCGTCCTAGCAGTCCTGGCGGAATTGACCTCCTGGACCAGGCCGCCGATGAGCGGCAGCTTAAGTACCAGAGCGTGCAGGAAATTCTTGCCAGACGGCTTCTTGGACCAGAAGATGATCGCGGCGACTACGATAGCTATCAATATGAGCACCAAGATGCCGTGGTATTGGATGGCGTCGCTTATGCCCACGATGATCTTGGTGGTGAGCGGCAATTCAACCTTGAGCTCGATGAAAACCTTGGTCAGAGTCGGGACCACGAATATGAACATCAGGACGCCGATAGTGATCATCACGCCTAATATGACGCCCGGATACATGAGCGCCCCGCGAACTCTCCTCGTCAGTGTGTAGGCGCTTTCGGTCTGATTGGCCACGGATTTGAGCGATCCTGACAGGGTGCCGCTCTGTTCACCGGCATGGACCATCGAGACAAATATGGGAGGAAAGACCTTCTCATGCTTGGCTAGGGCTTCCGCGAACGTCGAGCCTTTGTTCACCTCTTCTAGGAGCTGTTTGATGACGTCCTTCAGCATCTTGTTCTTCGACTGGCGCTCGATGACAGACAGCGACCGGGCGAGCGAGAGCCCCGACTCGAGCATTAGGCCGAGATTGCGCGCGAAATTGATCTTTTCCGTGGTGTTTATCCTGCTCAAGAAGGACAGGGTCATATTCAGGCTCACGGCCTTACCTGTCGATCTCTCCTTGTATTCCAGGAGCTCGTCGCCATGCTCTTTGATGATGCGGTACAGCTCGAAACGATCGGCCGCTTCCTGTCTGGCCGTGAATCTCTCCCCCGTCGGTTTTTTTCCGGTATAGCTAAAAGTAGACATATTATTCCGAGACTACGCGGAGGACCTCCTCGATGGTAGTGATGCCCTGGACACACTTGAATATGCCATCTTCGAGCATAGTGAGCATGCCCTCCTTCCTGGCCTGGACCTCGAGGTCAGAAGTGGTGGCATTCTTCATGATGAGATCTCTGACGGCTTGGCTCATCTTCAAGACCTCATGTATGCCGAGACGCCCCTTGTATCCATCGTCATCTACACCCGGGGATGGTTTGTAGAAAGGCATCGTCTCCCAGACGGCATCAGCATTCACGACTTTTTCAGCCTTGAGCGCCTCCATGACTTTTCCGAGGTCGACGGACTTGCCGAGCTGGGCTAGCTCATCCTTGGTCAGGTAGTAAGCGACCTTCGCCTCTGTCAGTTCGCGGACGAGCCTTTGTCCGATGACGATATCCAGAGTGGATGCCAGCAAAAACGGTTCCACCTTCATGTCGAGCAGGCGAGGAATGGCACCGGCGGCCGAGTTCGTATGCAAAGTCGAGAGCACTAGGTGGCCGGTCAAGGCCGCGTTCACCGCCAGAGCGGCGGTCTCGTTGTCGCGGATCTCACCAACCATGATGATGTCCGGGTCCTGACGAACCAGAGTGCGAATGCCCTGGGCGAAGCTGAAGCCGATCTCTGGACGGACATTGGTCTGGTTTATCCTGGCCATCTGATATTCGATAGGGTCCTCTATAGTAGAGATATTGACGTCCGGCTGGTTCAGGATATCGAGCATGGTATACAGCGAAGTCGTCTTTCCTGAACCTGTAGGTCCAGTGGTCAGGATCATTCCAGTCGAGAGATTGAGCGCCTTATGTATCCGCTCGAGGGATTCGCCGTGGAAATGCAGATATTCGAGCGTAAAACCGGAGATATTCTCGCGCAGGAGCCTCATCACCAGCTTCTCGCCATAGTAGGTGGGCAGTATGGAAACGCGGAATGAAACCTTCTCGTTATTAGCGTCCACCTTGAAGCGGCCGTCCTGCGGCAGGCGCTTCTCGTCTAGCTTCAGGTTCGAAAGCACTTTTATACGCGCAGATATGGATGTTCCGGCATGCTTCGGTAGGACCATGGCATCGTGCAAGAGTCCATCTATGCGATAGCGGACCAGGACCTGCTCTTCCATAGGTTCGATGTGGATATCGGAAGCATTCTGGATGATGGCATGTTTGATGAGAGTGTCGACGATGCGGACCACCGGCAGGTCTTCGGCGATCTTCTTCAGGTCTGCCTCTGTAGCTGTGTCGCCCTTGCCTTCCGAAGCGATCATCTTGAGGGACTCGGTCTCCTTCTGGATGATGTCCCCGAATTCAGCCTTGAGGCTCTTCTGGTATTGGATGAGAACTTCTTTTATGGAGTCCGCATCCGTGAGGCGGGGGAGTATCTTGAGATTGACCTTCTTCTTTATGAAATCGATGGCTGAAAGATCATTCACGTCCAGCATCGCTACTTCGAGAGCCACATCGGACTTCTTGAATGCAACTATGGAATGCGAACGGGCTATAGGCTCCGGAATGAGAGAGAGGGTCTCGAAAGGTATCTTCTTGCTCTTGAGGTCGACGAAAGGTATGCCCAAAATATAGGCCTGCATACGGCGGAGATTGTCAGCCGTGATCTTGCCAGCGCCGACCAGGACATCTCCCAGCCTTTTGCTCTTCTCGTCGGCCTCTTTCTTGGCATCTTCGAGATCGGCCTTGGTAACGAGCCCCGAGTCGAGGATGAATTTGTAGAGCTGTGTGTCTTCGACGAGCATGTCACCACAATTATACCATGCAAAAAAGCGCACCGTAGGCACAGTGCGCGGATAGAACCTTCAGGCTTGCCCTTCACTGCCCGCCTTCGAGGACCAGCTGATCTACAGCAGTCAGTCGTAGGATATTGCGGACCGTTGGGCGAGTATTGACGAAGATGATCTCGAGACGCAGTGTCCGAGACCATTCCTTGAGCTTCATCATGAGAGCGGCGCCGGAGCTGTCGACGAACCGCAGTTGCGCGAGATCGATGGTGACCAAGGTCGCATGATCGGCCGCGAAGACCTTGATGAGATTGGTCGTCGTTTTCCAGATGCCGTCCTGATTGGAATCCACGACTTCGCCGCACCAGACGAGCGAGCGCATAATGCCCATTTGCTGTGATACAGAAGTTTTGGGGAACATAAAGTGATTGGCTGATCACACAGTACAGCAAATAAAGAACGCCCGCAAACTATTCTTGACAATCCTCATGCTTGATGTAGTTTTGAGGACAGCCCATAAGACAGCTCGTTGAATGGGGTCAACCCTCAAAACCTGTATCACTATGAACTTCAGATGGTTCAATTACGTAGAGTTCGCAGTCACCATGATAGCCCTGCTCGCCTGGGTCATGATGATCACCAACAAGGATCGTGCGAAATACCAGCCGCAAGGAGGTCCGACGCTCACCTTCGTGTTCGCGCTCATGGTCGGAATCGCCGGGTTCACTCAAGGCTGGATCCTGCAGACCTTGCTCGTTACCGGCGCCTTCCTCACACTTTTGTGGGGCATCACCGCCAGCACCGACAACGTAGCCTGGTGCGACCGTAACGCCAGATACATCCTCGCAGTGCTCGGTTTGCTCATCTGTGGGATGGCTATCAGACTCGCCTTCCCGCCCTACGTCACACTCGGCCAAGACGTAAGGTCGCTGGTTGCCCTGCTCATCCTGGTCGGAGCCGGCTTCTCGGCGCCGCTCGGTTGGAGCCTTTTATCGGGTAAGCGGAACGATTCCGCGATCACACCCATCCCCGCGTCTCCGATGGTGCCCACAGTCGCCGAGCCGCCCGACATCCCCGGGGTCAGGAAACCCTGACGACAAGCCCGGTCCGAAGACCCCCTAGTGCCCCGCTCCCGCGCGGGGCCATTTTTATTCCGACATTTGATTTTATCCAACTATGTGGTATATTATTTCCAAGTTAAAATTTAATAACAACTGAATAACAATCACATATATGTTCGACCTTAAAACGATAAACACGGTAGTTCGCGAGCTCGAAGAGGAGCGCGGCATACCCAAAGACAAGACCCTCGAGGCTATAGCTATGGCCTTCGCGACTGCGTACAAGAAAGAATACGGCAAGAAAGGCCAGATCGTCCGCGCCTCGTTCGACCAGGCTTCTGGCCAGGTGGAATTCTGGCAGGTAAAGATCGTCGTCGATCGCAGTCAGGTCATCATGGAAGGCGACGAGGAGATGGCCCACGAGGAGCTCAAGCATGCCGACGTCGAAGACATCAAGATTCGATTCAATCCGGAACAGCACATGCTCATCGATGACGCCAAGAAGATAAAGCGCGACGCCCAGATCGGCGACGAGCTGGTATTCCCTCTCGAGGCCAAGGCTGACTTCGGCCGCATCGCCGCCCAGACCGCAAAACAGGTCATCATCCAGAAGATCCGCGAAGCCGAGAAGGTCTCGGTCATGGGCGAATACGGCGAGAAGGAGGGCGAGATAGTCGCCGGAACAGTCGAGCGCGTCGAGCGAGGCGTCGTTTACATAGACATGGGCCGTGCCGTCGGCGTCATCCCTTACGAAGAGCAGATACCGAGCGAGCGCTGGAAGACGGGCGACCGCATCCGCGCGTATCTTTATGCGGTGGAGGAAACTCCTCGTGGCATCGTGCTCAAGCTCTCTCGAGCTCACCCCAAATTCCTAGCCAAGCTGTTCGAGACCGAAGCCCCCGAGATTGCCCAGGGCGTAGTCGAGGTCAAAGCCATCGCCCGCGAGGCGGGTTCCCGTTCGAAGGTCGCAGTCGTCTCCCATGATGCGCATATCGACCCGATAGGCTCTCTAGTCGGCCAGCGCGGCGTACGCGTGTCTACAGTCACGAGCGAGCTTTCTGGAGAGAAGATAGACATCATCGAGTGGAACGAGGACCCTGCTCTGTTCATAGAGGAGGCCCTTTCACCTGCTGAGGTCGTCTCCATAGAGCTCATAGACGAGGAACACCGCGCCATAGTCACCGTGACCGAGGACGAACAGTCTCTCGCTATCGGCAAAGGCGGCCAGAATGTGCGCTTGGCAGCCAAGCTCACTGGCTGGAAGATAGATATCAAGTCCGCTGGCGAGACTGTTGATGAGGAAGATCCAGAGGAGGACATCATCGAGACCGAGCCTGGAACGGAACAGCCGATTGCGACTAAAGAACCCGCGAAGGAATAACGATCAGCGTAAGGACAGGAAAAATCCGCTACTGGCGGATTTTTCTTTTGAACTGTGTGCCGTATCTCTGTGGCTTGCCCTCATTCAGCAAAATTCGATCCGTCAAATGCTCGAATTGCGTCTTCGAGAAAGAACAATTTTTCAGGCAGTCTTTCTGTAGCTCGGTATCATAATCCTGATGTTGGATGAGCAGCCAAAACGCATCCATGGCCTTCTTCCCAAAGGCTTTCACGGTAGGATAGCCGTGTTTATCGATGAGTTTCCGAATTCTTTGACCGTGCACCCAGTCGACTACATAAATGAGATAGTTCTCGACAGACAATGTGCCAGGCCTCTTGCCTTTTTGCGAGCGTACCGCGGCAAAGCGCAGGTCCTGATCCACCTTTGCCATCTCAATAACCTGATTTGAAAAAGTCTTCACGTACATATCTATAGCATATACAATTATCAAAAAATCTCAACGATAGAGCCTCTACATCTTGAGACAATGGAATATATGGCAGCGCCTGGAATCTCCGGAAAGAGAATGCCCCGGACCATCTTGCACCTCTATGATTATAGCCCCAACATTACTGCAGATGGAATCGACTTCTTCCCTACTCCAAATCAAGGCCTTATCGGCCATCTCATCATTCTTACCAAAAAGCGTAAAATATATCGTGTGATCAGGATGTTTATTCAGGAACCCCCGGACTTCTTCTTTTGATCTAAAGAACGGTAGCACGTTGCGCAGGATCATGAAGCCGCCTTTCGGTACAGTGAAAAGCCTGAGATCCTGTACGCCGAATACCCCTTCGGTCATATGGCCCTGAGCGACTGAGACCCTTCCCGCATCCATGTCTACCCCCAAAACGGCATAACCTTCACGATAAAAAGGTCCGAGTACTCTGCCATCTCCACAACCGAGGTCGATAATAAGCGTCCCCGGCGGCGGCAATATCCTGTTTTTGTTCAGATATTCATAAAGTTTCATAAGCTATAAAAATGGGCAGGAGAAGCGATCTCCTGCCCGAGGCTTGCACCGATGATTCGCTAACGGCTACAGCAGCCCTGGCCACAGTTGCCGCAACATTCGGCCGAACGCTGCAAGCGCTCGTAAATCCAGTTCCGCGACAGCGATAGGCCGAGCTCGCCAATCAGGACCGTCTCGGCATGCTGCCAGGAACGAGCAACCACGCGGCCACCGTCGGGTTCATCAGTGAGACGGCGAGGATGATGATCGATGAATCCCCCGAAGTATTCGGTGCAAAACTCCCGATAGTCCTTCGTAAACAAGAGGAAGGCGTGCCAGGCGAGATCGATCTTCAAAGCCGGAGCAAGCGGCTCTTTGACACGATTGCCGAGCCAAAGGAAGAGCAGTGCATCGCTTAAGGCCGACTCGGCCTCCTCGATGCTCATATCCTCTTCTTTGGCCAGACGGGCTACGACGTGCGGATTTCTGTAGGCCATCACATCCGCCAGGGTTTTGCCCCTATGGGTGAGATGCGAGGCGACGCTGAAGTCGCCTGTGGTTACGGAGACAATCCGTGCGGGGCTCTGGGCTACGCCAAGGGTCGGAGGTTCGATCGATGAGCTCATGGTATGGGATCCTTTATTTTTTGTGTACTGTGCTAATCTTGATTAGCGCTAACTATGAGTATCGTATACTAGCACATAAACGTCAATAGCTAATTATAGTTAGCTAACATATTTTCGGGTTTGTCTAGAAGTCGATGAGATCACGCACATTCAAATTCAAGGCTTTGGCGAATTTCGCCATATTTTGGAGAGTAATATTCTTCTCGCCTCTTTCTATCATACCGACATAGGTACGGTGAACTTTTGCTAGTTCGCCAAATTTTTCCTGAGAAATACCTTTCTTTTCGCGCTCAGAGCGGATCTTTTGGCCCAAAAGTATCTGAAATTGCCTGGTTAGATTGGTCATGTCTATATAATAAAAGCGAGCCTATCATAGTTCTACATACTATAGTTAGCATGATTAAGCTTATCGCATAAAAAGCCCGACCGGTGAGGGTCGGGATTTGCGAAAAAGACAGGCGGCTTGGAGTTCAGGGGGGAGAAAGCTCCATGGCCATGGAAGACTCGACGAACTTGTTTTGGCAGACAAAGTTAAAGTGGCCGATCCTTTCACTGTATCCCCGAAAAGTGACAACCTCCGGCGCCATCATCGTCCGATGAATCTCCTGGGCATGGCCGCGGGCGAGGATTCTGCCGATACCGTTGGTCATCTCGATCAACAGGAATGTCCTCCCGGGGTGGCCATCAAACTCCGCGTCTGCGAAATGAATGATCTGAAACAACCCATTTTTCGAAACCGCGAGATCTGAAGGATTCGCCGAACGAGCAATGGGCAGGCTTTCCTGACTTCCAAGGCTTTTCTGCAGAGCCTCGGGGGTCAGACCGAGGTTCCCGTTGGTGACACAAATCAATTTTAGGATATGCATATCTACTCTTATCTAATAACACCCAGAAGATACTGTCAAGACTATAATTTGAGCCATTTCTTGCTAGAATCTCTCACATTATGAATACATACATCATTTTCGCTCTTATCAGCTCCGTGATCGCTATCGCCTACGGCGCACTGCTCGCCTCTTCCATAATGAAGAAGCCGGCCGGCAACGCTCGCATGCAGGAGATAGCCGCGGCCATTCAGGCCGGCGCAAAGGCCTATCTGAACCGCCAATACCGCACCATTGCGATCATAGCGGTCATCCTTTTCGTCATCCTCGGCTTCGCCCTCGGCTGGACGATCGCCCTAGGATTCCTCGTCGGCGCCGTCCTCTCGGCTCTCACCGGCTTCATCGGCATGAATGTGTCAGTACGGACCAACGTTCGCACAGCCGAAGCTGCGCGCAGAGGCCTCGCTCCGGCTCTCACGCTCGCCTTCCAGGGTGGCGCTGTCACCGGACTCCTCGTGGTCGGCCTCGCCCTCCTCGGCGTCACTGGATTCTATGCGATCACCCAGGATGTGGGCTCGCTCATAGGCCTAGCCTTCGGAGCCAGCCTTATTTCAGTATTCGCCCGCCTAGGCGGTGGCATATTTACTAAGGCCGCAGACGTCGGCACTGACCTCGTAGGTAAGGTAGAGGCAGGAATCCCTGAAGACGATCCGAGGAATCCAGGCGTCATTGCTGACAACGTCGGAGATAACGTCGGCGACTGCGCAGGCATGGCCGCTGACCTATTCGAGACTTACGCCGTTACGACCATCGCCGCCATGATGTTGGGAGTGTCTGTATTCAAGGGCTTCGACGGCGCCATCATATACCCTCTCGCGCTCGGTGGCATAGCCATCATCGCTTCCATCATCGGTACCTGGTTCGTGCGCATGGGAAAGTCCCAGAACATCATGGGTGCCATGTACAAAGGCCTCACTGTAGCCGGTGTCCTCTCTGCTATCGCTTTCTACCCTCTCACGAAATGGATCATGGGCGATAATGGCACATATTCCACTGCGTCGCTCTATGGAGCCACGCTAGTAGGTCTCATCGTCACAGCGCTCCTAGTCATCATCACGGAATACTACACTTCCACGAAATACCACCCGGTGAAGTCCATCGCTAACGCCTCGGCATCCGGACACGGTACCAACATCATCCAGGGCTTGGCGATCTCGATGAAAGCCACCGCTTGGCCGCTCATCACTATCGTCGTCGGTATCCTGGCTTCATACTATTTCGGCGGACTCTACGGCATCGCTGTAGCCGCCATGAGCATGCTCTCCATGGCCGGCATCATCGTCGCAATCGACGCCTACGGACCTATCACTGATAACGCCGGAGGCATCGCCGAGATGGCCGAACTCCCCAAGGAAGTCCGCGATGTCACAGACCCTCTCGACGCAGTCGGCAACACCACCAAGGCCGTCACCAAGGGCTATGCCATCGGTTCTGCCGCTCTAGCCGCACTTGTTCTCTTCGCAGAATACACTCACCTCGTCCCGGGCGGGATATTCGACCTGTCAGACCCTAAAGTCATCGTCGGTCTCTTCATCGGCGGTCTTCTCCCCTACTATTTCGCCGCTCTCTCCATGGAAGCTGTCGGCAAAGCCGCCGGCAAGGTCGTCGAGGAAGTGCGACGCCAATTCCGCGAGATCAAGGGCATCATGCAAGGCACTGCTAAGCCTGACTATGCGCGCTGTGTAGACATAGTCACGTCAGCAGCCATAAAGGAGATGATCGTCCCGGCACTCATCCCTGTCCTCGCCCCGATCGTGGTCGGATTCCTGCTCGGCCCGATCGCCCTAGGCGGCCTCCTGGTCGGCTCTATCGTCACCGGTCTCTTCGTAGCCATCTCCATGACATCTGGCGGCGGTGCTTGGGACAATGCCAAGAAGCACATCGAGCAAGGCGCTCATGGCGGCAAGGGCTCCGATGCTCACAAGGCCGCAGTCACGGGCGACACCGTCGGAGACCCGTACAAGGATACGGCAGGCCCAGCCATCAATCCTATGATCAAGATCCTCAATATCGTGGCTCTGCTTATAGTCTCTTTCGTCACCGCCTGGCACCTATTCTAGAAGGAATGGTACAATCTACGCATGAACAAAATATACACATATAGCGCTGCCTTGGCAGTTGCCGGCTTAATAGCTGTGGCCACACCATCCCTCTCAGAAGCCCAGACCGAGACACCTCGTCCGGAGAGAACACCTATCCAGACCCGCCTGCAAAACGCGGAGAACAACCGCGATATCAGGAACGAGCAGTTGAATGTCAGGAACGAACAGCTCAAGCGGACCGCGACTATCCGGGCCGAAGTGAAGTCCAGGATTTCCAGCTCCACTTCTCCTGGGTGGATAAACATAAAGCGTCTGCCACCTGAACTGATGAAGAGGATAGCCTCATCTACCCTGCAAGAAGACCGCAAGGACCGAATGGAAGATCGCAAGGAAGACCGAAAGGACCGGAGGGAAGACCGGAAAGAGGCTCGCCTAGACCAATTCGCCCAGATGCACAAGAATCTGCTCGATCAGAACGAACAGGCGATCAGTAAGTTGAATGACTTGCAAGACAAGATTAGCGACAGGATAGAGTCTGCCGAGGAAAGGGGTCGCACGATGACCGAGGCAAGGACTCTACTGGCCGCCGCAGATGCCAAGATATCGGCCGCAGAACAGGCCCTAGCCAAGCTCGCCGCATATGTGCCCCCGGCACTCGCCTCATCATCGCAGGCTGATGTGACTGCCTCCATGAATATCACTCTGGATGGACCGAGGGTGATAGGAAAAGAAGCCATCGAAGCCACAAACCAGGCTCGGCAGTCCCTGCAAGAAGTAGTCCGAGCGATAGCCGCATCTATGGGGCTAAAAACCGGACAAGACTCCGCCAATCCGCGTCAGGCAACTACTACGACTCGTTAATAAATGGATAACTAACAAACTTATGGACCAAAATAACCAAGTTCCAGTCTCAGCTCCGGCACCGACCCCAGCTCCGGCCCCAGCGGCCGTAACCCCTCCCCAGACCGAAAGGAAGGTCGGACCTATAGTCGCGTCTTTGATAATAGTCATCATCATAATAATAGCCGTCCTTTACCTATTCGCTTCCAAGATCAACCAGCCAGCGCCTGTCGAGAACAACCTAGCCACGCAGCCAGCAGCAGTCGGAAATGCAGGAACAGATGACTTGAGCGGCCTAGAGGCCGAGCTCAACGCCTCAACGGATGGATTGAATGAACAAAACTTCTAAATCATATGCATCTGCTTCCATTAAAAAGCTCGACAAATCACAGGTCGAGATAGTTGGTTCCGTGCCCGTGGAGACGTGGGAACAGTTCCGCGCCGCCGCATTGAAGAACATCAACGATACAGTCACTATCGACGGCTTCCGCAAGGGCAACATTCCGGAGAATGTGCTGGTCGCCAAGGTCGGAGACATGGTCATACTCGAGGAGATGGCCGAGTTGGCGCTCCCAAAGGCCTACATGGAAATACTCATAGATCAGAAGATCGACGCCATAGGTCGGCCGGAGATAAGCGTGACCAAGCTAGCCAAAGGCAATGATCTGGAGTTCAAAGCCGTCACTGCCGTAGTTCCGGAGATAAAGCTGCCTGACTACAAGAAGCTCGCCGGCGAGCAGGTGAAGAAAGCCGGCCAGCCTGATACGTCTGTTTCTGACAAGGAGATAGCTGAGGCCGAGGAGCGCATAAAGAAGATGCCCAATCCCCCGGTAATACCGAGGGAACAGCTCTCCACCATGCTATCTGAGGACAAGAGGACTGCCGCTAAGGAAAAGGTCAGGCTCTCTATCGCCGATGCCATAGCAGCAGAGACCATAGTCGAGCTGCCGAACGTGATGATCGAGAGCGAGCTCAACCGCACCCAGTCGCAATTCGAGAATGACATACAGCGGATGGGAGTGAAATTGGACGACTATCTGAAACATGCAAAGAAAACCCTCGAGGAGATTCGCAAGGAATGGCTGCCCCACGCCGAGAAAAAGGCCAAGCTGCAACTGATCCTCAATGAGATCTCCCGGCTGGAGAACATCAAGCCGTCCCCTGCCGAGATAGAGGCCGAAACGAATCACATCGTAGAACACTATAAGGATGCCGATCGCGAGCGCGCCTCTATCTATGCCGAGACTGTCCTCACGAACGAGAAGGTGTTTGAGTTTTTGGAATCAACAAACGAGGAGCCTGTGGGGAGCAAGGGAAAAGAAGGCGAAATTGCCTAAAAGGTGATATTGCTGTAGTTTGAGCCCAGCTGTTCAACAAAATTGGTCATCTATACCAATTACTCAAGCATGGTGCGCGAGTTCCATAACAGCTCTCCAAAATGAAATACATAGACACAGTTGTCATTCACTGGGACTTTGACCATCTGTTCCCAGGCAATCGCTACATCTGGGCAGACGTGAACGCGAAAGAATCAAACCCGGATCTGAAAAAGTTTTGTGTATCGTCGCTTTCCATCCATTCGGTCGACAATCCCATAAAGCATTTCGGGCCGGATCGAGTCGTTTTCATCGACATCAATGAGAACCTCCTCCCGACAGAACAACGAGGCGGGTTGTGGAGCATGAGCTTCGCTGAAACCCTGGAAGCGGCCGGCGCAAAAGAAGAAGGCTTCATCCGCCACGGAAGCATGGACGCATTCTGGAAGCTGCACAAAGGGGAAAATTTCTCTGATGGCGCGATCCGAATCGGTAGAATGCTTTTCAAGATGTTGAATATCCGAGGCGAAGGACCGCCAACTCCCCCTCCTCAAGAAGTGCTCTTGTCGCTCTTCGCAGTCTACAAGGTCACTCATGTCCGCACCGGGAAAATTTCACACCAGCCGTTTGACGAGTATCTACGGCAACGACATGGTCTGCCCGCCCTACCGGTGTTTCTAGATATAGCCGTAGTTCCTTGGAAACCCTGACTAGGGTGTCGACATCAGTGACCTGCGGCTAGGTCCACGTCCGCTCGCGACAGAAACAAGTTCGTCGCAAGGCGGACTTTTTTGTTTACAAAAGCAAAGTACTTTTGACTATTCGCCATGGTTTTAGAAACGAGGTTGGGAAGCAGGGCCCCATCACCACGTCACTCACCCTCCCGTGAAACAACCCGCTATCTGAAATAGGCTACGCGGCAAAGACCACCTGAGAAAGGGCGGCAACTACGGCTGTTTCGGCCCTCAGAACCTGTGGCCCAAGACATACGACAGGTATCTTATTCTTGTGAAACAGGTCCAATTCATTCCTGGACCACCCGCCTTCTGGACCTATAAAAATAGCGATATCATCGCTCCGCGTAACATTTTGCCTTTCAAAAGAGTTCCCTTCGGTGTGGAAAACTATGGAGTCTACTTCCACCAAGGAACTTAGCGCTTCTTCAAGGCTTTTTATAGCGCATATCCTCGGCACATCTCCACGTCCGGACTGTTCGCTGGCCTCGATGGCAATCTTTTTTAGCCGCCCCTCATTCAAGGACTTCTTTTCTGAATGCTCCGCCAATACGGGAACGATGTCGGTCACGCCCAATTCCGTGGCCTTTTCAACGATGAGCTCGAAGTTGTCTTTTTTGACCACGGCCGCGCAGAGATATATTTTGCGTTCCGGCATGTAGCGGCTGTGGGTGGCGGACAGGACGCGGAAAAGCACAGACCCCTTGCTAGCTTCTGTGACCTCGGACTCATAGTCAGAACCAGAGCCATCGAACAGTATGACTCTGTCACCCCGCTTCAAACGAAAAACCCGCGATATCTGATTCGCGAGTTCAGGCGAAGCAACCAGTACCTCCTTTTTGGAGCCGATAGCCTCATCTATGAAAAATCTGTGTAGGCGCATTTGAGCGGTTTGAGAGGCCCTGCGTGAGATCTATTTCTTGTTGGCGACAACCTGGTCGATGATACCGTATTTCTTGGCCTCATCAGCATCCATGAAGAAATCTCGATCGACGTCCTTCTCTATCTTGGCGACAGTCTGTCCGGTGTTCTTGGCCAGCATCTTGTTCAGGTTAGCGCGCATCTTCAGGATGTGTTTAGCGCTGATCTCTATGTCCGAGGCCTGTCCCTCTACTCCACCGAGGGGTTGATGGATCATTATCTCTGCATTTGGAAGCGCCATCCTCTTTCCCTTCGTGCCAGCCGAGAGTATGACCGCCCCCATGGAAGCCGCGATACCGACACAAACAGTGGAAACATCGTTCTTGATGTGTTGCATCGTGTCGACGATGGCCATTCCCGCCGAAACCGAGCCTCCTGGAGAGTTGATATACAGACTTATCTCTTTCTTCGAATCCTCCGTCTGCAGGAAAAGGAGCTGGGCGATGATAAGGTTAGCCACATGATCGTCTATCGGGCCGCCCAAAAATATGACGTTCTCCTTGAGGAGACGCGAGTAAATGTCATAGGCGCGCTCGCCAAAGCTAGATTTCTCGATGACTGTGGGTATAAGCATGATTTTGTTGGTTGTTTGCGAAATATATCGCGCTGTTGCGCAAAAGTAAAGAGGGGTATATGATGTTTTTGTTACTCAATATTAATTGCGACAGCGCATTTGAAGATCCGTGACACCCAATTTATGAATTATCCTACCCTTTCCGACAACGATCATATCTTGATTTCACCCTAGTCCTCAAAAAGCGGGTCATTACCGCATATGTCATTAAAATTAGTTGCGCTATACCTCTCCATCGCAGGAGTCTTGGGCATAGCAATCGGTTACTACCTCCGATACCTGATCACCTTGGGTAAAAAAGGTTCGATGGAGCTCGAAGTCAAAGAGATGCTCCTAGCCGCCAAAGAAGAGGGCAAGAAGATCACCACCGAAGCCGAGAAGAAAGCCGCTGAAATGGCGGAGGCAAAGCGCGTGGAAATAAAGGAAAAGGAGGACAAAGCTCGAAATACAGAAGATCGTCTGATCAAGAAGGAGGACCTGCTCGATAAGAGGCAGGCCGACATAGACAAAGAGGTCGAGCTCATCAAGATAAAGGCCAATGAGATAAGGGCCATAAGGGAAAAAGCCGACAAATTGGAGCAGGACCGCCTAGCGGCACTCGAAAAAGCCGCAAATCTCTCGGCCGAAGACGCCAAGAACGAGATCATAAAGATGCTCGAAAAGAAGAACGAGGCTGATTTCCTCGTCCGCATGAAGAAGCTCGAGACTCAAGGCGAGGATATGCTCGAACAGAAGGCCAAGGACATATTGGCCGTGTCCATTCAGCGCCTGGCTTCATCCGTCGCCTCGGATTTCATGTCTTCCACAGTCGAGATACCGAGTGATGACGTAAAGGGCAAGATAATCGGCAAGGAAGGCCGCAACATCAAGGCCTTCGAGCGCTCGACCGGCGTCGAAGTTCTCGTCGATGACACCCCAGGAGCCATAACCATCTCGTCTTTTGACCCGGTCCGCCGACACGTGGCCGGCATAGCCTTGCGCGAGCTCATCAAGGACGGTCGCGTCCAGCCAGCCCGCATCGAGCAAGTGGTAGAAAAGGCCCGCCAGGAATCGAACAAGACCATCAAGGAGAAGGGCGAACAGGCTGCTTACGAATGCGGTGTGCTCGGCCTAGACCCCAGGATACTGCTCATTCTCGGTCGCCTGCATTTCCGCACCAGTTATGGCCAGAATGTCCTCCAGCACTCGATAGAGATGTCCCACATCGCGGGCATGATAGCCGAGGAGCTCGGCGCAAACGTTCAAGTAGCCAAGGCTGGCGCCCTCTTGCATGACCTAGGCAAAGCGCTTGATCACGAGGTCGCCGGCACCCACGTCGAGATAGGCCGACGCATACTCCAGAAATTCGGGGCTCCAGAAGAGATAGTCAAAGCTATGCAGGCACATCACGAGGAATATCCGTACGAGACCGTCGAGTCGCGCATAGTCCAGACGGCTGACGCCATATCTGGTGCCCGTCCTGGTGCCCGTCGTGACAATGTCGAGAATTACCTCAAGCGTCTGGGCGACCTAGAAGCCACCGCCAACTCCTTCCCCGGCATCGAGAAGTCATACGCTCTGCAGGCTGGCCGCGAGATACGCGTCTTCGTCAAGCCGGAGGCTATGGGCGATATGGAGGCCAAGAATCTTGCCCGCGAGATAGCCCTTAAGATAGAGAAAGACCTGAAATATCCAGGCGAAATAAAGGTCACAGTCATCCGCGAGACTCGCTCCATCGAGTTTGCAAGATAAGAAAGAGGGGTGTATCTTTATTACAGTTAGTCAGGAAGTTGTTGACTGACATTACGCCCAAGGGCGGCCGGTGGGAACAAACACCGGTCGCCCTTTTTCATTGGCTTATTCTCATGGAAATTTGTTTTTTCTATAACGTTTGCTAGACTGGCCCTTACATACAGCGTTTACGATGAAGAGGGTGTGATTCCCTCACTGTCCCGCAACGGTATAGTCCGATCTCGTAAACCCCGGGTCACCCGACCCGGATTTGCCCGAGGCAGGCCCTGGCGATCGGTTTTCGCCACGAATCTCCTTAGCAGCTGTGTGATTAGCTCGTTAAAAACATGAAAGATCCCATCGTTTGGTCTGTCGGCCTCGCGAAGTTCGCATTGGCTGGCTTCATTACGCTCCTATTCCGTTTGGTAACGCCGCTCCTCGGCCTGCCGAACGTCGCTCCGCTCATGGCAACCGAGCTTGCCGGCGCCCGCGCTTACGGCCCCTGGGTCGCAGGCCTATACGGCTTCCTTGGGATGATCATGCTGGATGCATGCACGAATGCGTTGGGTCCTTGGACCATCGCAACCTCAATTTGCTACGCCATCGTGGGGGTAGCCGGAGGCTATTACCTCAAGAATCGACCCATTACTGTGCGCCACTACGTCGGCGCCAGCGTGGTTGGGACTCTTTTCTTCGATCTCGTGACAGGAGTGCTCCTGGCACCGATCCATGGGACACCTCTCAGCGTGGCAGCCATTGGTCAAATACCCTTCACCTTGTGGCATCTGGCAGGAAACAGCTTCTTTGCCCTCTTCGCGCCGTGGTTCTTCCGGAGCGTGATCGGCAATTGCTCGCTGGAGTTGCGGTTGATCGGCCTGCCGAATTTCCGCGTGTAATGGGGATGAGTCCCCCAGTTCTTTCCGCCGTACAGTGAGCTGTGCGGCTTTTTATTTGTTTGGCATGCTCATCACCAGAAATAGCCATTTTTTCTCTAAAATAGGCCCATATTTCATCTTTTTTGGCAATCCACAGTCAATCCACAGCTAACTTTCGTGCCCATTGCCTAAAAAATGGCTTAAAGTATAATAACTCCGTAGTTCGCAAGCTCGACGCGTCGGCGCCGAGACCAAATTTATAAGAATTAACAATACACAATGAACAAAGCTAGCATTGTTGATGCAGTTCATGGCGTTCTCGGCGGTACGAAGGTACAGGCCGAACAAGCGGTCGAGACTATGATTAACACAATTATCGACTCCTTGAAGAAGGGTGATGAGGTCTCTATCGCTGGTCTCGGCATCTTCTCGGTCAAGCAGCGCGCAGCCCGTGAAGCTCGCAACCCTCGCACCGGTGAGGCCATCAAGGTCCCGGCCATGAAGGTTCCGAAGTTCCGCGCCGCCAAGGCCCTGAAGGACGCAGTGAAATAAGCCCGTTTCTCATTCGGCCTGGCCGTAAGCCAGGCATGAATACAAAAGCCGCCTTTCTAGGGCGGTTTTTGTTTGACATACCTAAACCTAGTGCTAGTCTGGGCATGAACCTTCTTTCAAAATGATATACACAAACACCACGGTGAGCCAAGTAATGACTCCAGACCCGGCCTGCGTCCTCGAATCTGATACGATCGCCGAGACGATCGAGGTCATGAAGAATGATAAATACGGGAGCCTGCCCGTGACCAACGCCGCCGGCAAGCTTGTCGGCGTCATAACTGACCGAGACATAACTTTGCGCATAGATCCGACGAAGCCGGCTACCGAACAGCATGTCCGGAATCTGATGTCCAAGATCATCATCCCTATCGATCACGATGATTCTCTCGATACAGCCTGGCGCCTCATGAAGAATCACGGCATCCGTCGGCTCCTAGTCACAAGGGGTGGCAAGGAGCTCGTCGGCATCATCTCTCGCTCCGAGATCCGAGCACGGATCATCGTCGAGATGAGCGACTATCTGAAACTGGTGATCGCGCATGAGAATGTCAGTCCGACGACGAAACCTTGACACCCCCTGAACCTAGTGTTAAGGTTTCCGCCAGACTGCGGCTCGTGCGCAGTGCTCAAAAACTCTTTGATTCGGTTAGAAACCGCCTCAAGTCAAGAACCCAAAAACAGAAAAACGTTCAGCACCATGAAAACATCGAATGCTAGCATCAGCGCCACGGCACACCGTGGCGCTTCGGAAGCGACCGGGACATCTGATGGAACCACGGCCCCCGCGCCGAAGAGCGTCTACGGGCAGTTCACCAATCGTGTCGCCGCCATCATGCGCGGCGAGATCACGCCGGAGGAAAAGCTGTTCCAGCCGCTCCTCAACGCGGATCCGAGCCGGGTGACCGTCATCGGCGTCATCACTGACCCGAAGGCGCGCGAGTTCCTCTCGCTGCACACCGAATACCACGCGCTGGCGCTGCAACTCCCGTATCCGCGCAAGCTGGCCGACATCGGGCGCTACAAGCGCGACTCCGTCACGCTCAAGCGCCTCTCTGAGCAGGCTGAGAAGCTCGCCTGGGACTTCATCCACGACGAATTCCCTGGTCAGGGCGAACGCGGAAGTCTCGGGGTCAGCGACGGCTGGGTCCTGGTCCGGAAGCCGGATTACGAGGATCAGGTCCGTGCGCACGCCGAGGAGCGCTACGGCACCACGGAGAGCGAGGAGGCGCAGGTCTTCATCGCGCGCCACCTGGCCTCCAAGGAGAAGGAGGAACTGGCCGAGCAGAAGTCCGACCCGTTCGACAAGGACGACGATGGCGATAACGGTGACGGTGAGCAGCACGACCCGCGTGGGCTGATTTCCGCGCTCGGTCGCCTGGTGGCCCTCGGCGGCCTCCGCCGGCACATGTAATCGGCCGCAGGCCGATTCCGATCCCTCGACGGCAGGAACCCCTTCCTGCCGTTTTTTTATTGACTAGCTCCCCACGCTATCTCATACATCTCCCTGTGCATGCGGATGACGTTCTTGTTCTCAATGACTATGCCGAGGACAGGCGGAGTCAGCTGGTGGATGAGGACTTTCTCTGGCGTGATGACCAGATTGGTCGTGAGCTGAGTCTCTTTCGGCAGCAACCTCACTTTTGAGTTGAAATTCTTCTCGAGAGCCAGCCATTCTCGCCCAATCTCGGTATCTTGAACTAGAAGACGGATGTTTATGGGCAATTTTGCCCGTCTGTAGGAAAAATCCGAGAAAAATTCCTTGTCGAGCTTGATCCAATGATCTACGTTGCCCATGACCAGGTAATCCTCATGAGGCTTTATACCTTTGATCAGACCCTCGTAGACGCCTTTCACCGATTCGAGCCCTTCGTAGTATTTTATGAACGCCTCACCTCCCTGGAGACTGTATAGCGCCGAGAATTCAGGCAGAACATCGCGTAGCCTCTGCCGGCGCGTCTCCAATATTGCCTCAAGCTTGTTTGGGTCCTCCGCCACGAACTTTTTCTTGAAGCCAGCAACCTGGATATTCATCAGGCCTTTCTGCTTGAGTGCGTCGATGACCGAATACACAGTCGTACGCTTCAATTCGGCCGCCTGGGCGATCTTGAGTATGGCTGACGGGCCTAGTGAGAGGCTGGAAAAGTAGACTTTTGATTCGTTTTCCGTGAGGCCCAAGTCCTGCAACACCGCTGTTAATTGGTTGGTTTTCACTAATTTGTCGAGTATTTCGTCAACAACTAAAGCTTAATTTATATGGCGTTAATAGTCAATTGTGACAAGTTTGTCGACAAATATGACATATCCTTGACTGTGTAGCAGAATTGCTGGATGAAAAATAAAATCATAGGCATAACAGTTTTTGTTGTAGTGGGCGTTTTAGTATTTGTTTTGGCCACACAGCATAACTCTGACTCAAAAGATTCGATAAAAATAGGCAACATCCTATTCATGACCGGTCCCCTGGCGGCATTGGGTGAGCAAGAATACAACGGTATGCAGATGGCAGTTTCGAAGGTCAATTCCGATGGCGGCATCAAGGGCAAAAGGCTCGAACTTGTCACAGAAGACTACGCTAGCGATTCAAAGAAGGTCATTTCAGCATACGAGGCGCTGAAACAGCGTGGCATTGAATTTATTTTTGTTGACGGCGGCAATGGCATTGTTCCAGTCGCTCCTTTGCTTAGAAAAAACGGTGATTTTGGCATGGTCCCGATCGGCATCCACGGAACATACTTCGATGGAAATCCAAAAACCTGCCGTATCGCTCTGACGGCAAAGGATTTCTCACGTTCCATCGGTGGATATGCGATGGAAAAATTCCCGAACGCCCGCGTGGCATTCCTTGTAACGGCAAACGAGTACGGTAACACGGCGCGCACATCGATAGAGGACTTTGTTGAAGAGCACGGTGGGACCATAGTGGCAACGGAAAGCTATGACCAAACTGCTAGCGACTTTAGAACACAGGTCACAAAGTTGAAGGCGCTCCAGGACAAGACCGACGCGCTCGTGATCATAAACGCGACCAACTCCATAGAGGCCATGCTCAAACAGCTGAAGCAGCTCGGTTACATGAAACAGATCGTGGCTGACCTCTTTACGATCGTAAATCCCGCCATGAAGGACCTGGCACTGGCTAATGGCGTCGTATTTGTTGACTATCCATTCGTGGCAGAGCCGCAATCAGATGATTCGCCGATTCTCGCAGAGTTCAAAAGGTCATTCTTTAAAAAATACGGCGGCTACCCTCTCGCGGCTGCAGTCAACGGTTACGATTCGGTCATGGTAGTCGCACAAGCGATGCAGAACGCCGGTGATATAACTCCGGCGGCCGTTTCCGATTATATGACCACTAGGATGGGGCCTTATGAAGCCGTGGGCGGCACACTCAAATTCAATTCCGACTGCGAAGTCAGCCGACCGTCAGTCATGCATGTCATAGAGGATGGTAAGGTGAAAGTGGCTAGATAGCTACTTAATCCCCGCCTTGCCAGCACTTATTTTAAACAACGAATAAGCCGCATTAGCTCTGTCGTTATTGCTGTCAAAGCTGACCTGTCCGCTCACGCCGTCATAGTTCACCACCTTCAAGTAGTTGCGGACAGACAAGGTTGATCCGTCGGTATTTTTCATCGCCTCAGCCAAGAGACGAGCTGCATCGTATTCAGCTGCACACAGATTTATCTGTAGACAATCAGAACCGTACTTTTCTTTATATTTGAGCATGACATCCTCGAGCCTAGAATTCACGGGGATGACATAGTCAGCACCGATCGCGCCCTCGAGGAGTCTGCTGTGGTCAGTGAGCAGGGTCTGAGTCTTTAGGATGTTGTCGCTCACGAAGAGGTTATTCGGCTGGAACTTCAATTGTTCCATCTGTGTGAGCACCGTTTCGCCGGTAGTGACAGTTTGCACGCTCACAAAGAGCAGATCCGCTTTGAGCGCGGACAATTTCGTCAACTGGGACCGCACATCCGTCGCATTCACGGCAAAAGACTCGGTGGACAGCTCGACGCCGCTATCTTTCAGGAATTCCTGCAAGGATATCACGAGACCCTTGGCATAATCAGTCTCCTCGTAAATCGCCGCAACACTCTTGTAGCCCTTTTTGATTATCTCATCAGCGAGAAGGCGCGATTCCTGTCTATCAGAGGCCCAATTTCTGAAAAAGTTCGGCGAAACGCCGGTAAGTTTGTTACCGCTAGTGATCGTACCGAGAAGAACAGCGTTCTTTGCCTCTAATTGAGAAGCGATGCTCAATACTGTCCCCGTACAAGCAACAGAAGTGAAGATGTGAACATCATCCACGCTGGCTTGTTTTTCGAATACCGCAATAGCTTGCTTCGGATCGCATTTGTGATCATCTATTATGAGCTCCAATTGCCGGCCATTGATGCCGCCAGTGGAATTTATTTCCTCAACTGCAAGCGCGGCCATGTTCCTGGCCAATTCGCCATACGAAGCCAGACCGCCAGTTAGCGGGAACATCGCCCCTATTTTGACCGTTTGCGTAGAACGTCCAAAAACGATGCTGAGGGCAACGATCACCACTAGGATAATGGCTCCAACCCAAAGTTTGGTATTTTTCATAATGAGGGTAAGTATACAGAATCATAAATGTATTGTCAAGTAATTTTAACAGCTATCAAACGTATTGACTTATATTTAAAGGAATATTACACTATTTACATAGTTTGTTGTTAAAAAATGACAACATGGAAATATCAAATATTACAACTGTACTAAAGGAAATCGGCCTTTCTGAAATGGAAACGAATGTCTATTTGGGACTGCTAAAAACAGGCGGTGCCGACGCCACGACCTTGGCGAAAAAGATCGACATAAAACGAACGACCGTCTATCCGATAATAGAAAGGTTGATCTCCCAGGGCTTAGTGACTATTTACGACTCAGGCCGTAAGAAATTCTTCAGGGCAATCAAGCCGTCGGGTCTTTCGACTCTCTACAGCCGAAAGATCGAGGCCTTGAACAGCATCATCCCCAAGCTTGAAGCACTCGAAGGAAAGACTGGTGAACTATATGGGGTGCGTTTTATCAGGTCAAAAAAAGAGTTTGAGCTTTTTTATGAGAATGTGCTCCACGAATACAAAGGTCGCGAGTATTACATCATCGGCAGCGCCTCAGGCTTCCTCAATATAGACCGAGATTTTCTCATCGAGTACAGAAAACGCCGGGCTGCCAACAACATCAAGGTTAAGCTCATAATGTCTGACGATTCTCGCAAGGAGATCGGCCAGAACGACCCTTCCCTATTGCGAGCCTTTAAATACATGCCAGCAAAATACTTCTTTCGAAGCACGATAGACATCTACGATGACAAGATCTTCATCGTAGGCCCTGAATTAAAGGCTATGGCCGTGGTCATAGAGATACCGCCGATGGTAGACGTCTTCAAATCAGTGTTCGAGATACTTTGGGAGACGCTAGAGCCGGCAAAACAGTAGTAATGGGTGCTTTCTGATCACTCCACCGTCACAAATTTTCCATCCTTAACCTGTTGAATAACAGCGCTCCTAGACGCCTCACAGTCAGGGTTCAGTGTTATAGAGCCAGTGATACCCTGATAATCCTCGGTATTTTCTATGAGCCACTTCGCCAATGACTCGGGGTCTTCAGTACCGGCACCCTTGATGCCGTAGGCAATGAGCTGCATTGAGTCGTAGGCGTTGGCCGCGATGGCAGGAGCCGAAGTTTTGAATCTATCCATATAGGCCGGCCACGACAGGCCATCCCAATCATAGTTCACGAAATATATACCCTCGACCAGGCTCAAGTCCTTGATGCTGTCATTGATGATGGTCCAATGGTCGCTCACCATCGTGCCCTTCCAGTTCAACTCCTTCAATTGCTTCAGCAAAGCAGGCGCCTGGCCGCCCAGAGGTATGACCATGAGAACGTCTGGTTTCATCGCGGCGAGTTTAGTTATCTGTGTCCTAAAGTCTCCCGCACTCTTGTCGAATGATTCGGCTCCTTTGACTGCTATCCCATAGCCGGAAACGGTTTTTGAGACATTCTCGGCCATGGACCTGCCGAAATCGTCATTGATGGTCAATGCCGCGAATGATTGCGGCTTCATTTTTTCTGCAATAAAGTCGCCCAGCCTCTTCCCAGCGACCGGAGCAGTGAGGGTCAGCCTGCAGGTATTTGGTACCCCATCGCTGTAAGCCGGAGTGACTGCTCCAGTTTCGAATTGCAGGTCTTTATTGTCGACTACGGGCTTCTGGAGAGCCAGCGAAACGGAGGAGCCATTGCTGACGATGAGCCGGATGCCTTCTGCCCGCGCCTTTTGATAGGCAGAAATGGCGATCTTTGGATCGAATTGCGAATCCTCGTAGACTGCTTCCACGAGCTTGCCGTTTATGCCTCCCTTGGCATTTATGTCCTCGATGGCGAGCATCATGCCATTCTTGGCCGGCTCTCCATAGACAGCAGCATTGCCGGTCAGGGAGAATATGCCCGCAACTCGTATAGAGGAGCTATTATTGGGCCTAACCGCCCTGGTTATGATAATGGCTGCTAGGGCGATCGCTATTAGAGCCAAAATGATATTCTTGGTTTTCATGCAGACAGCCTAGCGCAGTCAACAAAGTTGTCTATCTGTCGTCAAAAAGCGACAATCCTGCTAGAATGAGCCCGTGATAGAAGATATCCTAAAAGTACTGGGCGTGGAGGGCGGCACCCAGCGTATATACCTGGATCTCCTGGGATCTGGCGCGGCATCAGCCCGGATGATCTCGCAGAGATTGAGCATGCCCCGCCCCACTGTATATGACGGCCTGAACGACCTCATGAATAAGGGTCTGGTCGTATCGAAGATCGAGGATTCGAAAACCATATTCGGAGCAAGCGATCCAGATACTCTGACCCAGCTCCTAGACCAGCAGACAGCCGTAATCGAGCACGGAAAAAAATTATTGAAGGAAGCCCTTCCCTCTTTAAGAAAGAGGACCAAGACGGTCGAGCCGCAGATCCGATTTTTCGCTGGTCAGGAAGGTATACAAAGGATCTTTAACGATGCCCTTTTTTACAAGAATATAGAGACCTATTCCCTCTGGCCGACTCATAAGATGATGGATATCCTAGGCACAGAATATTTGGAGTGGCACAACAAGAGGCGTATCGCCAATAATGTAAGCTTGAAGGCCCTACGTCGCCACGATTCCAGAAAGATAAACTTCAAAAAATATCCCTACATGGGCACTAGGAAAGACGACTTGCGGGAGATACGCTACACTCCGAAATCCATGCATTTCGAGATCAGCTACTGGATATATGCAGACAAAGTCGCTTTCGTATCCTCCAGCGAGAAGCCCTTTGGGTTCATAGTACAGAGCGAGGAGTTCGCCAAGCTGCAGCTCATGCACTTCAAGACCCTCTGGGATATCTCTCTAAGAAAGTAAAGTGACAATCTCGTTCCATGACTTCACCCTGGTTATAGATGTCCGCACATCTTTCTGGTTCCAGGGAGCGTCCAGCATCAAGACGCGGATACCCTTGGCGTCCGCGCTCTGCGCCTGCTCCAGGGAATCCTCGATCAATATCGTGGCGCCCAGCTCTTTGCAGACATCGGCCTTAAGGCGTTTCTCGCCTTTGCTGTGGTATTGATTCATGAAATGAATGCCGGCGAACATCCCCGGGTAATTTTTATACACCCACTTCTCAGTAATTTCCCGCAGAGAGTCCGGCTTGGAAGTTATGATGTGCAGAGTATTGCCCTTCGAAAGCGTGCTTACCGCTTCCACTGCGCCTTTTACGGGAGCAGCACCCACATGCTTGGCGGATGCATAGAAGTCCGTGATCGCCTGCGAGGCGGCCTCTTTCGTCCAGCCCCAAGATTTTTCAAGATAAAAATCAGTCAGGCTGTTCCTGTCGTATTTCGTGCCATTCTTTTCGTTTATGAAATCGCAAAATGTGCCGAAAAAATCCAGCAGCACATCATCCAAATCTACGCCTATTATCATGTGCGGGATGCGGGAGTCGAACCCGCCACCACAGTTTGGAAAACTGTTATTTTACCGATAAACTAATCCCGCTTTTTCGGACAGCAACATCCTATCATGAATGATGTAACTTGTGCTCCTCTACCACGATCTCTTTTATCTGGTCCACCTCCTTTTTCATCTCCTTGATCGTGGTGCGAAGCTCAGATATCTTCTCATCCTCTTCCTTAACCTCCCTTTCGGTCCTTTCGGCGACCTTCTTTTCTTTTTTGAGGCCGCTCAGGAGTATCGTATCCCCGATGAAATATGAGACGAACAGGCCGGTCGCTAGAAGGATCACCAGGACGATGACCAGGTTGGTCGGCTCATAGAATACCCAGCCGAGCCAACCTCCCTTCGCCTGTAGGATATCCGCTGTGTGCCAAACTCCTCGCCAAAACAGGACTATAGCAACTGCTCCGATCATCGTATATACGATCGGGTAGCGGCTCAAGTGTCCGCGCACTTTGTCCTCGAGATGATCAAAGAATTCTAGTGTTTTCTTCATTTTGCTTGTCGGAGCGCCGGGATTCGAACCCGGAGTCACCTGTACCCAAAACAGGGATGTTAGCCGTTACACCACGCTCCGGATGTCCTGCCCTGCCTGCCAGCAAGGCGGCAGTCCGGCGGACAATGGCATATTATCACAGAATTATGTTCTTTAGCCATTTAATGCGAGCTTTTCTGGCTTTCATGTCGATATACACGCAAAAAATATGAAACTGAAACTCTGTTTCACCATTCTCCCCTTTCTCGGCAAAATAGGTCTTGACCATCCTGCGAATATGGAGAGTTTTCCAGGGATGAACGTTCTCCTCTGGAACATGGGAATCCCTAAAAGACTGGCCTTTATGGACCATCACGCTTTTTACTTCAACAAAATGAACCGTGTCGTCCTTTTCGGCAATGATATCTATCTCGCCCCATTTCTTCATATAGTTCCTAGCCTTGATAACAAAACCCTCCTTGATCAAACGCGCACAGGCAATACTCTCGCCCAAGTCCCCTTTTTGTCGATTATGCATTTTGTACTTGAAAAATAGCCTCGTAAGGCCGTGGCACGTTAAGGACTCTGTTAATCGGTCAAAACGACGAGAATTAGGCCTATTTTGTGTCTTTTATCAACCGTGTTCACAGTGTTATCCCCAGGTTTCACGTGTAAACGTACACTCCAAACACCGAAATTAAGCCGTTTTTAATTCTAAAGACCAAAAAAGACATGTGATCGACCTATCACCTCTTTTTGGAATGCTAGCTCTGATAAACTGACTTGTGCGGGTAGGGAGAATCGAACTCCCACCTCGTCCTTGGCAAGGACGCGTCCTACCATTAAACCATACCCGCAACACGCACCTTCAAAACACAAGTCAAAAGAGTATAACTTAGTTCTTTATGTTTTGGAAGAAAGTGCCCTCGGAGGGATTCGAACCCCCAACGCTTGTTCCGAAGACAAGAATGATATCCATTTCACCACGAGGGCAGTAGCTATAATTGTTCAGTACCGTGCCATGCATAGTAGCGCACATAGAATAAAACCGGAAATTGTAGTAAGATATTTCAATGAAAATGGCTCAAAATAGCCCTATCCCCGCGGAAGTGGTAAATGTTGCTACAGCCCTTGAAAAGGCCGGTTTTGAGGCCTATATCGTCGGTGGATGCCTCCGGGATCTACTCCTAGGCAAAGAGCCCAAGGACTGGGATTTCACCACGAATGCCCGACCGGAACAGATCATGAAACTATTTCCGAAGACCGTCTATGAAAACGACTTCGGAACAGTCGCCGTCATAAATGAAAACACTGAAAACGAGACCCTCAGGAACATAGAGATAACTCCCTATCGCATAGAGTCCACATATTCCGACCGCAGACACCCCGACAGCGTCAAATTCAGCGACAAGATAGAAGATGACCTTAAAAGGCGCGATTTCACCATAAACGCCATGGCTGCTAGCCTTTCTGGCGGTGCCATAAAGGACATAATAGACCTGTACGCTGGGTTCGCTGATCTGAAGAGTAAGCTCATAAGAACCGTGGGCAACCCATCGGACAGATTCGGCGAAGATGCCCTGCGATTGATGCGGGCAGTCCGGCTTTCTGTTGTATTGGGCTTTGATATCGAAAAAGAGACTCTAACGGCCATAAATAGCCAAAACTGGCTTATTAAGGACGTTTCATGTGAAAGGATTAGGGACGAATTCGCTAAGATTTTACTGTCCCCCCAGCCCAAAAAAGGCCTTGAATTGCTTCACGAAACGGGTATTTTGAAGCATATAATCCCAGAATTAGAGGCCGGGATCGGTGTTACACAGACACAGGCACATACTTATGATGTCTGGGAGCACCTACTTAGGAGCCTCCAACACGCGGCAGACAAGGAATGGGGCCTAGAAATAAGGCTTTCTGCACTATTTCACGACATTTCTAAGCCGGCAACCAAGGACGTGTCACGTGAAACAAAGCAGGTGACCTTCTATGGTCACGAAGTAAAAGGTTCACGTGAAACACGTAAAATCCTGGAAAGGATGAAGTTTTCACGTGCAACGATCGAAAAAGTCACAAAGCTCGTCAGATGGCATATGTTTTTCTCTGATACAGAGACGATAACCCTAGCGGCCGTAAGACGCATGATCGTGAATGTTGGGCGTGAAAACATCTGGGACCTGATGAATGTCAGGGTCTGTGACCGTATAGGCACCGGCAGGCCTAAGGAAAACCCGTATCGCCTCCGCAAATACAAGGCAATGATCGAGGAAGCTCTCCATGACCCCATATCTGTATCCATGCTGAACATCGACGGCAAAAGGCTTATGGACGTCACAGGCATCCCTCCAGGACCCAAGGTAGGGAATATACTGCATGCGCTATTCAACGAAGTCCTTGATGACCCGAGGCTGAATTCTAAAGAACATCTCGAGAAGAGGGCTGTCGAACTATGCAAACTAAGCGATAAAGCCTTGGCTGTATTGGGTGAAAAGGGAAAGGACAAACAGGAGCAGGAAGAGGCAAAAAACCTAGGCGACATAAGGAAAAAATACTTTGTCCAATAGTCTCAACAGGTTATCCCCATTGTGTCCTTTACTCTGTCCTTTATAAGATATACACTCCTTGGTAGACCTTGTCCGCTTCCGAGGTTCGGTAAGTCGAGAGACTTGCAAGTAGAGCGGATTACGCTCCTTACAAAACTTTTTGAAGGATCTAGGGTAGGCCTTCAAACTCACGAAGCTCATGCAAACCATTTTTGTCCCCAGGACAATCTTGGGGATTGCCCGTCCTTCTGTTGCTAGGACTGTTGACGAAAGTTGTCACAATTTCTCACTGCCTCCTTCCGGGAGAGCACAATTTAGCTAGACAGCGCACGTCGGCACCTAAAAACGATTATCGTTTTCAGTAACAGTTTGGATAGTGGCTAGCTCTTGTTTGCTTAGCTTCATAAAGCCGCGTTCGCGGTTTCCAAATTTTTCTCCTGGAAACCACGATAAAAACGCGGCTTTTCTTTTTCTGGATTTTTTATGCCGAAATAATGCTAACTTTTTTACTAAATACGGCCAAAATAGGCCGTACGAATCACCTAATAACTAACTCGACAGGGCAATGGTCTGAGCCCATTTGTTCATCCAAAATGGAGGCTGATTTGACCCTATTCTTGAGGCTCTCCGATACTAAAAAGTAGTCTATCCTCCAACCGATATTGCGCCCCCGGGCATTCGAAAAATTCGACCACCAGGTATAGAAGCCGGCGCCTTTGTGGAACATGCGAAATGTGTCAATAAATCCCGCTTTTATAAAGTTGTCAAAACCCGCGCGTTCTTCCTGGGTGAAACCTTTCAGTCCTTCATTCTCCTTGGGACGAGCCAGGTCATCCGGTGTGTGAGCGACGTTCAAATCACCACAGAAGATGACAGGCTTCTTTTTCTCCAGTTCCTTGCAATACGCCAGAAAGGCCGGGTCCCACTGTCTATGACGCAAAGGGATGCGGCTCAGGTCGTCCTTGGCATTTGGCGTATAGACAGTGACTAGATAAAAATCATCGAATTCTGCCGCGATGACACGTCCTTCCGTTCGCGGATCACCGTATTTGTCTGCAATTAAGCCGTATTTCTGGCAAACCTTGTCAGGCAGACCATTTATGACGCTTATCGGTTTTACCTTAGTAAATATGGCCGTTCCAGAATATCCTTTTTTCTCGGCAGAGTTCCAATACTCCTCGTACTCCGGCATGTCTATGATGGCTTGTCCTTTTTCGGCCTTTGTCTCTTGGAGGCAGAGAATGTCTGGCTGGTATTTGTCCATGAAAGGAACAAAGATGTCCTTTTTGATTACGGATCTGATGCCATTCACATTCCATGAGATGATTTTCATGGACAGAGTATAACAGGGAATCTATTTTCTTTTATTGTGAAACTGCTTGTGGATGCGCTTGAGTTCGCTATCAGCCACATGGGTATAGACCTGTGTCGTGCTTATGCTCGAATGGCCCAGGAGAAGTTGGACGGCACGTAGATCAGCCCCGTTATGCAGGAGATCTGTGGCAAAGGAGTGCCGCACCACGTGAGGAGTCACTTTCTTGGAGATGCCGGCCTTGATGGCCCAATATTTGACGAGACGCTGTACAGAGCGAGGATCCAAGGCCAAGTCTGACCTTTTTGAGCTTGCTTCGCGGCTCACCCTGACGAACAGGGCGTCATCGACGTCAGTGCGCTTGTCTACATAGGCTTTGACCGCCTTGCGAGCTTCATCAGATATGAAAACGACCCGTATCTTCTCGCCTTTGCCGCGGATGGAGAAGCTGTCAGCATCAAAATCGACATCGCGGGTGAGGGAACAGAGTTCGGACACGCGCAATCCAGTAGAAAAAAGCAGCTCCAAAATGGCTTTATCACGAAGGTTTCTGAGGTCTTTACCGTCCGGCGCGCTCATTAACCTATCCAACTCGTCACTAGAGATGAGATCGAGGTGGCGTTCGCCTACCTTGGCGAGTTCGATCTGTTCGGGGGAGAGCGACTTTATACCGCGTTTGGCTAGGAATTTCAGGAAGGAGCGTATAGCTATCAAATAGTAATTCTGGGTCTTTTTCTTCAGCGTAGCGCCGGGAGCGTCTCTGTTGCCGGAGGGCAAGCGGTTGAGCCACAACCTGAATTCACGCACGGACTCTGCCGTGATATCCTCAGCGTTCTTTACTTTGGCGAATTGTATGAAACGCGATAGATACTGGTCATAATTCCTGACAGTCAGGACCGAGCGGCCCCTCTCTATCTCCACGTATTCCAGGAACTTCTGCTTCATATCGGAGATATTGTGCGACATGGCATTATTATAGCAAAATGTTGCCGAAAAACGGCTTTAGTGCTAATATATCGCCCATGTTAACCACGAGACAAAAAACACGCGTTATCAAGGAAACCGGCATACACGACAAGGATACTGGCTCGCCGGAGGTTCAGATAGCGCTCCTCAGCAAGCAAATCGCCGAACTAACCGAACATCTGAAGAAGCACAAGAAAGACCACCACTCGAGGCGCGGTCTTCTCGGCATGGTCGCCGACCGCCAGACGCATCTCGTGTATCTCCAGAAGAATTTTCCTCGCAGATACTCATCCATCATAAAGAAGCTCGAGCTCAAGAAATAACTAACCGCGCGCAAGCGCAATAAAGAATGTCAGTAATAAAACATAAGGAACAGCGCGTCGGAATTTTCATAGACGCGCAGAATCTCTATCATAGCGGCAAGAATCTATATCACTCCAAGGTCAATTTCGGCGCCATCGTCAAGGACGCACTCGACGGCAGGAAGCTAGTCCGCGTCATGGCCTATGTCATATCCACGGAATCAGGCGAGGAGAGCGCATTTTTCGACGCACTCGAAAAGGCGGGCATAGAGACCAAGGTCAAAGACCTCCAGATCTTCAGTTCCGGCGCCAAGAAGGCTGACTGGGATGTCGGCATGGCCATAGACGCCGTGAAGATGGCCCCGAAACTAGACGCGATCATCCTAGTGACAGGCGACGGCGACTTCGTGCCGCTCGTCGAATACCTCCAGACCAACGAAGGCTGTCAGGTAGAAGTCGTTTCATTCGGCAAATCCACTTCAGCCAAGCTCATCGAGGCCACTGACCATTTCATGGACCTCGACCAGGCACCTAACAAGTATCTATTGAGGACGGGAGGGAAGAGGTAATACTATTCAGCCCCATATTGAGTGAAAAACCTTATACACCTCTGTTAATTACTATCGGAAAGTCCGGCATGCTAAAGTGTGTGCATGAAAAAGAAAGAATTCTCCCTCGAGATCGGCGACAAGACCTTGACCGCCGAATTCAATGACCTAGCCGACCAGGCCAACGGTGCCGTGATGGTCCGCTATGGGAATACTGTGGTACTAGCAACGGCTGTCATGGGGAAACTCCGTGATGGCGATTTTTTTCCGCTGACTGTCGACTACGAGGAGCGCTTCTACGCCACTGGCAAGATACTCGGATCTAGGTTCATGCGCAGGGAGGGCCGGCCTTCGACCGAAGCCATACTCTCCGGCCGCATAGTAGACCGCACCATTCGCCCGCTTTTCGACCAGAAGATGCGCAACGAGGTGCAAGTAGTAGTCACTACCATCGCCATAGACCAGGATGACCCGGACATGGTGGCAGTCATCGCAGCTTCTCTCGCTCTGGGGACTTCGGATATCCCGTGGAATGGACCGGTATCCTCCGTCCGAATCGGAAAGAACAGCGAATGGCTGGTGAATCCAGATTTCAAACAGCGCGAAGAGGCCGGAGTTTCGCTAGACATGATAGCCTGCGGCAAAGATGGGATGATAAACATGATAGAGGTGGGGAGCAAGGAAGTGTCCGAGGCCGATCTCAACGAGGGCCTGAAGCTCGCTTCTGCCGAGATAGAAAAAGTCCAGAAATGGCAGGAGGAAATAATCAAAAAGGTGGGCAGAGAGAAGGCTGAAGTCGCATTGCCAAAAGCTACGCCTGGCACAAAGGAGCTTTTCGATGCGGAGATAGCGCCGCTCTTGCCGGATCATATATTCCACAAAGACATCCCGGCTCCAAACAGCAAGACAAAATATAACGAAGTCATCGAAAAATGGATGGCTGTATTCAATGAGAAATTCCCCGAAGGAAACGCGGCTATGGCCATGGAAATATTCGAGGAATCGGTGAACAGTCTGATCCACACATACGCCATAGACAAGGGCCTTCGCGCCGACGGCCGCGGCATGGACGAGATCAGGCCGCTGTATGTGCAAGCCGGCAGAGTATCTTCGATACTGCACGGTACAGGCGTATTTTATAGAGGCGGAACACACGTTCTTTCCATATTGACTCTAGGCTCGCCTGGGGACGCCCTAGTCATAGAAGGCGTCAACATGACTGAGAACAAGCGCTTCATGCATCACTACAACTTTCCGCCATTCTCGACGGGGGAGACAGGCAAGATCGGTGGGACCAACCGCCGCATGATCGGCCACGGCGCGCTGGCAGAAAAAGCGCTACTGCCAGTCATTCCTGACAAGGATAAATTCCCGTACACTATCCGTCTAGTATCAGAAGCCTTCGCATCCAATGGCTCCACCTCGATGGGATCAGTGTGCGGATCGACGCTGGCACTCATGGACGGCGGCGTCCCGATAAAGGCGCCGGTGGCCGGCATCGCTTCAGGCCTCATGATGCGCCTGGGTAAAAAAGGAGCATTTGGCGGCGAAAAGATCGAATACAAGATACTGACCGACATCCAAGGGCCCGAGGATCATCACGGCGACATGGATTTTAAAGTCGCCGGCACGCGCGCGGGCGTCACAGCAGTCCAGATGGACGTGAAAGTTGGAGGGATACCATTGAAAATCCTCTCGGAAGCCTTCGAAAAGGCCAAGGTCGCGCGCTTCAAGATCCTAGATCTCATAGAGAAGGAGATACCCGAGCACAGAGCGACGATATCACCCAACGCGCCAGAGATCATCGCCATGAAGATAAAGCCCGACCAAATCGGCTTGGTCATCGGCTCCGGCGGCAAAACGATAAACGAGATCCGCGACGTCACGCACGTCGAGGACATAACCATAGAGGATGATGGGTCGGTATTCATAACCGGAAAGGCTGGCACTGCTGAAAAAGCACGAGAAATCATATACAACATGACCCGGGAATATATGCCCGGCGAAAGGTTCGAGGGGGAGGTGACCAGGCTCATGGATTTCGGATTCTTCGTCAAGATCGGCCCCAACGCCGAGGGACTGGTACATGTCTCTGAAATGGCCCCATTCAGGGTCGAGAGGGTAGAAACCTATGTAAAAGAGGGCGATAAAGTGCCGGTTGCGGTGAAGGAAATCGATGAGAAGGGTCGCATCAACCTGTCCATAAAACAGGCGAAGCCAGAATTCTTCACGAAGAAAGAGGAGACGCCTAGGCCGCCTAGGCCTTTCGGCGAGGGACACGGTGGTCCTAGAAAAGATTTTAGAAAACGCTTTTAGGCTGTATACTATAACGAATGATACTCATTGGTAGGAACGGAGAAATAACCGATGACTCCAAACAGGACATCCCAAAGCCTGTTCCTCCACCAGTGGCACCCACGGCGCCCACACCGGGACCATCGCCAGTATCCGCACCAGTGCCACCACCAGTGCCCTCGATGCCTCCATCAATACCCTCGGTATCCTCGAGTCCTAGCCCCGTCAACCCTTTCAAGCCTGACCCAATCATCAAAACCGCCGATGACAGCTCTGTTGTGAGCTCCCTCGCCCCCGAAGGATTGCCCGGGGCCATGCCGGCAGAACAGGAGATCCCTTTGAACAAGCCAGTTCCTAGCGTTCAGGTGGCCCCGACCGCGGCCGCAGTCGTCCCTGTACCACCGGCAGTACCGCCACCTGCCATCACTCTCCCCCCGATACCCGTCGCAACGCCTCCCGTCACGCCTCCTCCCCGTCCGATTGCGGCCACACCAGTACCTCCGATATTCAAAGCCCCTACGCCCATCCCGCCTTCGGCCCCTGTTACAAACCCAACAAAAACACCTTCCCCAGCAATCCCCGCCCAGATACCTCCAGTTGCGACTCACGGGTTCGTACTAAAACCGTTCCCGACTGCCGCCACAAGTCCCACCCTGAAGAACATCCGTACATACGAGAGCGACGTGGCTGACGTCTTGGCCCAAAGAAATACCACCAGAGCCTCGATAGCTATCGCAGAGAATGCACGCAAGGGGGAAGGCGAGACTCTATCTAACAGCGGCCCGAGCATCGTGACCTCAGGCGCCGATGGTATATCGGCAGAAAAATCCCATTTTGTAAGAAATACGGTAATCGTCGTCATATCGCTCCTGCTCATAGCCGGAGGAATGATCGCTGGATACTACCTATACTCGCAGAGCGCCGTCGGTGCCAAGCCGCCTGCCGTGACCAGGCCCAAGACTCCTCCCGCACTCATCCCATACGAGACCCAGTCCGTCATCGCGACTGATGGCCAGACCAGACAGGACTTGATAAGGAAGGTCCGCGTAGAGATAGCAAAAACCCTAACACCAGGAAATATAAGGGAGATCGTGATGACAGAGATCAAAGAGGAGCAGACCTACAGGGTGTCCGCCACCGAGATGTCGAATCTGATGGGAATGGCTATGCCTGACATAATATCGCGCTCGCTGACCCACGAATGGATGCTTGGCGTCTATGCAGGCAAGGACGAGAAGACCGCCTTTGTGATCGCCAACACTAACCTGTTCCAGAATGCATTTGCTGGCATGCTCGGCTGGGAATCGTCCCTGCCAGCTGAGATCAAAGACATCCTGACAGATGCCAGCGACAAATCCTCGAGCCCCCCTCTGCGAGGGACATTCAAGGACCAGATTGTAAGAAATAAGGACGTCAGAGCGTTTATTACAGACAATGAACGGACAGCTCTGGTCTATTCATTCGTAGACAATTCGACGCTGGTGGTTGCCGCAAATACTGAAGCGCTCGCTGCTGTCATATCACGGCTTGAAAACAAGGCTTTTGTGAGATAAAATCATAGCAATGAATAAAAAAGATCTGGACAACTTTAAGAAGAGGCTTCTGGAGGAAAAAGCTCTATTGGAGAAGGAGCTGGCCGGAATAGGCAAGAGGGACAGCTCCAAGGCTGGCGGCTGGGACGCTACTAGCGGCAACATGGAAGTCGACTCGGCAGACGAAAACGAGGTCGCCGACAAGCTCGAGGAGATAGAGGAGAACAGCGGTATCGTATCCAACCTTGAAAACCAGTTAAAAGAAGTTGTTTCCGCCCTTGAAAGGATGGATTCTGGCACCTACGGCACCTGTGAGAAGACTGGTAAACCGATCGAGATGGAGAGATTGCAGGCCAACCCGTCCGCCCGATACTCGTTAAAATAGCTTTTTGGTGAAACTTCATAAGTAATTTAAGATTTCTTCATTGAAATTTGAACTTTTTTTGATGCGGATTTTATCTGCATTCGCGTAAAATGCTAGCGTGAGCATAGCAAAATGCTACAGCGCGCAACTAGTCGGCCTCTCAATAGAGGTCGTCACCGTAGAAGTCGATATCTCGAACGGCCTTAATGCTGTCTCGATAGTCGGCTTGGGCGATCGGGCAGTAGAAGAGGCCAAGGACCGGGTTTCCGCGGCCATCAAAAATTCAGGATACGTCTCACCCAAGCAAAAGAACCAAAAAGTGGTGATCTCACTGGCTCCGGCTCACGCGCGTAAGGAAGGCCCTTCCTTCGACTTGGCCATCGCGGTCTCATATCTCATGGCGAGCGGCGATATCCAGGATGGGTCGGAGGCTAGTTTATTCCTAGGCGAGCTTTCTCTGGAAGGAAAGGTCAGACCCGTAAGCGGCATACTGCCGCTCATGTGCCAGGCAAAAAGCCGCGGCTTCAAAACTGTTTTCATACCCAAAGACAACTCTGAGGAGGCCTCGCTGTACGCGGATATAGAGGTATTCGCTATAGATTCGCTCTCGGAGATCATATCAGCCCTGAATGGCAGATCGTCCATCGAGCCACTGAAGCCGCGAGAAATCGACGAGCAAGCAGCGGGCAACCTCCAAGCACCAGACATGCGCACAATTCGTGGAAATGAGATGGCCAAGCGCGGACTGGAGATAGCTGCGGCTGGCGCACACAACATCCTGATGTTCGGGCCTGCGGGCACCGGCAAAACTATGCTCGCTCAGAGCCTCCCCTCCATCCTGCCGACGCTGTCGCAGGAAGAAGCCATAGAAGTGACCGGCATACACTCTGCCGCAAACGTGCTAAGGAGCGGCCTTGTGAGGCATCCACCCTTCCGGGCGCCGCATCATACCGCCTCATATCCCTCCATCGTCGGTGGCGGAGCCTTCCCACATCCAGGAGAGATAACCCTGGCACATAGAGGCATCCTTTTCATGGATGAATTCCCCGAATTCGACCGGACCGTCATAGAAGCTCTCCGTCAGCCTCTGGAAGAAAGGTCCATCACGGTCTCGCGCGCGAGAGGCAGTGTGACATTCCCCGCGCAATGTATCCTCGTCGCCTCGATGAATCCCTGCCCCTGCGGCAAAGGCCGCAATAATGGCTGTGACTGCAGAGAGCACCTGGTGAGAACCTACAGAAGGAGGATCTCTGGCCCGATATTGGACAGACTAGATATATGGGTGAACGTGAGCAAGATAGACTACGAGAAGCTGGCCGAGAAATGCTCGCTGTCGGAGCCTTCTGCCGCGATAAAAGCCCGCGTAGCGAACGCCAGAAAAATCCAACTAGACAGATTCAGGAGTTTCGGCCTGAAAAAAAGATTCAATAGCGAAATGGACGCCGATGATATCGAACGATGCGTCCAGATCACTGATAATGCGCGCAAAACTGCCAAAGTCGCCGGACAAAAACTGTCATTGTCTGGTCGTTCATTCCACAGGGTAATAAAAGTGGCCAGAACCCTAGCAGATCTCGCCTGCGTAGAGGTCATCCAGCAGAGGCATGTATTGGAAGCGCTCCAATACCGGCAAAAAATGGACGACTGCTCTACCGGCAAAGACCCTGATCAGTGAATGGATTCTGAGCGCCGCGGATTTCGAGATGTAGGTGTGGACCCGTCGTAAGGCCGGTCATGCCAACATAGCCGATAGTCTGATTCTTCGAGACGACCTCTCCAGCCTGGACTGTGCTCCTGGACATGTGGGAATAGAGACTCTGTGTCCCGTTAGAATGGAGCACTACGATGAAATTCCCGTATCCGCCGTTCCATGCACCGTTGGAGCGATTGATGATGACCGTCCCGCCCGCTGCCGCCCGTATGGGCGTGCCGCTAGGAGCTCCTAGATCGACTCCGTTATGTCCATGCAAACGCTGGGTGACTTTGGACCCTGGCAAAGGGCATGAATAGTAGCCTGATATCAGAGGTCCGCTTGCAGGCTTGGCAGGATTGCGTGCCGGCGAAACCGTCAGCGTAGGAATCTCCGCGTTCGGTATCAATATCTCTTCTCCAGCCTTCAGAACCGAGGCCAATGTCCGATCATTGTAATTGAGGATGTCCTCTATGTCGGCATTGTATTTCTTTGCGATGCTTTGGATGGTGTCTCCACTCATAACCTTGTGAGTTATGCCCGTAACTGGAAGTATGACCAGAGTCTGTCCCGGCTGTAGCAGGGATTTGCTCGTTAGGTCATTCGCCCAGAGGACTGTGCTCACAGACACGCTGAACATCTTTGCCACAGATGATATGGTGTCACCCGGTCTGACCACATATATGCTGATCTGGGTGTTTATCTCTTCGGTTGAAGTCGCATTCATGCGCGCTATGTCCGGCGAAAGGGTAGTCTCGCCCTCTATAGGCGGGGTCTGGGATGCCTGGGCCAGAAGGATCGGGTTGCCGGCAGCCATGAGGACGATAGTGGGCAGGATTTGCGAATCCGCGGCTCTCGGGATCATGAGCTTGGCAGAAGCTTGCTGATTACCCATGAGCATGTTCAAAAAAGACACAAGACCGGCATTGGCGGTCTTGGAAAAGACAAATATGGAAGATGTGACGGCCACTGAAATGACCAATGCCGGGATGAGGCGCTTGAACCTAAAAAAGGCAGGGTATTGATTTTTTTCGGACTGGTTTGAGTGCATAATGGATGTGCCCCTCCTGTCAAGCATCCGTAAAGGTAATATCAGCCGTCCTGTGATCCTGTCCCTATGTATTCATGGCTATATAGAGCCGTGAATGTCAAAAACATAAAGATTGGATATGTGGCCCAAGGATATCATTTTTTGACCCGAAGTCAAACGCGATATGAACATGGTCTTTATGGTAGTATGTCCCGGTGAACACTCTCAACGAAGCCCAGAAAAGAGCCGTCGAGACCAAAAACGGCCCCTTGCTCATAGTCGCTGGTGCTGGTTCGGGCAAAACTAGGGTCATAGCCCATAGAATCCTCAATCTGGTCCGGTCCGGGGTAGCTCCGCATGAGATATTGGCAATAACTTTCACCAACAAGGCGGCCAAGGAAATGCGCGACAGGGTGACAAGCCTGCTTTCGGTGGACAACGGAATAAACCGCCCAATCTCCATCAATGAAAAGCCGTTCGTAAGCACTTTCCACGCCCTCGGCGTGCACATAATAAAAGAAAACGCCCACCTGCTCGGCCTCACCAGGTATTTTACGATATATGATCGCGGCGACTCGAAGCGGGCAGTCAAAGAAGCCATGCTCTCGCGCAACATCGACCCGAAAAAATACGACCCGGGACTATTCCTCAATCTCATCTCCCGAGCCAAGGGCGATGGGCATAATCCGCTCCAGTACAAGGACGCGGCCAGGGATTTTATGCAGGAGATGACAGCAGAGGTGTGGGAAAGATATGACGCCATCCTATTCAAGGAAAAAGCTCTAGACTTCGATGACCTCTTGGCAAAGACGGCCCACTTGTTGGAGAGGGCGGATATCAGGGAACGCTACGCCAAGGTCTGGAAGTACATACACATAGACGAATACCAGGACACAAACAAGGTCCAATACAAGATCGCCAACCATCTAGCCGCAGCGCATAACAATATCTGCGCCGTCGGGGACGCGGACCAGAATATCTACAGCTGGCGCGGGGCGACGATAGAGAATATCCTCCATTTCGAAAAGGACTATCCCAACACCACCGTGATCACTCTCGAAAAGAACTATCGCTCGACGAAAACTATTCTTGCGGCAGCCAATGCCGTGATCGAGAAGAACTCCATGCGCAAGAAGAAGACCCTGTATACCGACAATGTTGCCGGTGAGAAGATATCCCTCTCGGCTTCCTACTCTGAAACCGAGGAAGCCCGAGCCATAGCTGACTCCGCCCGGGATCTCATCGAGACCGGCCTGTCTCCTAGGGAGATCGCCGTCCTATACCGGACAAACTTCCAATCCCGCGTGCTCGAAGAAGCCTTCATCAAGAAGAACATCCCATACCAATTGCTGGGGGTGAAATTCTTCGAAAGGAAGGAGGTGAAGGACGTCCTATAATACGTGAAGGCATCCTTAAATCCAGAAAGCGTGGCTGACATTAGCCGTATAATAAACGTGCCACCTCGAGGCATCGGCAAGGTGACGCTAGCGAAGATCGTCGGCGGGGAAGAGGACTCTCTCCCTCCGGGCATGCGCGACAAGATAGCCGATTTCAGGAAGCTCCTCTCTGACATACGCGAGGAGATAAAGGAAAAGAAGGCATCGGATGTCATCCGTTTCATCATCCAGGAAAGCGGCATTGAGAAGATTTTGCTTTCTGGAGATATGGAGGATGAGGATCGCCTGCTTAACGTCCGTGAGCTCGTCTCCGTAGCATCGCAGTACGACCACCTGAAGCCAGAGGAAGGCATCGAGGCATTCCTGACGAACGCGGCGCTCGCCACCGATCAGGACGAGCTCAACGAGAATACCGACTCAGTCAAACTGATGACCGTGCACGCGGCCAAAGGCCTCGAGTTCGACCACGTGTTCATAGCCGGACTGGAACAAGACCTTTTCCCATTCAAGCATTCCGATGACGGGGACATGAGCCAGCACGAGGCAGAGGAGGAACGGAGACTGTTCTATGTAGCTCTGACCCGTGCTCGGAAAAAAATCCACTTGAGCTACTCGCTCGTCAGGAAAATCTACGGCACCGAGAGGGTCAATACCCCTTCAGAGTTCATCGAGGACATCGAAAAGAACCTCATCGAGGACAGCATCCCTCCCAAACCGACTGGAGCCAAGGCTATTTTCATAGATTTTTAACACGCACATGCATCTTCAACCAAAAAAATCTCTGGGACAACATTTTCTCAATTCGCCTTCAGCGCTGGCGAAGATCATCGAGACGGCCAACCTGAAAAATGGGGAGGTTGTGCTCGAGATCGGTCCGGGTACAGGTGTGCTAACCGGTGCACTGCTAAAAAGCGGAGTAAAAGTGATAGCTGTGGAAAAAGATGACCGCGCAAACGTCCTGCTCAGGGAAAAATTCGCTTCCGAGATCGCCTCGGGCAACCTGACGGTCCACTCTGCGGATATCCTGGAGACGGACCGAGCAAAGATGGGCTTCGAAGAGGGAGGATACGCAGTGGTCGCGAATATTCCTTACTACATAACAGGAGCTATTCTGGAATCATTCCTAGAATACGGTCCACGACCGAACAGGATGGTGCTATTAGTCCAGAAGGAAGTGGCTGATAGGATCGTTGCGAGAAACGGCAAGGAAAGCATCCTCTCGATCTCGGTCAAGGCCTTCGGGACGCCCCGTATAGCCGCGAAGGTCCCAAGGGGAGCATTCAATCCGCCGCCAAACGTGGACTCGGCGATACTGTCCATCGAGGACATATCTGACCGCTTGTTTACCGAAAAAGGCCTAGAAATAAGGAGATTCTTCGATATCGTAAAGGCCGGGTTTGCGCATAAGAGAAAACTCCTGATAAGCAACCTGAAAGAGATGGACTTGGACAAAATCGATCAAAAATTTGCAAAAATTTACCTCAACCCGAAGGTCCGGGCTGAAGATCTCACTCTCAAGCAGTGGTTCGACTTGTTGTGTGAATAACTTTCGGCCTTATTTCAAGCCAATCTTGCTATAATTCCCCCAGGAATATGGCCGTATACCCACGCAAGCAAACCGTCGTGATTCTTGTCGTATGCATCCTCGCTGTGGGAGGCGTGGCTTTCTACGTCCGCGGTGATTCATCAGGAATAAAAGCACCGATAGGCAGCGAGCTCGTCGGCATATCACTGGCGACGCCGGAAGCTCTTCCAGAAAATACGAACTGGCGGCAACAATTCATAGACAAAAACTCTACTAGCACGACTTTTAAGAGCCCGGCAAAGGCCACGCCGAATGAACCGGAAAAACTTACAGCCACCGACCTTCTCGGACGATCATTCCTCACCAAATATGAAGAGTTACAACAATCAGGGCTTATCGCGGACGCCGATTCCGTTGCAAGCATCATGGGTCAAGTCACGGCCGAAGCGCTAGCAAAACTGCCTTTACCTAAAACATTTTCGATCTCAGACATCAAACTATCGGCGAGCACCACAGTAGCATTGAATGACTATGGCAAAGTCTTAACAAATACATTTGGTTCTCACATGCCGAAAGAGAATGAGGCACAGATAGCTACGGAGGCGCTTACGACCAACGACATGCTCATCTTAAAAAAGATCGACCCCATCATCGAAGACTACAAGAGTCTCCTGGCTTCGCTCAAGACTATAAATACCCCGATCCCTCTTGCCAAATATCATCTGGAGCTGATGAACAACGTAAGTCTGGCGATTCACAACGCTGAAGCGATAAGGCGCATAGACACAGACCCTGTAAGCGGATTAGCTGGAATCAGCCTCGGGGTGGCAGCGATGCAGAATATAGCCAGCCTTCTTTATGAGGTTAACGACTATCTACTGATGGCAGGAGTCCGAATAGGCTCGTAAACACATGGTAAATATACAAAACAGAAAACCCCGTGCACCCATGAAATACCTCGCAACGGTGTTTTTGATTATTTCCTGTATTATTTTTACAACCAATTCGCAGATCGCAAACGCGCAGCTCGCCACCCTCCAGGTCGGCGATACTAGCCCGACAGGTATCGCCAACGCCTTTTTTAATCAGGCGAGAAACTGGAAGGATTTCCTCGGCGATAGACTAGCCTACATGGCAGCCAAGCAGGTCCTGAATCAGATGACAGTGTCCGTGGTTAATTGGATCAACACTGGCTTCAAGGGCAAGCCTTCATTCCTCACTAATCCTGAAGGATTTTTCCTAGACGCGGCTGACCAGCTCACCGGTCAATTCATCTCAGACAGCGGCCCGCTCAAAAGGCTGTGCTCGCCTTGGAGCGTAGACATAAAGGTCGCCCTAGCTATCCAACAGCTTGAAACCCCCGGTGACGGTATGCCAAATCGTCGAAAATATACCTGCACTCTAAGCACCGTCATAGACAACTATCAGGGCAGTTACGTCAACGGCGCGAGCATAGACGGCTTCATAAAAGGAGATTTCAAGCAGGGTGGCTGGCCAGCCTTCATTGCGTTAACAACAGAGGACCAGAACAATCCGATAGGAACCATCCTTATGGCAAGGAGCGACCAGATGTTCGCTGTCTCACAAAAGAAAGCCTTTGTGCAGAGCGACCTTATACAGGGAAAAGGCTTTCTCTCATGGGAATCATGTGAAGACGCCGGGATATCCGATGAAGAGGCCGGAAATTACAGGGGGACTTCCTCGGGCGGTGTAGCCTACAAGGACGGACCGGACGGCCACCTGCAGAAGTGCCAATACAAAACACCTGGCTCTGTCATAGAAGCATCATTGAACAGCTCTCTCCAGTCTCCGGCAAGACAGCTCGAGCTCGCTGACAACATAAACGCTGTGGTGAGCGCGCTCGTATCGCAACTTGTAACCAAGACTCTGCAAAGAGGACTTTACGCTATGAGCTCCGGATCATCTGGACCTGGAAGCGGGAGATTGTACCTACAACAGGTATATGCGAACACGTTAACCCCAACAGGAGGGACAGGCGATGGCTCCAATCCAGATGCGGGTGCTTTAAGCATGGCTAAGAGAAACTACGATGACGCCATCGTCCTGGTAAACGAAGCCTACACCAAATACAGCCAAGCACAGGCGTGCTTTACAGGAAAACTAGGCATCAGCCAGACCCAACAGAAGATACAAGACGCCCAGACAAACCTCAGCCTGATAGCGACACAACAATACGAGGTGGGCAGTTTTATTAACGAATTGACCAGTAGGCGAGATTACATAGTCATTCGTCTATCCACACCACCGTCTGTAATTGGAAATAATCCGATCGATCAGGTAGCTCAAAACATAAACACTCAGGTCAATGGCCTCAGCCAATTCCTATCTGGATCGAACGTCGCGGCATTGGTTACCTCCTCCCAGTCAGACCTGAACTATGTCAGAGGTCGCGTAGTAACATTCACCGCCGATGCCGCCGCATTCCAGACAGCATGTGACCGCCTGTAAAAACATGAAGAAGAAACACCTCATAAAAATCGGCGCCGTCCTACTCCTGGCATTTGTTGTCTTCGTGGCGACCACCCACCAGGCACATGCGCAGTGGAGCCTCTTCAATATCGCATACGGCACCTTCAATGAGCTCGTCGCCATGTTCTTCAACACAGGACTAAAGATAATGAGCTGGATATTGGCCATCGCCGGCTTCCTCCTCAACGTTTCGATCAGGCTCACGCTCAATATAAAAGCTTTCGTAGACAATGCGCCAGCCATATATACGACCTGGAAGGCGATCCGGGACATAAGCGGCATATTCATAATCTTCTTCCTGCTCTACGCCTCCGTCCAGCTCATCCTCGGACTGCAGGATCCGAAGTTCAAGGAGCTCATAAAGAACATCGTCATGGCCGGCATCCTGATCAACTTCAGCTTCTTCCTCACGGGTCTCGGCATAGACGCGTCGAACATAGTTTCCATGCAGCTCTACAACGCTATCGCTCCAGCGAATACGGCAACCGGTGGGATGGCTCTCGGCAACGAGCAGATTGGCCTCGAAAACGGCGTTCTCATACGAGACGGCGGCCTTTCCGATATATTCATGAACTCACTGAAGATAACCAAGCTCTATGACTTCTCGGCCAGCAACGCGGCATCCGGGCTAGGATCGAGCAACGGTACCACTGGACTGTTCAACGATACTTTCAAAATAATCATGGTCGGTATAATAGGCATCATCATAGAATTCGTGGCTACGATAAGCTTTGCCGCCGCGGCATTTGCCTTCATCGCCCGATTCGTCATCCTGCTGTTCCTCTTGGCATTCTCGCCAGTATATTTCATCTCTTTCTTGGCCCCAGAGGTGAAAACCTACGCTGGCAAGTGGTGGGATCTCTACAAGAGCATGCTGCTGTTCATGCCCGTGTACCTGCTACTCATGTATCTGGCCTTGAATGTCCTCACGACCACGCCGATGTTCGACCCGCAAAGCACGACGGCAGCCGTGAGCGCGGCTCCTTGGTACAGAGAATACATGCTCCTAGCAGTCAATGCCACCATCGTCATTTTCCTGCTCAACCTTCCCTTGGTTGCGGCGGCCAGCATAGCGGGCAAGACTATATCGATACTAAATAAGGCTGCAGATAAGTTCGGTGCCGGCAAGGTCTGGAGCACTATTGGTGGCTATGCTGGTACCAAGACAATCGGAGCTGGGGCAGCAAGGCTAGACAAGGCAATGGCGGGTACAAAACTCGGGAACACTCTCCTGGCACGCGACATACGAGGAGCTACCACCGGCGCTCTGGCCAAGAGCAAGATGGGTGGCATGAGATCGCATGAGGAACGCCAGAAGGAGCAGAAGGAGGTTAGCAAGGAGGGCAAGATCATCGATAGGAAGAACAACTTCAATAGCAAACTCAATGCTGTCATGGCTCGTACTGGCACTCACGCCGACCTGAAGACGGTAGTCAGCGTCATGAGCACCAAGGAAAAGACTGGCGCGATAACGGCAAAACTAAAAGAAAAGGACGATGACGCAGTCATGCAGATACTCAAGCACGCCAGCCGAGAAGATTTTGCCTCGATCGCAAAATCTGAGGACATTTCTGATGAAGATAAGAACAAGATATTGGATCTCAGAGGCAAGGCCCTTGAGGATTCCGTAACGAGGGAAGAGACCGAGCAAATAAAGCACATGACGGGCGAAATGAACGGAAAGGACCTCCTGGATGTCACCTCCAGGGTACCTGGACCATCTCTCCTTGAGGATGAAAAAGTGATAGAGCACCTTACGGCAGGACAGCTAAAGGCGATGGGGGATGAAGGCATCGACACTGTTCTGAAGAAGGCCATCGGCAACAAGATTAGTGGCTGGCGAGTTGGTCCGGCAGGACCGAGACTCCCACACAAAGCAGAAGGCTTTGTGAACAAGCCTTCAAATAGCGATTGGTTATGATAAAAATATGAACCCACAAACAATAGGCGGCATAAAAAACTTGTCTCGGGACCCCCGGATATACACGGCAGTCGAATCCGTTGGTGAAAAGTTCGGTCTTAACCTTGATCAATTGGGAGAGCTAGACGTAGAGATAAAGAAGATCCTTTTGGGCTTGAGCCAACCAGCAGACTTCACCCAGAACATAACCGACTTACTTAAAATTGATTCAGAAACAGCAGATGGCATAACCCAAAGCGTGAACGAAGAACTCATAAAGGTATTCCGTGAGGAACTACAGGGTACCGAGCTTACAAGTACCGAAGGCAACAAGGCACTCGAACAGGCCGGCGACTTCACGATAGAGAAAACGCCAGCCGTTGGGAATCCCCAGGCTGATGACGGCTCAATCGTACCGATAAACCGCAAAGACGTGCTGGAAGGCCTCGAAAACCCGCAACCGACGGCCCCTAGAAGCGCACCGCAGGCACCAACCACGGCACCAGAACAGAAAAGGGAATCCCTCGTCGAACAGCTCCTACGCAGTTCGACCGCCGTTCCTACCGAAAAAGTGACACAGAAGCCGAGCCCGGCAGTACCAGGAGCTTCGACGAGCGGCGACCCCTACAGGGAACCATTGGTCTAGTGAGCGCAAGCGCTCGCTTTGGTCCTCGCTTGTCGCTATAATATCCTAGATGCGATTTCAGGTACCTCAATTCATAGAAGTAGAGGACAAGATCTTTGGCCCACTGACGTTGAAGCAATTCATCTACGTCGCTGGAGGAGCAGGGCTCTCATTCGTGATCTACTTCATGCTGAACAGCATAATCCTGTCATTACTGCCTATAGTGATAGTCATGGCGCTATCGCTCTCCTTAGCCTTCTACAAGGTGAACAACAAGCCGCTCATCGGAGTGCTAGAAGCGGCAATAAGGTTCTGGCTCGGAGCCAAACTATATATATGGAAGAAAGAGCCCAAACCCCAGCCACCGACGACCGCGGAGGCAGTGAAGCAGGCCAAGAATTACGCCTCGATAATGGTCCCCAAGATCTCGGACAGCAAACTGAAGGACCTCTCATGGAGCCTAGATATAAAGGAGAGCATATACTCTAACAAAGACCAACGCTGATGGCTTCACAAACCCAGACAACCCAGAACTTCGTTCCCATCCAGGAGATACGCGATGGGGTCGTCATCTTGAAGAGCGGCGGCATGCGCGCGCTCGTCCTCGCGACTTCGCTAAACTTCGCCCTGAAGTCCTCAGACGAACAGAGCGCCATACTTTTGCAGTTCCAGAACTTCCTGAACTCGCTCGATTTCTCGATACAGATATACATACAGTCGAAAAAGCTAGATATCAGGCCGTACATAGCTCTCCTCGAGGACAGATACAAGGAACAGCCTACTGAGCTCATGAAGATACAGGTCCGAGAGTACATAGAATTCATAAAAACGTTCGTCGAAACAACCAACATCATGTCCAAGGGCTTTTTTGTGGTCGTGCCCTACGACCCGCCGATCATGGGCGCCGGCAAAAACCCCATATCCAGGATGATGCCCCAGAGGGAAGCCACCCAAAAGGAGACCGCCTCCGCCGAGGAGAAATTCCAGGAATACAAGAGCCAGCTAGAGCAAAGAGTGGCCGTAGTAGAGCAGGGTCTGGTGCGCTGTGGCATCCGCACGGCCGAGCTTGGCACCGAGGAAGTGGTAGAATTGTTCTACAAGATCTTTAACCCAGGCGAAACAGAGAAGCCGATACAACTAACATGAGCTTCATATCCAAACTATTCGGCAAAAAAGACGAGCAATCGCCCATCATCTCCATACTTCCGGAGGAGATATATCAGGCAGGAGTCCTGGAGCTCAAGGACGTCATCGCCCCATCGGCACTGAAGATAAGCCCCAAGGAGCTTAACCTGGGTGAAAAAGTCGGCAGGACCCTCTTCGTCATATCCTACCCGCGCTTCCTGGATGAGAGCTGGTTCGCCCCCATCATCAATCTCGACAAGGTATTCAATGCCTCCATATTCATACATCCCGTAGATACGGCCAGGATCCTGCGCCATTTCCAGAAAAAGGTCGCCGAGGTACAGAGCCAGATATCGAGAAGAGAAGAGAAGGGACTGGTCCGCGACCCGGCCCTAGACACCGCATATCAGGACCTAGAAACCTTGCGCGATCAGCTCATGCAGGCCCAGGAACACCTCTTCGACGTCGGAGTATACCTCACCATCTTTGCCGACAATGAGAGCGAGCTCGATAAGCTCGAGTCCGAGATAAAATCCATCCTCGAATCAAAGCTCGTGTACCTCAAGCCGGCGCTGTTCCAGCAGGAACCTGGGTTCAAGAGCGTCATTCCGATCTGTGATGATCAGCTCATGGTGCATTCCAAGCTCAACTCCTCGCCGCTCTCGAGCGTCTTTCCGTTCGTGTCATTCGACCTCACATCAGACAAGGGCATCCTCTATGGGATAAACCGCCACAACTCCTCGCTGGTGCTATTTGACCGTTATTCGCTGGCAAACTACAACTCCGTGACCTTCGCGGTGGCCGGCGCCGGTAAGTCCTACTGCACCAAGCTGGAAATCCTGCGCACACTCATGTTCGATGGCGATGTCATAGTCATTGACCCTGAAAAGGAGTACGAGTACATGTCAGAAGCCACCGGCGGAAAATATTTCAATATCTCGCTTAACTCCGAGCACCACATAAATCCTTTCGACCTGCCTATAGTGGGGGAGGACGAGTCTAGCTCGGATGTATTGCGCTCCAATATCATCAACTTGGTGGGACTCTTCCGCATCATGCTAGGTGGTTTGTCGCAAGAAGAGGACGCTATCATCGACCGAGCCATCACCGAGACATACGCCCTCAAAGACATCTCCCCGGAATCAAATTTCCACAATATCGAGCCCCCGCTATTGTCCGACTTCGAACTGGTGCTGGCTGGCATGGAAGGCGCTGACTCGCTAGTCCAGAGACTGACCAAGTATACGAAGGGCACATGGTCGGGCTTCATAAACCGCCCATCGAATGTGGACATTAACAACAAATTCATCGTCTTCTCCCTACGCGACATGGAAGACGAGCTCAAGCCTGTTGCCATGTACATAGTCACGCACTATATATGGAATGCCATCCGAAAGATCCGCAAGAAGAGGCTCTTGGTCATCGACGAGGCCTGGTGGATGATGAAATCCGAAGATACGGCTTCATTCCTGTACAGTTTGGCCAAGCGCGGCCGCAAATACTTCCTGGGCTTGGCCACTATCACTCAAGACGTGGACGACTTCCTAAAATCGCCTTATGGCCTGCCGATCCTCACCAACTCCTCGATCCAGATCCTGCTCAAGCAGTCTCCGACCATCATCGATCATATCCAACAGACGTTCAATCTGACAGACGAAGAGAAGTACCTCCTGCTCGAGTCGGATGTGGGCGAGGGTATATTCTTCGTAGGACTGAAACATGTGGCTATCCAGATACGCGCCTCGTACACGGAGGACCAGATCATCACGACTAACCCGGCCCAGGTCATGGAGATAGAGAAAGCCAAGCGCGACCTAGAACAGGCGGGGGCATAAGCGCCGATGCTATAATGGTTTATTATGGCTCAGACAGGACAGACCGATAGTGAGAAAAAAGAAACTGTAAGAGCCGTCCTTAAGGCGGTGACCGACAAGGGCACCAACTATAGGCTGAAAAATACAGCAGTAGTAGGACTGTTGTTCTTTGCGACAGTTGCCGACATCGTGACTTTGATCCCTATCGCCGGCGATATCGTAGCTCCCGTATTCTGGGTACTCGTCAGCATATACCTGTACTTCAAAGGGCACGGCATCTTGAATGCGCGGCGCCTCGCCACTTCTCTTATATCGATGGCCACGGAGCTGATTCCGGTCATTCAAGAGTTCCCACTCCTCATCGTAGGAATTGCCGTAGTCATAGTCCTCTCCAGACTAGAGGATAAGACTGGAATAAAAGCGTCTGTGCCCGGCAATGCACCGCTCAATCAAGGAGGAATAAGACGGGCTGACACTGAAAGTGTAAACCACGCTGCTGGCAGGCAACCTCTGAATGTGGGTGGGGTAAGGCAGCCTACCCAACATTTTGGTGATAACTCCTGAACCAGCGGCCGACTTCCATGATAAAATGGCAGGAATGCAACGCCGCACTAGCTGGACTAGGATTATATTGGTCATATCAGGTCTGTTACTCAGCGCGACTATTTCTGTGAGCGCCCAGGGCATCACCCCGGTTGTCGGGGGGATAGAGCTGACTCCATCTATCTCGAATCCGGCGCCAGGTCAGAGCGTCACCATTACAGCAAGGAGTTACAGCATAGATATATATTCAGCCAACCTTACTTGGTCGGTCGCGAGTAAGGTCGTGGAAAAGGGCATAGGATCCAATATCATAACCGTCAAGGCTCCAGCTTTGGGCAAATCGCTCTCAATCAACATCTCCGCGGTGACTCCCTCCGGCGAATCACTGCAGAGCTCGCTCACCCTGACTTCCGGCTCAGTTGATATGATCGTCGAGCCGGCCGGACATAAGCCCCCGACATTCCAGGGCAAGATCGCGACCGCATACCAAAACGACGTCAAAGTAGCTGCTATTCCTCATCTGGCCAATTCAGCTGGCACCGAATACGACCCTAAATCTCTCCTCTATAGATGGGAGCAGAATGGGGACATCATCGAAGGATCTTCTGGGTATGGAAAACAATCTCTGATCATACCTGGCGGCATGATACCCAGACCATATGTCATATCAGTCAGCGTAAGTACCCGGGACGGCAGCGCCCAAGGCGCCGGTTCTGTTTCAGTGAACCCTGTTGCTCCCTTCGTAAAATTCTATAAGAATGACCCACTGTACGGCCCCTTGTACGACACGGCCATAAACAATGCCTTGTATCTCAACACACAGAGAGAGACGGGTGTATTGGCCATCCCGTACGGCTTCAATGCCCCTGCCACCGGTCTGGGGGACCTCAACATGGCCTGGATGATAAACGGGAGGTCGCGGCCGGAGCTCGTATCGAACCAAACCGTGACCCTGAGAGCACCAGAAGGATCCGTCGGCTCTACCGCGATAGAGCTGCGCATCACGAACAAAACATCGATACTACAGAGTGCTAATGGTGCATTCCGCGCCGTATTCACTGCCGCAGCTTCCAGCTCGCCTATCACCTTTTAAATCATCATGGCAATAAAAACAAAAATCTCACTAGTACTGATGCTGACCATCATGATCCTACCATCGATCGGTTGGGCGCAGAGCCAGCAATACGTCGCTCTAGAGCCGTTGCCGTGCATCCCCGGAAACGGTGTGACCTGCACAGCCGATGAGTTGGCAAAAGGGCGGTCCTCATTCAATTTCCAGGACTATATACAGTATATTTTCAACCTGATCATAGCTATCGCGGCGGCAGGGGCCGTATTCATGATCGTATTCGGCGGCCTACAGTATATGACCACCGACTCCTGGCAGGACAAGAAAACCGGTCTGGACAAGGTCAAGAACGCAGTCTACGGCCTGCTCCTGGTCCTCTGCTCATACCTCATATTACGCACCATAGACCCCAGACTGGTCGCCATCCCCAAGACCCTTGTCGCTCCGCTTAAGATAAATTATGAGAGGTACGCTACTACAGCAGACTTCTTCGCCATGTTGGAGACCAGCACGGCAAGTGTCCTGGACAGGACAAAAGAAGCAAATAGGAAAATCCTTGCCGATGTGACCGTGGCGCGCGCTACTGCAGCAGGTCTGCAGAGGCAAGCGGATGAGATAAACGCTAGGGTCGCGACCCTCACAGGCGGGGTTGATTGTAATGACGAGGAACCGAAGGGTGATGAGGCTATAGAAGCGTTATGTTTAGACAGGTTGAACCTACTAGACCAGGTAAAAAAAGAGAAAATAATTATTGCCGTGAAAGTCGCCGTCGGTGTGATGAATGATGAGATCATAAAATGCTCGGCCGGCGCCACATTCGAGACCTGCCAAAGAATGATATTGGCATTCAGGACAAAATATAATCAGGAACTGGACACTTTAAGCAACGACCCGATATTAAAAACGTCTATCGATGATTACGCACGCTACGCGTCTGTTATGGCATACACGCAAAGCCAAGTTGTTAAGGCTATAGGGGATGCCTCCATAGGTCCGTTCCATGCGGCACTACAGGATATGGAGATCAGAGCTGGAACTATAATAGGCGGAGTCACCTTAGGTGCGTTCGGGGGTGGAGTAAGCGGGGGAACTCTAGCCGCCGTGGGTGCAGTAGCTGGTGGAAACTTTGGAAGAGCTGTAGTTACCAATATCTTAACAGTGTCGAATGATTCGCAGTTCGCTGGCTACAAAGCCATTGCCGTAAACAACATAAAAAATTACACATCTTCTGTCATTGCATCCATTAGAAACTCTGAATTTAGACAGACTACGCAGATACAGATCGATGCGATGCTAGCAGGCCTTGAAAGACGATAAAACAAATGAAGATCCGAAACATCATAATCTCCTTGCTCATAGTCATACTGCTCATCGCCGTAGGCTGGGCATATTGGTACTTCCTGATGAGCCCGGTGCAGGTGCCTCTAGGACCGGAAGGACAGGAACCGCCTGTCGGCTTCCAGCCCTTGGGACGGCCCGCTACTCCGGGAACTACCCGCCCTGGAATGGCCACAAGCACTGCCACGACTACTACACAACAGCCCGGCGCACTGGCACGCATTCCAGCACTGCGATTGCTTAGCGACTCTCCTGTGGGTGGATACGGCGCTTCGACGACAGCTACGACCACGAAGGTGCTCTGGGTGGACAGGGGGAGAGGGAACGTCTACCAGGCGACTTATGATTCGGCCGCGATTACTACGCTCTCTAATACTGTCGTACCTAAGATCGTGAGGAGCGTGTGGAATAGGAATCTGACAGCATTCATCGCTTCCATGTTCGAGGACGGTAATCTATACCCGACTACTGTCTATACGGACATTGTGCCCAGCAAAAAGGCCTCGACTACAGCGCAATTCTCGCCTTACGAGCTGCGCGGAAGGAATATATCCGGAAATGTCATAGGTTACGCGGCCTCGCCGGATACCTCGCGTGTCATCGTCATCGTAAACGAGAACGGCACCGGTGCGGGGTACCTATCTTCATTTAGCGCTTCGGCTCCAACGCGCATCTTCACCACACCGCTTACTGACATAAACGTATCCTGGCCGGCAGATGACATCATCGCCATCACTACCAAGCCTTCGGCCAACTATGGGGGATTCCTCTACTTCGTCAACCCTAAGAGCGGCGCCTGGACAAAGATCCTTGGCCCTATTTACGGCCTTACGGCAGCAGTCAGCCGGACAGGCAAACATGTCCTCTACTCTTCCACTAAGGACGGAACCATCGCTACCGGCGTATATTCGGTATCGGCTGCGACCACCACCGATGCAGTCTTCCGCACGCTCTCGGACAAATGCGTGTGGGGCAACCTGTACAGGGAACTAGCCTACTGTGGAGTGCCCAGCGAACTCCCGAGCGGGATCTATCCCGATGATTGGTACCTCGGAAGCGTTTCGACGACTGACAAGATTTGGCAGGTCAACGCAACGACGGGAGAAGCCAAGCTCATCTCCTCTCTCATCGATAAGGCTGACAGGGTACTCAACGTATTCAATCCAACCCTCGACTCTAAGGACAAATTCATGTTCTTCATGAACAAAAACGACCTATCGCTATGGTCGCTCGATCTTGTCAGACCATAGTGTCTCCTAGTGATTGGGTTTACTAGGCCTTTGCGGTCTTCAAATGTTTCTTCCGTATCACAAGCTCTTGCAAGAAGGTCATAAGCGAGCTGGTCATCCAGTAGACAGCTATTATCGATGAAGCTCCTGGGAAGGTAGCCGGAATGATCCAATATATAGATACCACCGCTAGAACCGGGATAGCATATTTCATCTGCGTATTCATCGAGTTGGCTATGTTAGCCATACCTCCAGTGTTCGACTGTGGCGCAGCTTGCTGTGAAGCTAGGGAATATTTGAGTTGGAGATATTGGATAACACCCGTCGCCAGAGCCAAGTAAAGGCTTGGCTGGGTGAGATCGATGAACCCCAAGAACATGGTCTTGAGAACGGGAACTGAAACGAAGCTATACAGGATAGTCGCGTCTATGGTCGGGATTATCTTGTAGAAGACTGATATGAGAGCGAAAAGGATAGGTAACTGAATGATGAGCAACAGAACTCCAGAAAAAGGCTTCACCCCTTTGGTCTTATAGAGCTCCATGACTTTTTGAGCTTGTAGTTGTTTGTCCTTCGCGTATTGGGAGCGTATCTTGGCCGCCTCTGGCTCTATGTCCTTCATGCGAACCTGAGTCAAAAGCGCAGATTTGGAGAGGGGGTACAGGATGACCTTCACAATAACGGTAAAGATGAAGACGGCTATACCGACGTCTATCCATGGAAGAAGGTTCATGATGCCGATGAGACCGTTATACAGAGGGCGGAATATGAGTTCGTTATACATGTGCGGTAATACTAGCGCAAAAGCTTGGCTTTAACAAAAAGCGACCTTATATCTTGGCGGAGATCAGTCGGCTTGCGTCCAATAGCTGGTTGTTTAGCAAGAAGAATGATTAGGTTGCCTGGGGCAACCTCGCTCATGAGCGGGCGCGCGGCTTCGTATATCCTGCGCCTCACGAGATGCCTCGCTGCCGAGGTCTTGGCTACCTTTACCGGTGCCACGCCGGCAACACGAGACGAGCTCCTTTCCCCCGAAAGTATCCGGGCAATAAAAAGAGGGGAGTGCAGGACTCGCCCCTTTTTTATAACCAAATCGAATTGGCTTCCGGACAGCCTCTGAGAGCGCTTGAGCATCAGCCGATTATAGCGCGTGGGCTGTTATACGGCTATGCGCTTCCGTCCTTTGGCGCGGCGCCTAGAAAGAGCGCTCTTTCCACCTGGAGTCTTCATTCGGACACGGAAACCGTGGGACTTCGCGCGCTTTCGCTTCTTTGGTTGGTAAGTGATTGACATGATGGATAGATATTACAGGAAATTTACGGAAAAACAAATGTCCACAACTTATCAACATAGTTTTTCTCACTCCACAAGTATGCAGAACTAGAAACAGGTATATACTTATTTTCGTCCAAACTCTATGCACGACTATTCAAAAATGTGGCAGACCGCCCTGGTAGAGATCGAGACCGCCGTGTCCCAGGCCAACTTTTCCACCTGGTTCAAGGAAACCGCTATTTTGAGGGAGGAGGAAGGCACTATATATCTCGGCGTCCCGAACTCCTTTACCCAGGAATGGATGCAAAAGAAGTTCCACAACGCTATTTTGAGGATCCTGCGACAGATGGATGCCCGCATAAGAGCTCTTGAATACGTCATTGTTAAGGAGGAAAAGGCCAATGCGGCTAGGAAACAGGCCGCCCCAGCCCCGACCATGGCTATGCCGCTCCAGGATTTCTACATCAACAGAGAAGACAACCTCAACCCACGCTACACATTCGAGACTTTCATCGTAGGTCCATACAACGAGCTGGCCTTTGCGGCCTCCCAGACAGTCATAAGCAGCCCAGGCAAGACCTACAACCCGCTTTTCGTATATGGAGAGACTGGCCGAGGCAAGACCCACCTCATCCAAGCCGTAGGCAACAAGATTAAGGCACAGTTTCCAGAGAAAAAGGTCTTCTATCTGACCTCCGAGCGCTTCGGTAACGAGCTTTTGACCGCTCTCCAGGAGGGTAAGGCCCAGCAATTCAAGGAAAAGTATAGGAAATACGATGTTCTCATCATGGACGACGTGCAATTCTTCTCCGGTAAGGAAAAATTCCAGGAAGAGTTCTTCCACCTGTTCAATATGTACGTAGATACATCACGCCAGCTCGTTTTCTCGTCAGACAAGCACCCAAACGTCATCCCAGGACTGGAGGACCGCCTACGAGGTCGTTTCAGTGCCGGTATGGTACTAGATATTCCTGAACCCGACCACGAGTCGCGCATGTTCATAGCGAGGGCAAAATGCAGTACATACAACATAACCCTTGGAGTAGAGGCGGTGGAGCTCATAGCTTCCACAATAAAAGATAACATCCGTGAAATAGAGGGGGTTGTGAATATAATCGCCTGCCAAACACAGTTCAAGAGCAGGGAATTGTCGCTCAATGAGATCCGGAACATCCTGAAGAACAACACCAAGCCCAAAAAGCTCCTCTCTGTGAAGGACGTGGTCAAGACTGTCTCGGAATTTTACAACCTGTCCGAAGATATCATCTACAACAAAACCCGCAGAAAAGAGGTGGTTAAGCCACGCCAGGTGGTCATGTATATCCTTAGGGAGGATTTCAATGTTTCTTTCCCTTCAATAGGAGAGAAGCTGGGAGGAAGAGATCACACCACAGTCATACACTCCTACAATAAAATGAAGGAGGAGGTAAAGACCAATCCCATACTTTCGCAGGAGATAACTCAACTGCGTTCGATGCTATAGTTTATGGGGGATGATAACCTGTGAATAGCTTGTGGTAAAAAAATGATAAACCAGATCAAAAATACAAACTAAAAAAATTACCCACAAACCATCATGCCAAACACACAGTCACTCCTTTTTAAAAATCCCTTAGGACCCAGTTGTAGGGGTTTATTTCCGAGTTAACCACATATACACAGGGCTAATAGTGATAATAAATTTCTTCTTATACATATATACAAACAATTATGAGATGCGAGATACAATTTGAAAAATTCAGGCAAGCCGTATTCTTGACCGAAAAGGTGGCTGGCCGTCACCTCACCCTCCCCATCCTTTCCTGCCTTCTTTTGGATATAAAGAAAGGCGCTGCCACTATCCGAGCCACTAACCTAGATGTGGGAATCGAGGTTGAAATCCCGATCAAATCTGATGGCGAGGCTGTTTTTGCTGTTCCTGCCCGCACACTCTCCTCCTTTTTGGCGCAGGTGGGCAGTAAGGAACAAATAGTTAGATTGGAAACCAATGCCGGGAATCTTCATATAACACTTTCAAAATCAAAAGGAGTCGTAAAAACCCTTCCTTTTGAAGATTTTCCAGCTATACCGGTTGTTTCAGATGGTAAAACAAGCGACTTTCCATCGGAAGTTCTCATAAAAGGCTTCAAATCTGTCTGGTACAGCGCGGCGATCTCTAACGTGAAACCAGAACTTTCCAGCATATACATATACAGAGATGGAGAAACGGCAGTTTTTGCTGCTACTGATTCTTTCCGTCTAGCTGAGAAGAAGGCGACTCTTCCAAAAGGCGCGAGCATAGAGGACATGCTCATCCCATTCAAGAACAGCGTTGAAATTGTGAGGATGTTGGAATCAGCCGGCCCTACCGTCACAATGCGCTCAAACAAGAACCTGGTGTCATTTGAGGCCGGTGGAGTCCGCATTACCTCCCGCATAATAGACGGGGTGTTCCCTGATTATCGCCAGATAATTCCAAAAGGCTTCCTGACCGAAGCTGTGATGCTCAAGCAAGACCTTATAAACACCCTCAAAGTGTCGTCAGTCTTTTCTGATTCCTTCAATCAGATACATGTCTTGGTGGATCCAAAGAAGAAAGTCTTCCAAGTGGATACAAAGAATAGCGATGTTGGAGAAAATCAATCGTTACTCGATGCCGCAGTATCTGGAGAGCCTGTGGAGATAAATTTCAACTGCAAATACATAGCCGATAGCTTCCAGGCCATAGATGCCGATAGCATTTCTCTCCAATTCAACGGCAAGAACAAGCCCTTGGTCATCAGGCCGGTGTCTGGCGATCAATCTTTCCTTTACCTGGTCATGCCGATGAATAGATAGCATGAGGAGTATCGGTGAGTTTTTCGCCAAGATCCAGAAGGTTCAGACAGCGAAGCTGTTCGCGTATAAGGCGGCCGCAGATTCGATTAAAAAGGCAGCAGGCATTGAGATAAAAATAAGCAGTATCGCTTTCAAGGGCCGCCACTTAGTGTTGAAGGGGTTGAGTTCAGGGGAGAAGTCCCACATTTTTATGAAAAAGTCGGCCATCCTGAAAGAGATAGAAGGGCAGAAGCTGTCTAGGATAGTAGAAGATATACGTTTTTGATCACAGGCCGGTGCTCGAGACGAAAGTTGTGGTCGCCTGTGCTTTGTTGAAGACGCTGTCATAGACGGTGACGGAGAGGACATTGTTCTTTTGCAGGCTTCCGGTGTTGTTAGGCACGAAACTGAAGAGAAGGCCGTTTTGTGTCGTCATGACGAACTTACCATTCAGGTAGACGTCTGTCTTTTGCAGTGGAAAACGGCTTGTGGCCGAAAGTTCTACGGTCATTGCGTCGGCGGGATCCAGTGTTATTCCAGGGGGCGGGTTCTTGATGCTGATCACCGGAAAATTCTGCGGTATGTGGACATCATCGGTGGCTGTCGGAATGACCACAGGCTGTGGTTCCTGGAATCCAGGATGAGTGGCCTTATAGGATTTCATCCATTCACCGATGGCATATTCCCAATAAGGGTATTGTGAATCATTTGACCTTTCCATAGGAGATGACCCTGTCGGGTTATCTTTATCGGCCCAATATAAGAATGAATGGACGTTATTGAACACAACCTCTTCTTTGGTTTGTGTAGGGGTATATTCTGTCGCCACCTTGCCGGATATCTTGTCGCGCCAGTAGGAGGCTCCTCCTTGCCATACTCCCCTTAGCACGGGTTTGCCTTCAGAGAGAGGTGCAGGTGGAGGAACGAAGCTTGCTGGAGGGAGATTTTTCGCTGTCTGGGACATGAAACTGCCCCAGAGCGGCGATATTATAAGTCCAGCGACATTGCGCTGCATCGGCGTGTTGTCGTTATTTCCAGCCCAGGCTCCCACGACGAGGTTTGGAGTATAGCCCAGCGTCCAGACATCCCGGTAGTCGTTAGTTGTTCCTGTCTTTATGGCGACTGGACGGCCAACACTCTCGCCTATGGGTTTCAGGCTGCTCATCCGGACGTTCGTATCTGACAGGATGTTCGATATCTGGCGCGCGATCTCTGGTGGGATGGCTTGGGCCGGACTCAGGCGAGCTTCCTCTATGATGTTACCGCTCTGGTCATAGACGGTCAGTATCGCGCGGGGCGGATTGCTGATGCCATCATTCGCGAAGGTTCCATAACCGCTAGTTAGATCCAAGAGGCTGATCTCACAGCCACCGAGAACCAGAGTAAGGCCACAGCGTTCGGGCGTAGATATGGTCAGTCCCATATCGCTTGCGGTTTTGACCGTCTCCTTTATTCCGGCTATATAGAGCGCCTGGACAGCTGGGACGTTCCTGGACTGGGCAAGAGACCGTCTTATATTTATAGGCCCCTCGAAGATGTTGTCGTACTCACCTGGTGAATAGCAGACCTTCGTCGGGTCGTCAGCCGGATTTTTCGGCTTGCCCTCTGGAGTGCAATAGGTCGAGAATTCAGTCTTAACGTCCCAGAGGACGGTCTCGGGCATGAGGCCCTTCTTGAAGGCCGTGGCGTAGACGAACGGCTTCAGAGTGGAACCAGGCTGGCGTTTTGCTAGAGTGACGTTGAAGTTTCCCTCATTGGCCTGGTCGAAGTAGTCTTTCGAACCGACCATCATCAAAATATCCCCGGTCTGTGGGTCGAGAGCTACCATGGCGGTGTTGCTCGCGTTGAAATTCGTCGACAGAGAGGGCGAGAATTTCTCTATGACCTCCTCGGCCTTTTTCTGCATATCGAAATCAAGGGAAGTGATGACTTTCAATCCACCAGCGGAGACCAGATCTTCTCCATACTTCGAGACGAGGTACTCACGCACATACATGACGAAATGAGGGGCTTTAATGCCGCCTGAATTCCTTGAAAGGAAGGGGACGGTCTCAGTGCTGGCCGCTTTTTGCTCATCCTCAGTTATCATTCCCAACTCTTTCATGCGTCGTAGCACTATTCCGGCCCTTCTATCTAGAGCGTCTTTGTGCGACCCATATGGCGAATAGTATGTGGGAGCTTGAGGAATGGCTGCAAGATAGGCCGCCTCAGCCAATGTTACGTCCCTGGCTGGATGTCCGAAGAATTGTTGGCTGGCGGCCTCGATGCCGTATATCGTCCCTCCGTAGGGTATTTCGTTCAGATAGGCGTTCAGAATGTCATCCTTGCTCATCGAGCGAGTCAGCTTTATAGCGAGTACGAGCTCTTTTATCTTCCTAGTGATGGTCTTATCGGTGGTGAGCAGGCTATTCTTGACTACTTGCTGGGTTATTGTTGACGCACCTTGCTCATATGTCCCAGAGAATGCATCCGCAAGTAGGGCCCTTATGATGGATGTCGGCTCTATCCCCATGTTGTTATAGAAATTCGAGTCCTCTATAGCTATGGATGCTTTCAGGGCGAGCGGTGATATGTCCGCCAGGGCGACTGCGGTCCTCCGGGCATTCGCCCCGGTGTCGAATAACAGCACTTCGCCTGTCCTGTCGTATATCTTCGTGGAGGAGCTTATCTTCCTAGAAGTGAATGAACCGATATCCGGGATATCCAATGTCGCTATCCAGAGGGCAAAGATGCCCAAGAGCAGCAACAAAACAGAAACCGCCACTTTCAGGGCGGCCCTTGTTTTGCTCCTCTTATGCCTATGAGAGTGCCCGGGCCGTTTCATATCAGATTGAAACGATTATAGCAACAAGCGAGGATTGGAGCGAGCGCTCGCGCTCGCTTTAATCCGAGCGCCGTTGGTATATGAGCGAAGCGAATATAGCAACAAGGGCTTACTGTTCCCACTTGTCCTTGAATGGGTCTATCTCCTCCTCATCGAGCTCCTGCCCCTCCTCGGCCTCCTCACCTTCGGCAGTTTCTTCCAGTGTCTCTACCTCCTCGACGACCTTGTCAGCCGGAAATATCTCATGACCCTCCAGGTCGAATTCCTTTTTTATCTTGGCTGGGACAATTTCCTCGATCTCGTCCTTCACTATTGGTTTGGGTTTTTTTGTATGCGGCATGCTCCCCCTTTAATTGCTAATTGTCCTATTTTGTAACAGGGGCAGGGATTTTTTGCAACAAGTTGGCGCTGGGGATAATTCAGTGCCTCATCGCAGAATGCGCCAGCGCTATGGCAATGGCGTCGTATTCGTCGTCGATCATCTGTTTGTCAGGCACCTCTATGAGCAGTCTCACCATCTTGGTCATGCGCAGCTTATCGCTCGTGCCATCACCGGTCACAGCCAGCTTTATTTGCATCGGTGTGTACTCTTTTATCGTTAAATCTCGCCTCTCGGCCTCATAGATGATGATCCCGCGGGCTTCGGCTACTCGCATGGCCGTTTTTTGATTCTTGGTTATAAAAAGGTTTTCGATAGCGAGCTCATCAGGCTTGAATTCATCCAGCACTCGAGCTATCTCTTGCCCTATGGAATGTAGCCTTGAGTAGATAGTGTCTTTTGCCGGGGTTTTGAAACAGTCAGAATACAACAGGACCTCCTTGCCTTTTTTTGGTTTTTCTATGACGGCTATGCCCAGACGGTCATAGCCAGGGTCGATGCCGATGATCCTCATTATTCGGTGTTTGTAAAAACCTCTTGGATCTCATCGTTCTCCTCAAGGGCGGCAACGAGGGCAGAGAGTTTCTCGACGTCGGCATCCTCGAGCGGCATAGTCGAGGTCGGCTTCCATCCGGTGCCTTCTTTCTGAAAGGCCCAGGAAGCGCTGCCTGGCGCCGCTAGGGCGATATCATGCATGGATAGGATGTGCTTTATCTCTTGTGCCGCCTTGTTCCTGTTATCCGTGAGCGCCTCGATGAGGATGGCTATGCCGCCTGGACCATATGCTTCGTACACGACGGACTCCATCGCCGCGCTGTTATCTGTGGTCGCCTTTTTTACGGCACGATCAATGGTGTCGTTGGGCATATTCTCCTCGCGGGCTTTTTCGATGGCTGTCACCAAGCCAGGGGAGTTGAGGTTGCCACCGGCTTTCTTTGCCTCCATGGTGATGAGGCGCACTAGTTTTCCGTACGACTTGCTCTTCTGGGCGTCATTCTTGGCCTTGATATGCTTTATCTTTGAGAATTTATTGTGTCCTGACATGAAGCAATTATACACCAGGCGACGGAGCTGTCTCACGCATTACAACACAGGGTTGACTACACATTAAAGTCGTGGTAACGTCGCAAACGTCAGTGTGTCGCACATTTCAAACCGAAAAGTTTTCCCTATGCACTCGAAACTCGTCAGTGTCCTCATCGCCGTCGGAGTCCTCGTGGCTTCGACTGGCTGTTCGCTCCTGCCTCGGCGCAACTCCTCGAATGTTCCGCCGCCTCCGCCCCCAGCACCCCCGGTTAGCGTCGTGACCCCACCGGCCAATCCGGCGCCGAAGCTGCCGCCCATCAGCACGCGCATCGGCAACCTCGTCAAGGTGCGGATGACGGATCGTCCGCCCCTCAAGGAGTGGTCGGTCTTCAACAACCTGCTCCTGCCGCGGCCTGCTGAAGGCGTCAAAACCTCCGGAGGAAGCGTGCTCTTCATCAACCAACGGCTGGAGCGACTGGTCTTCCAGATTGGAGACGGCGTGATCGCTTCGATCGATGAAGACAAAGTGGAGTTTGGCATCGCGTCAGTCTCTCCTGGTGGCAGCTATCAGTTGAATGATCCCGGGATGGGGCCGCAGACCGATGTCTACGTCCTCATCATTGATGACAATGGGGATTGCAAGGGCTACATCAAGCAGCCCATCACCTGGTATCCGGGTCAGGTGCAGTGTTCCATTCACGGGGGGACCCCGGTCACTCCTGGGGTTCCCGGACCTGATCCCATGATCCCGCTCCCTAAGCGGAGCATCGTCAGCGCGCCGGTCCTAGGCCCGATCAGCACTCCTGCCAAGCCATAGTCTCACGCCTCGGCGCGCGGGACTCGAGGACGGAGAAGAGAAAGAGCGCCGCAAGCGCCCTGACTCTCCTCCGTCTTTTTTTGTCCGTCCTTATAAAAGCTTCGCCGCGCCTTTCTCGCCCAGATGAGCATAGGCCTTGTCTGTGACCGTCCTTCCTCGCGGCGTCCTCTCGAGCAGACCGAGTTGGATCAAATAAGGTTCGTATACTTCATCTATTGTGGCCTGTTCCTCCGAGAGGGCAGCAGCGATGGTGCTTAGACCCACAGGTCCGCCGCCGAATTTGTGTATCAAAGTCTTGAGGATGTCTCTGTCTGCCGATGTGAGCCCGAGCGAGTCCACTCCCAGCATAGCAAGGGCCTTGTCGACGGAGCCCTTCGTCAAGTCAGTCTTATTTATCTGTGCGTAATCACGACAGCGCTTCAAGTGGTAGTTGGCGGTGCGAGGTGTGAACCTGGAGCGACAGGCAATCTCATTTACAGCGTCATCATCTATAGAGACACCCAGGATCTTTGATGATCTGCGGACAATGTCGCCGATCTCTTTATCAGAGTAGAATTCGAGCTTAAATACCCCTCCGGAAAAGCGCGATCTAAGCGGGGAAGAGATCATCGCCACTCTCGTCGTTGCGGCTATGAGCGTAAATGGGGGGAGGTCTAGCTGGATCGTTCGCGCTGATGGGCCTTTGCCAATGATGATGTCGAGCTTGCCGGATTCCATGGCGGGGTAGAGCACTTCTTCGATCGCTTTGTTCAGGCGGTGCACCTCGTCTATGAACAGGATGTCCCCAGGTGAGAGGTTGGTAAGGACCGAGGCCAGATCGCCGACTTTCATGATGGCTGGCCCCGAGGTCACCTTCATCTGCGAACCCGTTTCCTTGGCTATGAGATGGGCGAGAGTCGTCTTTCCCAGCCCAGGAGGGCCGTAGAATAGGATATGCTCGGGTGGATGATTGCGTTCCTTGGCAGCTCGAAGGAGGATGTGGAGGTTATCTTTTATGTTCTTCTGGCCTATGTATTCGTCCCAATGGTCCGGCCGCAGGGTTTGATCAAGGAAGCCAGCCTCCTTTTCCTCGGTTTTGGGCTTTTGAGCGGTTCTTGACATATCTATATCTTTATGCTAGACTTTCCGTGACTACATACAGTTCGTTCGAGCCCGAAAACCTCTAAGCAAAGGCCTTCCGAGGTTTGGGTAAAGTGCTAAGGACATGTTGGTTCCGACGCTTCGGTGTCGCTTACTGAAATTATCCTCGGGACTTTACCTCGCTCTTGGCGTCACGCCGAGAGATTTTGCTTAGAGATTTACGCGCTCGATTCCTCTTCTGAATTCATCCTACTTACTGCCCCCTAAAATGCAATTGCTTTTTGGGGATATTTTAGTTAGAACACAACTAATCACCAACTGCAATTACGCGCTCGAGCTCCTCGATAGAAGTAATTCCTGAAAGCACTTTCAATACACCGTCCTGTTTCATGGTGAGCAGGCCTTGTCCTATCGCAGCCTGCCAGATCTCGCGGTCGCTCGAGCCCGTCTGGACTGCTTTCTCGATATTTTGGTTCATTAATATGGCTTCATATATGCCTACACGGCCTTTGTAGCCGGTCTTGTTGCATTTCTCGCATCCGACAGGCAGCCACATCTTCATGGGACCTGTCGTAACAAGGGCCTTGTCCTCTATGGTGTCGAGAGTTTTCTGGATCTCCGCCAAGATGGCTCCTTCTACCGGGGCTTCTTTCCTGCAGACGGGACACAATTTCCTGACGAGGCGCTGAGCCATAGAGACGCGTAAGGCTGACGGAATGATAGTCTGACTGACGCCCAGATCTATGAGACGGGGGAATGTTCCGGCGGCGTCATTGGTGTGCAATGTGGAGAAGACTAGGTGGCCAGTGAGCGCGGAATTGACGGCGATGGCCGCCGTCTCGCCGTCTCGAATCTCACCGATCATTATGATGTCCGGATCCTGACGGACGGCAGCGCGGAGGCCCTCGACGAAGTTGTATCCTTTGTCGTTGACCTGGGTCTGCACTATACCGGGCAGATGATATTCGATGGGATCTTCGATGGTTATGATCTTCACGTCGGGGCTGTGCACTTTTTTCAAGAATGCATACAAGGTGGTCGTCTTTCCGGATCCTGTAGGACCAGTAGTCAGGATCATGCCGTCTGGTCTGTTCATCTCCTTGAGGAGAATGTCTAGGAGTTTCGGCGGGATGCCGAGGCTCTCCAGGGGAACATTTATGGACTTCGGATTGAGGAGCCTCATCACGATGGATTCGTTATACGCCCCGGGCAGGATGGAGACGCGAACCTCGATCTCTCCGATGGGAAGATGGATGCTGAAACGACCATCCTGGGAATCCTTCTTTATGTTCAGCTTCATTCCCGAGATGAGCTTGATTCGGGACAAGACGAGGTTATATGTCTCCGTGTCGAAACGGATGACTTCATGGAGCACGCCATCGAGGCGGTAGCGGAGGCGTATGTATTCTTCCTCTGGCTCAAGGTGCACGTCTGAGGCATCGATGGCCAGTGCGCCGGCCAGCATGGTTTCCAGGATGCGCGATACGCGGTACATCTTATTGCCTTTGAGCGTATTTTCCAGAATGGAGACGATGACAGGGAGGCTCTGCGCGGTGCTTATGATGTTCGCTATCTCATCGCTCGCTATCTCGAGAGAGCCACCGCGGGATTCGTAGGCGAAGGAGAGGTCCTTGTAGGCCTTCCAGGCTTTCTCTAGGCTCTGAGTGGAGACTATAGATATCTCCGGTTTATAACTCTTGGAGGTGAGGTCGTCGACGAGGGCCTTTACCTTGGGGTCGTCTGGGTTGCGGGCGCCTATCTTGACCTTCTTGTCCTGCAGGGCATAGGCCGCGACTTTGACCTCGCGGGCGGTCTTTTCGTCTATGAGGCGCAAGGCGTCGGTGTTGACGTTCGAGAGCTGTAGGTTCACATAGTCTATGCCGTATTTTCCTGATAGGAGCTGTACGAGGTCCTCTTCCTCACGGTGTATGAGATCGTTGAGCTTCTGGTTCTGTTTGTCCTCGTCGAAATGAATGGTCATGAATGTCGGTTTGATTATAGCAACAAGCGAGGACGTGCAACAGCTTGCTGGCGCAACGTCCGAGCGCAGTTGATATATGAGCGAAGCGAATATACCAGAGGCACTTGCGCCATATATAGGGCGGGTGTATAACAAGATTGAATTCCCTCTATGAAAACTAATGCTGTTCGAGTTTGCTTGCTCATTGCAATGTTCGTGCTCGGTGGCTGTGTGGTCTACCCGGGCGGCGGATACCGCGTCATCATTCCGGTGCCGGTGTATCAAGGTTATTACGCGCCGTCTTACTCGGGATACTGGTCGGGTTACAGCGGCTACTACTGGTGGCCTACCTACTTCGGGGGCAATGGCTACCGTGGCCATCACGGCGGGAGCCCGCATCATCAGCCAGCGCGCCACTCACGCCGCTGATCTGCTCCGAGCTTGGATCTGTTACTGCCGCGGTTCGACCCCGCGGTTTTTTGTTTTTAAGGCCATGATGTATGATTCGCTCATGAAATACATGGAGTCGCGTTCGCTTGAAGATACGGCCAGCATAGCCGCTGAATGGCTGGCGCAGGTGTCAGAAGGGCGGGTGACTGCCAGCGAAACAGGCGGAGCTTTTGTGGCGGGCCTAAGCGGCCACCTGGGGGCAGGCAAGACGGCCTTTGTGAAGGCGGTGGCGAAGGAGCTCGGGATCGAGGAGATCGTCACTAGTCCGACTTTTGTCATCATGAAGATCTATGAGACTAGGGACGATATTTTCAAGAGACTGGTCCATATAGATGCGTATAGGCTAGAGAAGCGTGAAGATCTGGAGGCTTTGAGGTTCGAGGATGTCGTGGCTGATCCGCATAATCTGGTGATGATCGAGTGGCCAGAAAATGTGGGGCTCGGGCAGGCGGATTTCTCTGGTGGCGGCTGGTTGAGATCCGAGATCAGAGAGGGGGTGTACACAATACAATTAAATTGAGAGCGCAGATGTTGTTGCCCCGATGTTGTCGCACGCACGCAGTTGAGGCTTGAAATTAGAGGGGGGAGGGAGGAAGGCGTCACACTTCCTTCAGCCCAACTTTTTTCATTTACAATAATAGAGAAATATTGTGCTAAGTGCTTCTATACCTTTCCTACTGCACAAACGAGCGAGGAAGCTGCGTCAGTAAATCAGGTTAGAGGTAGAATTTTTCTGCATGGCATCACATTTATCGTTTATTGTATATAAAAATAGTAGGCGTACCCGAAGGATAACCCCCCCACGCCCCCCGAGCGGCGTTATATGTCATCCCCTTAATAGAGGGCGCTGAAATAAAAAGTTGCATGATATACAATGGACCACGTGAAGGGTCGCATGAAGGACCCCACGAATAACCTCATGAAAGAGCCGCTTAAACGCCTAATACTGCTCGACGCCCACGCTATTCTTCATCGCGCCTATCACGCCCTGCCTGATTTCTCGACTGCGAAAGGCGAGCCGACAGGAGCGCTCTATGGCGTCTCCACCATGCTCCTCAAGATAGTGGCCGACCTCAAGCCCGACTATGTCGTAGCCTGTTATGACGTGAAAGGCCCGACGCACAGGCATGATGTGTTCAAGGAATACAAAGCCCAACGCAAGAAGGCCGAAGATGCTCTGATCGCCCAGATGTCTCGTTCGCGCGATGTATTCTCTGCTTTTAACATACCCATATACGACAAGCAGGGCTTCGAGGCAGACGACGTTCTCGGGACGATCGTCGAGCAACTGAAGGGCCGCACGGACATGGATATCATCATCGCATCAGGTGATATGGATACGATGCAACTCATCCATGACGGGCACGTGAAGGTCTACACCCTGAAGAAAGGCATCAGCGACACGATCATGTATGACGAGAAGGCCGTGAATACCCGCTATGGTTTTGGCCCAGAACTGATCCCTGACTACAAGGGGCTCTGCGGCGATCCATCTGACAATATTCCCGGAGTGAAGGGCATAGGCGACAAGACTGCGACGACCCTCATCCAGACATTCGGCACGATCGAGGATATGTACAAAGAGCTCGAAGCCGGCCACGAAGATAGATTTGAGAAAGCCGGAATAAAGGCGCGCATAGTCGCTCTACTCAAAGAGAACAAGGAAGAGGCAGAGTTCAGCAAGATGCTCGCGACGATCAGGAAAGATGTGCCCGTCGAGTTCCAACTGCCGGAGAAGACATTCAAGGAAGGGGTGGACATACACAAGATCACGGCGCTCTGGAATGAGCTCGAATTCCGGACTTTGCCGCAGAGGTTGAAGCAAGTCCTCGAAGGCAAGCCGCTAGTCGAGAAGGAAAAGCCGGTTTCTAAGGCCGACCCGAAGAAGATTGCCCCAGAAGGCGGGTCTCTTTTCGGAAACGGCATAGATCAGTCAGATCTGGAGAAGACGCTAGTCGCGCTGTCGCTCGTCAATTCCAACCTGACTGACCCGAAGCTCGAAGATGCGCTCAATTTCGGTAACACGGAAGATTATGAGACAGCAAAAAAACTTATTTATGAGGAGCTCGAGAAGCGCCAGGTCAAAAAAATATATGATGAGATAGAGCTGCCGCTCATACCGATACTCCATAAGATGAGCGAGCGTGGGATCAAGATCGACCGGTTGCTCCTTGCAAAATTGTCCAAAGATTATCACGCGACGGTGGCTATACTGGAGAAGAAGATATACACCCTGGCGGGTATCGAGTTCAACATAAATTCGCCGAAACAGCTAGGCGGTATATTGTTCGACAAGCTCGGCCTCGGCGCTAAGAACATGAAGAAAACTGCCGGAGGCGCGCGGTCGACCCGAGAATCGGAGCTAGAAAAGATGCGGGGTTCGCACGAGATAATTCCCCTTATATTCGAATATCGCGAACTGCAGAAGTTGCTCGGAACCTACATAGACGCTATCCCACCGCTTTTGGACAAGAATGACCGCCTGCACACGACATTCATCCAGAATGGCGCAGTCACCGGCCGCATGGCCACGAAGAATCCCGGCTTGCAAAATATCCCGATGCGCACCGAGCTCGGACGCGCCATACGCAAGGCGTTTATCTCTGATGACGGCTTCGTCCTAGCTGGTCTCGACTATTCTCAAGTCGAACTGCGTATCGCCGCGTTCCTTTCCGGCGACGAGAAGCTGATAGACATATTTAAGAGAGGAGAAGATGTCCACCGGGCTGTCGCAGCTGCCGTCTTCAAGGTGGCTCCGGATAAAGTCGATCATGAGATGCGCCGACGAGCCAAGGTCATCAACTTCGGCATCCTCTACGGCATGGGAGTTCTGGCCTTGAAACAAAACCTGTGCACCAGCCGTGACGAGGCCCAGAGGTTCTACAATGATTACTTCGAGACATTCTCGACGCTGGCTAAATATCTGGATGAAGTCAAAGCGGAGACGGCACGCAGAGGTTACACGGAGACGTTCTTCGGTCGCCGCCGCTATTTCGACGGGATAAAGTCCAAGATACCTTTTATTCGTGCATCTGCGGAGAGGATGGCCATCAACGCGCCGATACAGGGAACAGAAGCCGATGTCATCAAGCTGGCGATGGTGCGAGTCCAGGAATACATTGCCAAGGAAAAGCTGGAAAAAGATGTCTATCCCTTGCTCCAGGTCCATGACGAGCTCCTCTATGAGATAAAGAAAGGCAAGGAGGACAAGGTTATCAAGGACATCGAAAAGATCATGAGGTCGATCATCGACCCGAAGCTGACCCACGGCGTCGTGCTCGAAGCAAAGGGCTCTATCGGCAAAGACTGGGGGGAGTTAAAATCATAGTATGCTCTACGTCTTTCATGGAACTGATGTGGCTCAGGCTGGAGTTAAAGCCCGCTCCTTGGTGGATTCGTTGCGTACAAAGAAGCCTGATGCATCCTACGAAAGGATCGAGGCCGACGCTTGGAATAGATCCATGATCGAGGGCCATCTCGGTGGTCAGGGATTATTCTCTAGCAAATACATAGTCTTCCTGGATCGTGTCACCGAGAACGCCGAGGCCAAAGAAGAGCTGGCCAGCCTCATGGGAGCGATGCAGGAATCGGCGAATATCTTCATCGTCTTGGAAGGCAAGCTCAATGCCGAGCTCAAGAAGGCCGTCGACAAGAGCGCCGACAAAACGGTGGCTTGCGAGAAGCCGAAAGCCCCGGCATTCGGCCCGGGAGCGCCTAATGTCTTCGCTCTGGGCGATGCCGTGGCGAAGGGAGATTCATTCAAGGCCTGGTCTCTATATAGGCAAGCGGTGGACAGCGGGACGGAATCCGAGGCCATCATAGGCATGCTCTTCTGGAAGGCCAAGACGATCGGGGCGAAGAAACTTGCTAGGGAGCTCGTCACCTTGTACCATGACGGTCACCGTGGCCTAGTTGATCTGGAGCTGGGTATCGAACGGCTGATTCTTTCAAAATAGACAGATTGCGTTGCGCCCATATCTTCGATATAGGCGCTTCGTTCGGTCCAAGCCGAGAAGTAGGACTTCCCGGCTTGCCCCTCACTCGCGCCCATAGCTCAGCTGGTAGAGCAACTCCCTTTTAAGGAGTGGGTCGTTGGTTCGACTCCAACTGGGCGCACAAATTCGGTGTTGTATAATGTTCGGCATGTGCATGTCCATGTCAGTAAGTTTTGCGGCTAGTGCCGGGCTGGCTGTTGTCGGGGCGACATCTCTTGCGATAGCCCCGAAGAGACAAAAGATATTGGCAGCTGTGCCGCTGCTTTTCGCAATCCAGCAGGCGATAGAGGGTATCCAATGGATGTATCTCGATCAAGGGTTGGTTTGCCGCTCGGCAGCGTACGGATTCCTTTTCTTTGCTCTCATCGTGTGGCCGGTGCTCATACCTCTCATCGTTTATCTGATCGATCGACCCCGAAGGCACATCATCAGGTTTTTTGTCTGGCTCGGCGCATTGGTAGCCGCATGGTTCACATACAAGCTGTTTACCGTACCTCTTGATGTCCAAGTGATTGGCCAGCACATCTTCTACAATCCACCAGGACCATTCTATTGGCGCCTGGATTTTGTCTTCTATATGACCGCGACAGTCGGCGGTCTTCTGGTTTCAAGCAAGAGGGCTTTCCAGGTTCTGGGTGTTCTGGCCTTACTGCTCGCTGGCGCGACTCTCGCGATATCGTGGACGACAGCGGCGTCTGTCTGGTGTCTTTTCGATGCGGCTTTGAGCGTCTGCCTTTACATAATCCTACATCATCACTGGCTGTCCTCTCGGAGAGCTAAGTCGTGATATTCTTCAGATATGGACACGCCAACAATTCTAGGGATAATCGGTTTGATCATCATCTCCATGGCTATCTGGGTGAAGATAGAGAAAAAACAGGACATCCTTTTTGTCATCGGAGGCGTCCTGTTGTTTGTTTACAGTATCAGCATCGAGAATGTCATATTCTCGGTTTTACAAGCTGTTTTTATCTTGTCTGCCCTTGTAGAGCTGGTTAGGATGAAGGGAACAAGATGAACGGCAGGATCTAAATGCGCTAAGCAGCCTTACCGAATCCCATCTGCTGTATCTGCCTGCCGAGGTCTGCGAACTCACGCTGACTGTGAGCCAGGTCCGCTTTCAATTGATCAATATGCTGATGTTCGTGAAGTCCCTCGACCTTCTTTCTGTCTAGCTCCTGTTTTTTCTTGGCCAGTTCAGCCTCTTCTTTGGCGATCTCTTGTTCGATCCTCCTCAGCTTTGGCGTCTCGAGCGTTATCTCTGTCTGATCTTTCGCGATCTCTGCTTTGAGCTCCGCTATCAAGCGGGCTGATTCGGACTGGCTGTGTGGGTTCATCATATGAGTGTGTATTATAGCCCGAGGTCGAATGCTACCCAGCCCGCGCCGCTCACTATGAGCGATATGGCGAGGACTAGGAGCACTAGGTAGTAATTCACGCCCTGTGTCAGGAAAGCCTTCTCTGTCACTTTCTTTATTATGCGCACGATGAGGTCTATGGCCACGATGATAGCCGCAAGCTGTGTCCAGAGACCGATGACTAGCAGGACGGCCAGGATGCCGTCGACAGCACCGATAGCCTTAGACCTTCCGGAGCCCGACTTGTCGCTAAGCCTTTTGTAGCTCCAATAAATGAAAATAGCGCCGAGAACGAGGCGGATGAGCAAAGGGGCCAATTCTTCCCATGAGAGCAGTGTTGGAAATAGAGAGAGCATGCTGATTGATTTATATGATAATGTCATAAGTATATGATGAAGCGAGACGTACGACTACTGCTAGATAATATAAGGAGCGTACACAACGTCGGCTCCATCTTCAGAACGGCTGAAACACTAGGTATTTCTAGGATATATTGTCTGGGTACGACGCCGACGCCGGTTGACCGTTTTGGCCGCAAACGCACGGATTTTGCGAAAGTAGCGCTTGGCGCGGAGGGGATGGTCCTGTGGGAGCATGTCGCTGGAAATGGAATAGACCTGATAAAGAAGCTCAAAAAAGAGAGCTTTGAGATATTAGCCTTGGAGCAGGCTAGAGCGTCGACTGACTATAAAAAAGTGGAGGTGAGCGATAAGACCCTGATCATTTTAGGTTCGGAGATCGGTGGGGTCTCGGGAGGCCTATTAAAAGCTTCAGATGTGATAGCGGAAATTCCATTAAAAGGTAAAAAGGAATCCCTGAATGTCTCTGTTGCCGCGGGAATTTTTTTGTACAGGGTCATTGATCGATAGGTGTTATAATCAAGCCATGAGCGAAACAACTCCCGGAAAAGAGGCTTGGCTGTCAAAGATCGATACAGGCAAACTGATGGAGCTCGTCGCTTCTTATAACGAGAGGTTTAGCGCCGGCAGAATGGCGGGCCTGGCCTTTCTCAAGGGCTTGCCTAACGAGAGTGCTGGCATGGATCTGGATGAACAAAAAGCCGACAGTCTGCTCACTCTGGAGGAATTGAAGGAAGAAGCTAAGCCTATCCTGGAGGCGACAGGTCTAGCTTTGGCGTCAGCCGACACCAACATGATGATCGGTGACGATTCAGGCGGCCTTCGGGTGAAGGAACTCCGAGTGGACATTGCAAATGGATCGAAATTTGTCGCCTATCTTCAGGCGCTCGAACCGCAGACTTTGACTAAGGGCCAGGCGGCAGGGCTAGAGAAGGTCATGGCCTCGGTCACTGAGCAGTTCCAAAAGGAATATGATCTCGACTCAGTGCAAGATGACCGAGTTCTTGAGCTCATGGGCAACCTCTCTACGATCGTAGATGAATACAAGCATCTCGGGAGCCAGAGCTATATGTCCCTGTCCCAGTCGGTCTCCAAGCTTGAGAAATATCTTACTGTCGCGAGAGCAGGGTATTTGAGGGAGTACAGAGATGCGGAAGATCTAATGCTCACTGAGCCGTTTGACGGCGACGGTTATATCTTACGATGGCATATAGACAGCACCCCGGCTCAGCTTGAGGATAACTGGAACGGGGTCTTGGCCGTTCTTCAGAAAATATCACAGAACGAAAAAGCGGCGGAACTTTATGAGATGGCAATAAAAACTGCCAAGGAGGCTCTGGAGTCGGCTATCGCCGAGGTGACGAAAAAACCTGGGAACCCGGCCTTTTTGGGTATTCTAAACAAGACAAAAGCCAGGCTGAAAGAATTCTAACGGTTAACGAGCAACTTCTGGTGCTCATCGCAGAAATGCGCGCTACGGCCGCCGACCATCTTACGGATGACGGTGCCCTTGCAGCGGGGCTTACTGCATCTCTCGCCGCGGCGCTGGTAGACTTTGTGGTGTTCTTGGAATTTGCCGCGCTCGCCATCGGTGTTCCTATAATCAGACATCGAATCGCCGCCAAAATCTATGCCTTTCACGAGGACTGCGAGCAGAGACTTGTACAAGATCTTCAGACTGATGTCCGGGATGTTCTGAGTTGGTTCCTCGGGATGGATGCCGGCTCGCCAGAGGGCTTCGTCGCTGTAGATATTCCCGACGCCGGCGATGACCGTCGGGTCCATGAGCACATTCTTTATCCTGCCTGTCGGTCGGCTGCTGAGGCGCTCTTTGAAAAGTCCGAGAGTGAACTTTTTATCCATTGGATCAGGCCCGATGTCCGCGAGATGGACGGTCCTAGACAATTCTGATTCCGGGATGAGCGTGACCTTGGCGAATTTACGAGTGTCGGACAGTACTACGTGCTTCTTGTTCGACAGCGAGATGACGAAATGGATGAAGCGATTATACGGATCGGAGAGGGAGGCTCGCTCGCCGGGGGCAGGTTTCCATGTACCCATCTTTCCGGCCGGATCGAATGCGTACTTTCCGATCATTATGTGCCCGGTCATCTTCATGTGGATCAGGATGACGCTCCCCACGGAGCCTTTTTTGATGCTGATCAGGATATTTTTAGCTATCCGGTCGACTTTCTCTATGGTCGCTCCTGTAACCGCCTTTTTGAAATGCCTGAAATAGGCCGGATCCTTTATCGAGTCCTTGCCGCGATAGAACTTGCTGTCATAGTCAGTCCAAACATCCAGAATCTTTAGGCCGCGGATATTCGCATTCAAGCCGTTCACTGTCGTTTGTACTTCCGGGAGCTCGGGCATATTTAGATGTGCTAAAATCTAACACATATGCGCTACTATGTCGCCGTTCTTGTCATTCTGGCTATCTTCGTAGCGCCATGGTTCGGCGTGAATTACCCGGCGGCCACTGACACTATACTTTCGGCGATAGGCTCGGTCGGGGAACAGATCGCCGCTGTCATTCTCGCCCGCAAGCCGGTGACTGTGGAACAGTTGAAGTCTGATTACGCGCTGGCGAATATTCCCGGCAACAAGAAGATCCGCGTGCTCATAGTGCCTGGCCACGAGCCCGCCTACGGAGGGGCCGAATACAAGGATCTCAAAGAGCGCTACCTCAATGTCGAGGTTGCCGAGAACCTAATGGGTTTTTTCAAGAGCAATGACCGATATGAAGTGTTCACGACCAGGAACAAGGCCGCCTGGTCTCCAGAGTTCGCGAATTACTTCAAGGCAGGATGGACGGAAATAATAGAATGGCAGAAGGCTAACAGGGACGCGGTGAAGAAGCTTGTCGAGGTCGGGGGGCTATCATCGGTCGTGCCGGCCGTGTATCACAATACGGTCAATCCGACGATAGGCCTCCGTCTACACGGCATCAACAAATGGGTCAACGAGAACGATATAGACATAGCTGTTCACATACACTTCAATGATTACCCCAGGAAGAACGGACCTAACCCGGGCAAGTACACAGGCTTCTCGATATATGTACCAGAACAACAGTATTTCAACAGCACTACGACCAAGGCTATAGCCAACACGGTCTACAAGCGCCTGGCGAAATACAATCCGGTCTCGAATCTTCCGGGCGAGAGGGCTGGCATCGTCGAAGAACAGGATCTTATTGCCATAGGCTCATACAATTCCGTCGATGCCGCCAGCATGCTCATAGAGTTCGCCTACATATACGAGCCGCAGCTCAACGATCCGAAGCTCCGGCCGCTATATCTCAAGGAGATAGCCTATGAGACCTATCTGGGTCTTCTGGATTTTTTCGATACGCCGAATTTGTATGCCGTGAGCAAGTCTTTCGATACTCTGACTCTGCCATATAGGTGGACGGAGCCGCTCGATGGTAAAGATGACTCCCCACAGGACGTTTTTGCTCTCCAGACGGCCCTCATATTAGACGGGGTGTATCCGCCGCCAGGCTCGACTCCGAATGAATGTCCTCGCACGGGCAAGCTCGGTCTATGCACCAAGTCGGCTCTCAAGGCCTTCCAGCAGAAGTTCGGTATAGATGATGAAAAGGATGTGGCTGGTCCAAGGACTATCGAGACGTTGAATAGGATATATTCCTCGCCGCAATAAGCTCCTCGCGCGCGATGTCGGCGTCGCTCCAGGGGACCTTTGTGCCTAGCGGCCCCATGATAAACGGGTCGGTGCCTTTTCCAGTGATGAGGACGACATCGCCTGGCTTGGCCTGACGGATGGCTTCGCGTATGGCCAGTCGGCGATCCATGATGATGAGAGGCTTTTTTGTGATAATGCCTTTCGCTACATCGTCTATTATCTTCTGCGGATCCTCATCGTAGGGGTCTTCGTTCGTGAGGATGATCAGGTCGCAGTATTTGTCGGCCAGGGCGCCCATGATCGCGCGCTTTGAAGTGTCGCGCCCGCCGCCTGTGCCGCCGAGGACGGCGACCCTCCTCTTCCCATCGAATATTTTGTAAAGCTTTTCCAGAGAGTCGGCGGTGTGGGCATAGTCGACTATCACCGTGAAGTCCTGTCCTGCTTCGATCTTCTCGACGCGGCCGGGGATGTGCCGGAACTCTGTGATAGCTTCGGCGATGACATTGTCTGGGACGCCCTCGTTCTTTGCACAAGTCGCGGCGGCCAGGATGTTGTACTGGTTGAATATGCCGGGCAGTTTTGTTTCGTATAGAGGCCGGGAGGCGTCCTTCAGACTGTACGGTATTTTTTTATTGACATTAAAGGATAAAAATCGTGCGCTCTCCTTGTCATCGGCATTCACGATGATGGTCGTCTCTCTTTTGCGCGAATTTTCTAGGCTTTTTGCGATATCTAGTTTGGCTTTGGCATAATTTTCGTATGATCCATGTGCCTCTATGTGCTCTGGCGATAGATTAGTGAATATTAAAATATTTATGTCAATGAATTTATGGCGGTGGAGGAGAGAGCCCTGAGAAGTCATCTCGCATATAAAGTATTCACAGTGGTCGTTGACCGCTTGCCTGATGAGCTTCTGCATCGAAAACCTCCCCGGCATGCTCATCTTGAACAGATTCCTGTGCGACTCATCGCCAATCTTGAAACGGATTGTGTTCGAAAGGGCGGTCCTATGGCCTGCCTTCTCTAATATAGCGTTCAATATCTCTGTAGTGGAACTTTTGCCCTTGGTGCCGGTGACAGCAATGACATTTATCTTTTTGGAAGGGAAGCCGTATACGAGAGCAGCCAGAAATGACAGAGTCCAGTGATATGCTGGCTGAAAAAAGCTGAAAATGGAGGCCGGTATTAATCGTTTTATCCTTATGAGCGTTTCGTCGAGCATGGCATTAGTATGGCCCATTTTGGGGCTATTTGCTAGCTGTTATATAAAATGAATTATCCCTATTAAATAAAAACCGCTCTGCGAAGGTCGCAGAGCGTTGGGCCCTCTTCCGAGTGGCCCGGTCAGACAATTTCGTTCACCTCCTGGTCGAGGAGGGAGCGGTTGTTCGTCGGTGCGTTGGTGGCGCCGGCGAAGTTGGGGCCGTTCGTGAACCGAACGGTGTTGATGGGACTGCCCGCGGTGGACGATGCGGTGGCGATGACGGTGGCGGAGAAGGCGTTCGAGCTGAGCGTGATATTGCTCGTAGTGCCGTTGACGCTGGTGCCGGAGGACGTGGCGCGCAAGTCGTTGACGACACACGCAGTCTGCTCCGCGCCGAGCGCAGCACCTCCTTCATTGGCGATGCCATCAATCGCGCCCGTAATCGTCGTGATGCTGCGGTCACTCTTCGCCGAAGCGATGGCGAGGGTGGCCGTGGTTTCCGCCGTAACGCTGATCGGCTCGAGCGCAGCCGACGTCGGACATGACGTGTCGGGCGCCGCGGCGATCATGAGGTTCTTGCCGTCGGGGGCTTGGTTCACAGCGCTGTCGATCGCGACTGCGATCGGAGCGGCTGCAGCGAGGGCTAGCAATAGCCCCGCGAAGCGCCATGGGTGATGGTAACTCCAGTTTTTCATTTTGTGCGCCTGTGGGTCCTCAATTCTCCGGAAGGAGATCCGAGTTAGTAGCAGGTCTGCATATACAGTAACAGGTACATGTTAATTGTCTACGAGGCTATCCACAGACTTAAGAGAGGACTTTCAAGGCCGCCTTTACCTTCTCGCCCACATCAGATACATCCTTACCGACCTTCTTCAGAGCTTCTCGGGATTCTTCGGCATCATAGCCGAGCGCGCGGAGGGCCTCGATGGCATCGATATCGCTGGCCATGCCGGCGCCCATTGGGCCTGACGCATAGCTATGCATCGTTTCCATCTTGTCCTTCAATTCCATGACTATCTTCTCGGCAGTCTTCTTGCCTATGCCGGAGATCTTGATGAGATGCGCGGTAGAGCCGGTGCGTATGGCGCCGGAGAGGGTCTCGCTCGAAGCTAGAGAGAGTATATTGAGGGCCGACTTTGGACCGATGCCCGAGACTGTTATGAGTAGTTCGAAGAATTCTAGGTCGGATTTTTTCAGGAACCCATAAAGATCCTGCGCGTTCTCCCGCACGGCCAAGTGGGTGAAAAACTTCACTGACAATCCCGGTTTTAGGTTGTGCAGAGTGTCCGAGGTCACGAATGTCTTATAGCCAATACCATTTACGTCTACGACCAAATGGTTGTTGCCCACCTCCTCCAATTTGCCAGAAATACGAGAAATCATAGGCCGATAATAGCACCTTTACTCGTTAATAAAAAACGCGACTCCTGCAAAAACTGCATCGGTCGCGATTCTTGAGTATCCAACAGGTCCTCACATCACATTCTGGCAAACGGCGATCTCTCTCGGAGCAATAGACGGATTATCGGCTCGGACATGGAGGAAATCAAGTCGCGGCTCGTTGCCGCAAGGATCCACAGGAGATTCAAATGTGGTTCGAATCCGTCCGGCGAGCGACCCGGCGCCTCGAAATAGGGTAAGGCGATGACTGCGTTAGAGTTTTCTGCGACAAATCTGATCTTCAGAAGCAGAGACTCATGGTCGCCGGGTCCGACACTCCAGCTTGGGCCGCTCATCATGTCGCCCCTCCCACCGTTGTGCAAGAACAATGTGCATGGCCCGTCAAAGGCTCCGAAGCCGTGCATGCAGATCCTCGGGAGGATCGCGCGTATCCCGATCTCCTGAATGGGCGATGTGACGAACTGGCCAGACCTTTCCTCCAGTGGCGGCAGTTTAAAACTTGGGACTTCTCGTCTCATGGCGGCGAGTATCATACCCTGTGATATGGATGCAGATACTGCCGTGGTGGATGCGATTTGTGTTGAGCTCATAATAGGTAATTCTGTTTACAGAGTACTCGCAGAAAATGGGCTGTCAATCCCTAACCGAGTTGCCTTTTCACGCATGATGTGATAATTTTCTCCGTACATTCATGCCGATAACATCTTCAGCCAAGAAAGCCCTCCGAGCTTCCAAGCGCAAGCGCGTTTTCAATATTCGCCGCAAGAAGGAGGTCGATGGCACTCTCAATACGTTTCGCAAGCTGGTAACAGCCAAAGACAAGGCTGGGGCGGCGAAGCTCTTACCTGATCTCTATCAGGATCTCGACAAGGCCGCAAAGACCGGTTTCATCAAGGACAACGCGGCCGCCAGGCTCAAGTCTCGTGCGGCGGCTTCTCTAGCGAAGCTCGGATAGTTTCTGCCCTCGTCGTTCAACGGATAGGACGCAGGATTGCGGATCCTGCAATAGAGGTTCGATTCCTCTCGGGGGCACCCAAACAGAAAATGCCGGATTTATTTCCGGCATTTTCTATTTGCGGGAGATATAGAGATGACTGAAACATACAAAAAAACCGCCGGAGGACCTGAACTATGGCGGTCGGGCTTTAGATTGTCGCTAAGTCACGCTCGTGGGCAAGGTTTCTGCGTCGCGTCAGATTGTGCTGGTAGGAGGCGAGTTTTTCCGGCTCCAAGTGGGCGGCATATTCTGCATGGAGGTCGAGGGAAGGGTGAAATTCATCCTGCCTGACCCATAGTCTTGCCCAAAGAAAACGGACGGATCCAGGCAATGAGCGGCATAGCCAGCGATCCAGCCAATCCCACAAACGAGGTAATGAATTCAGCAAAGACGATGTTATTTTCACGGGGGCTCCTTTCTGTAGTCATATTATCAGTCTATGACACAAACGCAAGAGTGTTAGTGCTTATCGATATTTTTTGATTGAGGTACGTCGGTTAGCGTTGTTTTGAGTGCTTAGAACCCCAACCACTCCAGGAGCTTCTTCAGGACGGGCTCGCGGTGTTCGGTCTCGGCTATGTATTTCAGGAGGATCTTACGGACTTCTTCGGGATCCACTTCGTCTATGTGGATGATCATGAGCGGCGCGATGAGCTTGCGGGATTTGACCAGGATCTTCGGCTGGTTCTCGTCATGCGGTATCCAGAACGAGTCTAGGCTCACGAACGGGTATAAGATGTCATTCAAAAGGATGCCTCGATCGTTTATCTCATAGGTTATCTCTTGCGGTGGATGTGACGTGTGTAGGACGAGGGCCACGGCCGCGACTATGACGAATATGCCGGTGATGATCTCGCCGAAAATGAAAGCGACCGCCGCTAGAGCGAGCGTGATTATGCCGACAGCCCAATACCAGTCGGGTCTTTTTTCCGTATGTACATGCGTCGGGGCTGTCCAGGAGATGAGAGCTTCAGTGGCCATGGGAATATTATAGCAACAAGCGAGGATGCATGACAGCTTGCTGGCGTTGCGTCCGAGCGCAGTTGATATATGAGCGAAGCGGATATGGCGCTTCGAGGCCTGCTCTCTGCTGTGAACAAAAAAGCGCCTACCCGGAGGCGGCGCAGGGAAAGGGAATCTTGTTGGAGAAGAGCCCGACATATGACTTTTTGATAGGCGTGATTCCACGAGCTATAGCGTAGTGAGTGAGCTCGACGTTGTTTACATTATCGAGGCACAGTTCCCGAGCGACGATTGAGCGTATCTTTGCCATGTGTCTTTCGATGGTGACGCGGGACAGCCCCAGCGCTTTTGCCGTTTGAGCCTGCGTCAAGCCGGAGGTGACATGGCGAAGTATGCAGATCCGACGGTGAGTGAGCTCCGCAGGTATCTCGGGAATGCGCTCAAGCCGATCAGTATGCAGTGCGAGCAGCGGTAGGATGGTCTGGCTATTGATATACGATGGAACGAACAATTTTTTGCGTGTTCGAGCCATAGTGTCATTGACGCTATTCTTGCTTCTCTTGAAGATTCCGGCGACTTCCTTTATCAGGTAGCCCCTTGCCAACAACCCGAGAACTTTGATTTCCATGTCTGTCAAAGGACGATATGAGTGAGGACTATTCATAAAATGAGGGGGATTTCTCTGAAGGGGGAGTCTACTTATGCGTGGCAAAGTGTCAATCGGGGTTCGAGAGTTCCGAATCAGGCGGCTTGCCAGATAGAGGGGTTAGTTCCGTTGACCTATAACATATATGTTATAGGGAAATCTCGTCGTTTTACGTAAAAAGCCTATAACAAAGATGTTATAGGTGCGTGGACCGACACCTTCCTGCCTCCCGCCTGCCGGACAACCCCTCCCTTCGAACCACCCTTTACAATAGTAAAGGGTGGTGACTGAAAACCTGGACACGTTTACAGTTGTTTGTTAGTTTTGTGTCAGGAAACCATCAACTAAAAAGGAGGCAGGTATGCCGATGTACACGCAAAAAGAAGTAAAAGAGATGATGCAAAAGAGGGACACCGAGGAAGCTAATCGTGCCGTCGCGTCGGGAAGGGTGGTCCTTATGCCATCTATTACTGACAAACCTCGTATGACCAAGCATTCCGAGCGAGATGTGACCGTTCATGATGCTTCACCAAGCAAACGGAGACGCAAGTTCACAGGACAGCCGCGGAGGCATTGCAGCCACTGCCCATTTCCAGAAGGGTGCGTGATGTGCACACTCCTCTGAATCGCAGGACTTGTTTTCTTAGTCCCACCAGCCCCAGCAAGATGGGGCATTGTTTTATATGGCGGATGGGGTGAGATTCGAACTCACGGTGCCCTTGCGAGCACGACAGTTTTCAAGACTGTTGCCTTAAACCACTCAGCCACCCATCCGTCCGGCCATCATAAGGCAAAAATCGTGGCTCGGCAATGATTTTGTGATATTGTATCCGGATGCGATATCTAGGCATCGATTATGGCTCCAAGCGCGTCGGCGTGGCGCTTTCGGATGAAGCGGAGAAATTCGCGATGCCGCTGTCCGTCATTCTGAATACGCCCGAACTGATCAAGGAAATCGAGAAGCTGGTGGCCGACAATGAGGCCAAAGGGATAGTCATAGGAGAGTCGCGCAAATATGATATGACCGCGAACAAGATCCTGCCGGACATCCTAGAATTGAAGGATGAACTGGATAAAAAAGGCTATATTACATACCTTGAGCTCGAATTCATGACTTCACAACAGGCCGAAAGGGAACAGGGCAGGCATGACAAGATCGACGCTTCGGCGGCCGCCCTGATACTCCAGAGCTTCCTCGACAGGAAAGGAAGAGAAAACAAATGATAAATCACGAAGAATTCAAAAAAGTCGAGATAAAGGCCGGGAAGATACTCTCCGCCGAAAAGATCCCTGACACGGATAAGCTCCTTAGGCTATCTGTCGACTTCGCAGAGGCTTCGCCGAGACAGATCGTATCGGGAATATCGGCGTATTTTCCGGATACTTCTGTCCTCGTGGGTAGGACTTGCATGTTCGTGACCAATCTGGAGCCGCGCGTCATCAGAGGACTCGAAAGCAACGGCATGCTCTTCGCTATATCGGATGAAGAAGGAAATTTTTCTCTGCTCGAGCCGAATGCATCCATAAGGCCCGGCACACTGGCAAAATAATCCAATAATATATGCAAACTTTGATCGACTTCATCTCAAATCCGCAGGCCATCATCTCGACATTCGGTCTGTTGGGCATCATCGCCATCGTTTTCGTAGAGACGGGCTTCTTTTTCGGTTTTTTCCTTCCTGGAGATTCACTCCTCTTCACCGCTGGCCTCCTGGCTTCCAAGGGCTATCTGCCGATCGTGTGGCTCATGTTCGGAGTCTTCGTCGCCGCGGTGCTAGGCGACAATGTCGGATATTTTTTCGGCAAAAAAGTAGGTCCGTCCTTGTTCGTAAAAGAGGATTCCGTCATTTTCCACAAGAAAAACATCGCCAGGGCCCAGCATTTCTATGAGAAATACGGTGTACGGACCATAATCCTGGCCAGATTCCTACCGATCGTCAGGACATTCGCGCCGATCGTGGCCGGCATAGGCAATATGAACTACCGGACTTTCCTTATCTATAATGTGGTCGGCGGCCTTCTCTGGACAGTTTCAGTTATAGGCCTCGGCTATGCATTTGGGAATATAATCCCTGACCCGGATCGTTACCTCCTGCCTGCCATCGGCGTAATCATAGTTCTATCCGCCTTGCCGGCACTCCGTGAGATATTCAGAAAGCGAAAAGAATAGCATTCTGTTACAATTGTGCCATGCGTTCTTCCTTGCCGTTCTTCAGGTTATTTCCTCCTCCCAAATTCATGCTCATGCCGCATGCCGGTCTGGATATCTCAGATGATGGTATAAGCGCAATATCCTATTCTGGGTTCGGCGGCACACGCCACGTTAGCTCCTATGGCAGGACTGACATTCCAGCGGGGCTTTTGACCGGAGGAGATATCAAGGACGAGTCGGAATTCATCTCAAGGCTCAGGGATTTCGGCAAGAAGAATTCTCTCAAGGACGTCAAAGTGTCGGTCCCGGAAGAGAAAGCCTACCTTTTTCAGACTGATGTGCCATCGACTGATCAGAAGACCATCGAGCAGAACATAGAATTCAAACTGGAGGAGAATGTGCCCCTTTCTGGAGCGGATGCCGTCTTCTACTTCGACCTTCTGCCGAATGCGGCTACTGGAGGATCGCTCCGCGCCAGCGTGTCTGTCGTCCCGAGGACCTATATCGAGCATTACATGTCTCTCCTAGAGAGCGCGGGGCTGCGGCCGATCTCATTCGAGACAGCACCAAAAGCTCTGGCTAGAGCCGTCATTCCATCAGGATCGGATAAGACCAGACTGCTCATACATGTGATGTCGAAGAAGACAGGAATGTATCTAGTGAGCGGCAATGTCATCCATTTCACCCTGACTTCTTCCTGGGGAAGCGCGGCGCTTCAGGATCGTTCTAATACTGCAACCGCGCTCGATTTCGGGAGGGAGATAGACCGGGTGCGCGCCTATTGGCTCTCTCGTGGCACCGGCAAAGACGTTGAGGAACTGTTACTCATAAGCAAAGATGCAGAAAAGCTGGAGCCTTTGTTCAACAGCATGGCCGGCGGCGCCCTAACTGTGAGGATCGCTGATGTCTGGTGTAATGCGACCAATCTGGAGAAGTACATACCGCCGATATCGCGTGCAGAGTCGCTCGAATATGCAGTTGCGGCTGGCTTGGCTTTCGATACTCCTCGTTCAGCCTAAACATATGCAGCACACCCTTATACCATTCAAAGACAGAAAAAGATTGCACCGCGAATATGTGCTGAGGGTGCTAGCCGTGGCACTTTTTGCTTTTAGTGTGTCCATGATCGTAGGGGTGGTGGCCATGTTCCCGGCATTTATCCGCGGACAGTTTTACAGCGGTGCCGCACAGGGCTCCATCAATGAAATCAAGGAGACCCAGGCAGACAGAGACATCTCGGACATAAAGGGCCGGCTAGCGGCAGACGGTAAACTGCTCGCCGCCCTCTCTGTTGGTGTGCCAACCGCTTATTCTGACGTAGTGCGATCCTTAGTTTCAGTGCGAGGCGCTGTCGAAATATTATCCTTCAAGCTAGATAGGCCTGACGCCAAGAGCATCAGCATATCCATCAAGGGGACGGCCCCGACCCGGGCTGAGCTCATAATGCTCAAGGGTAGATTAGAGGTCCTCATGCCCGGCACAAAGGTGGACATCCCTATAGACCAGCTTGCAAGGAATATCAACCCATCTTTCGACCTACGTTTTGTTAAACAGTTGCCATGATGAAAAAACACTCCATACAATCGACCGTGGTCGCTTTCTCTGTCCTAGCATTCCTGGTCTCGACAGGGCTGTATGCCTACATGTATGGAACGACCGCAGACCTAGTAAAGGAAACATTGGATGCCCGGAAACTCGTCATGGCCAGCCAGGCAGCTCGGGCCCAAGGCAAAGAGGTAGTCAGGCTATATGAGGATTCTTCTTCTAAGCGTGAACAGCTACTATCATTCTTCGTCCCAGCTGAGAATGCCGTTGATGCCATACTGGCAATGGAGTCCATCGAAGATGATTCGGGCTCATCTGTAGAGCTTTCTTCCATAAAATCCAGTCCGGGAGACGTTAAAGACCGCATAGGCAAGGTCACTTCGGTAGTCATGGTGAAAGGCGAGTGGAGGCAAGTCATGAAGGCTCTGGAGCTTTTCGAGACTCTCTCTTACCAGAAGAGCATCAAGAATGTCAGTATTGGATTGATTGAAGCCGGAGAGACGGGTAAGAGCGCCAGCCGCTGGAGCCTTACCTTCGATATCTCCATAGCGACCCTCCAAAAGATATGAACATCTTCCGATCAAAAACCAACAAGGTGGACGAGCAAAGCCGCAAGAGACCGGTTCCAAAGGGCAGCCTCGCGCATCAGTTATCCAGCGATCCATTCCTGGACTGGGTCATGATCTTGGTCTTGGCCCTTATCCTGGCAGCTGCGCTTGTCGCAGGTGGCGTGTCAGTGTATCTTGGCACTGGGGCTACCCTCGGGGCCAATGAGTCTGTCCCCGTAAAGCCACCTGTCGTCTTTGACGAGGCTGCTCTCGTGAGGGCACTGACGTCATTCGAGGATATGACTAAAAGGCGCGAGCGCATAAGGGCTAATTATGATGCGCCCAGCGATCCGTCCCTACCGTAGTTGTTTAAAACTCCCCTCGTAGCTCAATGGATAGAGCTGCGGACTTCTAAGCCGTAGATGTAGGTTCGATTCCTACCGAGGGGACACTAGAATTCGGGCTTTTATCTGTGTAAACAGGCTTTATGGGCTGTGAATTACTTGACATTGACGGCCTATTTTATGTGTTAGAATTGTTTTAGGTTATTTATTAACCATTAGCAATTATTAACTAAAATATTAGCAATACTATGGCAAAGACATCAGCTTGGGTATTTGGCGTCATCTTTATCATCGCTGGCGTGTGGGGATTCTTCGCACAGCCTTCTATCGGCTTCATCGCCGCTGACTGGCTCTCGAGCCTCGTCCACGTAGTCGTCGGTATAGTTCTTCTTGCTCTCGCAGGAAAGCCGGCTGCCGCCAACGCTCTGAAGACCGTCGGTATCGTCTATGTTGTTTTGGCTATCCTCGGCTTCTTCCAGTCGAACTTCATTCTCGGAGCGATCTTCGCTACTGACCAGACCACGAATTGGTTCTATCTGATCGTCGGTGTCGTCGTCGCTGTCCTCGGTTTCACTTCGAAGAACTCCTCTTCGGCTGCGCCGCAGATGTAATAGCTGTCGGATCTCATCCGACGCTTCGAAAAGACCCGCTCCGGCGGGTTTTTTCGTGTCTTGCAATCCGATTGCAATCGTACGATTCTAGGCCACATCCATTTGTGCGCGATGCAGGACTCGAACCTGCGACCTTTCCCGTGTAAAGGGATTGCTCTACCAACTGAGCTAATCGCGCGTAACGCCCCTCACTCGAGGCAAATTCCTAGGAATTTCCTAAACATTAGCGTATATTCAAGGCATGAGCAACGACCTCATCTCCAAAATCGCTGTCCTGTACGAGGACGATGATTGTGTGGCCATCAACAAGCCTGCTGGTCTCATGGTGCACCCGGACGGTCGCAATGAGGGTTCGTTTGTCACTGACTGGATCGTAAAGAAGTATCCGCAAGCCATGGAAGTGGGCGAGTTGCAACGCACGCCGGAGGGCGAGATATTACAGCGCCCTGGGATCGTGCATCGCCTGGATAAGGACACATCAGGCGTTCTCCTCATAGCCAAGACGCCCGAAGCGCACGCCTTCCTGAAGGAGCAGTTCCAGGGCAGGACAGTCTCGAAGAAATACCTGACCTTTGTTTGGGGCGAGATGGCAGAGGATTTTGGTACTATAAAAAGGCCGATCGGCAGGAGCGGCAAGAACTTTCCTTTGTGGTCGGCACAGCGTGGCACCAGGGGTGAGACACGCGAGGCTGAGACGTATTGGACAAAGCTCTGGACAGGGAAGGCCGAGGTAGGCGGGAAGGCTGAGAAATTCTCGCTCATCCAGGCGGAGCCCAAGACTGGTCGCACCCATCAGATACGCGTCCACATGCTCGCGACACAGCATCCGATAGTCTCGGACTCGATGTATGCGCCGACCAGGCCGCAGGCCCTAGGCTTCGAAAGACTAGCGCTGCATTCTGGTTCTATAGAGTTCAATAGCCCGAATGGCAAGAGGATAAAGGTGATAGCGCCCCTGCCGGATGATTTCCAGTCGGCCATCACGGCTCTGGGTATCGAAAAGCCGGTCAATTCTTGAATCTTTGGGGGATATATGATAAGTTAGCTCCACTATGGCGACCAAGGTAATCACACCGGCGAATATAGACCACCGCTCGAAGATCGACATCCGTCCGGGCGATACTGTCCGTGTCTGGCAGAAGATCGAGGAGGCCAAGGGCAAATTCCGCCTCCAGGCCTTCGAGGGCATCGTCCTCGCTAGGAAGCATGGAGCCGAAGCAGGCGCTACTTTCACTGTACGCAAGGTAGTGGACGGTGTCGGTGTCGAAAGGATATTCCCGCTGTATTCTCCGATGATAGATGAAGTCGAGATGGTTCGCCGCTCGAAAGTCCGCCGCGCTAAGCTGTATTTCATACGCCGCAAGGCAGCCAAGGAGATACGTCACCAGATGCGCCGCATCATGGACGCCAAATACGAAGAGGAGGTCGTTCCAGTTGTTGCCGCCACTGCGGAAGCCGCGGCCGAGACTCCAAAAGAAGAGGCAAAGAAATAATAAGAGAGACGACAAGCCGGCTGAGACCGGTTTTGTTTTTATTGAAAACCGCAGGCTTTTCAGCTATGATGGTCGGGTTCGAGAACGCGCGGGTGGCGAAATTGGTAGACGCACTACCTTGAGGTGGTAGCGCCCATTAGGGCATGGAGGTTCGAGTCCTCTCCCGCGCACAGAGAAAAATTGGCCGATTCCTCATTAGTGTTGGTAGGTATATACTAGTAACATCTTGTTATGGAAATGCAACATGGAATACAGTTTGATCAGGACAGGCCGGTCCTGACAAGACAGATCAAGGACAGTTCACGGTCGAAGCTCCTTATGGCGATTGTCAATTACTCTGGGGGGCTTATAAAAACAGAACAGTCTGCAGGATTACTAGTGGTTATAGCGATAGTTGCGATGGCAATCTTTGCAATTGTAAACCTCGGCAGGACCTTTGGTACAAAGTTGACACCCCCTCCTCCCACGCCATACCAACTAAGCAATCCATGAAGCATTCATCCTATAAGCAGCCAGGATTTACTTTGATAGAGCTTCTGGTCGTGGTGGCGATTATAGGGATGTTGGCCAGCCTCATTATGCCATCGATCAATGGGGCCAGGGCTAAATCAAGAGATGCGCGCCGCATTGCAGATATGAGAACAATAGAAACTGCGTTGGAAATGTTCCGCCAACAGACGGGTAAATATCCACAATCTCCCGGCCATCCGACATGGGAGGGTCACTGGTATTATTTTTCTCAATGCCTAGAGACGGGCACTAACTGCGGATTTTCGATAACCAACTACGTTCCAGTTATCGGCAAGGTCCCCCAAGACCCACTGCAAATGACACCGAATGACCTCAACGATGGAGGGGTGACGTATTACCCGGGTTATCCTACTGGTTGTAGCGATGGGCAAAATTATCGTTTGGCCGTATATCTGGAATCTGATAATGCCGCCCTTCGGTCAGATCTAGATGGCAGCTTCTATAACAACAATAATGGCTGTCAGGATTCCAATCGAGGTTATTGTGTTGGTAGTGGTTCGTGTGGCGGCTGGTAACCAATCACACCTTCTTATTTGGCACTAGTTAAAAAAAGACTGAGACGATATCATGACAAGCTAGCTTGTCCTTTTGTTCCTCGCTCGCTCCCATAGTTTAATGGATAGAACGCAAGCCTCCGAAGCCTGCGGTCCAGGTTCGATTCCTGGTGGGAGCACAATAGTCTATAATCAGCCTATGCTATACACGCGAAAAGGCGATGCCGGAACGACCAAGGACTTCAAGTCTGGTCCGGGCGAGAGGAAATCCAAGAGCTCCTGCCAGACGGAGTCGCTCGGCGCATCGGATGAGCTGAACTCTTTTCTTGGTTTGGCGAAGATCAAAGCGGCCTCTGTCGCATGGTCTGTTGAAGGGAAGGCTCCCGCCGACATCGTCTGGTGGATCCAGGATTCTCTCTTTTCGGTGCAGGCAGAGCTCGCGGGGGCAGACAAGCGTGTGGGGCAGGAGAAGGTTACGCTCATGGAGACCTGGATCGATGCGATGGAAAAAGAGATGCCGCCCATAAAGACCTTCTTCATCTCTGGCGGTACGGAGCTGGCGGCGCTTTTCGACGTCTCCCGTACTCTGGCGCGCAAGCTGGAGCGGCGGGTGGTAGGCGGAACCGAGACTGGCGAGATCAAGGTTGGCCCCGCTACGCTGGCTTTTTTGAACAGGCTTTCGTCTTTGCTGTACGCGCTTGCTCGACTAAGTAACCATAAATCTGGTATAAAGGAGAAACCGCCGACCTATTCTTAGCTCCAAAAAATAGAATTTTAGCGGTTATATGGTGCCTATGGTGTAACGGTTAGCACTCGGCTCTGTGAAAGCCGCAGCATGGGTTCAAATCCCATTAGGCACCCCAGTAAGATATGTGTCCCCGGCACGTTTAGAATGTAGTTTTGCCATAGCACCTTTCCAATTCAACCTATACATCCTATGATCGCACATGATCTTGTCAGTGAAGACGGGAACACAGTTCCCATGCTGCAGACGGACTCGCTAAACATGAGCCAATGGCTCGAACAGGCGGAAAAATACACCTTAGACTTCTTTTCCATCCGCCTTGATCTGGGTAAATACTTCGTAATCCCTTCGCCGGAGGCCTTGCCCTGGCGATTTTCCATGCCGGTTTTCGATCCGGGCACGGTCTCGACACAGGAGGCTGTCGCGGCTCTCGAGAAGCTCCTGCGCATGGACTGTCTGGACGTGTGGGGAGGCGTCGCAACTCGGCACTATTGCGGCCGTGAAGCGGCTGGCGGGCCATCGCTGGGCTTCATCGAGGATTCACCCATGCCGAATCTCGACACGATGAACAAGCGGCTCATCGATCTCCGAGCGTCGTCGGACGTATATATGGACATGCGAGGATATGCTCTTGTGGCAGGTCTCTACTATTTTGCGAGGAAGGAGTTCCTCGATGTAGATACTGAGACTTGGTTCCCTGACTGGCTCGATGTCGGTCGCGGCGCGCTGGGTCGTGTCTGGAAAAAGAAACAGATCATGTTCTCATGGGACCATCCAGGGAATAAGAACAAGACCCGGGGAGCCAGGAGGCTCGCCCAGACCATTGTCCGCGTCTGATTTCCATCTGTTCTACTCTGTCCCGATACACGCTCTGCATCCCGCCGGGCGTTTTATATTTTTTAGGTGATTAATTACCTGTTCCGTTGCTGTTCGTGCCGCTTGTCGGGTTAGGTATGGTTACGTTTATATTCGTTTCCGGCTGTTGCGGCGTTGCTTGCTCGTCTCTGATCGTCGGTATGCCATATATGACCAGAAGGGCGATCACTAGTACTGCCAAGATTATGCCGACTATCATGCCGACACCCACGCCCTCGCTGTCACCGCCGCCTGGATTGTTTATAACTGTTGCCATTGTTTATTAAGTTAATTTATAAAGCTCGCGTTACATTCGCATTTATCTGACGGGATAGGGGGCCTTTAGTTACATTCTCGTCCATTGACATCAAATTCCACGAGGAGTAGGCTCGCTCTAGAGTAGACTTTTTGTTCGCATGCAAACAACACACACATCGTCAGTATTCGGCTTGGAGACGCTGCAATTGAGCAGCGGACCCGAGCAGTTTCTCAGAGGGGGAAGGAAGGTATTCCCGCTCTTGTCAGCAGCTTTCGAAGGCGTGAACGAGATCGCTGTCGTCGGTTGGGGTTCACAGGCTCCGGCTCAGGCGCAAAATGGCCGCGACTCGCTCCTTGAAGCGGGCAGCAAGGCCATGGTGCGCGTCGCCCTTCGTGACGACTCGGAAAAGTTCCAGGTCGCCCGGCTTGCCGGCTTTCGGCAGGAAGAGGGCACCCTGGGCACATTCGCTGAGATTATCCCGACGGCCGACATGGTCGTTCTCCTCATCAACGACAATGCTCAAACCGAGCGCTGGCAGGAGATCACGGGAATGATGAAGCCGGGAGCGACGCTCTGCGTATCCCACGGTTTCCTCTTCGGCTATTTGGATTCGATCCAGGCCTCTCTCCGCGATGACATCAACGTCATCCTGGTCGCGCCGAAAGGCATGGGCCCTTCGCTCCGTCGGCTCTACAATCAGTCGCGTGACACTGAAGGAGCCGGGATCAATTCCAGCGTTGCTGTCGTGAAGGATCTCACTGGCTGCGCGCTCGACTACGCCCTCGGCTGGTCTATCGCGATCGGTTCGCCGGTCACGTTCTTCACCACCGGCGAGAACGAATGGAAGTCGGACCTCACTGGAGAACGGCATGTCCTCCTCGCCGGCATCTGGGCGCTCTCTGAGGCCCTCTACGAGTATTTCCGTTCGCTCGGCAGGTCGAAGGAAGAAGCATTCCTCCTGTCGGCTCGTGGGCTTACCAGCACCGTGACCGAGCTCATCTCGAAGAACGGCTTGGAAGGGCTCTACGAATCCTTGACCCCTTCGGAGCGCCAGATTTTCGAGGTCGGTTACAACAAGGCCTATCTGCCCGCGCGGCAGCTCGCGCTCGACATCTACGAATCCGTTTCGTCAGGCGATGAGATCCGCGACGTGATCCAGGCGAATCGAAACCTTGCGGCGGCGCTGCCCTCGATCGAAACATCGGGCATGTGGAAACTCGGCGGCGAGCTTTACCGTGCTGATGTGCCGATGTCGGATGACTTGGCCCTGGCCGCGGGCATGTATGCCGGCATGGTGCTGGCGCTCATGGACGTCCTCCGCTCCAAGGGGCATGCGATCACCGAGATCGTGAACGAGTCGCTCATTGAAGCAGTCGATTCCCTGACACCATTCATGAATGCCCGGGGTGTCGCCTACATGGTCGACAATTGCAGTGTCACCGCGCGGCTCGGCACTCGCAAATGGGGTCCACCCATCAAGCTCGCCTTTCTCGCGTCGTTGGCCGACAAATCCTCGGACAGCAGCGGCTTTGGCAGTTTCCGTGAGAGCCTTTTCCACGGCGACATCAAGAAGCTGTTCGCTCTGAGGCCTTCGACCAAGATCGCTGTCGAGTAAGAGTCGAAGGCACCTTCACTGCACCTTGGTCCGGAAACGACGTCCCTCTCCCTTAGCTGCCAATCGCGGCGGGGAGGGGGATTTTTTTTGTTATACTCAATCTATATGTTCGACTACAAACTGCCAAAAGAGCTCATAGCCAATACCCCAGCCGAGCCGCGCGACAGCGCGCGTCTATTCGTCTACAGCACCAAGACTGACGAGATCGTCCTAGATACTTTCGCTAACCTAGCCAGGTACATACCCGCCGAATCTGTCGTTGTTCTGAATGACACCAAAGTCGTCCCCGCGCGTCTCACGCTTTCCAAGCTGACTGGCGGCGAAGTCGCAGTACTATTCTTGATGAACGAGTGGGACGGCGGCCCCATGATAAAAGGCCTGCCCAACAAGAATATAAATGTAAATGAAGGGCTTTTCCTCATCGGGCACCCGATCCTGGAGCCGGTCTCGCATATCAATGAAGAATTCACTTTCAAGCTCCTGGTCCCTCCCGCTGAATTCAAGGATCTCTTCGACAAGTACGGCCGCACCCCACTTCCGCCGTATATCCATTCTGATATGGCAGAGAATGAATTGCGAGAGAGGTATCAGAGCACCTTCGCTGCCAGGCCCGCTTCTGTAGCCGCTCCTACTGCCGCTTTGCATTTCACGGACAGGGTTTTCAGATCGTTGGAGCTCAAGGGCATCGCTACGACTAAGGTCACCCTTCACGTTGGGCGCGGGACATTCTCTCCTGTCACTCCGCAAATGGAAAAGGATTTTAAGTTGCATTCGGAGCCGATACATGTGAGCAAGGAGAGCTCCGAGCTCCTCTGTGCCGCCAAAAGTTCTGGCAAGAAAGTAGTGGTCTGTGGCACTACCGCTTTGCGGCTGGTCGAATCGGCCGCGCCATGGATCCTGGCTGGCCAGCAGTTCGATGGGGAGACTAGCCTGTTCATAAGGGCACCTTATGAGTTCAAGGTGGCCGATGCCTTTATCACCAATTTTCATCTACCAGGGACATCTCTCCTCATGCTCCTGGACGCATTTTTGCAATGGCGGGGAGCAAAGAGATCGTGGAAGGACCTCTATGGTCAGGCAGTGAGAGATCGCATGAGGTTCTATTCATTCGGCGATGCTATGTTGATTATATAGCCTCAAGTCTATATAATCGGCTCTATGAATATCAAAAGAGTGATTTTTTGGGGGTGCTTCGTAGTCGTCCTGGGCCTCATCGTCTGGGGTCTCATCGCTTCCATGGGAAAGGGTCAGAATACTGGTACGGCAGGGACCCCAGCGCCCGTCTCATCAGCTGATCATAGCCGTGGCCCCGTGGATGCGCCGGTGACCATGATCGAGTACAGCGATCTGCAGTGCCCGGCTTGCGGTGCCTACCATCCGCTGGTAGAGAAGGTCCTCGCTAGCAGCACTATCCCGATACGCATGATCTACAGGCATTATCCCTTGCCTCAGCACAAGAATGCCTTTGTGGCGGCTCAAGCCTCTGAGGCGGCCGCCATGCAAGGTAAATTCTGGGAAATGTCGGGTCTGCTCTTCACGTATCAGGACCAATGGAGCGAGCTCGCTGACCCCCGAGAGGTATTCGCTGGCTACGCGTTGCGGATAGGTCTGAATGTCGAAAAGTTCAAGTCAGACATGGACAGCGACATCGCCAAGAATGCAGTCACAGCCCAGCGCGATGAAGCCCAGAAGATAGGCATCAACAAGACGCCGACCTTCTTCCTGAATGGAAAGGAGATAGAGAGCCCTCAAGGATATGAACAATTCAAAGCTGCTATTGAAGCGGCCGCTAAATAGAGCTTCGACTGCCTCGGTTGTAGCGATCTTGGTGATCGCGATACTGGGGTTTGCCGATTCGGCCTTCCTCACCATAGAGCACTATCGGGGCGTCGTTCCCCCATGCACGACCGCGGGCTGTGATATCGTCCTCACTAGCGTCTTCTCTGCCATCTGGGGGATGCCGGTGGCTCTTCTCGGAGCTGTCTACTATCTGCTCATCGCCTTGGGAGCCTTTATATTCTTGGAGGCCAAGCACATCGGCAAGGCGGCGGAGTCTCATCATTTTTCTATTCTGAAATGGACTCTCCTAGCAACCATCCTCGGATTGCTAATGTCGCTTTGGTTCACCTACGTGCAGATATTCATCCTGGGTTCGTACTGTCTGTACTGTCTCGGCTCGGCGCTGACTTCCGTCCTGCTCTTCGTGTTCGCCCTGAACATCTTGATAAAAAATGAAAACATCTAACATCCTCATCACCGCGCCGTCCGAAGGCTATGAGCTCATAGATTCCGGCGAAGGAGAGAAGCTCGAACGCTTCGGCAAGGTCCTATTGAGCCGGCCTGACCCGCAGGCGCTGTGGGCTAGGAGACTGCCTAAGGCGGAGTGGGAAAAGGCTGATGCATATTTCACTCGCGATAGCGAAAAGGCCGAGTGGTCTTTCAGGAATAAGCTGCCGGCTGATTGGCCTATAGAGTTCGGTGGCCTCAAGTTCATCATAAAGCCTACGGCATTCAAGCATACGGGGCTTTTTCCGGAACAGTTGCCGAATTGGGATTGGATGCGCTCGCTCATACAGGGCAAAAAGGACGCCGAGGTCCTGAACCTTTTTGGCTATACAGGCGGTGCCTCTCTTGCCTGCGCGCAGGTGGGAGCGAAGGTTGTGCACATAGACAGCTCTAAGGCGGCTGTGACCTGGGCTAGGCAGAATGCGGAGCTTTCAGGTCTCTCTGACAAGCCGATACGCTGGATTATCGAGGATGCCAGGCTCTTCGTCGAACGCGAGATACGCCGCGGCCGCCAGTATGACGCTATCATGATGGATCCGCCAGCCTTCGGGCACGGCGCTGATAATGAGCTTTGGAAGATCGAGAATGATTTCCTGCCGCTCATCGAGGATTGCAAGAAGTTACTCAAGCCTGAGCCGTTATTCTTTCTCATAAACGGCTATTCAGCGGGCTACTCATCGCTGGCGTATGAAAATAACCTGTTTCCCCTCAAAGAGAAGTTTGGTGGCGAGATAGAGATAGGGGAGCTGGCGATAGAGGAGGGGCTTTCTGGTAAGGCTAGCGTGGCTGGTAAGGTTGATGGAGCTGGCGAGGAGGTTCGACTGCTCCCCGCCGGCATCTTTGCCAGGTGGAAAGCTTAGTTTTCAGCGTTTTCTATTATATTAAGGGCGTGTCGTACCGTGGTGTCGCGCGGCGCGGCGCATAACACCGCTCGGAAGGCGTGAGGGGGGGGAGTTATCCTTCGGGTACGCCTACTATTTTTATATACAATAGACGATAAGCATGGTTTCATGCAGAAAAATTTCTATCTGGTAGTCAATTACTGACGCAGCTTCCTCGCTTGTTTGTGCGGCAGGAAAGGTGTAGAAGCACTTAGCACAATATTTCTCTATTATTGTAAATAAAAAAAGTTGAGCTGAAGGAAGGGTGACACCCTCCCACGCTTACAAACGGCGGCATCAACGCACTCAACTTAACTGGAAAATGTGATATCTTATGAACATGCCAGCAATCATCTTAGATGGTAGATCCGTGCGCGATTCGAGGATCCCAGAACTCCAGAAAAAGATCCAGGGACTCGTAAAGCCGCCTGTTCTTGCCATCATCCAAGTGGGCGATAGACCCGATTCTTCAGCGTATATCAAGGCCAAGATGTCATTCGGGGAAAAGGTGGGGGTAAAGACCCAGCTCATAAAGCTTGCCGAGAACATAGCCCAGCAGGAGCTCATCGCCCGAGTCTGGGAATGCAACGAGGATGAATCGATCAAGGGCATCATCGTTCAGCTGCCTTTGCCGACGGCTCTCGATCAAGACGCAGTCATAGAAGCGATATCACCCAGGAAAGATGTAGACGGACTGACTTCATTCAATGTGAAGCGTTGGTTGGAAGGTCGCGTAGATGCCGTACTGCCAGCGACCACCCGCGGGGTGAAGCAACTGCTCGCTCACTACAAGATTGAGCTATATGGCAAGCACGTCGTGGTCGTGGGGCGTTCGATGCTCGTCGGCAAGCCTCTGGCGGCTTTTTGCCTGAACGAGAGTGCTTTCGTGACGATCTGCCACTCAAAGACGCCCGATCTCGTGTCAGAAACCAAAAAGGCCGACGTCTTGATAGTGGCGGCCGGAAAACCCGGCTTAATAGGCGTTTCCCACGTTAAGCCTGGGGCTGTGGTTATCGATGTCGGGATCAACAGCGTGTCGGGAGAGAAGTTTGAGAACGAGATTGCCGAGTCCAAGCTAGTCGGCGACGTCGATTTCGAGGCAGTGAAGGGCATAGCTTCCGCGATATCGCCAGTTCCAGGCGGTATCGGACCTATGACAGTCCTAGCTCTTTTTGAAAATCTTGCAGATTTGTGCGCGGGAGTGTAAATTAGTGAGCATAATAAGCTAAAAAAATAAGTTAAAATCAATAATATGAATATCCCATCTAGGTTCTGGACAGTTGCTACGGGTCTTCTCGGCATTCTATTCATCTTCGTGTTGATCCTCGCGATACAACACATGAAAGAGATCAGATATGTTGGAAGCGCGGATACTACTTCTACCATCAACGTCGAAGGTTCTTCGAACGTGGTTGCCGTACCGGACATAGCGACATTCACTTTCACCGTATCAGAGACAGCCAAGACAGTCGGAGATGCACAGGCTAAGGCAACGACAAAGACGAATGCGGCGTTAAAGGCGCTTCGCGACCAGGGAATAGCCGACAAGGACATAGCTACGCAGTCGTACAACATATCCCCTCAGTATGAATATCAGACGCAGGTCTGCCCGACTGGATCTTATTGCCCGGGCGGAAAGAGCGTTCTCACAGGCTACGATGTGAGCCAGAGCATAGAGGTGAAGGTCCGCGACCTGACGAAAGCTGGCACGATCCTGACTTCGATAGGCTCGCTCGGCGTCCAGAACGTGAATAGCCTATCCTTTTCAGTGGATGAGCCGACCAAGGTACAGGCAGATGCCCGCAACAAGGCAATCGCCGCAGCCAAGGCAAAGGCAGATGTGCTGGCCAAACAGCTTGGCGTGAGGCTCGTCCGCATCGTCAGCTTCTCCGAGAATTCAGGAAACTATCCTCGCCCGATGTACAACGTGTACGGTAAGGGCATGGATGCCGCAGTTGCCCAATCTGCTCCCGAGATACCGACAGGCGAACAGAAGGTGACAAGCACGGTGAACATCACTTACGAGATACAGTAGGGCTCATCTTAAGGTTGCATTTGACTTAGGTGTATCGGAGGTATATTATGAGCTGGTAATCCCCAGCCGGGGTTTTTTAATACAAATCTAGGTAAAAACATGAAACTTGGCGAATATATCAAGGCAACACAAGCTGAAATGGCTCACGTCAACTGGCCCACGAAGCAGGAGACCATCCGTTTTACCGCGGCCGTAATACTGGTATCTATCGGCACAGCCGTGCTTCTCGGTGTTTCAGATTTCGTATTCGAGCGCCTGCTAACCTTGCTTTTCTAAACACATGACCAAACAACAGATATCAGGTGAGAGAAATTGGTACGCCATCCACACTTACGCTGGCTATGAGAATGCCGTCGCGCGCAACTTGAAACAGCGCATAGAGTCGCTGGGCATGGAGGGCAAGATATTCGCTGTCATAGTGCCGACCGAAAAGAAGATCAAGGTCAAAGGTGGCAAGCGCGTCGAGGAGGAAGAGAAGATATACCCAGGCTATGTCCTCGTAGACATGGTCGTTACGGATGATTCTTGGTATGTCGTGCGCAATACTCCGCGCGTGACCGGTTTCGTCGGTTCGGGAGTGCACCCGGTTCCGCTCGACAAGGCAGAGGTGGATTCGTTGTTTGCTCGCATGAACAAAGGCGAGACAGAGCACCTGATCGACCTATCGATTGGCGATCTGGTCAAGGTGGCAGATGGCCCGTTCAAGGACTTCGAGGGCAAGGTCGGAGAAGTCGACACTCAGCGTGGCAAGATCAAGGTCCTTGTATCCATGTTCGGCCGTGAGACCCCGGTAGAGCTCGATTTCTTGCAAGTAAAGAAGGTTTAAGGTAATCTCACATCTATTCATATGGCCAAGAAAATAGTTAAAACAGTCAAAGTCATCGCCCCGGCAGGAAAGGCAACCCCAGCCCCACCACTCGGTCCTACTCTCGGTCAGGCCGGCGTTAACATCGGTGACTTCACGAAGAAGTTCAATGAGGCTACCAAGAACATGATGGGCGACATGATCCCTGTCGTTATTTCAGTATACGAAGATCGCACCTATTCCTTCGTCCTCAAGACCCCTCCTACATCTAGTCTCATCCTGAAGGCTCTCGGTAAGGAAAAGGGTTCAGGCAAGCCCAATACGGCCAAAGTTGGCACTCTCACGAAGGCTCAGCTCAAGGATATCGCTACGAAGAAGATCCCTGACCTCAATACAGACAACGTAGAGGCTGCCATGAAGGTTGTTGCGGGAACGGCTCGTCAGATGGGTGTAGAAGTAAAATAATCTCAATCAAATGGAAGTAGTAATGGACATGAAAGGACTCGATGCTCCATGCAAATGCGGGTCAAAGAAACTTGCCGGCGAATGCTGCAGGAAAGACGAGAAGTGCCCCTGTGGCTCCGACAAGAAGGTCAGCCAGTGTTGCGTGGAGAGGATGAAGGGCAGGGCCTAATGAGCTTTTTGCAGTACAGAAAAAGCCTGGCCTTCGTAGAGAGCTTTTCTAATACATCGTTCCGCAAGAATTTTGGTCCCAAAAAGAGGGACCCTTCTTTTTTTCTGGATAGGACCCGCTATTTCCTGCATTCCATAGGGGATCCTGGAAGGGGGTTCAAATATATACATGTGACTGGCACAGCCGGAAAGGGCACGGTCTCTACAATGCTTCAGAATGTGCTGTCCCAGGCAGGCAAGAAAGCCGGCCTCTTCACCTCTCCTTACAGCACGGCTGCAATAGAGGAGATCAAGATCGGCGATTTGTATATTTCGCCTAGGGAGTTCGCCTCGATAGTGGAACATCTGAAACCATTCATAGCCAAAGCTGCCAAGGGACCATTCGGCGCTCCTTCGACCTTTGAGATATTCCTGGCGATAGCGCTCGTGTATTTCAAGAGGCAAAAATGCGAATGGGTAGTCCTGGAAGTCGGTCTGGGCGGCAGATATGATGCCACGAATTTCGTCGCCAAACCTGTCGTGACAGCTATAACGAACATCGACTATGACCACACGGAGATCCTTGGAAAAACACTGGGTGAGATTGCTTTTGATAAAGCTGGAATAATCAAGAAAGGGAGCGCTTTCTTCACCTCGGAACAAAGGTCAGACATAAGAGACCTCTTCAGGGAGGAGTGCAGCAAAAAGAAATCTGCTTTCGTCTTTAGCGGAAAAGCAGACGACCATCGGGTGCGCAACATATCATTGGTCAAAGCGATTGCCGAGCACATCGGGATATCACATCAATTTGTCGATTTTGGTATCAAGAGGACGCGTCTCCCTTGCCGATTCGAGATCATCCAAGAGAGACCTATCATAATACTGGACGGGGCGCATAACAGGGCAAAGATAGCGAGCACGATATCCAATCTGCGCGGACTCCCATATGGCCGATTGATCGTAGTTACAGGGATAGCTGACTTGAAGAAGGATAATAAGGCGATACTTGAGCCGTTAGCCCAAGTAGCTGACAAAATGATCCTCACCTCATTCGCGGAAGGAGATAGGATAGGTGTGAACCCAAAAGCCCTCTTGCCGCTAGTAACGAAGTTCAAAAAAAGGAGCACAAGCGTGATGGTGGAGATCGATCCTGATAAGGCTTTGAACAAAGCCATCAAGTCCGCCAAGACAGCTGACTGCATACTTGTGACCGGTTCGTTCTTCCTGGCTGGCAAATTGCGGACGAGGTGGTATCCAGAGGAACGGATATTGAGGAGCAGGAAAAGCTTCTAGCGCTCCAAATCAATCCAGCTGTATTTGAGCCCGGTCTTTTCGTCGAGGCGTTCCTCGCGGAAGGTCTCTTTTTTGAAGTCGGAATAGTCAGGGAAGAACACGTCGCCCTCAAGGTCGCTTTCGACGATGGTGAGGTATAGTTTTTTCACGCGTGGAAGGCCCTGCTTGTATATCTCGCCGCCGCCGATGAGGAATATTTCCTTATTCACATTAGAGCCTTGTGATTCGTGCCGCCAGGCCTCGTCTATGGCCTGATCAAGGTCGGTGCATATGACCGCATCGGGGATATTCAATGATGGATTGCGCGTGACGATGAAATTCTTCCTTCCTGGCAGTAACCGGCCTATTGATTCGTAGGTCTTCCTGCCCATGATGATGGCGTGGCCAAGCGTAATGGCCTTAAAGCGCTTGAGGTCGTCGGGTATATAGACGAGAAGCTTGCCGCCGTTGCCTATGGCCGCCTTTTTGCCCGTTATCGCCACGACGATGCTCACGTTTGGTCGATTGTTTTGTCCGGCGCTCTCATTCATGACCTCATCCTAACATTATGTTATTAAACTGTGCATATGTCATCGTTGCGTTCGTCTCGCGAAGGATTATAATTCACTCCATGTCCCCGATCGCTCCCACTCCGAATATCGTGAAGACGACAGTGAAGAGCCTCCTGTCCCAGAACACGAATCTCGAACAGCGATTCATCCCTAACTACAAAGACCTCGATAAGATAGTGAAGACCTTCAAGCAGATGGGGTATAGGGTCGTGCTCACCCAGGGCGTCTACGATCTCATTCATGAGGGTCATGCCGCGTATCTCGAGACCGCGAAGGCGCAGGGCGACGTGCTCATCGTCGGCGTCGACTCTGACGAGCTCACTAGGAAGCGCAAGGGCCCAGAGAGGCCTATCGTCCCGCAGGAAGAGCGCCTGAAGATGCTGGTGCATCTGCGCCATGTGGATATAGTGACCCTGCGCAATATAAAGGACGACATCGGCGATCTTATACGTCTCGTAAAGCCCGATGTTCTAGTAGTTTCGAAATCCACGACCGACTTTAGCCGTAAAATGGCGAATGAATACGTGGACTATTGCAGTAAAATAGTCACTTTGCCCCCGCAAGCCACTACTACCACCTCGGCCCGTATCCGTAATCTCACTATCGAGGGCGCGGAGAAATTGGCGACGAAGGTGTCCGAGCTCACCAAGGAATTCCTTACGGATATACGCAGCAAGTCCTAGCCATGAGTGCAGCGAAGACAGCCGTCATCGCATTCGTGCCGGTCATCCACAAAGGCTATGTGGATTTTTTTGATAAGAATCAGGGTGATATATATATATTCGGGACGAGTTTGATAGAGCAGTATGTGCACCTCACGCGCGATTTGAGGACCATCGACCCAGTGCAGGCTCTGTCGGCCTTGCGCGCGATATTTCCAAAGAGGAACATCAGCATCTTGGAACAGTTCGAGCTGAAGGACTGGAAGTACGATCTCACGATCATGCCGGAAGATGAGGTCTGCGCTGACCTGGCATCCAAGAGCTTGGCGGGAAAGAAGATCGAGTTCGTCAAAGTCTTCCTTAGGTGGAATCGCGTCATCACCTTCAAGGAGAATGAGATAGACCCCAAGAGGAAGATAACTAAGGAGGAATTCCACAGGGAAATTATGGCGTCGGCGGCTACGGAGGCTGAGCAGAGCGACGATTGGTGGAGGCAGATAGCGGCAGTCCTGGTGAAAGATGGCAAGGCTATCCTGCAGACTCATAATCATCACTTGCCCACAAGCTTTCATTTGAGCACCAACGGCGACCCCCGCAGCAACTTTGACGCTGGCCAGCATCAAGATGTTTATACATCTATTCACGCAGAGGCTGAACTCATTGCCAAAGCTGCCCATGACGGCATCGACCTTAGCGGAAGCGCTCTGTATTCAACTACATTCCCATGCCCGAATTGTGCGCGCCTCATAGGCACGGCTGGAATAAAGAAGGTTTACTATGCTAAAGGGTATTCGCTCCTGGATGCGGAAAAGATCCTGGAGCATTTTGGAGTTGAGATCGTGATGGTTCAATAGGAGTTACCCGATCCTCATCGTAAGCCCCTTAGCCTTGTCATACGTCGGATCATCCGGATCGGATTGCACTATGTGCATATGAAGGTGAGAGACCGAGGCGCCGGTGTATTTGGTATCGCCGAAGCGCATGATGAGAGAGCCGCCAACGATCTTATTCTTCGACACTTCTTCGGTCAGGATCTCCATCAGAACATGCCAACCGTGAGGAGTCACCTGGCTTATGTGCGTGATGTGCTCCTTGTGGATGATGAGCCTGTGTACCTTGGAGGGCTTGTATGGATACATATTATCCGTGACGACCCACATTTCCCGCTCTATGACGGGCTTTTTGTGATATTTAGTCAAATGTTCAGGGCAAAACGGACATACGCCATCAGTTGCGATCTTGTTTATGACTTGCGCGTATTCACCGCCGGGACGGGCCGAGGTATTATTTGGGTCGACAAATTTCTTCATACAGGTGTCGGGACGCGCATAGCTGGATGCGGCTCGTAATCCGTGAGAGTGAAGTGCTCAGGACGGAAGTCGAGCAAGTCCTTTATGTCCGGATTAAGGGTAACAGTCGGCAGTCTCTTTGGTTCGCGTTTGAGCAAGTCTTCCACAAAAGGGTACTGACGTTCATATATGTGTGCGTCTGAGATCGTATACACGAGCTCCTTGGCTTTGTAGCCCATGAACTGCGCGACCATGAGAGTGAATGCTCCGTACTGGATCATGTTGAAGGGCACCCCGGTCGGTACATCGCCGCTCCTCTGGAAATGGTGGACGGAAAGCTCTTTTGTCTCGGGATAGGCGAAGATGTGGAGATATCCGTGGCATGGAGCGACGACTACTTTGCGCTTGAGCCCCGAATGCTGGATGGCATACTGAGGTATCCACGGCGTGATGATGTGGGTACGCAGGAATGGTTTCTCTTTGAGCTGGCGCATGACCTCCACGATTTGGTTGAAAGGCTTACCTTCGGCTGTGGGGAACGCTGCCCAGGCTGGTCCGTATGATCCTGGGCCGAGGTCGCCGGGCGGAAGGTCGAAGATGGCGCATTTTTCCGGAGTCACCCAATCCTTCCACCACTTGCAACCCCATTTCTCGAGCTCTTCTTGAGTGCGGGCACCATGGAGGAACGCGAAATGTTCAGAGAGGCCGCCGTTCATGAGCTTCGTAAGGTCGCGCTCTGTGACGAGAGGGAAGCCATTATCGAGATCGAAGCGCATCTGGACGCCAACGAGACTGCGAGCTTCTTCTCCGTGGATCGGCATAGTACGTCGGCCTTCGCGCATGATCTTTTCTAGGAGATTTCTATACTGAGAATCTGGCGTCCGGTCGGCATATGGTTTCATGCGCTGAATAATAACGTACTGCGCGGATTTTTTCAGCGTTGACAGTGGAATGATTCGCATGTAGGGTTTGCGAGTATTTTGTTCCAATGACAACTCCATCCGTCAGTGTCGAGCCCGCTTATCCGGCGGTCTCTATCCGGGGTGTCCCGACCGACAAGGTCTGGCGCCTCTTCAGCGCAGGGAATTACCCATATTTCTTGCGCATGGTCCACGAGATCCAGGAAGGCTTCTGCCCATTCTGCCAGATCGACACCAAGCTCAATGTGCCGATCCCCGGCATCGACAATCGTTTTTGGAATGTTTGGGATAATCCCATCTCGAAACTTCCGAACCAGGACTACCAGTTCGTCATTCCGTTGAGACGGCATGCGACGCACTACACTGAACTTTCGCATCTCGAACGCATCGAAGTGTTCAATGTTTTCTCAGCTCTCGATGTGCATTTCGGCATCACCGGCGGCGCCTGCGTGGCTCGCTGGGGCAATCCCCTGCGGTGCGCGCGGAGCCAAGAGCACTTCCACTTCAACTACCATGTGCCGAACGGGACCGGCGTCGTCCATCCGTGGATTGCCAAGGACCCGGCTGGCCTCGAACGGAAGAAGCTCATCCTCGAAGCCTTCGAGGTGCTACGGAACATCCAAGAGTCGTCAGGGTGTTCTCCCGAGGAGGCTTGCCAAAAGCTTCCCTCGACCGAACAGCGCAAGCTCGTTGAGAACCTGCTCACGACAGAGGGCCGCTGCTGATTGGATCGTCTTGCTGATTCCAACCCTCTAGGCGTCGCTCCGTGCGGCGCCTTTTTTGTTATTGCAATTGGCTACGATGTGGGGGAGTGGGCGGAGAGCACATTATCCGGCAGCTCCCAAAATTTCATTTACATGTTTGTCCGGATGTTTTGTGGTTAGGTATATTTGTGGTGGACACGATGAAATATCGTTAAATGTCTATAGTTCTTGACCATATTTTCAAAGAATTGATTGAGAAACTCTTTATGCCATCACGTTTAGTAGTTCGTGTAAATAAATTATTTCCTGGTGCCGGAGATAGTACCGGAGACAGTGAAGGTGGATATGGAGCAAAATCACATCAGGAGACCCGGCATCCTTCCAGAATCCGAAAAAAATCACGGACAAGTCACCAAAAGCATTGTCTAGTTGAATAGACGCCACAAGGGTTTCTGGGCGACGAAAATATTGTGCGACACAAAAAGACCCCTTCAGTTTTTTTGAGGAAGTGAAGAAGGCGAGCTGCCGCCGCATAAAAAACCCCGTACCGAAGGGTCGGTGCGGGGAAGCTCGAGGGCATAGCGTGGGGCATTCATTCGCCAGGTGGTGCGGCGTCCGCCAGGAATTCACGGACCTCATACCTGCCTGTAATGGCGTTGCACAGGATGATACTCCTTAGCAGGTTGGCATCACCGGCCGGGATAACGATCTCTGCTCCCATTTTGGTGGGCAGATTGCCGGAGTCGATGCAATGCTCGAGGGCGCTCGACCAGAACATGTGATCGCCGTGCAGGGTCTTCAGTGCTTCGAGCACCATTGCCGCGGTTATGTGGATACCGCGCTCGTGAAGCTTGCCATTCAGGGCATCGGTGATGTGGCTTAGAGCGATCCACTGCTTCCTCATGAGCTCATCCGCCCTGGGTAAATTTTCGAAAAGGACATTAATCACCTCCGGGGTATGAATCCCGGTTATCATCATGATGTGGTTCATTTTGGGGAGGGGTTCTAGGAATATAATGCTCTTATCCCCGAATAAGTCAATCATGATAAGATGACTAGTATGAAGATAAAGATTCAAAAGATGAAGCCAGATGCCGTCTTGCCGAAATACGCGCACCCAGGGGATGTCGGCATGGATCTTTGCTCTATTGAGAATTACTTATTAAAGCCCGGCGAGCGCAGGATATTCTTCCTTGGTTTTGCGCTCGAATTCGAGACAGGCTATGCGGCGATAGTGAAGGATAAAGGGAGCCTTCCCAAGAATGCGGGTATCCATACGATGGGCGGAGTATATGATGCCGGATACAGAGGCGAATACAACGTCAATCTCGTCAATCTTGGTAGCGAGTCATACCAAATAAACAAGGGGGATAAACTGGCACAGCTCGTCATCTACCCGGTCGCCATAGCGGAGCTCGAAGAAGCGGCCGAACTATCGCAAACGTCTCGCGGCCACGGCAGATTTGGCAGCACGGGTAAGTAGCTTTTCTTTTTATGCTAGAATTTCCGTAACAATGAAAGATACCCAAATAAAAAAACTCATAGAGACGGAGAAGAAGCGGCAGAAGAAAGTCATAAACCTCATAGCGTCCGAGAACTATGTCTCGAAGGACGTACTGGAGGCTCTCGGCTCTGAGCTCACGAACAAGTACGCTGAGGGCTATGCGGGGAAGCGCTACTACGGGGGTAATGAAGTCGTAGATAAGGTAGAGAGGCTCTGTATAGAGCGGGCCCTCAAGCTGTTCAAACTCAACGCAGACGAATGGCACGTGAATGTCCAACCTCTCTCGGGATCGCCAGCTAACCTAGCTGTGTATGCGGCCTTGGTCCCGCAAGGTGGGAAGATCATGGGTATGTCTCTCGACCACGGTGGCCACCTGACCCATGGCCACAAGGTCTCATTCACTGGCAAGATTTGGACGCAGATACCATACGGCATAGATTCGGTCACCGAGACCATAAATTACGACCAGATGTTGGAACTAGCCGTGAGGGAACGTCCGAATGTCATAGTCGCAGGCTATACCGCGTATCCGCGCAGGATCGACTGGGAAAGATTGCGCAGCATAGCCGATGCGGCCGGCGCCATCCTCATGGTAGACATGTCTCACATTGCAGGTCTCGTGGCCGGTGAAGCGTACCCATCCCCATTTCCATATGCAGATGTCGTCACCACTACTACGCACAAGACTTTGCGTGGCCCTCGATCGGCGATGATCTTCGCAAAGAAGGACACGCGTGAGCTCGACAAGAAGATAGACAAGGCGGTCTTCCCCGGATTGCAGGGAGGGCCTCACTTGAATGCGATCGCCAGCGTGGCTGTGGCCCTCAAGGAAGCGGATAGCGTCGCGTTCAAGAAATACGCTGCTCAGGTTGTGAAGAATGCCCATGTGCTTGCCGATGAATTGAAGAATCGCGGCTGGAGGATAATATCCGGGGGCACGGACTCGCACCTCATACTGGTGGATACGTGGATGAGCGATGTCATGAATGAAAAAGGCGCAGGTGGGGTGCCGGGCAAGGTTGCCAGCGACGTTCTGGAGAAGAACGGCATCATCGTGAACAAGAACACCATACCTTTCGACAGCCGCACTCCAGTGGATCCGTCGGGTATACGCCTAGGGACGGCTGCTGAGACCACCAGAGGCAGGAAAGAGAAGGATTTCAAAAAGATCGCTGACAGGATAGATCAGATATTGAGGAAAAGCAGATAGACAGATGTGTAGAGCTGGGTAAAAGAAAAACGCGACGTCCGGATGGATGTCGCGCGGGCTCCCCACGGCGTGGGCGTTGGAGCGGAGGGAGCCTCAGCACCGTGGGGAGCGGGTGTCGGCAACACTGAGCAGTTCAGTAAGCCGAACTCACCTTAACGAGCGCGCCGCATAGGAGATTAAACTACTTTTATGGAAAAGTCAAATGGCGGCCAAGGCGCGGCTCTGTTACAATGGTTTTCATGAAAGGGGACTTAACTCGGCTGATCATTTCCGCTCTGGAGACCCAGGGAGTGAAAGGAGCCAAAATCTCGCTCGAATATCCCGAAAACCCGGAGCGTGGGGATTTTTCGACTAGTGCCGCATTGGCATATGCGAAACAGCTCAAGGTGCCGCCGAAGTCTTTGGCAGAGAAAATCATCGCATTTTTGAAGGATTCAGGGCCGGAATGGATGGAAAGCGTCGAGATCGCCGGTGATGGCTTTATCAACTTCAAGATAAAGTCTGCGGCGATAGCAAAGAGCGTCGTCCAGATATCGGAGGCCGGTTCTCTGAAGGAAAGCTCGGCGACAGCGCCGAGGAAGGTCATCGTCGAGTACACCGACCCGAACACTTTCAAAGTTTTTCATATCGGCCACATTATGTCGAACGCGATCGGGGAATCATTCTCGCGTCTGATTGAATTTACGGGATCAAAAGTCGTCCGCATGTGCTACCCATCAGATGTCGGCCTCCACATTGCCAAGTCTGTCTGGGCTGTCAGGAAACATCTAAGTGAGATGCCTCTCGAAAGCGCCTCCGTCCTGGAGAAGACAGCTTTTCTGGGCAAGATGTATGTCGAGGGCACGAACACATACGAAGAAGATCCCAAGGCAAAGTCGGAGATCGACGCCTTGAACCAGGTTATATACGAAAAAACGGATCCGGAAGTCGTCCGCATTGCAGAGACCGGTAGACGCTGGAGCCTCGAGCACTTCGACATGCTCTATAAGGTGCTCGGGACATCTTTCGATGAGTCTATATATGAAAGCGATATGGCGCCGATCGGTCTCAAGCTGGTAAAGGCGAACATTGGGAAGGTATTCGTGGAAAGCGAGGGAGCCGTCGTGTTCAAAGGCGAGGATCATGGCCTCCACACTCGAGTCTTTATAAACTCAAAAGGCTTGCCTACCTATGAGGCAAAAGAGATCGGTTTAAATATGACCAAGTTTGAGCATCACCCAGACACTGATCTGTCTATCATTGTGACGGCCAACGAACAGAAGGACTATTTCAGGGTCCTGGCAAAGGTCATGACCGAGATGGATCCCAAGAATGGCCCGAAGCTGCTTTACAAGGGTCACGGTGTCATGCGATTCGCTTCCGGCAAGATGTCATCGAGGAAGGGTAATGTCATAACGGCGGATGCTTTGATCAGTGAGCTCAAAGACATGGTGCTCGAGAAGATGAAGGAGCGCGACTATCCCGAGGCAGAAGCGGGAGAGATAGCGGAGATCATCGCTGTTGCGGCCATCAAGTACACGGTTTTGCGGTCGTCTGTCGGCAGTGACATCATATTTGACTCGGTAGCCTCTATCTCGTTCGAAGGCGATTCGGGACCGTATCTACAGTACTCTACTGTTAGGGCTAATTCTGTGCTCGAGAAGGCAAAAGGCATATCGACCGTGTCCGGTTCGCCCATGAGGCCTCAGGAAGTCGGCTTGCTCGAGCGTCTGCTCGTCAGATTCCCGGATATTGCCGCCCGCGCCGCCCAGGAATTCTCGCCGCAACAGGTGGCAGGGTACCTCATAAATCTAGCTGGCGCCTTCAATGGTTTTTATGCGGGTACGCAGATCGTCGATGAGAAAGATCCCATGACTCCGTATAGGATCGCGCTGACTCGTGCCTTCTATAAGACGATGAGCGAAGGCCTTTGGCTCCTCGGCATAAAAGTGCCTCAAAGGATGTAATGCGCTAGAATAGGTCTCATCATGGCAGAAAAGAGCCAACACGCGCTCAGGGAAGAGCGGATTCTGAAATTCTGGAATGACAAAGGAATTTTCGAGAAATCCCTGGAGAAGAATAAGGATTCAAAAAAAGAATTCGTTTTTTATGAGGGCCCGCCGACGGCCAACGGCCGACCGGGCATACATCATCTCGAGGCCCGAGCTTTCAAGGATGCCATCCCACGCTACAAGACCATGCGCGGTTTCAATGTCCGTAGGAAAGGCGGCTGGGATACTCACGGTCTGCCAGTCGAGCTCCAAGTAGAAAAACAGCTCGGCTTTAAGTCAAAAAAAGACATCGAGAGCTATGGCATCGCGGCTTTCAATGAGAAATGTAAGGAGAGCGTCTGGACTTACGTGCGCGAGTGGGAGGATTTCACTAAGCGCATTGGATATTGGGTGGACCTCAAGGATCCCTACATTACCTATAAGCCGGAATACATAGAGTCGCTTTGGAATATAGTGAAGACCGTCGATGACAAGGGCCTTTTGTATAAGGACTACAAAGTCGTGCCCTGGTGTCCGCGCTGTGGCACAGGTTTGTCGTCGCACGAGCTCGCGCAGGGCTATGCGGACGTGAAGGATCTGGCGGTGACAGTGAAGTTTCATCTGAAGGCCGGCCAAAAATTCGGAAAAGATTACGTGACTCGTGACTCAGCCTACATCTTGGCCTGGACGACGACTCCTTGGACGCTACCTGGAAACGTCGGATTGGCAATTGGAGAGAACGTTGAATATTGCGCTGTCCGAATCGATGGTATTCCAGAATTGTTGATCATGGCGAAATCCAGGATGGATACAGTTCTGAAAGGCCACACTGTAGAAATCGTTCACGGAGACCTCAAAGGTAGCGATCTCGTCGGATTACAATACGAGCCGCTTTACCCATTCCTGCGCGACAACATATCAGGTACTGAAAAGGAGAAGCTTAAGAATGCCTACAAAGTCTATGCGGCTGACTTCGTCACGACGACCGACGGTACGGGCATAGTGCATACCGCGGTCATGTACGGCCAGGATGACTTTGAGCTAGGCACGAAGGTAGGACTGCCGAAATATCATCTGGTCAATGATGATGGGACCTTCAAGAAAGAGGCGGGATTCCTAGCTGGAGCTTTTGTCAAAGATGAAGCGACGGACGTGGCGATTATAAAGGATCTCGCTGGTCGCGGGCTGCTTTTTCACAAGGAGAAATACGAACATACATATCCATTCTGCTGGCGCTGTAAGACGCCGCTCATATATTTTGCGCGCGACAGCTGGTACATCAGGATGTCGAGCCTACGTAAGGAGCTTGTCAGGGAGAATGAGAGCATCAACTGGGAGCCGGCTCACATAAAAGAGGGCCGTTTTGGCGAATGGCTCCGCGAGGTCAAGGACTGGGCGATCTCACGCGAGCGCTATTGGGGCACGCCGCTGCCGGTCTGGGTGTGCGACAAATGTGGCGAGCGGAAGACCGTAGGATCAGTGGCCGATGTTTCGGCAAAGCCGAAAAACACATACTACATAATGCGACATGGGGAAGCCGGGAATAACGTGGGTAAAATAGTCACGAGCGATCCTGTCGCCCCATTCCATCTGACTGAAAAGGGCAAGGCTCACGCTCTCGAGACAGCTACGTCTCTCAAGAGCGTCGGTTTCGACATGATAGTGTCTTCGCCGTTCGTTCGCACCAGAGAGACAACAGAGATCGTTCGGAAGACGATAGGTTTGGAGGAAGCAGATGTCGCCTTCGATGACCGCCTGCGCGAGCTAGGATTCGGCAGTTGGAGCGGTAAGGATCTGGATTCATTCCTGAAAGTCTTCCCGCAGGGAGAGGCCAGCAATCGTTTTGAGCCGAACGCTGATGGCGTGGAAACTTATGTGGAGGTGAAAAAGCGCGTCGGAGATTTCTTGTACGACCTGGAAAAGAGATATGAGGGCAAGAAGATATTGATAGTATCGCACGGCTCTCCTTCGATGATGCTCATGGCAGTCGCGCAAGGACTCGACCGCAGACAGACTAACGACTACGAAGCTAGCAACTACATACATAAAGCCGAGGCTCGCAAGCTAGACCTTAGTATCCTGCCACACAACTCCGAGTATGAGCTTGATCTGCATCGGCCGTTCATAGACGAGGTGAAACTAGCCTGCTCCTGCGGGGGTGAGATGTCGCGTGTTAAGGAGGTCATGGACGTCTGGTTCGATTCGGGGGCCATGCCTTTCGCTCAGGATCATTACCCCTTCGCCTTCCCGAAGAAGTTTTTTGGTGGCAGGAAACTGGCATATCCGGCTGACTTCATATCGGAGGCCATTGACCAGACTCGCGGCTGGTTCTATACGCTCCATGCCATAGGTGCGCTCTTGGGCAAGGGCAAGGCCTTTAGGAATGTTGTCTGCCTCGGACATATGCGTGATGCGGAAGGTAAAAAGATGTCCAAGTCGATCGGCAACGTGATTGATCCGTGGGCTATGATGGATAAGTATGGCGCTGACGCCCTTCGATTCTGGATGTATTCGGTGAACGAAGCCGGCGAGTCGAAGAACTTCGACGAGAAGACTGTGGATGAGATCGTGAAGAAGGTCTTCAATCTTGTCTCTAATATTTACTCATTTTACGAAATGAATTCAGGAAAGACGGAGTGCTTCACAGAGGAAAAAACTAAAAATGTGCTTGATCTGTGGATTATGAGTCGTACAAATGAATTGGTACATACGATCACCGAGTCTCTGGATAGATATGTTTTGCTTGAACCAACTAGAGCAATCCGGGATTATGTTGCTGATTTGTCACAGTGGTATGTAAGGCGTTCAAGGGAACGTCTCAAAACCGAGGGTTTGGACAAACAGTTTGCTTTGCTGACATCGGTCGAAGTCCTGACAACTTTGGCAAAGCTCATGGCTCCGTTTACACCGTTCTTCGCTGAGGATCTGTACAAAAAAATGGCGGGACATCTAGAGAGTGTCCATCTAGAGAGCTGGCCTGTTGCAGGTGTTGTCAACGAGAAAATATTAAGTGATATGGAGTTGGTCAGACAATTCTGTTCATTAGGTCTGGAGGCCCGCATGTCGGCCAAGATAAATGTCAGGCAGCCGCTTGCTTCATTGTCGGTCAGGGATGCGAAGTTCAGCAACTTGAGTCATGACATGGTTGAGCTGATCAAGGATGAAGTGAATGTAAAAAGTGTTGTCTTGGCTGCATCTCAGGAAAAGGAAGCCGTTCTCGATCTAAATCTCACGCCCGAGCTCAAGGAAGAAGGCGAACTGCGCGAGCTTCTGCGCAAGATACAGGATATGCGCAAAGAGAAGGGTTTGTCGGTAGGCGACAGGGCTGTACTCGTAGCGACCCATGACCTCAAAGCTTTGATTGAAAAAAACGAGGATAAAATAAAAGCTACGACCAATCTTTCGGCGATTGAATGGGGCGACACACTCGGTCTCAAGGGTCTTTCGTGACAAAGAAGTAGTTCTCACATGTACCTATACGTTTTGGGACAAAAAATGTCTCAAAATGCATAGGTAGTCGCAGCCATGTATGATATGGGGCATGCACGCCATACACACTACACCCGGTTTCATCATAGACTCGCGCCCATATGGAGAGGCGGGCAAGATGATATCCATATTCACCAGGGATTTCGGTCTTGTATCGGCAGTCGCTCAAGGTATCCGTCTGGAAAAATCAAAATTGCGCTACTTTGCGCAGGATTATTCCTTGGGCATATTCTCGCTTGTACGGGGGAAAGAGCTATGGAGGCTGACCAGCGCACAAGATGGCCCGCTAGTAGCAGAGGGGAAGGACTCTTTAGAGATATTGGCCAGGGTCAGTTTGCTTTTGAGGAGATTGTTGCAAGGAGAGGAACCCCACCCAGAGCTGTTCGACCTTGTTGAGAGTCTGGCGGCATTTTTGAAGGGCAACGCAGCCCTGTCAGCCGAGGAAATGAGAGCTCTTGAGTCGCTATCTGTGTTCAGGATGCTGGACCTTCTGGGATACATCGGTGACGATTCGTCGTTGGCCGAATTTGCTGGCCGCGGTCAGTTCACTCGGGAAATCCTCGGGCAAGCCGCAGTCAAAAGGGCCGCCCTCAATCAGCACATCAATAAGGCCTTAAAGGAGAGCCATTTGTAGTATAATTAAATGATGCCCGAAGAGAAGAACCGCATCGAGTCTTTGAAACAATCCTTGTATAGCCGGAGCGCCCCGGATATACGCTCGCGCCGGAAGTTCCGCATCACGAACGAAGCCTCGGATATTCAGCGCGATTGGGAGCACGAGAAGGAACCGATCGATGGATCTACCTCGGATGCGGCTTCCGCAGAGGGCCATCACGGCATGTCTTTTTTTACAAAGCTTCTCATATATTCAGTCGTTTTCTGCCTCGCCGCGGTCGGCATAGGCGCGTACATATTCTTCAATGGCGCCAATTTCATTTCCGGCAATAACATCGAGATAGATATCAGCGGACCTGTATCAGTTCCGGGCGGAGCGCCTGTCTCCTTCGCCATAACTGTCAGGAATAAGAATACGGTAGCCCTGAAGACAGCTGATCTGGCTGTGCGTTTCCCTCCAGGCACCACTGACCCAACGGATACCACACAGTCTCTCGAGGTGTACAGGGAAGTGCTGGGCGACATACCATCTGGCGGCTCTGTCACCAAGACTGTGGAAGCGGTGATCTTCGGCGAGCAGAACCTCCAGAAGAAGATAATCGCGGATGTCACATATGGCATAGCTGGCTCGAATTCCGTCTTTACCAAGGAATCCAGTTACGACGTGGTCGTGAACGCGTCTCCTGTGGTCATGTCCGTCTCCTCGCTTGAGGAGGCCATATCAGGACAGACCTTCGACATGAATGTCAGCATCAAATCCAATTCCACAAATACGGTCAAGAATGTGATCATGCGCGCGACATATCCGTTCGGCTATGTCTTCAAGAGCTCTGTGCCGCAACCTCTCACTGGGGACGGCAATGTATGGTCGATCGGCGACATACCGCCTGGTGGCGAGCGCAAGATAAGCATAAAAGGCGCCCTCACCGGGGAGGACAGCGATCTCAAGGTCTTCCATTTCAACGTAGGAGCTAGGAGTCCTTCGAACCCGACGATGATAGGTACTACATTCCTGGAGACCGAGCAGGTTCTGACCATCGAAAAACCTTTCATCTCGATAGCGATAGATATAGATAACGACTCTTCCATCGGCGATCATGTGGGCAATATCGGACGCTCCTTGACCGTAAATCTCCGCTGGGCCAACAATCTGCCCGAGACCCTCTCGAATGTGGAGATAGCTGCTCACTTGGCTGGCTCGGCCTATGACAAGAACAACGTATCGGCCTGGACCGGCTATTACAGGTCTTCCACCAATGACATAGTCTGGGATCAGAGGACGAATCCGGAGCTTGCCTCTCTCTCCGCTGGCGGAAGCGGCACCTTGAGCTTCTCGATAACGCCGTCGGAGAGCCAGGGCTCGGACACGCATATCCTAAATCCAGAGATAACCATATCAGGCTCGGCTTCGGGCGATCGGACGAGCTCGAACAAAGTGCTTTTGAATACAGGATCCATAGTCAGAAAGGTTAAAGTGGTCACATCAGCCTCGCTTAAGGGACGCATCACTCGCAGTGGCCCGATCGCTAACACCGGTCCGATACCGCCGGTAGCCGAGCAGAAGACGACGTACACAGTCAATTGGAGCGTGGACAACACATCGAACGCCATATCTGAGGCCATCGTCACAGCAACGCTGCCTCCTCAAGTGAGCTGGACGGGGCAGATAAGCCCTAGCGGCGAGAATATCTCATTCGAAAAGAACACCGGAGTAGTGACTTGGCATGTCGGTAGTGTCGAACCGTTCACTTCAGGGACGGGCACGAAGAGAGAGGTGCAGTTCCAGGTGTCGTTGGAGCCCTCTGTAAATCAGATAGGAACGGCTCCGATCCTGATCAATCAAGCCTATTTCACAGGCAAGGATATGTGGACGAAGTCCAAGGTGGAGAGCAACCAGGGCTATCTCACGACGAGCTTTAGCAGCGACCCTATATTCCGGTCGGGCGACGAAGTGGTGGCGCCCGGGAGATGATTGGAGTAAAATGCGCCTATGCAAAAAAGCCCTGAAAATCAGGATCTGATGGATTCTCTCGTGTCTCTGTGCAAGAGGCGCGGTTTTATTTTCCAGGGATCGGAGATATATGGTGGACTTGCTGGCACGTGGGACTATGGGCCCTATGGCGAGGCGTTGAAGCATAACATCAAGAAGTTGTGGTGGCACAGGTTCATCACAGACAGAGAAGACGTATACGGGATCGACGCCGCAATCCTCATGAATCCGCGCACGTGGGAGGCGAGCGGTCATGTGTCCGGTTTTTCTGATCCTCTCGTGGAATGCGCGAAGTGCAAGCATCGTTTCCGCGCCGACCAGGTAGAAGACCCTGGCCTGTGCCCGGACTGCGGCGGCAAGCTGGGCGCTTCAAGGCAGTTCAACATGATGTTCAAGACGCATGTGGGCGCTCTCGAGGATGCCTCTTCTGTGTCGTATCTGCGACCAGAGACAGCGCAAGGGATGTTCGTAAACTTCAAGAACATCATCGACACCTTTCACCCTAAGCTACCGTTCGGTATGGGTCAGATAGGCAAAGCTTTCAGGAATGAGATCGCTCCGCGCGATTTCCTTTTCCGTTCGCGCGAGTTCGAGCAGATGGAGATAGAATATTTCGTTAAGCCGGAAGAATGGAAGCCTGCCTTCGAGCATTTTCGCCTTGAAATGAAGGCCTTCATAGCCCAAGTCGGCTTGACCGGATCTAAGGTCCACGAACTTGAGGTTCCAGATGGCGAACGCGCTCATTATTCGAAGCGTACGATAGACTTTGAATTCGATTTTCCGTTCGGACGAAAAGAGCTTTACGGCCTGGCTTATCGCACGGATTTCGATCTTAAACAGCATTCCGAATTTAGTAGGACAGACTTGTCATATTACGATGAGGAATCAAAGCAGCGTTTCATCCCCCATTGCATCGAGCCTTCATTCGGGCTGGATCGCACTCTTCTGGCTGTGCTTTGCGATGCTTATACCGAGGATCAAATGGGAGGTGAGGCGAGGACTTATCTGAGATTAAGCCCTCAGGTGGCGCCCGTTAAGGTAGCGGTCTTTCCGTTGCTAAAAAATAAGCCTGCGCTGATCGAAAAAGCTCGCGAGATTTACTTGGCACTCAAGAAACAATTTGGCGCAGTCGAGTTCGATGACAACGGCAACATCGGCAAGCGCTACCGCCGTCAGGATGAGATAGGCACGCCGTTCTGTATCACTGTAGATTTCGATACTATTGAAAAGTCAGCAGGGGTGACTGTTCGTGATCGTGATACAGGGAAGCAGGAGAGGGTGTTGGAAGCTGATCTGGTGTCATTTTTGTCGAAGAAGCTTTAGTTGTATGAGTCACATGAACATCAAGAAACTCAAGCACTGCTGTATGCTCATTGATGTCGGGAAGACTCGGATCATAACTGACCCGGGCATCTACAGTCTCGAGGAGCACGACAAGGTGAAGCATGCCGATATCGTTCTCATAACTCACGAGCATCCGGATCATTTCCACATAGAGTCTCTCAAGGCGCTCATAAAGCGCGCTCCGGATATATCAGTGATATCCAATGACGCCGTAGGGGAGATGCTGGCCAAGGAGGGCGTGAAGCACAGTGTCATGAAGCATGGAGACAAAATAGAGCTCAAAGGAGTGGCCCTAGAGGCATATGGAGAGAAGCACGCGCTTATGCACAGTACTATTCCACAGGCCTCGAATGTAGGCTTCTTTATCGCCGACAAGCTCTTTTACCCAGGCGATGCGCTAACGGATCCGAACAGGCCGGTCGATATCCTGGCCCTGCCTGTCGCTGGCCCCTGGGTCAAGATATCTGAAGCCATAGACTACGCCCTGGCACTAAAGCCCCGCCTAGCTTTCCCGGTCCATGACGCCATAAGGTTCGGCATCCAGCATATCCTAGCCGAGAAAGTCCTCGGTCAGAGCGGCATAGAATTCATAAAGCTTGAAGAAGGCGGCGAGATTAAGCTATAGTGAGCAGTATGAAGTTCAATAAGACTATACTCGGAAACGGCGTACGGCTGGTTACCATACCGATGCCTGACAACCCGTCAGTCGCCGTCCTCGTCATGGTCGAGGCCGGGTCGAAGTATGAGTCCAAGGAGACCAATGGCATATCCCATTTCCTGGAGCATATGGTGTTCAAGGGAACTCCGCGCCGTCCGAAAGCCAGCGAGATCTCGCGCGAGCTGGATGGCTTGGGCGCGCACTACAATGCCTTTACTGGGCAGGAAGTCACCGGCTATTGGGTCAAAGCTGACTCCAGGCACCTGGACACTGTCCTGGACGTCGTCTCTGACATGTACCTGAATCCGTTATTCGACGCCAAGGAGATAGAAAAAGAGAAAGGCGTCATCATCGAAGAGCTCCGGATGTACCGCGACCTACCGCAGAGGCACGTCCATGACATATTGTCTGCTCTCATGCATGGCGACCAGCCGGCAGGATGGGATGTCATAGGTACGGAGGACACCATTAGGTCATTCAACAGGGATTCTTTTGTTACATACAGGAATGCTCATTACGTTAGTTCTGCCACGGCAGTCATGATCGCTGGCTCATTCGACGAAAAGAGTGTGGCCACCAAAGTCGAGAAGGCTTTCTCGGGACTCTCGTCATCGAAGAAGTCACCCAAACTTAAGGTGACGGAAGACCAGAAGGAACCGGCTCTCAGGGTCGAATCAAAGGAGACCGATCAGACGCACATGGTGATCGCTTTCCGCACTTTCCCGATCGCGGACCCGCGTATCCCTGTCATGCAGGTCCTGTCGACCATACTGGGCGGCGGTATGAGCTCGCGCCTTTTCTCCAAGATGCGCGATGAGCTCGGCATATGCTACTACATCAGAGCTTCGCATGACCCCTTCACCGATCATGGCGACCTCACCATATCTGCCGGAGTCGATAATTCACGAGTCGATGTGGCTATTCGCGAGATCCTCGCCTCGTGCGCGTGCCTCAAGGATGAGCTTGTACCGGACGCGGAGCTCAAGAAGGCCAAGGACTACATAGCTGGTACGAGCATGCTCGAGCTCGAGACTTCGGAAACCCGCGCTGAATTTGCGGGTCTCGAAGAGATATTGAAAGGTGGTGTAGAGAGCCCAGAGGAGCATATTGAGAGGATAAATAAGGTCACGGCCGACCAGGTCCGCGGATTGGCTCGGCAGATCTTCGTGAATGAAGGCCTGAACCTCGCGCTCGTCGGTCGCAGTAAAGCTGAGGCATTAGCGCCTATCCTTAGATTCAACGCATGAGCAAGACTTTTTATATAACCTCGACCCTTCCATACGTCAATGCCGAGCCGCATGTCGGTTTTGCCATGGAGCTAATACGCGCGGACATCGTTGCTCGCTGGAAGAAACTCTCCGGTTTCGAGGTCTTCTTTAACACTGGTACTGACGAACATGGTCTCAAGATATTCAGGAAAGCCAAAGATCTCGGCATCCCTGTGCAGGAATACTGCGATCAGGCTTCGAAAAAGTTCAAAGAGCTCGGCTCGGCTGTCGGCATTCTGGAGGAATCAAACTTTGTAAGGACTACGGACCCTCATCATGTGGCTGCAGCCCAGGAGTTTTGGCGTCGCGTCGATAAAAATGGATTCATATACAAAAAGGAGTATTCGGCCAAGTACTGTGTCGGCTGTGAGCTCGAGAAAACCGATTCGGAATTAGTTGATGGCCGATGTCCGACGCATCCGCTCATGGAGATCGAGATCATCAAGGAAGAAAATTATTTCTTTAAGTTCAGTGCATTTCAGGGCCGTCTGCTCGAAATGTATGACAAGAATCCATCTTTCGTTGTGCCGGACTTTCGTTTCAATGAGATCAAGTCTTTCGTCAAGGCAGGCCTAAATGACTTTAGCATCTCTCGTCTGGCCACGAAGATGCCTTGGGGTGTACCTGTGCCGGGCGATGAATCCCAGGTCATGTTCGTATGGTTCGATGCTCTGGTTAACTATATTTCTGCGACCGGTTGGCCAGACAATGAAGATAACTTCAAAAAATGGTGGGTCGCTTCCGAGAATACTGTCCAATATTGTGGCAAGGATAACCTACGTCAGCAGTCCGCCATGTGGCAGGCCATGCTCATGGCCGCCGGTCTGCCGGGTTCTAGCACGATCGTGATAGACGGTTTCATTACGGGCGAGGGAGGCGTGAAGATGTCTAAGTCGCTTGGCAACACAGTAGATCCCCTCGAAGTCATACGCGAATATGGCAAGGAGGCTCTTAGGTATTATGTTGCCCGCGAATTGTCTTCTTTTGAGGATAGCCCGTTCTCGATGCCATACTTCAAGGCAGCTTATAACGCCGGCCTGGCCAATGGTATAGGCAATCTGACCAGCCGTATCATGAAGATGGCGCATGATAATCTGGATGGGCCCGTGAAGATTCCGGAAAACACCATCCCTCAAGACTTTAAAGATGCCATCGAGAGCTTCAATATCCAGAAAGCCTGCAATGTGGTCTGGCGCCATGTGGCTGAGGCGGATCAGCTTATCCAGTCCAAGGAGCCGTTTAAATTGGTGAAAACCGACAAGGCCGCGGCCCAGGAAGTTATCCGTGATCTGTGCGTAAGGCTCTATACGATCGGGTGGATGCTCAATCCGATCCTGCCGGAGACCTCTAAGGCCATCAAAGACCTGGTCAAGGCTAACGAGATGCCCAAGAACCCGCTTTTCTTGAGGAAATAAGTAGGAATAAAAATCGCCCGACGTGGGAGTCGGGCGAGGGTAGAATCGTGGCGATTGGCGTCGTTAGGCGACGGCCAGAAGGCTCGGGGCAGGCGTAATCGGAGATGCCACGACTTTCTTGATCTTCTCTGGCAGTCCGTCCGCGGTGACATACACCATCATGCCGAAGAATTGTCGGACGCCTTCGACTTCGCCTGGCTCGGCCGGCTGCCCCTCGATGTCGAGGAACCAGCTCTTTTTGGCCAACAGGCGTGCGGCGGGGAGCTCCTTGACGTTGGCCCTGGCTGCCTTGCCCGTCTGCCTCCGCGATTCGCCGTTGGCTGACAGGGCGACTTCCTGGACGTGGGCGACGATGACGATGGCGCCGCTCCTCAGGAGAGATTCGAAGGCGGCGTGAACGTCGTTCTCATTGAAGCGCCGCATCTTCTTGAAGATGCAGCGGAGGCGCTTGCCGCTCGCGGTATTCGGCTTCAGGGTGATGTCGGTGTGGCGCAGCGACCTGACGGCCGCGATAATGGCATCTGAACATGCTGTTCCTTTGCACATAGTTCTTCTCCATGTTGGGTTGAAACGAACTGGAAGGGGATCTTCCAAGTGATATGGATATCATGCTACGGCGGCCTGGTCAATGAGGGCTAGTGGCGTGTTCATTAAAAATTGAAGATTAATTCATTAAAATTTGAACTTTTTTTGAAGAAAATTTTAACACCGGTATGATAGATTGGTCACACCCTTGCGCAAGGGGGTAAAAAGTGATAGCCTCGAACTGTATTAATAATTTAACTTAGAGCAAGTCCCACGCGTGTGCCATGGCGCACAGACGGGTTCCCGAGAACATTCAAGGGATCACTTGCTCGCAAACCTATGGACGAAACAGTTCGAGATGACCGTATGTCGGTCTATGAGATCGGTTACCTGCTCGCTGGCCTGCCGCAAGAGCGCATCGAGGCTGAAGTCTCGGCAGTGAAGGAGATCGTGACCAAGAATGGAGGCGTGATTATCGCAGAAGAGGCTCCTCATAATGAGAAGCTTGCTTACACCATGCGCAAAAAGATGGTGTCAGGCTCGTATGATAAATACGACGAAGCCGACTTCGGCTGGGTCAAGTTTGAGGTCGCATCAGCCAAAATCGAAGCAATCAAGAAGGGAATCGAGATCATCCCATCGGTCTTGAGGATGCTAGTCATCACCACTAGCCGCGAAAACACCTACCTAGGCAAGCGCGCCCCCGTGGTCGCTGCTTCATTTGTGAGAAGGCCTGTCGGTGTGGGCGAGCCGGAGGCTATAGCCAAGAAGGAGCCGCCTGCTGCGCCAGCCACCATAGAGGAGATGGACAAGAGCATAGACGAAATGGTCAAAGAGGTTTAATCTATAAGCAAGAACCATGTATCTAAACAAAGTATTCATCATAGGCAATCTAACCCGGGATCCAGAGCTCAAGGCTCTGCCTTCTGGCACCAAAGTCGCGAGTTTCAGTCTGGCTACAAATCGTTATTTCAAGGATAAGGATGGTAACAAGAAAGAGCAGGCTGACTTCCACAACATAGTGGTCTTCGCCAGAATGGGCGAGCTCTGTGCCCAGTACCTGAAGAAGGGCGCACAGGCTCTCATCGAGGGACGTATCCAGACAAGGTCATGGGATGATGCCGCGACTAATACCAAGAAATACCGCACAGAGATTATCGCGGACAACGTTCAGTTTGGCTCGAAGGGCGGAACGGGAGGTGGAACTGCTTCGGCCGGCAAGGCAGACGGCGGAACCAAGGATGGCAAGGATGCCGCCCCCGGAGAAGCTATTGAGTACCCTCAGGAGGACATCAATCCTGACGACATACCGTTCTAATCTTAAATTCCAAATTCTATGAAAAAACAATGCTATTTTAGCCAGCACAACATCAAGCATATCGACTACAAGGATACCGAGATACTGCGCAGATTCCTGAATCCGCACGGACGTTTGATCAGCCGCAAGCGTTCTCAGATCTCAGCCAAGTTCCAGCGACAGCTTGCTACCGCAGTGAAGCGCGCGCGCTTTATGGGCCTATTGCCTTATGTGGCACGATAAGATATGGCGAAAAGATCAACTGTTGAAAAGGCAGAGGTCAAAGCGTCGCCAGCTCATGGTCATGTCAAAGATACGAATATAAACAGCGCAATAGACGCCATCAGAGTGAAATTCGGAGAGGAGTCCATAATGAGGCTTGGCGATAAAACCAAGGTGAACGTCGGGGCCATCCCTACGGGTTCTCTTGGGCTCGATGCTGCTCTCGGAATAGGCGGTCTGCCATGCGGCCGCATCATCGAGATATTCGGTCCAGAATCATCCGGAAAGACGACCTTGGCTCTCCATGTAATAGCAGAAGCTCAGAAAAAGGGCGGCATGTGCGCATACATAGACGCCGAACATGCCATGGACCCTGATTATTCGAAGAAGCTGGGTGTAAAGATCGAAGACCTGCTCATCTCTCAGCCTGACACCGGCGAGCAGGCCCTGGAGATCGTAGACAGTCTTGTGAGAACCGGCAATATGGATGTGATCGTGATCGATTCCGTCGCGGCTCTTACTCCGCGGGCCGAGCTCGAAGGTGACATGGGTGCCCATCACGTAGGCACGCAAGCTCGTCTCATGTCGCAGGCTTTGCGCAAGCTCACCAGCATAGTAGCGAAGTCCAAGACCGTCGTAATTTTCATCAACCAGATACGCATGCAGATCGGGGTCATGTTCGGCAATCCAGAGACGACGCCGGGGGGCAAGGCTCTCAAATTCTATGCGTCAGTGAGGCTGGATATACGCCGCATCGCGCAGATAAAGAAAGGGGAGGAGATAATGGGCGGCCGCGTCCGCGTGAAGGTCGTCAAGAACAAGGTAGCGGCGCCGTTCAAGCAGACCGAATTCGATCTCATGTATAACGAGGGCATATCGCAGGAAGGGGAGATGATAGCGCTTGGCGAGAAGTACGGGATCCTCGAGCATTCTGGGGCGTCCTATAAGTACAATGGCGAATCCATTGGCCGGGGCTACGATGCCACTCGTCAGTTTCTGAAGGAGAATAAGGATGTGCGAAAGGACATATTAGGCAAGATAAGAGCCAAGCTCAACGAATAAACGCCATGGCCCTCCTCGAATACAGCGAGATAACCGAAAAGAAGTTCATCGTCCTCGATGGCGCTCCATATGAGGTGCTTTCCGCGCATGTCTTCCGCAAACAACAGCGTAAGCCGGTGAACGCGACTAAGCTAAAAAACCTTCTTACAGGAAAGGTTACGGAATATTCATTTCATGTTTCCGACAAGGTAGAGCAGGCCGAGATAGACGAGCGTGAAGTGAAATATCTCTATAACAATCGCGGAGAATGGTGTTTCTCTGAGGTTTCCGACCCGTCGAAACGCTTCAAATTCACAGAAGAACAGGTGGGGCAGCAAGGGCGATTTCTCAAGCCAAATACGATCGTTACCCAAATCATCTTCAAGGAACAACCGATGGGATTCAAGTTCCCGATCTTGGCGGAGCTAAAAGTCACAGATGCTCCTCCCAGCATAAAGGGTGATACGGCTACTGGAGGTCAGAAGGTCGTCACTCTAGAGACTGGCGCGACCATAAGCGCACCCCTGTTCGTAAATGAGGGCGACATCATAAGGATAAATACCGAGACTGGTGAGTATCGGGAGCGAGTCGGAAAGTAGATATTATATGGGTTCTGTTCCGAGGATGCGTAGCTCTGAATGAGTAGAGCGCTTGAACTGATCGGTCGCATCCAAGGAGATGACATTGATGCCCGGGAAGACTATCAGAGTCTCCCTAAAATTCCCTTGCTCGTCTATCTGGATGGGGTGATTATTTATGCTTAGGGAGTTTATCCGTCGTGCTCGTCCTATGAGGGTCATTGTTGTGGAGGATATCGTCGAGCCGTTAAGAGGTTGGAAGACGGCTATCTCAGGACCCTGGAAATAGGGGAGCGAACGCGTTATGGCGTAGCCGATGATCACTATGATAACGACTGCGAGGGCGGCCATTCTGAGAAGCTGAGAGAATCTAGTGCGCGTCAGCGTCATATAGTCTCTCCCGGCAATGGTGTGTTCAGCCCGGCTCCAGATTCCTCGGAGCTTCCGCCCATAACCTCCCTAGGCTTGGAGCCGTTGGCAGGACCGATGACGCCGCGCTCCTCGAGCATGTCCATGAGCTTGGCGGCGCGAGAATAGCCTACGCCGAGTTTTCGCTGTATGTAGGATGTAGAGGCTTTGCCGGCCGTCACGACTGCTTCTCTCGCTGGTTCATACATCTCGTCTTCTTCATCGAATGAATCTCCGCCAACTATCGCATCAAAAGCTGCGCTCGAACCTGCTTCCGGTGTCGTCAGGCTGATTTCGCCCATGATCTCATCCTTGTATTCGTCAGCCAAGTGCTTGACCACCCGCTTGACCTCTGATTCTGATATGAAAGCTGACTGCAGACGTATGGGCTTGGACATTTCGCCGCCAAGATAGAGCATGTCACCGGCTCCTAGGAGTTTTTCAGCACCAGCTTGGTCGAGGATTGTCCTGGAATCGATCTGTGAAGCGACTTGGAGGGCGATGCGCGTCGGCACATTGGCCTTTATGAGGCCGGTTATGACATTGACGGAAGGCCTCTGCGTCGAAATCACCAAATGGATGCCCACAGCACGGCTCATCTGGGCGAGCCTGACTATGGCCGACTCCAGCTCTCTCGGATAGGTCTGCATTATGTCGGCTAGCTCGTCTATCACGATGACGATATATGGCATTATCTCCGGAAGCTTGGCCTTTTCTTCGTCCGTGGGCTTGCCCTTGGACTCCATCTCCTTTATGCGTTCAAGTTCCGGGGACAGGATGGTCTTGTGGTATGACTCTATGTCGCGCACGGCGTTCTTCTCTAGGAGATCATAACGACGGCTCATCTCCTTGGCTGCCCATTTTAGAGCGAGGATGGCTTTCTTCGGGTCGGTTATGACGGGAGTGAGAAGGTGAGGGATCTTATTGTATAGCGTTAGTTCCACACGCTTCGGATCGATCATTATGAACTTCAGGTTTTCGGGCGAGTTGCGATAGAGCAGGGAAGTAATGAGAGCGTGTATCGTCACCGATTTACCTGATCCAGTGGCTCCGGCAATGAGCATGTGGGGCGCCTTCCCAAGGTTATTGAAATGAGCTCTGCCGGATATGTCTTTACCCAAGGACATGAGAAGCGGCTTTTCTGATTCTTGGTAATCAGACGAGCTCAAGAGGGTGCCCAGGCCCACTGTAGTCTTAGCGGTGTTCGGAACTTCTATGCCGACCAGGGATTTGCCGGGTATCGGGGCTTCTATCCTGATCGGGTGGGCCGCCAGGGCCAGGGCGAGGTCGTTGTTGAGGCCCACGATTCTCGAAAGTTTGACGCCCTCGGCCGGCTTAAGAGCATAGCGGGTGACAGATGGTCCGATGGATATCTCATCCATCTCGACCGTGATGCCGAAGTTCTGGAGCGTCCGCTTGATGATGTTCGCGTTCGCTTTGATGTCACCGGTCTCTGGTTTGCCGCGGTCCCTCTCGAGGAGAGATAGGGGAGGCGGGGTGAAAGGCTTGAGGTGAGGCAGGACAGCAGCTGAAGCGAAGTTGCTCTCCTCCTCATCACTGAATGCCAGTTTGCCCGCGCGGACGGCCTTCTTCTTGTCCTGCTCTCTCTTGGCATCAGCTTTGGCATTTTTGGACTCGTCACTGCTCCCATCTTCCTCTGCCGCTCGCACTGCGTCCAGGACAGCTTCCTCTTCCTTCTCATCCATTTCGGTCGGCTTTTTGAGGTCGAGAGTCTTGTTCCTCCCAGTGAACCATGACATGGTCAGTTCCCATTCGAAAAGCATGATTAGCGATACTATGAACACAGCGGCTAGGAGTATTATGGTCGCCCAAGTATCTAACAGCCTCAAAAGGGGAAGGGCGATCCATCGGCCGACTATACCAGCAGCTTGATCCGATATGAGATATATGATGCCGAGGCAGGAGATGAAAAAGAGGATGGCTCCCACGATTCTAGGAGTCTCCACTCGCTTTTTGACCCCCCTTAGAAAGGCGATACCGAGGATTATGGCTATGATAGGTATGAGGAAATAGCCCACTCCCAGGAGGCGGTCCAACAAGTCGAAGAGTTTATTGGCTAGTCCGGCCTTGCCGAAAGCAGCCAAAAGGGACAAAAACGCCACCGCAAAGCAGACGACTGCTAATACGGCTCGCACGACCCCATCCTCCATCTCGCTCCAAAAACTAACTTTCTTCATCAGATCGTTTTCCTTCTTTTTGGCCATGGCACAATAATAACACAATCTCGTGTATGGCACTTGCTTTATGGCTCAAGGCTTATATATAATGGCTCTGTCTGATAGAAAATATTGTCCTTTACTAAAGGACAGAGAGCCATCACTATAAAGGACATATGGACAATCCTAATAACAGCAACGCGGCATTCAATGACCCTTTGAACTGGAAATCCCTTGGTTTCTTTTCGGCTGAGGATTACTTGATTTATATATTCAAAAAGGTCGAGAAGATAACGGCCGCCCTGTATCTGGTATCCGGCCTTCTAAAGGACGATGAGCCCTTAAAGTGGGAATTGAGGGATCACGGCATGGATCTTATCTCGGCGTCCTTTATGGCGTCTAGTTCTATCCCCGGCGATAAGAACATCGTAGTCCAATCGATATTTTCCTCGGCCCTGGAGACTATATCCCTGCTGAATGTCGCCAAGATATCCAATCTAATATCGGAGATGAATCACGCGATTCTGGTAAAGGAAATAGACAATGTCCTATCCCTTTTGCGCGATCGTCTTGCGGAGAACGCGGCCAATGCTGGCTATGTCTTATCGGAGTCGTTCTTCAGGACCCCTACGTTGTTTTCAAGCGGTTTTAAGGCGGATAAAAGGGAAAAGAACCTTCATATGAGCGATACTACTAAGGGTAAGTCTGACACCTCTATAAAGAAGAATCAGCGCCAGGAAGCCATATTAGCCATTCTTCGCGGACAATCGAACCTGACCATAAAAGACTTCTCCAAGATCATAAAAGACTGCAGTGAGAAGACCATACAGCGTGAGCTGTTAGATTTGGTGGCCAAGGGCGTCATAAAGAAGGAGGGTGAGCGTCGTTGGAGTAGATATTCATTGAAATAAGCTGTTTTTAGCCGTTTCGGCGTATTTAAGGGGGGATATTGACTTTCGTGGCTTAATGACATAGAGTTATCCACATTACGTTGTTTTGCGCCGTGGTTTCCGGATGCGCTATAATGCTTTGCAACGAGCGCCCTATCAGTCGTTTGATTAGGCGTTCGTCCCAAGGCGTAAGCCCTGGAAGAACGAACCTTGATAACTGAATATAACTATTAAGTTTGTCAATGTTTGTTTTCAAGTTGCCCACTAAATCTCTCGTTCGGACGTCGATAGTACGGACGCGGGAACGTGGAATTATTATCAGTCTTACTAGGCGATCGCTTCCCGAATATTATAAGTAAGACCGGGAGGTATCGTTAATTATAAAAACATAGATATGAAAAAAGTTCTCTTCGCAACGGGCGTAGCCGTATTGGCTCTTGCTTCGTTCGCTGGAGCTCAGGGCTATAACTTCAGCGCCAATTTGAGCGTTGGATCTACCGGCCCTGCAGTTGTTGCCCTGCAGACAGCTCTTATCACTCAGGGTTTCAACATTCCTGCAATCGCATCTGGTGCTGCCGCCAAGGGTTACTTTGGCTCACAGACCCAGGCTGCAGTTAAGCTTTACCAAGCATCCAAGGGTGTTCCGTCGACAGGTTTCGTAGGTCCTTTGACTCGCGCCGCTCTTAATGGCGGTGTAGTCGTAGCGCCTCCTATGACAGCTTGCCCGGCTGGCTACGTTTGTACGCCTGCCGCTCCTGGTGTAACTCCGGTTAATCCTGGAACATCAGGCATCACGACTCCTGGAGTACCAGGCATCATGACCGTCACTGCTGGCCCTCTCTCAAGCTCAGTCTTGTACGTAGGCCAGAAGATGGTCCCGGTCCTCACGGTACGCGTCCAGGCTCAATACTCTGATCTCGATGTACAGAGCATCACTCTCAACATCGGTAACAACACCGGTATATACAACAAGATCTTCAACACGTTGTACATAACCGATGGTGCTCAGGTCTTGGCCTCCCAGGCAATCAACGGCACGACAGCAGTGCAGAGCGGAACTGAATACCTCTTGGGTATCGCCGGTTTCCACTTCTTCGTTCCGAAGGGCATGTATAAGGATCTCGTCATCAAGGGCGACCTTAACAGCTCTATCGACAGCGCCTACATCTCGTCAACTGGTGCAAACTATCCTGACGGTTCAGGCGTTACCCAGAACACTATCAACACTGTGGCCACAACTGGTTGGGGTCTCGGCGTTGTACAGAATGGAGTCCGCGGTGTGGACGGTGCAGGTTTGAACCTCTACGGTCCTTCCGCTGCTACTGGTATCGTTCAGGCTTTGACGATCAACTCAAGCTTGACGGACAGCGCACAGGCGAACGTTTCGCTTAACTCTTCCTCACCTCTTATCCAGGCGATCCCGGTCAATGATACGACCAATGGTCAGTATCTCGGCCTCCCGGTCCTTGTATTCGATGTGAACGCACAGAATGACACCCTCCACCTCCGCTCAGTCACAGTAAAGATCTATGACACAGCTGGTGGAACCGGATCGGTCGGAGCCGCTTACCTCTTCCAGGGAAGCACCCAGATCGCTTCGGCTTCAGTCTCGAGCGACTCAGCTACGTTCTCTAACATCACTAACGGAACAGCAGGTGCTACCATCCCGGTCAACACCACTCTTCCTTACACGGTCAAAGTTGACGTAACTGGAGTCACGAGCGGCTCATTGGTCCTCAGGGCCGGTGTTGCTACCTCGTCTACAGCTGACCTGACCATCCTCTCATCGAATGATTCGACGGCTACGGTTGCCGGATCAGCCTTGGGCAATGCTCAGACAGTTGCTGCTACAGGTCCTCTCTTTAGCCTCGTTGGAACCCCGACGATCACCAAGACCAACATTTCCGCTGGAAATGCCACGGATACTAACTTCCAGTATCAGGCAACCTTCAACGTGAACATCCAGGCCATTGGTACGAACGTTGAGATCGGTCTCCCGGCTACGACGACTTACTCCGCATTCGGTACGACTACGACAGGTTACAACCTGGCGCAGATCTACGAGAACGGTGTAGCTTCGACGACCAGGTCAGTCACTGCGAACTTCTCGCAGCCGACAAACACGACCCTCACGACGAACACCTTCACGGTTAACCGCAACCAGAGCGTGACTGTTCCGGTGACTTACACCTTCACAGTCCCGTCTCCAGGTGCTAACACATTCGCAGTTCAGATGCAGGGCATCAACTGGGTAGGTGAGAACGGCACAGGTTCTGCAGTTACGACACCTGCTACACCTACAACCTTCATGAACGCGCAGCCAGGTTGGAGGACAGCATCTATCTAACCTACGCGGCTTCGTTCGAAAGAACAGCCACTTAGCTTAGTGTGAAACAAAAACCGCCCTTCGGGGCGGTTTTTGTTTGGGGCAACTAGAAGGCCTAACGCAAAAGATGTATAATTGCCCCATGAAATGCATAAAAGTAGCTATATTTGCGGCGACTCTACTCAGTGTCGGTGCTTATGCGACAGAAGCCCAAGCGAGCCCTATCACTCTGACTCCTCCACATCTATCTATGTATGTCGGAGAGACCAAGACCGTCCAGCTCTCAGGTGGGGGATCTATCTCTTATATCGGAACGAATGGCCGCCCGGACATCGCCGGAGGTTTCCTAAAGGATTCGGTGCTGACAGTGAGCGCCTACTACCCAGGGGAAGGTAACATAAGCGTCTGTTCTTACGTGGAAAGCGCCCTTACCTGCGCATCTCTCAATGTAAGCGTCCTTAAAAAAGCAGAACCGCAATCTGCGGGAGAAGCGAAGATCACGTTCAGCAAGAGCAATGTGACAGTAGACATAGGACAGAGCTTGAATCTGACAGTCGAGGGGTCTCGCAGTGGCGCATATTACATCTCGACAAATAGCAATCCAGAGGCCATATATGTGGGTATATCGGGGAATATCATCACAGTCATCGGTAGCAAGATCGGCGGAGCCAATGTGACTATATGTCAGTATGGAGGTGCTTGCGGGAATATCTATGGATATGTGGCCCCAACAGAAGCCAATAACAAAGCTATCCAGAGCACTCTTCCTCCCGTGCCAGTCCTCACAGCATTTTATGTCGCGTCGAATAACGTGGGCGGAGACTTTGCGAGCGCCGGGGCGACCTTGTCGTTCAAATTCAATACTAGCCACGACATATCGAGCTATACCATGTACGTGGGCGACCAGAAGATATCTGCGACTGGAACAGGCACCGGACCATTCAATGGGACTTATATCGTGACCGGAAAGGAAGCCCTTCCGCTATCTGTAACTCTGGAGTTCACTACCTCGAAAGGAATGACCGGGAACGCCGCTTTTACCATGGGAAGCAAATCAGCAAAGGCTCCGGCGGGAGAGCAGGGGTCTGTGGCAAAATTCTCTAGGAATCTCCAGACGGGTTCGAAGGGCGCCGATGTGAGCTCACTCCAGAGCTATTTGAAGAAGGTCGGCTTATACGACGGGCCGGTCACAGGGACATTCGGCAATCTTACTGAGGCCGCTGTCAAAAAGTATCAGACCAAATACAATCTAAAACCGGTGGGGGTGATCGGTCCGGCTACTCGCGAGATACTGAATAAGGAGATATAAAACCATGACGAATCCTTTTGACGGCAGCTTTCTCAAATTCCTGATGGGTTTCATCGGTATATTGCTATTGAGTTTCGCCGTGCTTTACTTCGCTGGCCAATATCTTCGCTGATATTTTATCTTTTCTTCACTTTTATTTGAACTTTTTTTGAAGGTTCCTTGAACGCCTGCCTGATAGGCTGTGGTTATTATCAATAATCATACGCCTATGAGATCAATTAAGAGGCCTTTTTTTGCCGCTTGCGTCGCCTTGGCGGAAGTTCTTTTGATATTCAGCATATCGGCCCAGCAGGTGCGCGCAGAGGAGTCGGGCACGCACGTTCCAAGGCACATAGAAGAAGATGTCGTTTGGGACATTAGCGGCAGCCCATACATCTTCGAACACGATGTCGATGTGTCCGAGGATTCCACTTTGCGCATTCTCCCGGGAGTAGAGATAAGGATGGCCGACGGAGCACAGCCTGCCTCGCTCGTAGCTTATGGAAAGCTCGATATAGAGGGCACTGCAGAACAGCCAGTCGACATAACGGGGATAGACCGCATATACAGCGGGGGCGGCATCTCTGTCTCTAATGCTCGCCTGCATGACGGGCCGACCATAGTCCTCTTCAGATCGGAAGCCACCCTGGCTTCGACTACTATCTCGGGTGCTAATGGATCGGCATTGCATATAACAGCAAGCTCAGTCGATGGGCGCGGCCTTAAGATTGAGAATAGCTCGGTCAACGGCATATACGTGGCACTAAGTGGCAGTTTCGATGGATTGCCAAGGGTCTCGATACGCGATTCAAGAATAATAGGGAACGCTGTGGCAGTTCATAATAAAAGCGGCGTTATTTTGGATCTGGAGAATAATTGGTGGGGTAAGGCCTCGGGACCCAACGTCTCGGGAGTCAATTCCATCTATGGCCAGGCGTCATATTCTCCCTGGTTGGTGGATGATCCATTCGGCTCCACTTCTTGCTGTTCCAGCTTGCTCTTCATTCCCGGTCTAGAAGGCACCAGGCTCTACAGTGGCTCGAACAGGCTCTGGGAACCCAATATGAATGCCGATGTGCTGAAGCTTTATATGGATGATGAGGGAAGTAGCATAGACAAGAAGATCTTCTCGACTGTTCCAATAGACAAGGCCCTTGGCATAAAGCCTATATACTCGGGTTTCATGGGATTCCTCGGGGATCTGGCCGACGGCGGATATGTGAGCGAAGCAAGAGCCTTCGGATATGACTGGCGCAGGCCTATCCGTGATGTGGTCCTTGGGAATGAGGCAAGGTCTACCACGACGGAAGCTCTCCTTGATGTCGTGACGGCCATGGCCGCCACCTCGAAAACTGGTAAGGTATCGCTGATAGCCCACAGCAACGGCGGTTTGATCGCAAAATATCTGGTCAAGGAGCTCATAGAGTCCGGCAGATCCGATCTCATAGACAAAGTCATATCGGTCGCAGTTCCGTATCTGGGCACACCGGCGGCTTTGGCTGGATTGTTGCACGGAAATGGTCAGTCCATCCTCGGTGGCTTCATACTTTCCAATTCTGTAGCGCGCGGTCTGGGCGAGAATATGCCGAGCGCGTATTCACTGCTTCCATCAGTAGGGTATTTCTCAAAAATGTTCTCTCCCACCATTGCCTTCGCCAGCACCACTATGAGAGGCCTCAATGACGGGACGTATCCGAGGCAGATCGTTTCTCCGTCAGATCAGGCAGATTTTGTGCTGGACAATGGAAGTGCCCGGGTCCGGCCGGCTGTTACGGACCTCGTCAGACCGATCGTAGGTAACGCGAAGCTGTTACATGCGGCCGAGGTTCTGCATGCCATCCTCGATCCTTATCAGTGGCCGGTGCAGATAGCGACCTGGGCGATCGTCGGCTGGAATTCCGATACGCCGACAGGCATACGTTATTCTGAAAAGCAGGGATGCGACGGTATCGTCGGCACACTCTGGTGCCGCGGGGCAGGTTTCGTCTGGAGAGTCGCGAGCTCTCTCATGGGAGATGGTACCGTCTTGTCTCTAAGCGCGGCTCATGATTCTGATCATGCGGCATACGTCGATCTTGGCATGGCCTCATCGAGGGAGGGAAGCCAAGTGGATCATGCGAACATCATGGAGTCGCCAACGGTACAGAAGGTCATAAAAGAAGTGCTCACTGGAATGAGTGACGATGGTGATCGTATCTCCATGCTGTCCGGCGTAACCATAAAAGAGCCTGAGGGCTTAGAGAAAGTGGGTTTTGTGACAGTAGCTGCCCATTCGTCAGTTGAGCTCCACGTTTACGACTCTGAATACCGGCATACCGGCCTCATACTGAAGCCAGAGTCGCTCAGTGCGAACGATTTTGTGGGCGCCGCATATGAGACCGGTATCCCGGGGAGCAGTTTCAGGATAGCGGGGTCAGGGAGCGATCAGCATACATATATCAAGCTTCCTGTGACCAATGGCGAGAAGTATTCGGTGGAGATAAGAGGCCAAGACTATGGCTTTTTCACTTACGATGTTGAGCCATCATCTAGTACCGGTGAAGGTTCTGTCAGGATGAATTATTCCATGGCCCCCTCGAGCCCGCTCATGCTGGCCACCACCACTATAGGCGCGGGCGCTCCAGGCTCGCTCTATGTGGACATAGACGATGATGGGACTCCCGAGTATGAGTCATTGCCTGGAGGCAATGGCCTGCCAGGGAATGCCGTGACCCAGGAAGAGGCCGAAAGGATCGCTCTAGAGCAATCCATCGAAGTCTTGAACAAGACAGACGTGGAGTTCTTGAAGGATGATCCTCGCAGGGAGATCTTCCTAGAGGAGGTCAACAAACTCATACAGGAGAGCACACGAGAAAAGGATGGTCAGCCGGTCATGCAGAACACGCCCGTCCCCGCATCCGAGTCGGCACAAAAAACACCTCCCGTTGGGGGAGGTGTTTTCTGCGAGCCGCGATAGGTATTATTTGAACTCTACCTTTCCGCCAGCTGCTTCTATCTGCTTCTTCAGAGCTTCTGCCTCTTCCTTCTTCATGGCATCCTTGAGGAGAGTAGGGGCGGCGTCGACTAGATCCTTTGCCTCCTTCAGACCGAGGGCGAGGACTTCCTTGACGACCTTGATGACTGCGATCTTCTGGGCACCGGCCTCCTTGAGGTGGACGGCCATAGTGCTCTTCTCTTCGCCCGCTGCCGGAGCTGCTCCTGCTGGAGCGGCGACGGCGACTGCTGCGGCTGACACGCCGAACTTCTTCTCGAACAACTTTACGAGTTCGTTCAGGTCGATGACCGACATCTTCTCGATCGATTCGACGATGGCCTTGAACTTCGCCGGGACTTCTACTGCTGTCTGGTTATTTTCCATATTAGTTTGATAGTTTGATTATTAAGCCTGCTTCTTTGCGATCTGATCGAGAGCCATGACCATGCCCTGTATAGGGGAATTGATCACGTTCACGAACATGCCATACAGAGTCTCGCGAGGAGGGATAGCGGCTATGGCCGTCATCTCTTCCTTGTTCATGTAGGCGGATTCGAAGACGCCGCCGACTATGGTGGCCTTATCTTTGAATTTCTTCTGGAACTCATACACTCCGCGTGCCGGGGCTACGAGATCCGTGCCATAGGCCAGTCCGAATTCTCCGACGAGCGCCGGCATGGTGCCTGCGTACTTGTGGGACTCGAGGGCCTTTTCGACGAGCGTCTTCTTGGCGACGAAATAGGACACGCCGTCCTTCTTCAGGGCCTTGCGCATCGTCGTGGCTTCACCGACCGTGAGGCCGTGGAAGTTCACGAAGACGAGCGACTTGGCGCCGCTCATCGCGACCTTGAGCTTCTCGATGATCTCCTGCTTCTGTGCTTTTGTGCGAGCCATTTTGTTGAGTTTATCTTAAAATAAAAATCGACCATGTTCCGGCCGAAAAACTTAGAGTTTAACCTCGGAAGGTCTTATTGCTGCTCTTATTATAGAGCGCGCCGCCTTCTGTCTTTGGCCTTAACCGTATGCTACAATGCCTGCGCGAAATAATCAATACTCGATCATGGATACACTCACGGCTATTTTCGGCAATCAGGCGAAGGTGCGTATATTACGGCTATTCCTTTTCAATTCCGAAATGCCGTTCTTCCTGTCCGAGATAGTCGAGCGTACGAAGACTGGTAGTGCCGCAGTGAGGAAGGAGCTCTCGACCCTCTTGAAGGCTGGCCTCCTCAAGAAGCGCCTGACCACCAAGGAGATATCTGGGAAGAAGGTTCATGGCCTTTCCTATGCCCTCAATGCCAAGTTTGTCTATATAGATCAGCTCAAGAATTTCCTCACGGTCTCGAGCGTCTCGGCTGACGACTCCCTGCTCAAGAAGTTTAGTAACATCGGCCGCCTCAAGTTGGCCGTCGCTTCCGGCATTTTTATACAGAATTGGGACGCGCGCGTCGATCTTCTCCTAGTCGGAGACGAGCTCGACCTGTCGCGCATAGAGAACATCATAAAGGGCATAGAGGCAGAGATAGGGAAGGAGATCGCCTATTCCGCCTTTGAGACATCAGACTTCGAGTACAGGATGGGCATACATGACAGGCTGGTACGGGACATCCTGGATTATCCACATGTGACCCTTTTGGACCGCCTCGGAGTAGAGCCAAATTAGGCTATAATATAGAGGTTACAAAGTAATTATCAGCTAAATCATAATTCATGATGTTCATTCAGAATTGGGGCGATGTTTTCACTCAGTCGCTCCAGAGCGTGTGGTACGGGGTAGCGGCATTCGTCCCGAACCTCGTAGTCGCCATTATCATATTCGCGATCGGTTGGGTCCTAGCAGCGTTGGTCGAGAGGCTCGTCGATAGCATCCTTAAGGCCCTGAAGCTCGACTCAGCTCTCCGTTCAGCAGGTCTAGAAGACGTCGTGAAGCGCGCAGGACATAACCTGAATTCAGGCATGTTCGTCGGCGTGCTCTGCAAATGGTTCGTCATAGTCGTCTTCCTCATGGCTGCGTTCGATGTCCTCGGACTCTCGCAGGCCAATGAATTCCTGCGCCAGGTCGTCAATTATCTACCGCAGGTCATCGTCGCTGTTCTCGTCCTCCTCATCGGAGCCGTGATCGCGCGTGCCATGCAGAAAGTCGTGGTCGCTAGCGCCAAGGCCGGTCACCTCCATGTTGCCGAGCTTTCCGGACGCGTGACGAAGTGGTCCATCTGGATCTTCGCCATACTCACAGCTCTCTACACTCTCGGGGTCGCTCCGGGCATTATCCAGACTCTCATCACCGCAGTGTTCGCTGGAGGCGCATTGGCCTTCGGTCTAGCCTTCGGTTTGGGCGGACGCGATACAGCTCAGAAGGTCATCGAGAAGACTTCGGCTGCCATTCTGCTCAAGGACTAACTGCCATAGGGTTCCATTCCGGGATTATTCCCATGAATGCAAAGCGGCCTCGAAAGGGGCCGTTTTTGCTATTTGGAAGCTATGCTTTTATATTACAATTCCGACTGCCCTTGCCGCCTCATATCTTCTTGGGAGCTAAAAGTTTTATTGACGAGAACGTTGAATTGGTTCCTTATCAACGTAGGCAAGCCATTTCTGGAAAAGGCCAAAGGCTCAACATCGTTGATTTCAAAATGTTCTAAACATTTAGTCAACGAATTTTCTAGGGCAGAGCGAGTGTCCCTCTGCCATTCAAACTCGGCCAAAATCACCTCATTATTTGTCCACTTGTTGTCCCCATTTCGCCCGTTTTGGCCTAGTAGTTGACTTCTTTTTCACGGCGAGTATACTACTTATCACATCGGAATGATTACAAACACTAATCGCGAATACAGCCGGCCATAAGCCACATCCTGAAGAAGGGCGTGACACGCGGCCGCTTAATGAAGCGGTTTTTCGTTTTTACGGAATGATTGCAATTTTACAATCGAATAAACCTTGGATGGCAGACAGTAACATGCCATCCAGGCAAGTAAGTAAGTAATAAGCAATGTAGGTGTCTGGCTTTTCCGGAGCGACCGGAGGAGCTGGGCGTAGAGAGGTTTTTAAAGTTCCCGATGGGAATTTTAAAGGGCGTATGGTGGATGCCTTG